>CAVTQA010000058.1:0-44914 GCA_963736715.1 uncultured Alphaproteobacteria bacterium | reverse complement strand
TAGGTCGCGTTTGCCTGTGCTCGCGGCGGAGCTGGTCCGTTTGAAGGTTGACGTCATTGTTGTGGCCACTGTGCCGGCAACGCTCGGCGTGCGTCAGGCGACGAGCACGATCCCGATCGTCATATCGGCAACCGAATTGCTGGAGTTCCAATCCCAGGATTGCTGCGACGATCCGGTTGGGCGCGGGCTGATCGAGAGCCTCGCGCGCCCGGGCAGCAATGTCACTGGGCTCGCCACCGAGCCGAGGGAAATCTCGATGACAAGCGCCTCGAGCTGCTCAAAAAAGCGCAGCCGGGGCTGAAGAACGTTGGCGCACTTAATCCGCTTGCGCCATGGCTCGTGAGCGGCACCCCGGGGGCTCACCGGGTTGGACGCGGCGGCGCGCAGGCCCTGTTCGAAGGGTGTCCGCTGCCTTCTGCTCTCCCGGTGAGCGCCAGAAGTCCAAATCGCGGTCAAGCCGACTGGGGCCAAACGCTACACGCGGCACGAAGTGCTCGGCTTTGGGGTCGCCAACGGCGCGCCGGCTGTTCGCATCGACCGGATGCGGCCTTCAGCAAAGATGCCAATGCCGCCCCACGGCCGTGAAATCAGGACACCAGTTCCGGTTGCCACAAAAGCGCGATGCCGCGCGCGTCCAGCTTGTCCCGAATAATGTCTACCGGTTGGCGGCGGTCGATCAACGGCGCGACCGCGCTTCGGAAACACGACTTTATTTCGCCTCTCCGATATTCATACCGCAGCAACGGCGCACACGGCGTCTCTCCGGCTGTCACAGGTCCATATCGACGAAGATATTCGGCGAAGTTGGCCGCGCTCTCATCGACTTCCAAGAGCGTTTCGCTCGGCGCGCCCTCGGCATAGATCACGTCGTGTCGTTCGAGCTTGATATGGAAGAACTCCAATTCATCGAGCCCCCGCGCGTCATAACGGGTAATCGTCGCGTCGTTGACGAGGTTACCCGCCGCCACCAGCACGCCATCGATCAGCAAAGCGTGCGCCTCCGAGACATACAAATCGGCATGCGGAATATTGGGACCAAGCGCCGACCGAGCGATCCGGATCGGCATCACGCTCCGAACCCAGGGCTTCGCCGGATCGTTCTTTCTGTACCGATAACGCCCGATCCACTGAATGGAACGCGTCCCGCCGAAGACCGTCGGCAGCAAATCGCCCACGGCCAGGTCTTCGATCTTGCGGTCGCCTTCCGCAGTCCGGATCGTCGTCCTTTTTAAAAAACAATGATGGTCATCCCGGTCGTGATCTCTGTCTCTCTCTCTGTCTCTGTCTGTCCACCAACCCCCATTCCTATCTCTATCAAAGTCGTCCGCGGCTGCTGTCGTTCCTTTAGCAATCAGCGCGGAGGCCGCAACGGCACCCATCCTCATCAGATTGCGGCGCGAGCTCTGGAAACCGATAATAGGCTTTTCTGGGCTGGGCATCTAGACCTTCTCCTTCGCTGCTCACCTTAACCATGGAGGCGCCAGGCTGTTTTTATTAATCTTATCCTGACCTGATCCAGTATTTTATACTCTAACCGCAGGAATAACAATCTAAAAAATTAAATCAAATTTTAGACATTTATTAACGTTAACTTTTGGAACGTCCTTAACCTTTTGGCAGCAAGCCCGACGGGATTGGTATCGAGAGCCGCCTTCGAGCCCGGTGCCGGATTAGCTGTTCCTCGATGAGGCGACATCGACGCTTGGCGAAAAGCTGGAAGCGGAAATCTACCGCATGCTGAGCGAGATTCTGCCGAACATGACCATCGTCTCCATCGGGCATCGCTCCACGCTGATCGGACTGCATCGATGGCATATCGAGATGGAGCCGGGTCAGGATGGTGTATTCAAGCCGACGCCGACGACAGGGCGTGCTCGGCAAGCGCGCAGCCATGGATTTAGATAGCGTCCGCCGTGATGGTTGGCACGCTGGCCCATTCGGCGGCAGGATCGGGACAGTTGACGACCCGAACTGCCGCGCGAGCGAAACGCGGTGCGAAACGCCACGACGGATGGTAAGGGTCGTGAGCTTTATGGCTCCAGCGCTCCGCCCAAAATCTCGCGCGCCGACTGGGTGCCGTCCAGTGGCCGCAAGGAGTCGCAAGTGATGCACCCGTGGTTTATTGAGCCGGCTGCGGCGAGGCTGTCACCGGCTCGGCCGATCCGGGCTCCTCCTCTTCGATGACCCGTTCCGGGTGCGGCTGTTCGCGAGCTCAGGGAACCATGACGACCGAGAGGTGGAAGCTCCATGGCGCAGCAATGCGGCGCGCAGGCGGCGAGCGCGCGCTATCCAAAAGCAGGTAATCCCGCCAATGCTCCTTGACAATTTCGGGGATCACCACTGCTACCAAGCGGTTCGGAGACGGCGTCTGGATCTCTTGATGTGCATCAGGAGGCGAGGGTGTCGGATATTTGTGTAAGTTGGAGCCATGAGCTACTGTATGTAGTAGGAGGCTCATGGAATAGGACAGACGCTTGCCAATTGCACCGTCTCTTGCACCAGTGCAAACACCGCTGTTTGCACTGGGCTTACCCCGATCAACTCGAAGAGCGCAAGACGGCCTTCGGCGGAGGGTTACGCTGGATTCGCGACGTCGGTCGGGCTACGCCCTCCTTGCTCGCAGACCCAGCGACGCTTTCTCATCCTGATTGGCCGCGCCCTTCTCATCCTGATTGCCGCGCGCTACGCCGCATCCGGCCACACCCGGCGTCGCTGATCATGTGATACGCGACGCCTCTTCGCACGAGGTCAGCAGCTACGGCTTCTGGCCGGGCAAAGGTCTCAGTCAGGCCGCAATACATTCTATGTCTATCTGAATCGTTGGTTACGGCGACGCACCGGTCCGCCCAATGCCGCGTATTACGGCCGGAAGCCTGCTCAACTTAATTTTGACCTATAGCGCTGTGCGCTGCAGTGCGGCGCGTTCTGAGAGAGCTCCTACACTACAGCCGCCCTCTCTGACCTTGGAGCGCGCCGCGCTGGAGCGGTAGCCACCCGGCTAAATCAGTACAGCGGCACCCGTCGCAGAAGGCGGCGCTCCGCGGCCTCCTAGATCAGATCTGCAAAGCTACGTTCGGTGCGGCGGAAATACCTGATGCCGAGCCACAGAAACAGCACAACGACGAAAAGGCTGAGCAGGAACCCCGGCAGATAGAGAGGACTGTCGCCGCCCAACAGGCACCAGCGGAAACCGTCGATGACGCCGACCACCGGGTTGAGGTTGTACCAGAAGCGCCAGGTTTCAGGCACGATGGCGCTCGAAAATCCGACTGGGGAGATGTAGAGCCCGAACTGGAGGATGAACGGGATGATGTAGCGGAAATCGCGATATTTGACGTTGAGCGCCGTGATCAGGAAGGCGGGCCCGAGGCTCGCCAGGATCGCTAGAGCGACAAACGCGGGCAAGAATATGACATGCCAGCTCGGCGCGAAGCTGTACCACGCCATCAGGCCAAGAAGGAGCGCGAGATTGATCGCGAAATCAATGAGCGCCACCACGGCAGACGAGGACGGAATAACGAGGCGCGGGAAATAGACCTTGCCGATAAGATTGGAGTTACCGACGAGGCTGTTCGAGGCTTCGCCGAGGATCGTCGAGAACAGAAACCATGGCAGCGTGCCGGCAAAGACCATGAGCGGATAGGGCGCTTCGCTCCCGCTCGGCAATTTGGCTAGTCGGCTGAACACGACCGTAAAAACGATCATCGTCAAAAACGGTCGGACCACAGCCCACGCGACGCCAATGACGGTCTGCTTGTAGCGGACGGCGACATCGCGCCAGGCGAGGATCGCGAACAGCTCGCGATATGCCCAGAGATCGCGCCAGTAATGCCGCGCGGCCCGGCCGGGCTCCAGTATCAGAACGCCGCGTTCGGACACCGCGGGCTCACTCATGCCAGTCGCGAGGCAGCACGCGCGTTGACCCCCTGCTGTCTCTCTTCATCCGACGCGAGTAGTGCAAGACTGGCCTCTTCAAAAGGTTGGGCATGTCGCTTTGTACCCATCCATCCCAAACGGACGTCGTGCAGGAGTTCGCGGTTGCGGAGCGGCCACTCGTTCGATGCATCCAGCTACTTCATCTGACTGCAGCTTACGCAGTTATTCGTAATCCCCCCGGGATCGGGAGGACCGCCTACGTTCTGTAACGCGTTGCCGAAACCGGGGGTCGGGACGGTCTGCAGCGCCGCCTGCTGCAGAAGCGTATCCATGAGGCTCAAAGCCTGTGACGGCGGGGGGCTGGAGAACGGGGGGGACGGCGGCGAACCGCACTCCACTGTCGAAGACTGGCCGGTGTCGATCAGCACGGTCTCATTCTGGGACGTGACCGCCACCGCCCCATTTGCGACATCGACCTGCGTCTTGCGGACAAGAGGGTCACCACAACTACCGCCCTTGCGCCGCCGGCCCTTCCCTGGCGCCTCGGCTTCGACGGTGATGGTTAGGGTAGTTCCCCTGACGGTCATCGTCGATGAGGGCGTGCGGATCGTATAAGCGCTCTTCGGCAGCACCCCAGTCGAGAACCGCGCGACCCCGGACAGGATCGAAACCGCAATCGCTGATTTGGCCGGATCGGGGTCAAACACGAAGCGATCGAGGACGATCTCGGAATCGGCACCGATCGACAGCTCGGTCTTGTCCTGAAATACGAGAAGCGCTGCGCTGTTCTCGGCAGTCTTGACAATTTCGTTCGCGAATACATCGATCCCGGCGCGTAGCACGGCCGGCTCCTCGGTCGAACCAAGCGCGCCCGTGACGATGTGGACGACGCGCGTGGCGGAGCCAATATGCGGCTGCTGCGCTGCTGCTCCGCCGCCGAGCATCAGGGCCGATCCAGCGCTACACGCACACGCCAACAAGATGGCTCGGCCGAGCGAGAGCGCCCGTGATTTGAAATTAGTCGGCAAGCTCGCAAAAATTGCAACGCGTGTCATGGGAAATTGGCCGTGACTACCGAATCATGTACGACAAGCCCGGTTAATCGGAATCGCTCAGGTTGTCTCGTTGCCGTAAATGGGTTGTATGGGTTCAATCTCAGGTTCCAAAGTCCCCCAGGGCTGGGTACCATTCTGGGTCAGGTTTTGTTTTTTTGCAAGCTAACGCCGCGGTTGGTGGTGACTCAGTTTAACTGAGTCGTTACCCCGCGGTTGGGAGTTTCGCACGAGCTGCGGAGGCGATGCGGTCTCGCGCCCCGCCCTCACGAGAGCCAGACCCGACGATATAAGATTTACTAATCCCGGTTTCGCTCGCGAGAACGTGTAACGAGCCGACAGCGCGGCGGGATCCAAGGCGCTCGTCGCCTGTAATCACCTGGTGCACCTCGAACTTAAATCAGCGAGACGATGCTGTCGCTTTATGTTTCCTCAATTTACCACGTTTTTGCGGCTTTTTGACGCGGCTCTCAAACCATGCGGGTGAACTTTGATCGGGGACAGTCGCTTGGGCGAGAACCGCGACACCCTGCGAACACAAAACTCGTTCTGGAGTCGAACCGAGCACAACGTCTTTGGACAAAGATCGCGTGGACCCAAATGGCTCGAAAATTTATCCGCTGCCGATACTGCGCTTTCTCTCCCCGGATGCAAGCCCGCGGATGATCACAAGATTTCTACTCGTCCTATTTGCTGCCTTTGCTCTGCCGATTGGCAACAGCACCTGCGCCATGACATGGATTCATAAAATAAATGTAGTGGATAGTAGAGAGCAGACAAATCTAGATCATCGACTTCCACGACTTTCCGCGGGCGTAAACAGCTCCAACCCCACCGTACCGGTCGACCACCCTACATGCGACTCAGCCCAGCAGGCATACGAAGCGGCGAGGGCGGCTGTCCGTACACTGGAACGCGCGATATACCTGTCTGCGTATCGTCAGGAAGTAGAGCGTGCGCTTGGCAAGAGCATGACCGATGATGAGCTCCGCGTCCTCGCGGGCGAGGAGCGGGAGGAAGCGCATCGGTGGTATAAGTACATCCAGGCTGATCGCAAATGTGCAGCCCGCTAACAGGCGAGTAGTGCCGCTCGTGACTCGACGTCTCACAAGACGATGTGATCGATACTCGACAGTTTCCGGGCAAATCGGCTAGTGCAGCAGCGATCGCCGAGGTATTGACACATTCGGGGTGATACCTCCAAACAGTCGATCCCTTGACTCAGCTACCAGATCCGTTCACGCTCTCGAACATAGTTAAGATGCTCGGCTTTCAATCCGACGGCGGATCGCCGCTAGGTAGAGAGGCGCTACCGGGATCGTACGGCTAAACGCTCCATGATGAAGGGACCGATGAGGCGGCTTCGGCGATATATATACCAGTACTTGCACTACCTGCTGCCGTTACCGATTCTATTGGGAGCTGTCCTGGTTTGGGTGAAGGAGCCCGGTTTCCTGGTGCAGCTGCGACTTTACGTCTTTGATGAATACCTGCGTTTGAAGCCGCGCGAATACGAGCCCGCTCCGGTACGCGTCGTGGATATCGATGACGATAGCCTCGAGCGTTTCGGCCAATGGCCTTGGCCCCGGACACTGCTTTCCGAACTTGTCAACCGGCTCAATGACCTCGGTGCAGCGGCGATGGCGTTTGACATCCTGTTTATCGACCCGGATCGTACAAACCCATCGCGCCTGATCGAGAGCCTACCCGAAATCTCTTCCGATAATGCGGTTGTCAATGGGCTCAAAGCCCTGCCCGACCATGACCGCCTCTTCGCGGATGCCATTGCGCACGCTCCAGTCGTCATCGGCTTTGCGCCTCGCGAAAAAGAGCATAGCAGGCTACCCCAGGCCAAAGCGAGCTTTGCCCTTGCGGGCGATGATCCTATCCCATGGGTTCCCCAGTTCGCGGGCGCGAGAAGCAGCCTGCCTGCGCTTGAGGCGGCTGCAGCGGGCAACGGCTCACTGGGGGTCCAACAGGAACGAGACGGCATCGTGCGGCGGGTGCCGCTCGTCATCGCGGTCGCAGGACGACTTTATCCATCGTTGGATCTCGAGGCTCTGCGGGTGGCCCAAGGTGCGCGCAGCTACGTTATCAAGTCCACGGGTGCCAGCGGCGTGACCGCGTTCGGCGAACATGCCGGTCTCAACGCAATCAAGGTTGGCAAGGTTGCCGTGCCGACCGGCGCCGACGGTACCGTATGGATCCACCTAACCGCCCATCAGCCGGAACGCTTCGTCTCCGCGCGGGAGATTCTAGACGGAAGCGTCGATCCGGATTTGATAAGAGGTAATATTGTCGTCATTGGCACGACGGCAGAAGGACTCAAGGAATATCGCGCCACTCCACTCAATCCAGCGGCGGCCGGCATCGAGATCCATGCCCAGCTGCTGGAACAGATGCTGCTCGGCGACAATGTCCAGCGTCCCGATTGGGCGCGGGGTGCTGAGCTCGCTTTCATGCTCTGGATGGGCTTTGCCCTGCTTCTTCTCCTGCCCAAAGTCGGCGCACGATGGACATTCTTTCTCGGCGGAGCCGCGGTGGCGCCGGTGGTCGCCGGCTCGTGGTATGCCTACGTTGCTTACAATTGGTTGATCGACCCGGTTTTCCCATCGCTGGTCGGCCTGCTCGTCTACCTCTCGTCTTCCGCGGTATTGCTGTTCCGCACTGAGACTGAGCGCAGGCATGTGCGTCATGCCTTCAGCCGCTATCTCGCGCCGTCGGTCGTCGAGCAGCTCGCAAATCATCCGGAGCGGCTTGTCCTCGGTGGAGAAGAGCGCGAATTGACGGTGATGTTCAGCGATATTCGCGGGTTCACGACGATCGCGGAGGGCCTCGACGCGCATGGCCTGACACATTTCCTCAATGCTTATTTGACCCCGATGACCGGGATCATCTTATCGCATCAGGGCACGGTCGATAAGTATATGGCGGACGGCATCATGGCGTTCTGGAATGCGCCAGTCGACGATACCGCGCATGCCGAGCACGCCTGCCGCACTGCGCTGGCAATGCGCGCCGAGTTGGCCCGCCTCAACGATGCGTGGCAGGCGGAAGCCGCTTCGGCGGGAAAACCTTTCCATGAGGTTCGCATCGGCATCGGTCTCAACACGGGTGTCTGCGTGGCGGGCAACCTGGGATCCGAGCAGCGCTTCGACTATTCGGTACTCGGCGACGACGCCAATTTGGCGTCGCGCCTGGAAGGCCAAACAAAGACTTATTACGTCGACATCATCATTGGTGAGCGAACGGCCGAGCAGGTCCGGCAAATGGCGATGCTCGAACTCGATCTTATCCAGGTCGTCGGCAAAGTCAGACCTACGCGCGTTTTCTTCCTCCTGGGCGACGAGTTCATCGCCGCAACCTCGGCCTTCGCTGCGTTGGAGACCGCACACAATGCGATGATTCGTGCGTATCGGGGTCGGAATTGGGCCGAGGCAATGGCAGAGCTGAAGACCTGCCGAGCGCAGGCGCCAGAGGTCCTGCAACGGTTCTACCGCCTCTATGAGGAACGAATTATCGATTTCTGTGAGTTGCCACCGCCGCTCGATTGGGACGGCGTATATGCTGCTTTGACCAAATAAGGTCGCACGAACACTTTGCCGCCAACCGTCTGCGGTTAGCCCACATTTGCCCGTGGCCAAGCACCGCCTCCCGGCATCGCCTGCTAGAGATTAACAGAAATGAAGCGATCATTTATAACGTCCCTTGGGGGACTCCGTGGCTCCACCCGCTGCAGACCACTTGCTATCCGCGAAACGAAATTCCGCGCGCGGCACACCTGCTTGTGGGCTGGCATGCTCCAGGATCGGTCGTGCAGCGCCGCCGCCAGCGTCACCCTCCGACCCCGCCGCCCGCCCGGTGCTCGGCGTCAGGTCCGGTTGCCGTTGACGATCTCGATCCGCCGACTTGCGTTTGAAGCATGTCGGGGCGATCTGCCACTGCAAGCTAAAGCTAGTGTCTAATTGCGTAAATTAACGATAGTATGTCGCAATTGCGAGCCTTTGACCTCGCGCTTGCGCCAGACAAAGGGGCGGCATGTTGGTTGTAGGCGAAGGTGAAGTCGTGGATCGCCTGCGTCAACTGCTCGGCACTGCGAAAGCTCGCGCCGGACAACGCCTTTCGGGTGAAGATGCCGAACCAGATCTCGACCTGTTAAGCGAGCTCGCCGAAGTCGGCGTGAAGTGGAAAGTGACATTGGGGTGCGCGGCGAGCCAAGTCTCGTTCTTCTTATGAGCGCAGTAATTGTCGAGGATGAAGTGGATTTGGTGGTCGGACGGCTGGTCTTCAATGATCTCGGACATGAAGGTCTGGAAGTAGACGCGCTTCTTGGTCTGTGTGGTCTTGCCGCGGATGACCCCGGTGGCGACTTCCAGGGCGGCGAAGAAGTTGACCGTGCCATGCCGCTTGCAGGTGCTCTTGAGGCCCTGAACGATCTTTGCCGCTACTGGTCTGAACATAGCCGGTCGCCCGTTCCGCAGCCAGCTTTGCCAGCGTCGCGCAACTGGTCCAGGCAATCCGCGACTTCACCGAAGCCTACGCCGCGCCCTTCGTCTGACGCCAGCGCGAGGGCCAAGAGTGCTCAATTGCGTAATACTATCGTCAACTCACGCAATTAGACACTAGGTGCTCTGTTCACTTCGCAAAATGCAGCGCGGCTAGGACTGAGAGGATTACAAAGGTCTGACCGAACATCCATTTCGGCGTTCCGCTCCTGTGTCGGCCATCTCCCTCCTCAGATCAGCGCCGCGCTAAGTGATTTCACTCGCAGATCGGTACGCAGCTGAGCCATTTCCCCGCGCAGACCGGTTCCAAGGTCGGTTACGTCGCGCTTGCTGGCAACCCCATCCGCGAATGCGTTATTGAGCGCCTTAGCTAACCGCCCTGGGCGAGCGGGACTGGGTTACCGCCATCGTCGCCGTAAATATCCTCCCGCCGGAGCGAGATGCTCCCATCTCAGGGGGGTGTTATGAACCGGCATATTCGGACGGAAGCTTCGCGAGCGCAGCACGGTCCGTTCGGGGTAAGCGGAGACGGTCTCGCCGCGAGCCCGATCGTTCTTCGCCGAGAGCCACGTTTAGCCCGAACTTTGACCATTTTTTGAATTAAGCCACGGAAAAGGCCCGACATTGCTCGTTTGTGAGGTCATGTAAACTCGCCGATTTAGGTTGACATCTCTAGCGATAGTGATTCTATCGGTGCATGTATGTGGCCGTTGTCCCAAACCGAGGCTCCCCGCCGGCCATCCTGCTGCGGAGAGTTACCGCGAAGCCGGCAAGACCAAAACCCGGACCCTCGCCAACTTGTCGCGCTGGCCCGCCGAGCGCATTGAGCAACTGCGCGCCGTGTTGCGCGGCGCCAAACTGCTGCCCGCCACCGAAGCGGTGGAATCGTCCGCGCGCTGCCGCACGGCCACGTGCTCGCCGCGCTCGGCACTGCGCGCCACATTGCGCTCGATACTGTGCTGCCGCGCCGCGCGCCGCAACGCCGTGGGCCTTCAGCCCACGGGCTTGACCCGTGGGCGATCTGGCGCTGGCCCTGATTGTTGCCCGCCTGCTCGAGCCGGCGGCCAAACTGGCGACCGCGCGGATGCTGGATCCTGCCACCGCCAGCCATTCGCTGGGCGAGATGCTGGGCCTGGGCAAAGTCGCTGCCAAGGAGGTCTATGCTGCACTCGACTGGCTGGGCCGCGAGCAACCCTTTATTGAAGCCACGCTGGCCCGCCGCCACCTCAAGGAGGGCGCACTGCTGCTCTACGACGTCACCTCCACTTACCTTGAAGGCCGCTGCTGCGATCTGTCGCAGCATGGCTACAGCCGCGACCACCGCGGCGACCGGCCACAGATCGTCATCGGCCTGATGTGCGCGGCCGACGGCTACCCGGTCGCGGTCGAGGTATTTGAAGGCAACACCGCCGATCCCGTGTCACTGCCAGCGCAGATCGACAAGCTGAGGCAGCGCTTCAAGCTGCAGCGCGTGGTGATGGTCGGCGACCGCGGCGCGCTGACCAGCGCGCGCATCGAACAGACGCTGCGCCCGGCCGCTCTGGATTGGATCACCGCGCTGCGGGCGCCGGCGATCAAGCAGCTCGCCGCAGCGGGCGGCCGCTGCAGCCCTCTCTGTTTGATGACCGCGACTTGGCCGAGATCACCAGCCCCGATTATCCGAGCGAACGCCTGGTGGTGTGCAAGAACCCGCTGCTCGCCGAAGAGCGTGCCCGCAAACTCGCCGAGCTGTTGGCCGCCACGGAGAAGGAGCTGGCGCGCATTACAGCCCGCGTGCAGCTGGCGCGCAGTCCGCTGCACGGCGCCGCGGCGATCGGCCAGGCGTTCGGCGCGGTGCTGGACGGCGCCACATGGCCAAGCATTTCCAAATCTGCATCACCGACGATACCTTCAGCTTCGCCCAAAACCCCCTCAGCATCGCCGCCGAGGCCGCGCTCGACGGCATCTATGTGGTTCGCACCAATCTCCCCGCCGAACACTCCGATGCCGCCGCAACACTGCGCGCCTACAAAAGTCTCAGCGGCGTTGAGCATGCCTTCCGCTCGCTGAAGACCGTCGATCTCGAGCTGCGTCCAGTGTTCCATTGGACCGCGCCGCGGTGCGCGCGCACGTCTTGCTCTGCATGCTGGCCTATTATCTCCAATGCCACATGCGCCGGCGCCTCGCCCCGATGCTGTTCGACGAGCCCGATCCGGCCGCCCGCGAAGCGCACCGCACCTCACCGGTGGCCAAGGCCGAGCCCTCACCGGCAGCGCAACGCAAGGCCGCGCGCAAACGCACCGACCCAGTAAATGGCGCACCGCTGCCGGTGCATAGCTTCCACACCCTGCTCGGCGATCTCGCCACGCTCACCCGCAATGTCGTCCGCCTCGAGGGCGATCGCCTCACCGCCATCCTCGCCACCCCCACCCAAACCCAGCACCGCCCCCTCGATCTGCTCGGCCTGACGCTCACTACGTAGACAGACCGACACTACACTCTGCGAATTATATCAATAGCTTGCGCTCAAAATGCAGCGCGGCTAGGACTGAGAGGATTACAAAGGTCTGACCGAACATCCATTTCGGCGTTCCGCTCCTGTGTCGGCCATCTCCCTCCTCAGATCAGCGCCGCGCTAAGTGATTTCACTCGCAGATCGGTACGCAGCTGAGCCATTTCCCCGCGCAGACCGGTTCCAAGGTCGGTTACGTCGCGCTTGCTGGCAACCCCATCCGCGAATGCGTTATTGAGCGCCTTAGCTAACCGCCCTGGGCGAGCGGGACTGGGTTACCGCCATCGTCGCCGTAAATATCCTCCCGCCGGAGCGAGATGCTCCCATCTCAGGGGGGTGTTATGAACCGGCATATTCGGACGGAAGCTTCGCGAGCGCAGCACGGTCCGTTCGGGGTAAGCGGAGACGGTCTCGCCGCGAGCCCGATCGTTCTTCGCCGAGAGCCACGTTTAGCACAAGATTCGCGGGTCTGGGGCGATACCCACTCTAAAATTGCCTCATTCACGCTGCACACTCGCGGCGTCGGTGCTTCCCGGGACGGTATGCCGGTCGGATGACGGGGCGATGATGGCGGATGGGCCGTAACCAAAACTGCTGTTGCGGAGACGACGACGCTGGCTCGCGAGACGGCTGCGGGCCGGGGCAGATATTTAATCTTTAGGTGAAATCTCGCTGCTGATTCGCTGCAGGTGCAGCGGCGGGCGACCGGCGAGGCAATTTGTGGTTGGACAGGAAACACGCGAATTCTGTGCCGTGGCCCCTTCAGCTCTCGGCCGCCGCGCGGCCGGCCTGCCAGTGGACGGCGGTGACAAACGGCTCGAGGCTTATTCGCCCGATGATCTGTTCGAGAGCGCTGTCGTTGCGGTCCGGCGAAACGAGGAGGGCGCTGACCGTGACTTGCGGGGAATCTTCGAGATTTTCGCTGGTCAGGCGGCGCAGACCGAGCCCGGCGGCCGAGGCAGCCTGAAGCAGAAGCGCGCGGATGTGCGCCTCCTGGTCGCCCTGACAACGCAGCTCGACGGAGTAATGGGTCTCGATTTCGGCGGCGCCGCGCGGCTGCCGGTTGATGAGCCGCACCAACGGGCGCAGGAACAGGTTCGTCAGGACGACGAACCCGGCGGCAATCCCGCTGGCGGCGAGCTGTCCGCCGCCGGCGAAGGTTCCGACCATCGCCGAGCACCAAAGCGTCGCGGCGGTGTTGAGGCCGGTGATATTGATCCCCTCACGCAGGATCACACCTGCTCCGAGAAAGCCGACACCCGAAACGACCTGAGCTGCGACCCGCGTTGGACTGTTGTCGCCCGAGACCATCGTCGAGAAAACCACGAACCCGGCCGCGCCGATTGCGACGAGGGAGTTGGTTCGCAATCCCGCCATTCGCTGCCGCCACTGCCGCTCGAAACCAATGAGACCGCCGAACAGCACGGCGACCCCGAGGCGGACGGCAATTTCCTGCGCCTCCATTGCTTCGGCTCCATGTCCATTCAGGGTCGTCGGCAGCGCCGCAGCGATCTCGGTTCCGAAACTGGCGACATCATGCCGGACGCGGCGAGCGGACCCGCGGCTTCGCCGCCGGCCGCCTCGCTCGCGGCCGGACGGCCTTGGCCGCCTCAGGCTCGACCGCGGGGTCGCTCAACGCCTCGGGCTGACCGCTGCCGGCGCGCGCCGCAATCAGCTCGGCAGGGCCGGTCTTGGCGCCGTAGCGGCAGAGATCGGCGACGACGCAATTGGGACAGTCAGGTTTGCGCGCCTGGCACACATAGCGGCCGTGCAGGATCAGCCAATGATGTGCATAGCGCTTGTACTCGGCCGGCGTGATCGCCTCGAGCCCGGTCTCGACCGCCAGCGGCGTCTTCCCGGGGGCGAGCCCGGTGCGGTTGGCTACCCGGAAAATGTGCGTGTCGACGGCGATCGTCGGTTCGCCGAAGGCGACGTTCAGCACGACGTTGGCGGTCTTGCGTCCGACCCCGGGCAGCGCCTCCAGTGCAGCGCGGTCGCGCGGCACCTCGCCGCCATGTTGCTCGACGAGAATCCGGCTCAGCGCGATCAGGTTCTTCGCCTTGGTGCGGAAGAGGCCGATCGTGCGGATCAGCTCGACGATCCGCTCCTCCCCGAGAGCCAGCATCTTCTCCGGGGTATCCGCAAGCGCGAAGAGCGCGGGGGTCGCCTTGTTGACGCCGGCATCGGTCGCCTGCGCCGACAGCACGACGGCGACCAGCAGCGTGAACGGGTCGATGAATTCGAGCTCGGTCTGCGGGATCGGGCGCGTCTCGGCCAGACGCCGATAAAATTCCCGGGCCTCACGTTTCGAAAAAGCGCGCATCGTTGGGGAGTGTAGTGGGGGTTGCCGTCGACGACAAACGGCGGCCGCAATCTCGCGACCGCTTTACGGATCGGCAGCCCCGCCTTTATGTTTTTTTAGATGAGCCCGAGTCCCGCCTGCGCCCACCCCATTGCACCGCCCGGCCGCCCGTTTTTCGAGCGCGTGCTGATGCCGCATCGCAGCCTCCCGTCGCGCAACTTTCATCTGCTGATGGGATTGCTCGGCTTGATCAGCTTCGCGGTCGGGGTCGGGTTTGTGGCGATTGGCGCATGGCCGGTGATCGGGTTTTTCGGGCTCGACGTCGGGCTCGTTTATCTCGCCTTCCGGCTCAACTATCGCACTGCCCGCCAGAGCGAGACGATCCGGCTCGCCGACGAGACGTTCACGGTCGAGCGGGTGAGCGTGCGCGGCGAGCGTCGCAATTGGCGTTTTCAGCCCTTCTGGGTCAGGGTCATTCTCGAGGAGCGGCCGGACACATCGAACCGCCTGCTCGTCGCCTCGCATGGCCGCAGCCTGCCGATAGGCGAGTTTATGCCTCCCGCCACGCGGCGCGAACTCGCGGTGACCCTGCGCGACGCGCTTACCCGCTGGCGCAATTCGCTAAACCCGGCCCGCCTGTAGGCGCGAGCGGCTCAAAGCCCGAGGACCTCCTTCAGGCCGTAAACTCCCGGTGGCTGCCCGACTACCCAGCGGGCGGCGCGTATGGCGCCTTTCGCATATATTACGCGGCTGGTCGCCCTGTGGATCAGTTCGAGACGTTCGGCGGCGCCGGCGAAGATCACATGGTGATCGCCGATGGCATCGCCGCCGCGCAACGCCGCGAAGCCGATATCGCCGGTGCGGCGCGGGCCGGTTATGCCGTCGCGAGCGCGCTGCTCGACCTTTTCGAACTCCACCCCGCGGCCCGCCGCCACGGCTCGGCCGAGGGCGAGCGCGGTGCCCGAGGGGGCATCGACCTTGCCGCGATGGTGCATCTCCATGATCTCGACATCCCAATCGGGACCAAGCCGGCGCGCGACTTCCTCAACGACGCTCAACAGGACGTTGACCCCGAGGCTCATATTCGGCGCCCATACAATTGGAATGCGGCGCGCCGCCTCGCGCACCCTGTCGCCTTGCTCCGGCCCGAGGCCGGTCGTGCCGATCACCATCGCGGTGCCGAGAGAAGCGGCGAGCTCGGCATGCTCGGCGGTCGCCTGGGGCGAGGTAAATTCGAGCACCACGTCGCTGTCGCGGATCACCTTCTCGACGGTCTCGCCGATCGGGATGCCGATTCGGCCGATGCCGGCCAGCTCGCCGATGTCCTGGTTGACATAGCCGCTGCCAGGCGCCTCGCTGCCGCCGGCGACGGAACAACCCTCGGTATGAGCGATCTCGGCGACCAGCATCCTCCCCATCCGGCCACCGCATCCGACGACGCCCATTTTGATCCCGGCCATGCCCTGCCTCCCTTACCTGACGCTGGAACGGTTGCCGATTGCCGGATAAAACTCAAGGCGAGTGTCGCCGGACGCGGAGGCGGTAATGGAAGATCACGACCACGAGCACGATCACCAGGAAGCACCATCCGACCCGGCCCTGCGGGTCATGGCGCTCGAATCCTTGCTGGTCGAGAAGGGGCTGGTCGATCCGACCGCGCTCGACGCGCTGATCGATACCTATGAACACAAGATCGGACCGCGCAACGGCGCGCGCGTCGTCGCGCGCGCCTGGGTCGACCCCGAGTACAAAAAGCGGCTCCTCGCCGATGCGACCGCGGCCATCGCCGAGTTCGGCTATGAGGGCGGCCAAGGTGCGCACATGGTGGTTGTCGAGAACACGCCCGATTGCCACAACGTTGTCGTATGCACTCTTTGTTCCTGCTACCCTTGGCCCGTCCTCGGTCTCCCCCCGGTCTGGTACAAATCAGCTCCTTACCGGTCGCGCGCGGTCATCGATCCGCGCGGTGCCCTGCGCGAGTTTGGGCTCGAAATCGGCGAGAATGTCGAGATCCGCGTCTGGGATTCGACTTCCGAAATGCGCTACCTGGTGTTGCCCGAGCGGCCCGCCGGCAGCGAGCACCTCAGTGAAGAGGAACTCGCCGCCCTGGTCACCCGCGACGCTATGATCGGGACCGCCCAGGTGACGCTCGCAGGAGGTGGGCAATGAATGGCGTGCACGATATGGGCGGCATGCACGGCATGGGCCCGATCGCGCCCGAGCCTAACGAGCCGGTGTTTCACGAGCGCTGGGAGGCGCGGGTTTACGCGCTCAACCGCGCCATGGGGTTTCTCGGGAAATGGAATATTGATGCCGGGCGGCACTCTCGCGAGCGCATTCCGCCTGCCGATTACCTGCGCATGAGCTATTACGAAAAATGGCTCGCTGGGCTCATTATGTTGCTGCAGGAGAGCGGTCTTGCCACCGAAGTCGAGCTGGAGAGCGGGCGGCCCAGCCCTGGGAACTGTCAAGGCTGCTCCAGCACTGACTTACGAGAAGGTCGCAGAGGTAGTTGCCGCACGCGGCACGTTCGAGCGTCCCGTCAACACGCCGCCGCGGTTTGCGGTCGGGGAGCGGGTGCGCGCGAAGAAGATCAACCCGACCGGCCACACCCGTCTGCCGCGCTACGCACGCGGCAATTTCGGGGTCGTGGACCGCATACATGGCGCCCATGTCTTTCCCGATACGAACGCGCATTTTCGCGGCGAGAACCCGCAGCATCTTTATTCCGTGCGCTTTTCGGCGCGCGAGTTGTGGGGCGGGGGTGCCGCGGCGCGGGACGCCGTCTATATCGACCTTTGGGAGGACTATCTCGAACCCGCGTAATCCGATGCCCACCGCGGAGCCGGTTTTTGCCGAACCGTGGGAAGCCCATGCGTTCGCGCTGGCGGTCAAACTGTCGGAAGCCGGTCTTTTCACCTGGTCCGAATGGTCAACCGCGCTCGCCGAAGAGCTCGGGGCGGCGAGCCGACGCGGCGAACCCGATGACGGCTCCTGCTATTACCACTATTGGCTCGCTGCGCTCGAACGCCTCGTCGCCGCAAAAAATCTCGTCGCGGCTCGATCCCTTCTCGCGCGGAAAAGAGGAGTGGGCAGAGGCATACCGTCGGACGCCACACGGAAGTCCCGTAACGCTGGAAGCAGCTCCTCACCCCAGCCCTCTCGCCGCCCCCTCCCTAACCCTCCCGCCGGAGCGGGGGAGGGAAGGTCGGGGGAAAAGCGGCGAGAGGGAGGGCCCCGCGTCAGCGGAAGGCTGAGGGGCGGCAGGCCGACGAAAACTCGCCCCTTATGGCCTTGCTGCGTTCCGTCGCGACGGTCGGCTCCTACACCCTGCTGAGCCGCATTTTCGGGTTTGTTCGAGATGTCCTTACGGCAGCAATCCTTGGTGCCGGGCCGGTAGCGGATGCCTTTTTCGTGGCACAGCGTCTGCCCAACCTGTTCCGCAGCCTGTTCGCCGAAGGCGCGTTCAGCGCTGCCTTTGTCCCGCTTTTTGCCGGCACCATGGCCGAGCACGGCAAAGAGGCGGCTCGGGTGTTCGCCGAGGACGCGTTGGCGGTACTGCTGGCGGCGCTGCTCGGCTTTGTTCTGCTTGGCGAGATCTTCATGCCGGCGGTGATGGCTGTGATCGCACCGGGATTCGGCGAGGATCCGGCCAAGTTCGGTCTTGCCGTCGATCTCGCCCGGATCACCTTTCCTTACTTGTTGTTCATCGCGCTGGTGGCGCTGCAGGGGGGTGTGCTGAACTCGGTCGACCGCTTCGCCGCCGCCGCTGCGACACCGGTCCTGCTCAACCTATTCCTGATCGCCGCGCTGCTGATGATGGACCGCTTCGGCTGGCATGACGGTAGCGCCTTGGCCTGGGCAGTCACCGGGGCAGGGCTCGCCCAGTTCCTTTGGCTGCTGTCGTCCTGCGCACGGGCCGGTCTGGCGCTGCGGCTGCCGGTGCCGCGGCTGACGCCGGGGGTGCGGCGCACCCTCGCCGTGATGGCGCCGGGCACGATCGGCGCCGGTGTTACCCAGCTCAACCTCCTGATCTCGACTGCCCTCGCCTCGCTGTTGCCGGGCGGCTCGGTCTCGTACCTCTACTATGCCGACCGGCTGAACCAGTTGCCGCTCGGCGTCGTCGGCATCGCGGTGGGCACCGCGATCCTCCCGTCATTGTCGCGCCAGCTGAGGCTCGGGCTTGCCGCTGACGCCGTTGATACCCAGAACCGCGGGGTCGAGCTGGCGCTGTTGCTGACCTTGCCAGCAGCAGTGGCCTTGGCTGTGCTCGCCATGCCGATACTGGCGGTGCTGTTCCAGCGTG
The DNA here is from genome assembly GCA_963736715.1 of uncultured Alphaproteobacteria bacterium. Taxonomy (GTDB): domain Bacteria; phylum Pseudomonadota; class Alphaproteobacteria; order ATCC43930; family CGMCC-115725; genus AP-15. The sequence continues at coordinate 26,382 of CAVTQA010000058.1, read as the reverse complement.
GCGCCTTCGGGCCGGCCGATACGGCAGCCACCGCCGCCGCCCTCGCCGCCTACGCCGCTGGCCTCCCGGCCTTCGTCCTGGTCAGGGTCCTGGCGCCGGCCTTCTTCGCGCGCCACGATACCGCTACGCCGGTCAAGGTGGCGATCGCCGCGATGGCGGCCAATCTCTGTCTGACTCTCGTCCTGATGCAGTTTTTGGCGCATGTCGGGATCGCCCTGGCGACGACGGCTGCTGGCTGGGTCAATTCGCTGACCCTGCTCGGGCTGTTGCTCCGGCGCGGATATTTCCGGTTCGACAGCCGCGCCCGGCGTAACCTGCCGCGGATCGGCATTGCCGCCCTAGGCATGGGAGTAGTGCTGGGGCTGTTGCGGATTGTCCTCAGCCCGGCGTTGGTCGGGCCGCCTCTCGTCCGATGCGGTGCGCTCACGGCTTTGGTTGCCGCGGGTTTGGCGGCTTTTGCACTTCTGGCGTTCGCCTTCGGGGTCGTCAATTGGCGCGCTCTCCTGGGGCGGCTGCGCCGGCAACCGGCTTGACCGGCGCCGCGCCGCGGCATAACAGGCTCAGCCATTGTCACCTATATGAGATCAAATGAACCGTATTTTTTCCGGCATCCAGCCAACCGGCAATCTGCATCTCGGAAATTATCTCGGGGCCATTCGGAATTGGGTTGAGTTGCAGCACAATTTTGAGTGCATTTTCTGCATCGTCGACCTGCACGCGCTCACTCAGCCGCAAGATCCCGCCGAGCTGCGCGCTTCGACGCGCGAGGTGACGGCTGCCTACATCGCCGCCGGGATCGACCCGGAACGCTGCACGATCTTCAATCAAAGCATGGTCTCCGCTCACACCGAGCTGGCCTGGCTGCTCGCTTGTCTGACGCCGCTCGGCTGGCTCAACCGGATGACACAATTCAAGGAGAAGGCCGGCAAACATCGCGACATGGCCGGCCTCGGCCTTTATGCGTACCCGGTGCTGATGGCGGCAGACATTCTCGTCTACAAGGCAACTCACGTGCCGGTCGGCGAAGATCAGAAGCAGCATCTAGAGCTCGCACGCGATGTCGCCGGCGCGTTCAACCGCCGCTACGAACGCGACTTTTTCCCGTTGCCCGAACCGCAGATTTTTGGTGCGGCAACCCGCGTGATGAGTTTGCGCGACGGCACGAAGAAGATGTCGAAATCGGACACTTCGGATTACTCGCGGATCAATATGACAGACGACGCCGATACGATCGCGCTGAAGATCCGCAGGGCGAAAACCGATCCCGAGCCCCTCCCCCCAGATGTCGCGGACCTCGAAGGTAGGCCCGAGGCCGACAATCTGATCGGCATTTACGCGGCCCTGTCGGGGCTTTCGCGTCGAGCTGCGCTCGCCCGGTTTGGCGGTCGCAACTTCTCCGAGTTCAAGGACGCTCTCTCGGAGTTGGCGATCGATGTGTTGGGGCGAATCGGCGGCGAGATGCGCCGATTGATGACCGACCCCGGATACATCGACAGGGTCTTGCGCCGGGGCGCCGAGCGCGCGCGGGCAATCGCCGATCCGGTCCTGCGCGAGGCCCAGGAGATCAGCGGTCTGCTGCGCCCTTGAGTAGGCTTTTCCCGCCTTGGAGCAGGTTGTAAGCTGACGGTGCAAGCGCGCAGCGCGGGCAAGCAGCGCGCAACGACAGCACGTAGCCGGCGCTTCGAGCACCATGGACATCTACCTGCCGATCGCCGAGGTATCGCTCGACATCTTCGTTCTGCTCGGCCTCGGTGCGGCGGTCGGATTTCTCTCCGGAGTGTTCGGCGTTGGCGGCGGCTTTTTATTGACGCCGCTGCTCATCTTCATCGGCGTACCGCCCACCGTCGCCGTCGCCTCCTCGGCTAACCAGCTGGTCGGTGCCTCGGTTTCGGGCGTGCTCGCCCACTGGCGGCGCGGCAATGTCGATTTCAAGATGGGTTACGTCTTGCTGGTCGGGGGCCTGGCGGGCTCGTTTCTCGGCGTGTGGATCTTCACCTTCCTGAAACGCCTGGGTCAGATCGAGCTGACGATCTCGATCTGCTACGTGCTGCTGCTCGGGACGCTCGGCTTGCTGATGATGATCGAAAGCATGCGCGCGTTGTTCCGGCTGCATCGACCTGGAGCCTCGCGGCGCCGACTGCATCAGCACACCTGGATGCACGGGCTGCCGCTCAAGGCGCGCTTCCGCCGTTCGAGGCTTTACATCAGCGCACTGTTGCCGGTGGGAATCGGGTTTGTGATCGGCGTTTTCAGCGCGATCCTCGGGATCGGCGGCGGCTTCATCATGGTGCCGGCGATGATCTACATGCTGGGAATGCCGACATCCGTAGTGCCGGGCACTTCGCTGCTGCAGATCATCTTTGTCGCCGCCAACGTCACCGTGCTGCAAGCCTATACCAACCATACCGTCGATGCCGTCCTCGCCCTCGTCCTGCTCGTCGGGGGGGTCGTCGGCGCGCGGATCGGCACCCGGTTTGGGATGCGTCTGCGCGGCGAACAGCTGCGTTTACTGTTGGCCCTGATGGTGCTCGCGGTCGCTGCGAAGCTGGCCTTTGACATGACGGTGCGCCCGGCCGACCTCTATTCGATCGCCTCGGACAGAGGATGAGACGAGGGCACGGCTTCCTCGGCGCTCTGCTGATCCTTTCGCTGTTGTGTTGGGGATCGGCGACGCGGGCCGAGGGGCTTGTCGCGGACCTCACCAGTCACCTGATCGCGATTACGACCGGGTTCACCGGCGCCTCGGTGGTGCTGTTCGGTGCGACCGACGGTGCAGGGGATGTCATCGTCGCCGTGCGCGGCCCCGAGCGCGAGATGACAGTCCGCCGCAAGAGCCGCGTCGCCGGCATCTGGGTCAATACCCGGCAAGTGACCTTCGCTAATCTGCCAAGCTTCTACGCCGTTTCGGCGAGTTGGCCGGTAGCGGAAATTCTGTCTCCGGCGGCTGCGGCGTTCTACCGTCTCGGGATAGCCAATCTGAAGCTGGTAGCTGCCACACCAGCGCCATCCGTTGTCGTCGACGCGTTCCGCACCGCGCTCGAACGCACGCAGCAAGAGGCGGGGCTGTTCGTGGAGCGGATGGGCAAAGTCGATTTCCTCGGCGAACGGTTGTTTCGCACGACGATCGCATTTCCCTCGAACGTGCCGACAGGGACCTATCTCGTCGAGGTCTTCCTGGTCCGCGACAAAGACATCGTCAGCGGACAAACCACCCCGCTCGTAGTCTCCAAGGTCGGCGTCGACGCAGCGGTGTTCGAGTTTTCCACGCGTCAGCCCGGATTTTACGGCGCGATTGCGGTATTGACCGCCGTGATGGCAGGATGGCTCGCAAGCCTGCCGTTCCGAGCCGGCTGATCCTATCGGAATCGGGACCTGGCATAGCATCTATAGATGGCAGAAGATGGCAGAGATCGCACATCAGCGCGTTTTCCTCGTCGTGGTCGACGAGACGGAAGAGCTTCAGATCGCCGTCCATTATGCTGCGCGCCGCGCTGCTCATACTGGCGGACGGGTTGCATTGCTCTACGTGATCGAGCCCTCGGAGCTGCAGCATTGGCGCGCGATCGAGGATTTGGCGCGAGAAGAACGGCGAGAGGAAGCGGAACAACTGATGCACCGGCTTTGCGAAGAAATTTCACCAATCGCCGGGTCGATGCCGATCGTCTATATCCGCGAAGGGGTGCGCCGTGACGAGTTGTTGGCGTTGATCAACGAGGAGCCGAGCATCTCTATCCTGGTACTGGCCGCCGGAACTGGTCCCGAGGGACCGGGACCGCTGATCTCGTATCTGACCGGCAAGCCTGCGGCCCGGCTGCGCATTCCGATCACCATTGTCCCTGGCGGCGCCACCATGGAACAGCTGGACTCGGTGAGTTGAGAGGAAAGGCCGAGTGCTGGCGGAGGGTTGATTCGGTGAGCCGACGCCCCATGGTAAAAGCCCGTCTTCCGTCCCGTTGCCATCGGAGCCCGTAATGTTCATCCAGACCGAGCAAACGCCGAACCCAGCGACGCTGAAATTTTTACCGGGCTGTGCGGTGATGACGTCCGGCACCGCCAATTTCACCAGCGCGGAGGCAGCCCGCATCTCGCCCCTCGCCGAACGGCTCTTCTCATTGCCGGAAGTAACCGGCGTGTTTCTTGGTGCCGATTTCGTCACGGTAATGAAGAGCGGCGAGGGGGACTGGTACCGGCTAAAACCGGCCATCCTCGCCGTCATCATGGAGCATTTTACGGCCGGCCGGTCGGTCTTGCTTGGCGAACCAGCGACCAGCACGGCGGCGGCAACGAGTGGAGAAGACGAAGACGAAGTCGTGGCCCAAATCAAGGAGCTGCTGGAGACCCGCGTGCGCCCGGCCGTAGCGCAGGATGGCGGTGACATAATCTTTCATGATTTTGAGGACGGTGTCGTCTACCTGCATATGCAAGGCTCCTGCTCCGGATGCCCGAGCTCGACCGCAACGTTGAAGGCGGGCATCGAGAACATGCTACGGCACTACATCCCGGAGGTGGTCGAGGTGCGCGCCGTCTGAGGGCCTCGATCGTACTCAGTTAGAGGGTAGCTCGGCTGGCGAGGAGTGGGATCTGATCGACCGCCGTAGCCTTGGTGAGATGATTGACACGTGCTCGCCGCGGGTTGTGCTTGCCCTCGATTCGGCGGGTGCGGCCTGCTCGGTGGCAGTCAGTGTCGGCGAAAAAATAGTCGCCGAGGAGCGCATCGATACGATGCATGGCCAAGCCGAAGCACTGCTGCCCTTGGCGGACAGGGCAATGCGCAATGCTGGGCAGCATCCCGCCGCACTCGGGCTTGTCGTCGTGACCGTCGGGCCAGGTAGCTTTACCGGGATCCGCGTCGGGCTTGCGGCGGCGCGTGGAATAGCGCTGGCGAGCGGCGCGAGACTGCTCGGCGTCACCAGCTTTGAAGCAGTCGCAGTCCTCGCCGCCCCGAGCGACTTCTCGGAAACGCGCTTTTTGGTTGTCGCTCTCGAAAGCCGTCGCGAAGACTTCTATGTCCAATTCTTCGACCCGCATGGCGATCCGCTCCGCGAGCCGGCGGCAATCATGCCGGCCGTGTTTTGCCAGGCTGTGGCCGCGACCATCGGCGCAAACCCGTTGCTGATCGCCGGCGACGCGGCGCAGCGCGCCGCCGGCGCGCTGGGGCAGCGCCCCCGCACGGTCGTCATCGAAAATTCGACACCCGGGGCGGTCGGGACGTTACGAGCGGGGCTTCTCCTGTTGCGCCTTGGCAAGGCGGAAGATACTCCGCGGCCGTTCTATCTTCGTCCCCCCGATGTGACGCTACGTCAGAGACCGCAAAAGCCGAGCCGAGCCAGACTATGACCTGGCGCACCGAGCCGCTGCCGCGCGGCGCGGCCGGCCCGATATCCCTGCTTCACCAAGCGTGCTTTCCTGAAGATCCGTGGGATGCCGGAGCGATCCAGCAGATAATCGGCATCCGAGGGTTTTTTGGGCGGGTCGGGTGGGCGAAAACCGCCCCGGTCGGGTTCGCCTTGGCTCTTGCGCTTGGCGAGGAAGCCGAAATCGTCTCGCTCGGCGTCCTGCCGGACCATCGGCGGTCCGGAATTGGTTCGGCTATTCTCGACGCGGCATGCGACGAGGCTCTATTGCGGGGCGCTGAACGCGTCGTGCTTGAAGTGGCGTCGGATAACGAAGCGGCGCGCGCGTTATACGCCGGGCGAGGTTTTACCGTTGTCGGACGTCGTCGGAATTACTACCGCCGAGCAGAACGGTTGGTGGATGCCCTCGTATTGCGCCTGCAGCTGCCAACAGCCTTGCTGGCAACTTGAGTTTGCTGCATCCGATCTGTCCTGGCAGTTTATTGCGTTTCACCACGGATGTTCTTGCCAGCGCGCGAGTTTGAAGAAATCGATCATTCACCCGATTGCTTCGCTGCCGATTGTTAATTATATTCGAAATCAGACTATGACGGGATCATTGTGATGAACAACTCGGATCAGGGCAACGACTTGCTGACGTTGACGACGGAGATCGTTGCCGCGCACGTTTCCAACAATACCGTGGCGGTTGGTGATCTGCCCCAGCTGATCAACCAAGTATATAATTCCCTAGCCAACATCGGCAGTGTCCCGGCAATGCCGGCTGAACGTCCGCAGCCTGCCGTTCCGGTAAAGAAATCCGTCAACCCGGATTATATCATCTGCCTCGAAGACGGTAAGAAACTCAAGATGCTGAAGCGGCACCTCAAGACCGCTTACAACATGACGCCCGAAGCTTATCGCGAGCGGTGGGGATTGAGTGCCGATTACCCGATGGTAGCGCCCAACTACGCGCGGCAGCGCTCGCGCCTCGCCAAGGAAATCGGTCTGGGGACTCGCGCGAGACGGTCTCAGGCCTGAGTTCTTCGCGCTTGTGGTCGACGATGCGATGCGCCGTCGTCGGGCAAGTAGGCGGATCCGATGCTTTCGGGTATAGTAACGGTCGATGAGCCTCGCGATCACGGGGACGCGATGACCTCACGGTTAGAGCAGCTCTGTCTCGACAAAGGTCTAAAGATGACCGAGCAGAGACGGGTAATTGCGCGGGTGCTGTCGGAATCTGCCGATCATCCTGATGTCGAACAGGTGTATCGACGAGCAACCGCGATTGATTCGCGCATCAGCATTGCCACGGTTTACCGGACGGTACGGCTGTTCGAGGAGGCGAGCATCATTGCCCGGCACGATTTCGGCGACGGCCGATCCCGCTACGAGGAAATGCCGAGCGCGCATCACGACCATCTCATTGACCTGCAGTCTGGTCGCGTGATCGAGTTTCGCAACGAGGATATCGAACGTCTGCAGCAGATCGTCGCCGACGAACTCGGCTACGAACTGGTCGGACATCGCCTCGAGTTGTACGCGGTTCCGCGTGGCGGCAAGCCGAGATCCGATACGGAATGACCGTTTCGCTGTCGTCTGAACGGCGTCCATTCGTGCCGTCTCTGGCCAAGTCGCCGGGAACCGGACTTTGCCCCGAACCGGATAAAGCCGGGTGATCACCGGCGACATGGTCCAGCCGCAATCGATCCCGCCGGTTAAGGCAGCACTGCCGGCCGCAGCGCAATTGCATCAAACGATCGTCGATATACGGTCAGGCTCGCTGCAGGTGCGGCTCGCGGAAACGACCGCGGATATCGACGCCGCGCAGGCGCTGCGGTATCGCATCTTTTATGAGCGGCTCGGCGCCCAGCCGTTGCCGGAAATGGCATGCCGACGGCGCGATGTCGACCAATTTGATAATGATTGCGATCACCTCCTCGTCCTCGACCATAGCCGCGGCACCGACAGCGTCGTCGGAACCTATCGGCTGATTCGGCGGGATACGGCAGTCCGGCTGGGTGGTTTCTATTCGGCCAAGGAATTCGACATTTCTCCTGTCGTGCTCCATCCCGGAGAGATTCTCGAATTGGGCCGCTCGTGCGTCGATCCCGCGTATCGCAATCGCTCGGCCATGCAGCTACTGTGGAGCGGCATTGCTGCCTATGTCTTTCATTACGACATCGTCCTGATGTTCGGCTGTGCCAGCCTGCCGGGGACCAACCCTGATGCTCTGTCCACGCCGCTTTCATATCTGCATCGATATCATCTTGCGCCCCCGGCCCTGCGGCCGCGCGCTCTCGCCGATCGCTATGTCGAGATGTGCCGGCTCAGACCGTGCGCCATCGATGCGACTCGGGCGATGGCGGACTTGCCTCCGTTGATCAAAGGATACCTGCGACTGGGCGGCTTTGTCGGTGATGGCGCCGTCGTCGACGAGCAGTTCAACACCACCGATGTGTGCATCGTCGTCAAAACCGATCTCGTGACCGAGAAGTACTCCCGCCACTACGAACGGCAGTCCAAAGATACATGGACCGCTTGAGGACATGGGTTCGTCGACGCTGAGGCTGTCTCGCCTCGCGCTCTACTGCGCTTGGACCGTCGGCCTGATGCCGGTTCAGTTGGTCGGTCTAGCCTTGCGGCGCCATTGGACGAGCACTCTGCCAGTCTTCTACCATCGCTGGTGCTGTCGGATCCTCGGATTTCGAATTCGAGTGATCGGCACACCGAGCAGTGAGCGCCCGGTTTTATATGCGGCCAATCATGTCTCCTATACCGATATTCCCGTCCTCGGCTCGATAATCCCCGGCTCCTTCATCGCCAAATCCGAGGTGGCTCGGTGGCCGTTCTTCGGCTGGCTCGCCAAGTTGCAGCGCAGTGTTTTTGTCGATCGCCGAGTGCGCAGTTCCGTTGCCCAGCGGGACGCGATCGGCAAGAGGCTGGCGGATGGCGATGCGCTCATACTGTTCCCCGAGGGCACGAGCGGAGACGGCAATCGTGTGCGCCCGTTCAAGAGCGCATTGTTTGGCGCCGTTGAGCTGGGCGAGGGCATCCCCCCAGCAATCGTTCAGCCGGTCTCCCTCGCCTACACGCGCCTCGACGGAATACCGATCGGGCGGTTTTACCGGCCGTTCTTCGCATGGTACGGCACGGTCGATCTAGCGCCCCACCTGTGGAGCATGGTGGGTCTCGGGACTGTCGAGGTCGTGGTCGAATTTCACCCTCCGACCTTTCTCCGTGATTGCGGATCACGAAAGGCGCTTGCGGAATATTGCCATTCGCGGATCGTCGGGGGCGTCGCCGGGGCCCTTTTCGATCGTCCGCAGCCGATGCCGCAACCACCGGACCCCGGCGCTCGCTCCTCATTCCGGCGAGAGTTCCCTGGAGTGATCCCCGAGGCGGTGACAGGGTGACGCAAACCAAAATTACCGCGAGGACGGCACCGAACGTGGCAAAGCGCGTGTATATCAAGACTTATGGTTGCCAGATGAACGTGTATGACTCGGCTCGCATGGCCGAGCTTCTGGCGCCGCTCGGTTTTACAGCGGCGCTTACGGCTAAGGATGCGGATCTGGTGATCCTCAACACTTGCCACATCCGGGAGAAGGCGGCTGAAAAGGTTTATACGGAGCTTGGTAAAATTCGTAGTGTGAAAGCGGCGAAAGCCGAGCGCGGCGGCCGGATGATCGTGGCTGTGGCCGGCTGCGTGGCGCAAGCCGAGGGTGTGGAAATGATGCGGCGGGCGCCCTGCGTCGATCTCGTCTTCGGCCCGCAGAGCTATCACCGGCTGCCCGACTTGATCGCCCGCGTTCTGCGGGCCAACGGCGGAGACGTGCTCGATACGAGCTTTCCCGCGGAACCGAAGTTCGATTTTCTGCCCGAGACCACCGGCCCGAGGGGTGTTGCCGCTTTTCTCACCGTACAGGAAGGCTGCGATAAATTTTGCAGCTTTTGCGTCGTCCCTTATACCCGCGGCGCGGAATACTCTCGGCCGGTATTACGAGTGGTGGCCGAAGCGCACAGCTTCGTGCGCGGCGGAGCGCGCGAGATCACCTTGCTCGGGCAAAATGTCAATGCCTATCACGGCGAAGGACCCGACGGCCGAGAATGGCGGCTGGGTGAGCTGATCCGACGGCTGGCGGACGTGCCGGGTCTTGATCGGATCCGGTATACGACCTCGCACCCGCGGGATGTCGATGATGAGCTGATCGCGGCCCACCGCGATGTGCCGCAGCTGATGCCGTTCCTGCATCTTCCGGTGCAGAGCGGCTCGGACCGTATTCTCGCCGCCATGAACCGGCGCCATACTGTCGCCGACTATCGTCGGATCGTCGAACGGCTGCGCTCCGCCCGCCCCGATCTTGCCCTTTCAACAGATCTCATCGTCGGGCATCCGGGCGAGAGCGATATGGACCATCGGGCCACACTCGACCTCGTCGACGAGGTGCGATTTGCTCAGTCGTTCTCGTTCAAATATTCGCCACGGCCGGGCACGCCCGCGGCTTCAGTCGCATGTCAAGTTCCTGAAGCCGTGAAGTCGCAGCGGCTCGCCGAGTTGCAGCTGCGGTTGACCCGTCAGCAACGCGACTTCAACGCAGCATGCATCGGTCGCACTCTCCCCGTCCTTTTGGAGAAGCCCGGCCGATACGAAGGACAGCTCGCAGGGCGCAGCCCCTATCTCCAGAGCGTGCATGTCGAGGCGGCAGCGGAACGGATCGGCGAGATCGTTCCGGCGCTGATCACGGCGGCGAGCGCCAACAGTCTGTCGGGCTCGCTAGCAGAGGTAGCTAAGACATGACTGAGCTGTCGCCCGCCACCGGCGAGTTTGCCGAGGGGCGCACCCAGCTCGAGTTCGACGACAATTTGCTCCTGCCGTTGCTCTATGGTGAGCGCGATCAGCATCTCGATCGCATTGAGAGGCAGCTCGGTGTCTCGGTCGTCACGCGCGGCAACCGTCTCGCGATTTCAGGCTCGGCCTCAGCTACCGAAGCAGCCCATCTCGCCCTGTCCCAACTGTATGAGCGTCTGAAGCGGGGACAGGAGGTGGATTTGCCGGCGGTCGAGGCGGCTATCCGACTGGCAGAGGCTGAGCTTGGCGACAAAAGCCTCGATCTTTGGCGAGAAGACGCGGCGTTCCGCACCCGCAAGCGCCGCATCACGGCGCGCTCGCCCGGCCAGGCGGCCTACATCAAGGCGATGCGCGACAACGAGCTGGTCTTCGGGTTGGGACCTGCCGGCACTGGCAAGACTTATCTTGCAGTTGCTGCGGCAGTAGATCTGCTGATGACCGGCCGCGTCGAGCGGATTATCCTCTCGCGCCCCGCCGTCGAGGCTGGCGAACGGCTTGGTTTCCTGCCGGGCGACTTGCGCGACAAGGTCGATCCTTATTTGCGGCCGATTTTTGATGCGCTCAACGACATGCTGCCAGCGGATCAACTGGCGAGGCGCCTCGGCACCGGCGAGATCGAGGTGGCGCCGATCGCCTTTATGCGCGGGCGCACGCTATCGCATGCCTTTGTCATTCTTGACGAGGCGCAAAACACATCGCCCGTGCAGATGAAGATGTTCCTGACACGGCTCGGAGAGGGATCGCGAATGGTTGTGACCGGCGATCCAACCCAGGTGGATCTACCCGCGGGAGCGCGCTCGGGTCTGGCCGAGGCGCTGGAGACCCTGAGCGGCGTCGACGGAATTGGCGCGGTGCGGCTGACCGATCGGGATGTGGTGCGGCACGAACTTGTCGCCCGCATCGTCCGGGCCTACGAGGCGCGCGAGAACGACGCCAGGCCGGGGAAGTCCTGATGGACTTGGCCTGCACGATCGACGTCACAACTGCCTGCGCCGGCTGGACCCGGCTATGTCCCTTCGCCGAAGGTCTCGCGAGCGGCGCCGCCGAACTCGCTCTGGCGCGCGGCACGACGGATTTGGGGCTGATGTGGGAGGGCACCGTCGAACTCGGCATCACCCTCGCGGACGCTACCAGCCAACGGCAGCTCAACCGCGACTATCGCGGCCAGGATCAGCCGACCAATGTGCTGGCCTTTCCGGTCTGGAGAGCAGGAACCCGGCTCCCTCCGGGCGCGCCGGTTCTGCTCGGCGACGTCGTGCTCGCCTTGGAAACCGTGGCGCAGGAAGCCGCCGAGCAGGAGAAGCCGATTGGGCACCATCTCATTCATCTTACCGTGCACGGCGTGCTTCATCTCCTCGGCTACGACCACCTGACGCAGGTTGAGGCGGCGAACATGGAGTCGCTCGAGAGGTCGATTTTGGCCGAGCTGGGGGTTCCGGATCCCTATCGCGACCCGATGTCGTCAAGCCAACGGGCGGCAGCTCAGCCATGACCGCATCCGAGCCCCCAGGAAGTAGCGGCCAATCCGGGCACGACCGGTCCTTTTCCCGTCTGCGCAACTTCCTCCGCCTGATCCGTCGCCCGCGCAATGGCGAAAGCCTGCGCGAAACCATCGATGAGATGATCGAGGAGCCATCCGCCGACGACGCCCATTCTCTGAGCGGCCACGAACGTCTGCTGATCGGCAATGTCCTCAAAGTCCATGATCAGACCGCCGCCGACGTGATGGTGCCGCGCGTCGACATCGTGGCGCTCGATGCCGAAGCGCCGTTTCCCGAGGTCGTAAGATGCATGGTCGAGCAGGGTCATTCGCGCGTTCCGGTATATCGCGAGACTCTCGACGACGTGATTGGCTTCGTGCACGTGAAAGATGTGCTCGGCCCGGTCGCCGAGCACCGCGAGACGAAGTTGGGGCCGCTGCTGCGCAAGGTGCTGTTCGTCGCGCCCTCGGCGCCAATCCTCGACCTCCTCGTCCAAATGCGCCAGGCACGAACGCATATTGCGATGGTGGTCGACGAATTCGGCGGGATCGACGGGCTGGTCACGATCGAAGACCTGATCGAGGAAATTGTCGGTGAGATCGAGGACGAGCACGATGTGGCCGGCGGCCCGAGCCTCGTCGAGCGCAGCGACGGAAGCTTGATTGCTGATGCCCGCACCCCGATAGAGATGCTTGAGGAGCATGAAGGCGCTCGGTTGCGACCGGACGGAGACCAGGAAGAGGTAGACACCCTCGGTGGGCTGGTCTCGAGCCTTGCCGGGCGTGTGCCGAAGCGCGGCGAAGTGATTTCTCACCCGTTGGGCATCGAATTCGAAGTGCTCGATGCCGATCCCCGGAGGATCAAGCGCCTGCGCGTACGCCGACCGCCGGCAGCGACGGGGGGAGGAGCTGCAGCCGGTGCCTGAGGCATTGGTGTTGCGGATCCGGCCCGGCTCCCGGGTCGATACTCCGCTCTGCCGCCTGGCCCATCGAGTCGCCGTCATATCCGGCTGGCGCCGTTATGGGCTCGCCTTTTTGCTCGGTGTGTGCGCCACTGCGACGTTGCCGCCGGTCGATTTGACCCCGCTGCTGCCGGTGGCCTTTACCGGCCTCTTGTGGCTCGATGACGGAAGCGCCGGGCCGTGGGCGTCCTTCCGCTTGGGTTACGCCTTTGGTTTCGGTTTCTTCATCAGCGGCCTCTATTGGATCGCTGCCGCGCTGTTTGTCGATATCGCCAGCTTCTGGTGGCTGGTGCCGGTCGCCGCTGCCGGGCTTCCGGGAGCGTTCGCGCTCTATGTCGGAGCGGCACTGCTGGCCACCAATCTCGCCGTCAGGCAACTGCGTTTGCCGGGCACGGCTCGCATCTTCGCGTTTGCGGTTGCGTGGACCTTAGCCGAGTGGGTGCGCGGGCACGCCTTCACTGGACTTCCCTGGAATCTGATCGGCTATGCCTGGTCGGGCGGATTTCCCGGGGCGATTCTGATGTTGCAGAGCGTCGCGGCGATCGGCATTTACGGGCTGAGCTTCCTGACGGTACTCGCCGCCTCGCTTCCCGCCCTTCTCGGGACAACTTCACTGAACCCGCTCTCGCCCAGCCGGCGCCTCGCCCCGGCAATTTCAGCGGGCCTCTTGATCTTTGTGCCGGGCCTGCTTGGCGCGCTGCGGCTGGCGACCACACCGACTGTCGAAACCCGATATGTTCTGCGCATCGTCCAGCCGTCGATCCCACAAACGATGAAGTGGGAGCCGGCCGCTGCGCAACGTAATTTCCGCCTCCTCCTCGACCTCAGCAGCGCCTCGGCGACGCGGAAGCTCGCGGCAGTGGTGTGGCCGGAGGCGGCTACCCCGTTTCTGCTCGGGCGCGATGCGTATCATCGCCGTGAGATCGCCGCCGGCGCCTCGGGTCGCGGCTATGTCATTACCGGCGCGGTGCGGACAAACCCGCCGCCGAGCCCGGTCGCGCAGGTCTGGAACAGCATCGAGGCGGTGGACGGCAATGGTGACATCGTCGCTCGCTACGACAAAGCACATCTGGTTCCGTTCGGCGAGTACGTACCGCTTCGCGAGGTCTTACCTCTGCAAAAGATTACGCCCGGAAGCCTCGACTACGCCGCTGGCCCTGGGCCAAAAACAATTGATCTGCCGGGGCTTCCCCCTTTCGCCCCGCTGATCTGTTACGAGGTCATATTTCCGGGCGCGATCGTCGACGAACACGACCGCCCGGCGTGGATACTGAATGTCACGAACGACGCCTGGTACGGGCGCACCTCCGGTCCCTATCAGCATTTTGCGATCGCCCGGACCCGAGCTGTGGAAGAAGGATTGCCGCTGGTAAGGGTTGCGAATAACGGCGTGAGCGGGATCGTTGACGAGGTGGGCCGGGTTGTCGCGCGGATTGACTTGAACACCGTTGGTTATGCCGATCTCCCGCTGCCGGCAGACACGTCGGCGGCAACGCTCTATGCCCGCGGCGGCGATTGGATATTGCTCGGGCTCCTGTGCCTCGGCCTTCTTCCGGTTGCATTTCGGCTGCGTTGACGGCTCCCGCAAGCGCAACTCTTAGTCTGCTGTTAACACTCCTTGTTGACCGCCATCGATCGCCTGCCTTATCAAATCACTTCCGCTGCTTTTGCACTAGTGTTCCACCGATGGCGATGCAACAACAGGCTCGGCGCCCAGGTCGCCGAAAAGGCGACAAGCCGAACCCGATCGATATCCACGTCGGCTCCCGCGTGCGGCTCCGCCGAAACATGCTCGGCTTCAGCCAGGAAAAACTTGGAGAGGCGATCGGACTGACCTTTCAACAGGTCCAGAAATACGAGCGAGGTGCCAATCGGATCGGCGCCAGCCGGTTGCATGATCTAAGTCGCGTGCTGGATGTGCCGGTCTCATTCTTTTTTGACGACATGGACCCGGTACGCGCGCCGGCGATCCCGGCAGGGTTTGCCGAGCCTGCGGCCGAAGCGTTCGACTCCGACCCGCTGCGCCGGCGTGAGACCGTCGAGCTGGTCAGCGCCTACTATCGGATCGACGACCCGGCCCTGCGCCGCCGCCTGTTCGATCTCGCGAGGGCTCTTGCCGGCGGCGCCGAACGAATTTCGGGAAATTAACGCTTCTGCCCGGCCTGGCAGGCCGAGCGGAAAATCGGGCTTGACGCTCAACAGGCAAGATTGCATCAACGGCGAAGTGCTACCCTCCATTTTTGACGCTTCTGGGAAAGGCAGTGCTTTGGCCAACCGGGATTACGTATTCACGAGCGAATCTGTGTCGGAGGGGCATCCCGACAAAATCTGCGACCGCATTTCCGACGCGATCGTCGACACCTATTTGGCGGCCGAACCGGAGGCTCGCTGCGGCGTCGAGACTCTGGTCACGACCAATCGCGTAGTGCTCGCTGGAGAAGTCCGCGGTCCGGCGGCGATCACCAGCGAAAAGCTGATCGAGGTGGCTCGGGATGCGATCCGCGAGATCGGCTACGAGCAGGAAAACTTTCATTGGCGATCGGCGGCGATCAAATGTCTGATCCACGGCCAGTCGTCGGATATCGCGCAGGGCGTCGACGCGTCGGGCAACAAAGACGAGGGCGCCGGCGATCAAGGCATGATGTTCGGCTATGCCTGCCGCGAGACGCCGGAATTTATGCCGGCGCCGATCTTTTACGCGCATGCCATCCTGCGCTCCCTGTCCGAGGCACGGCACGCCGGAAAGACCCCGCTGTTGGGTCCCGACGCGAAGAGCCAGGTCACCCTGCAATATGTCGACGGCAAGCCGGTACGTGCGGCGAAGGTCGTCGTTTCGATCCAACATTCCGACCGGATTGAAACAGAAGAGGTGCGCGAGATCGTGCGGCCGTACGTGGTCGCTACCCTGCCGGAAGGCTGGATGTGCGAGGAAGAGAATTTTCTCGTCAATCCGACCGGCCGCTTCGTGATCGGCGGCCCCGATGGAGATGCCGGGGTCACCGGCCGTAAGATTATCGTCGACACCTATGGCGGCGCCGCGCCGCATGGTGGCGGCGCATTCTCGGGCAAGGACCCGACCAAGGTCGACCGCTCGGCCGCTTATGCGGCTCGCTATCTCGCCAAGAACGTCGTCGCCGCTGGGTTGGCGGAACGCTGCACGATCCAGATTGCCTATGCGATCGGCGTCGCCAAACCGTTGTCGTTCTATGTCGATACGGCGGGTACCGCGGACGAACAAAAGCTTGCTGCTGCCTTGCAGGAGCTGGTGGATCTGTCGCCGCGCGGCATCCGTACGCATCTCGATCTGAATAAGCCGATTTACCGGCGGACCGCCGCCTACGGCCATTTCGGCCGCCGGCCGGACCCCGATGGCGGCTTTTCCTGGGAACGGCTGGATTTGGTAGACGAGCTGCGGCGCGCCTTCTGAGCACAGGCGGCTGCGAGCCGGAGCGGCGCCATCAGGTCTTCGGCCGCCGTCGCGGGCGGGCTCTGCGTCCCGGACAAAAGACCCTCGTCAATGAATTGCTGCCGCGGCTGGCGATACATGTTCCGGCATCGGGTTACCTCGACATCGCTGCCCTATTCGGCACCGCGCGGTCCTCGATTTGGCTCGAGATCGGTTTCGGCGGTGGTGAGCATCTCGCGCAACTGGCCGAGCAGCATCCGCAAACCGGGTTTATCGGCTGCGAAATGTTCGAGAACGGGATAGTCAAACTGCTTGCCCAGATCGAGCGGCGGCGGCTCGATAATGTTCGGATCTTTGCCGATGCGGCGCGCTTGATGATGGCGGCGTTGCCGCCGGCCTCGATCGGCCGCGTGTTCATCCTGTTCCCGGATCCTTGGCCAAAACGCCGGCAGCACAAGCGCCGCATCGTGTCGCGCGCAACCCTGGACGGCCTGGCTGAAATCATGACTGACGACGCGGAGTTGCGCGTGGCGACCGATGACGCCGATTACCTTTCTTGGATTCTCGAACGCGTTGCCGCTCACCCCGCTTTCGAATGGCTGGCCCGCCGCCCCGGCGACGAGCTCGAGCGCCCCCCCGATTGGCCGCCGACTCGTTACGAGGCGAAGGCGCGTGCCGCCGGCCGCTCGCCCGCCTTCCTCCGAATAAGGCGCCGGCCACGAGCCGCAATCTCAAATTGAGTATTTTATTACACCTCGGGTGTATCTGCAGCGAATTTACAGCGGAACTCCTCCAAAGGTTGAAGTGCATGCAACAAAGCTCATCACTGCTTAGATTTTAAATTCCCTTAGCTAACACGCCATCATGGTTAATTTCAGGTCATCGAGATTGTAAGCTCGCGCGATCTTGCGGAAGCGGTCGAGCACCGCTTCGAGGTTCTCGACAATCTCGGCGGCGATCTCGTCGGGCGGCGGCGAGAGGTTGGGGTCGTCGAGCGGTTCGTCCTTGAGCCAGAAGATGTCGAGATTGAGCTTGTCGCGCGCGACAAGCTCACCACGCGCGAAGCGCCGGAAGCGCTCGGTCTCGGCGCGTTCATGCCGCCGTCCCGATTGGTAGCAGGGTATCCATCCGGCGAGGGCCGTGGGCCGAGGGATCGTGGGCTGATCAGCCGGTAGTTGCTGGTGGTTTGTCGGCGGCGGTGGTCGGCGGGGCGCGGTAGCCGGGCGCGCGCGGTTCGCATCCCGCTTTCCCATGCGGCAACCAGCGGATTGATCCGTTCCTGTCGGACGGCCGAGCGCGCGCACCATGCCGCTGCTCAGGCCCGGCGCTCAGGCCAGGCACTCAGGCCCGGCACCGTCGATCTCGCGCTCGCCGGCGAAGATCTCGTCGATGCGGCGAACGGCCTCGATTCGCCAGTGCCCCCTGAGTGGCCCCTGAGTGGCCCCTGCCTCAGATCGGCCAGCACAAAGAACTTGCGCCGGCCGTGGGCCTGGCACGCGGCTTCGGTAATGGGCCGCGGACTTCGCCGCGCCTCGTACAATTCGCCAAACCCGGCCCCCGGGTCCGGCCGTTGGCCGGCCCGAGGACAGGCGCCAGCGTCGGCCTGCAGGATACCGGCCCAGCCCGCAAGATGCCGGCCCAGCCGCAAGATGCCGGCGCGGATGCTCGCCGCCGCGGCCGCGCGAATAGAAAAACATGGCGGCCGGCGGATTGCCGCCGCCAAAGGGCCGGTCATCTCGGACATAGAGCCTGCCCTCGCGAAAGCGGCGGTCCACAGCCGCCCGGTCACGGCCTTGTTTTTGGCCAGCACCGGCACGGTCGCATCGTCGCCGTGGATCCGCACACGGGCGTTGCCCGGCAATTCAATATCGCCGGCAATTCCGCACCCGGATGGTTTCTAGTGTCATCGAGCCGACCGGGACTGGCGCGCCGGCATCTTCATCGCTGGAGGCGAAGACGCTCGACGTGCCTTTCGCGCCGTCCACGGCCGGACAGATCACGAGGCTACTCTCGTTGATGGCCGGTTCGAAGGAAGGCGCCGGTCGCGCCGTCGCCCTCGACCAGCAAGCGTTTGACCCCGAGCTCCCGATTGAGGATCTCCAGCGCGAGCCCCAGATCGAGCTCCTGCTCGCCAGCGAAGATGTAGGAGACGCCATCTTTTGCGTAATCCGGCGAGATGGGCGTCGGAGACCTGTTCCGTCAGCACGGCGACGATCGAGTCGCCGCCGATGTCGGAGCGCCCCCAGGCGATCTTGCCGTGCGCGTCGAGCACGACACCGTAGGCGTCTGCATCGGGCCGGGCGAACCAGGGCTTCCTTGGATAGGTCCGGTCTATGTGATTGGGATAAGTCTCCCCCTTGGCGAATTCCTGACCGGTGACGCGGCCGACGAGCCAGGCGTCGCCGCCGAGCTGCTCGTGCAAGCGTTCGAACAATCCCGCGCCGACCCCTTTGGGCCGCCACCGGCTTATCAGGATGCGGCCGTCCACGCTCGCGACCATATGGCAGATCACAAAAGGCTTCATGCTGGCATCGTTCACACGGTCCACAACGGATCGAGCGTCAACAGTTCCTGCGGCCGCTCGACGCCGCGGAGTGCATAACGGCCGACTGAAACCAGCCGATCACGTTCCGCTCTTGCCGCCGCGTCTGCAAACGCCTGATAGAGGAGCACGTTGCGCTCCACCGACCGACACATCGCCGCGATGCGGGCGACCTCGTTGACAGCCGGGCCGACCACCGTAAAGTCGAGCCGTTCGTAGCATTTATCGCCTCTGGTCATAAGTCCATGCCGATTTTTGGGACTAGTTCGGCTCCTTGCGCGCTCTAAGTAGGTTATTCCAAGGAAGACCAACGTAGGGAGTGTTTGAATGAAACGCTTTGAAGACAAGACTGTCTTGGTGACCGGCGCCGGCAGCGGTATCGGCGCGGCTTGCGTCCGGCGGCTGTTCACAGAAGGCGCGTCGATCGCCGCCGCGGACGTGCGGAAGGAAGAGGTCGATAAGGTCGTTTCCGAACTCGGGAACAGCGAAAGGGTCTATGGGGTCGGCGTCGACGTTTCGGACCGGGACCAGGTGGCCGCGTTCGTGTCCGGAGCGGTTCGACGGTTCGGAAAACTCGATGGGCTGGTCAACAGCGCCGGCATCCGGGGAGTGGGCAGCGTTCTGGATACCGATCCCGAGGTTTTGCGCAAGGTCCTGTCGGTCAACCTCGAAGGCACGTTCAACATGTGCCAGGCTTTCGCCCGCGCCGTGAGGCAAGCGCAAACACAGGCGGCAATCGTCAACCTGAGCTCAGCGGCCGGGATCAGGGGTGTGCCCAACCGCCTCCCCTATGCCGCGTCGAAGTACGGGGTCGTGGGGATCACCCAGACGATGGCATTGGAACTCGGACCGCTCGGCGTCCGCGTCAATGCCGTCGTGCCAGGGATGATCCGTACGCCGATGACGGCGCCCATGTTCGAGGACCCCGAAAACGTGCAGCGGATTCGCGCGGCTCATCCGATTGGTCGCGAAGGTCAACCCGAAGAGGTCGCGGCAGCGATTGCCTTCCTCTTATCTGACGATGCTAGTTTCATCACCGGCGTGGCTCTTCCGGTCGATGGCGGTTCGACTGCGGGTATTCGGTCACACTAAGTCCGGATTTCTTACCAGGAGTCTCCATCTCCCTCGCCCCGCTTGCTCGGAGAGGGCGGGGTGAGGGGCGATTTTTCGAGTTCGGACTCGAGCGTTTCGAGAAACCCCATCAAGGTTATCGATGACATCGTTATTCCAGAAGCGGATCACGCGATAGCCAAGCGCGCATAGCTCGCTGTCGCGCTGCCCGTCTTCGGGGCGTTCCGCATGCTGGCCGCCATCGAGTTCGACGATCAACTGCCGGTCTCGACAAACGAAGTCGACGTAATACCGGCCAATCGGCTCTTGGCGAACGAACTTGCAGCCGCCAAGTTGCCGGCCGCGGATGCGTGGACGACAACGCGAATTCCGCTGGCGTGAGGGCGCGCCGCAACGATCGTGCCCGCTCGGTGCGCCTTTGGTCCTTGCCCCGCAACGCTGCTATCCTTCCGGCTCGGAGGCTTGCCCCTCACCCCACCCTCTCCCCGCAAGCGGGGCGAGGGAGTCGACACTCCGTCTACCTAACCCCTTTTTTTAAAAATGCGGGTTAGCGATCGCGTTAAGGAGGGAACCGCCGTAGTGGTGCCTCTCTCAACGCGGAGGCTCTGTCACGCCTTCGGGAGCCCACCTCGTGGAACACTTTGCCCGCGCCGGCGGCGCCGGGCTGGCCCACCTGGGCGTCAACGCTCCGACCCGTGGTTGATAACCGCGCATAGCCGTAAACTAAAAGTTGGTTTTATACCAAAATTCTGCATCAAAAAAGTGGAAGCGTTTCAATGGGTTTAATTTTAGTGCGAAGATCTTGATTTTTGAAGCGCGCCTTTTGCAATTCGCGGCTTCAGCAGGGCGATTTCCTCTTTTGCATGTCGCAATCAAGCGACCGAAACAAAGGAGATCGAGCCATGACCAAGAAACTTCAGATCACCGAGCAGACCGACACCCGCATCATTCTCGCAGTCGAGCATGCTGCCAAATATTGGAAATCGATGTCAGGCTTGATCTCGACGAAGACGGCGGCATCGTCGCCGACATTTCCCGTGACGGCATCCACTGCACCGGCGCGGAATTTGGCTGGCACGACAAGCACGAGAATGCACCGCAAGACTGAACCGAAAGCGGAGGATAGGCACAACATGGAGGATAGGCACAACATATAGAAAACAGGGGGACGCCCATGACGGTCATATCCCGCCGTCGCTGCTGCCCTTTTTCTTCTGATTTTTACCGCGCCAGCAGTCGCGCGCGAGCAGCCGGACGATAGCGAGATACGCAAACAGATCATCGACCAAAGCGTTGCCGCTTACACATCGACCGGCCGTCCGTGCGCCTGCCCCTACCATTCAGCCCGCAACGGATCAAACTGCGGCGGGCGGAGCGCCCACAGCAGAGGCGGTGGCGCGTCCCCAATCTGCCATCCCTTCCAGACCTCGGCGCTTGCGCAGGGCCAGATCTATATTTCACAGGTCAATTGGCCGCTCTTGATTGCGGTGCTGCTCTGGTGCTTGGGTTCCAAAGATCGAGCGGCCTCGCCTCCGCCTGCGGTTTCGCGGTTACCGGAACGATGGCCGCTGAGCCGGGCGGAAATCCCAGGGCTGACAGTCGATCCAAACCAGCTCTTGTTCTTCGTCGGGCGCCCCAACGGTCAAATCGAGCTCGCGGCCGGGGATGGCACGATGGCGCGAGCGCCTCTATTCCGGCCTCTTGCGCATCGCGACGGGGCCGACCGAGTTCTTCCGCATCCCGCCGGACCGGGTCATCGAGCTCGGCGCCGAGATCGAGATCTGAGGATCGAGGGCCGCGCGCCCGAGGCGCCGTGGGCAGGCGCTGTCGCCAGGGTAGGACAAGCAAAGACCGCAGGCGCGATTGGCATCCGCTCCGAACCGCTGGTAGGGTGGCATGTTACAGCCTAGTGAGGACAGCGAGATGGACGTGCGCGCCTTTGGTTCCGCCGCTCGGCTGGCGGTCGAGATCCGCGACCGCCGCATCGGCTGCCTTGAATTGCTCGACTTCTACCTCGCGCGCGCCGAGCGTCATAACCCGGCGCTCAATGCAATCATCGCCTGGCAAATCGACGCCGCCCGCCAGCGCGCCCGCGATGCCGATGCTGCGCTGGTCAAGGGCGAGGTGTGGGGCCCGCTGCACGGCATCCCGATGACCGTCAAGGAATCCTTCAACGTCGCCGGTTTGCCGACCACCTTTGGCAATCCGCTGTGGAAGGACAACATCGCGACGAGCAACGCCGTTGTGGTCGATCGCCTGTTGCAGGCCGGCGCGATCGTGTTCGGGAAGACCAATGTCCCGTATATGCTGATGGATTCGCAAAGTTACAATGAGATTCACGGGACCACGAACAACCCCTGGGATCTCTCGCGCGGGCCGGGCGGCTCGTCGGGCGGTGAGGCTGCGGTATTGGCTGCCGGGCTCTCCGCCCTGGGCGCGGGCAGCGACATCGCCAGCTCACTGCGCAATCCTGCTCATTACTGCGGCGTTTATGGCCATAAGCCGAGTTGGGGCCTGATCCCGTCGCGCGGCCATGCGCCCGCGGCGACTGTGACGCCGACCGATATTTCAGTGGTCGGTCCGATGGCACGCCATGCCGAGGATATCGCCTTAGCCTTGCGCGTCCTCGCCGGCCCGGACGTGTTGCAACAGGCGGCGTGGCGGCTCGAATTGCCGTCGCCGCGCTGCCGCACGCTCGGCGAGTTCCGCGTGGCGGCGTGGGCTACCTCGGCACTCTCCGAGGTCGACGCCAGCGTGCGCGAACGTTTCGACGCGGCGGTTGCCGCGATCGCGCGGACCGGCGCCTCGGTCGACGAGAACGCCCGGCCGGATATCGGGGATGCCGAACATCACCTGCTGTTCATGACCCTGTTGCGCGCGGCCACTGCCTCGCGCATCAGCGAGGCGGATTTCGCCGCACAAAAGGAAATCGCCGCGACGATTTCAGCCGACGACATGAGCTTTCGAGCAACCTTGGCACGGGGCGCCACGCTCGATCACCGAGCCTGGGGCATCGCCAACGAGGCGCGCAATAAATTGCGTTATGCCTGGCGTGATTTCTTCCAGCGCTTCGACGTGCTGCTGACGCCGGTCGCTGCCACCGCCGCCGTCCCGCACGACCACAATCCGGATCGCGACCAGCGGCTGATCCCGGTGAACGGACGGCTGATCCCCTATGGCGACCAGCGCTTTTGGGCCGGATTGCCGAGCCTCTCCTATCTGCCGGCTACTGCCGCACCGATCGGCCTGACCGCGGCAGGCTTGCCGGTCGGACTGCAGATTATCGGGGCGGAAGGCGAAGACCCGACGACGATTGAGTTCGCCCGCCTACTCGCCGATGAGATCGGCGGCTTCACGCCGCCGCCCGGATATGAATGAACTTGAAACCTCGCCCGCTGAGCCCGCTGGAGCCTATGCCATGAAGCAGATACCAATTGGGGCCAGAGGCTCGTTTTCACTTCTGGTCCAGCCCGAGCATCTCGCGAACCGGTTCAAGGATGCGATGCTGCCCGCGGTGTTCGCCACGCCCGTTATGATCATGGTCATGGAAAACGCCGCGCTCAATGCGATCAAGACTTATCTCGACCCTGGCGAAAGTGCGGTCGGCACCGAAGTCAATGTCCGCCACCTGGCAGCCACACCGGTCGGACGCACGGTCACCGGCGAGGCCGAGGTCACGAAAGTCGACGGGCGGCGGGTCGAATTCCGGGTGCGCGCGACAGAGAGCGACAAGGAGATCGGGGCCGGGTCGCATTCCCGTGCCGTCATCGATATCGCCAAATTCGCGCGCCGCCTCGAAGCTTGATCGGCGCTGCTGGATTTGCGGGTTATCACTCACTTGGGAGTAGCCTTTGTCATGTCTATTCGTGCCGCCGTTGCCGCTGCCCTCATTGGCATTGCCGCACCCGCGCTAGCCGCACCAGAAAACACGAACTGGCCCAATTACCAGGAGGGCGATTTCACTATAAAGGATTATAAATTCGCCAGCGGCCAAACCCTGTCTCAGCTGAAACTGCACTACCGCACGCTCGGCTCTGCCGAGCGTAACGGGCCGGCGAGATCGTCAACGGCGTTCTGCTGTTGCAAGGCAATACCGGCACCGGGGCCAACTGGCTGCGGCCAACCCTGGCCGACGAGCTGTTCCAGCAAGGACAGCCTTTGGATGCAGGTCGATACTTCATCATCATCCCCGACGCGCTCGGTCGCGGCGGCTCGAGCAAGCCCTCCGACGGGCTCAAGGGCAATTTCCCGCATTACCGCTATCACGACATGGTCGACAGCGTGCACCGGCTGGTCACCGAGGGGCTCGGGGTTGCCCATCTGCGCCTGGTGATCGGCAGCTCGCTCGGCTGCATGCACAGTTTCATGTGGGCCGAGATGTATCCTCAATTGATGGACGGCATCGTCGGGCTCTCCTGTCAGCCGGTCGAGATCAGCGGCCGCAACTGGATCATGCGCCGCGCCGCGGCCGAGGCGATCCGTCATGACCCCGACTGGAACAACGGCAATTACGACAAGAACCCGACCCATTACATCTACAGCGCGGCGGCGGGGTCGTTCATGCCCGAGAGCGCCGCGCGCATTCAGGAAATGGCGCCGACGCGCGCGGCCGCCGACACGCTCTATGACGAGCGCGTGGCGCGCATCGCCAAGGGCGACGCCAATGACTCGTTATGGGCCATCGAATTGATCGAGGATTATAGCCCCGAGCCCGATCTGCCGAAGATCAAAGCCAAGGTGCTGCTGATCAACACGGTCGAGGACGTCGCCAACCCGCCCGAGCTGGGCACGGTCGAGCGCGCAATGGAGAAAATTCAGAACGGTCGCTACGTGCTGATCCCATATAGCGACAAGACGCACGGGCATTTTACCCATTATTACGCGGCGGTGTGGAAGCCCTATCTGATCAGCTTTATCGACACGCTACGCCGGAGCGCGGCGGCGGCTCAGCCCGAGCGCTGAGCTGCTGATAGACCTTGAGAGGAAGCCGAAACACCGCCGCCACCCACCGTGCGCGCGACGGCATTACCCTCAACCGCCGCTTAGCTTACGGCACTTAGTTTACGGCGATGGGCGGGCCAGATCGTCGGGACGCCCCGTGCCCTCGGTGTAGCCCGGCGCCTGCCGCGACCGGAAAGCGCACGGGACCCCCGGCCCATCGACACTGTTGGCAATGTGCAGCTCGGCGGCGCGATGTTCGCGATGGATCGCTCGCCTCAGCTCGCGCTGTGTACTGGCGATCAGCTCGAAAGTGCTGGAAAGGCGGAACAGGATCGCCAGCAACGCCCCCATTTCCATCCAGTTCAGCAGCAGGCTAGTCGTTTCAAAACTCATTTACTCCTCCCTAGCGCTCTGGTCCTCGGAAGGCACGGCGCCTGGTGGTTCGCCTTGGTGACGTAACGCAGGTGGGGTACACTCGCGCGGACACCGTGTGGCCAAGAAATCAAGCTCCCGTGGATTTAAATCAAATCCTGCCAGTACAGTACCTCGGCCCGTGTCAAGCAGGCGTCCTTTGCGGAACCGGTTTCTTTGGTAGGAGGCAGGACGCTGCCGGGTCGCTGCTGGGGTGAACGCCGTGGTCCGCCCCGCATTGGTGATTGACGTCAAGGACCGCTGGCGACGGCGCGGCATCCGGGAAGGAGCGGCGCCGGGTTGGGGGACATTCTCGGCGCCGCTCCCCACACGGGCTTGGCCGGCCGGATTAGACGCCAAGCCCGCTTCGATCCTACGCCCCGGCGGTCAAAAAGGTGTCACTACGGGGGACTGCTCTGGCCCTCGTTTGCATGTTTTGGCCCTTCTGTCTCGTCCCACCGAACGCGGGTCAGAAAGGCAAGCCAATAATTCGTCTCCCTCAAAGCGTTCAATACCGAAGAGACGAACCAAAGGTTGAGGGAAAGTAGAGCCAAGGCACCCAGCTCAAACCAATGGATAATCACCCAGCGCACATCGCGCCTCCTTCTTGACACTTCGTGCATCAAAGGGCGTTCCGTCCCGCGAACACGTTGGCAGTTAGGTCGGCAGCCTGCGAAATCATCATGCACGGAGCGGCTGGCATCTCATAGGAGTTGCGCGCGCGAGTTGCAATCGGCGCGCCGGCGAGCTCATCGCGGCAGGCTCTGTGCGACCGCAGCCCCCCTAGAAGGCGGATGACACTGAGCCACCCGACGCGTATAATCCTGTCGTTCTCAGGGGGGTTCGATGAATAGAACGCTGATTCTGCTTGCTGGAGTAGTGGCCCTTCTGTCGGAAGCGGAAGGCGCGTCGGCATTTACGACCCAGCCGGTCAATCCCGAGACGATGAGCAACCGCCTGGCCGACCCGGATGAACTCGCGGACAAGATGTCGAACGGGCAATCCGGAGGAACGGTTTTCGGATTACCCGGCAATCTGAGGCTCCAGTTCTCTGCACCGCAGTCCGGCAACGGGCCGAGCAGCCCATTTGTCACGAGCCCGAGTACCGTATACGTGCCGAGCGAGCACCGCTGACCGGCCGGTCGACACCGCCCACCTAACTGGTCCGCGCCAAAAGTCCGGCCGCGCCGCGCCGTCGGCGGCGGTAGATCTGCGGCAATTCGGCTCCGCGCCGCAGATAAACGCGGCCAAGAGCGTCGCGGGGTCTGCTTGCGACCCGCAAGTTCCCATTTGGGCCGGCCGACCTCGGTGCCGTTTCCTCTAAACTCTTTGGAAAGATTGGCGCGCCCGAGAGGAGTCGAACCCCTAACCCCCAGATCCGTAG
>CAVTQA010000057.1:0-13118 GCA_963736715.1 uncultured Alphaproteobacteria bacterium | reverse complement strand
TCAAATCCTCCTTGAAAGACCCCTATGAACCGGGCGCCAGAATAGCGGGTCGCGGTTCTTTGGGGAATTCGAACAGCACAGATATCACTCATTCGATCCCCCAATGAATGATTTCCATTTTTAACCAGTCCGCCGGCGGCGAGGTCGAATTCTAACAGATTTCAACGGTTAACGGTCCAGGCTGCTGGTATCTCGTCGGGCTCCGGCCACCTGTGCCCCCCAATCGCGCGGGCGAAGGCGGCAACCGGCGGCGAGAAGCGCCGGCCGGCAATCGATACCAGCGAGACCTCGCGGACCACTTCCGGATCGGCCACGAGTTCGAGTGAGGACGCCGGGGATGGTCGGCGAAAACTCCGGGATAAAGCAGATGCCAAACCCGGCGGCGACCATCATCTGAATCCAGTCCTCACGCTCGCTGCGGAAGCCGATCTGGACCGCGAATCCGTGCTCGCGGCAGCGCTCGTTCAGGTGGTCCCGATATTCACAATTGATCCGCAGGAGATAGGTTTCCCCGGCGACGTCGGGGATGCGGACCCGGTTCTTTTCCCGGAAGCGATGGCCCATCGGGAAGGCGACGCAGAACCGCTCGCGGTACAGCGGGCGGACCTCGATCCGGTCGCTGAAAGCTTCCGGTTGCGCCATCACGGCGAGATCGAGCTTGCCGTCGAGGAGCAGCTCCGCGAGGTGCCCGGGTTCCCCTTCGATCAGCGTAACCTCGCAACCCGGATGTGTCATGCGGAACTCGGCGAGAAAGCCCATGAAGCGCATCGGTCCGACCGTGCACATCACGCCGAGATTGATCGGCGCGCTGTCCATGCGCAGGAATTGCGTCGCTGTCGATTTGGCCGCCTCGGCCTGCGCCATCATCTGCTCGAGATGCGGCCGAACCAGGCGCCCGAAGTCGGTCAGATGCGTCAGGTTGTTCTCGCGCCGCAGCAGCAGCCCGCCGAGCTCCTCCTCGAGCTTATGCACAGCCCGCGTCAACGCCGGCTGGGAGACGTTGCAGTTCTCTGCGGCGCGCGTGAAGTTCAGGGTCTCGCAGACCGCCAGGAAATAGCGCACCTGATGCATCTCCATGCTTAACAATCCTCCATGATCCGCACACAGCGCGATACCCGGCGCGCATCCGCATAATACCTAGTCGGCATTTTCGCCGGTCAATTCCGCTCCGTACATCTCTTCGTGAACGACGAAGAGCCGGTAACGTCGTGATTGGGTGTCAGACGGCCCCTAGCGGATGCCGGTCCCTGGGTTAAGGATAAGTTTGTGCACCTCGCCATCTGCGACCGCTCGTGAATAACTGCCCGATCGTCGAACGCTTGGACCCAGCACCGTTCGGACATGCCAATTCCTTTTTGTAGAGTCCTGCCCGCCGGGCGGCGCTTGGCGTACAAAGTCTGCTCGCAAGGCGTCCAGCTCGTTCTGCAAACTCCTGATTTTGGGATTTTAGAACGATCGCGCTAAAATAGACCAGGCTCCCGGCGATGGCAAGGGGTTTCGCTTTCTCAGTACCCGCGTTGCCCGGTTGCCTTGCCGTTCTGGTCCGGCCGCTCTAATATATGGATTTGGAGGCGGGGGTGGGGTTAAGGCCGCGCGTTGGGCGGCCGGCTGGAGCCTAGCAGGACGCGAGCGCAGCGCACCCGGATTAAACGTGCGCTAACGCCAGCAACTGGCGACAAAACTCTCGGAACGGACTCTACAACTGGATTAATTTTGACCATCATCTCGGCGAAAAGGTTGTGTCACATCGGCGGCGCGTGAGTTGCCGACCGCCTGCCCGAGAACGGCAGCATCACGGAGAGCGCCACCTTGGCCGACCGTTCCGCCGGCGTCCGGGCGTCGACGATGGAGATTTGATTTCGCCGCCCGTCAGAAGGCCACCACGCCCATCCAGCGCGTCCCGGCCGGGGGATTAGACACGAACTGGGTCAGCGAATCCGTTTGTACTTCCGTAAGCAAGCCGTTGCTGTCCACGCGCAGTACATGCAGCGTGTTGTCGGCGACCGACCCGGTGGCATCGCCCTGCTGGCTTATGGCTTGCAGATAACGTTCGTCGTCGCTCAGAGCCAACTCGAAAGCTCGTCCCGTGCCGGCCAACTGGGTTACGGCAAGCGCCCGGGGTGTCAGAGGATCGGTGGCGATGTCGTAAACCGTGATCTGGTTCGAGCCGGTATCCACTGCATACATCCGCGTACCCTCGCGGTTGATCGCGATCCAGCAATTGCCGCCCTGAGACGGATTGTCGACCGTGCGGATAAAGTTGAGCGTGCCCTCACGGTTGAACGAATAGATGCCGATCTCGTTGATGGTGACGAAGCCCACATAGAGGATCGGCAACTGCGGATGGACGCCCAAGCCCAGCGGCAAGGCGGGTGCGGGGCCGCCTTCGAATGTTTGGCCGACGAACGGAGCCGACGGCAGCGGCTGTGGCGGGTTCTGCCGGAGGATGCCATTGCGCCCGAGTTGGAACGATTGCAGGTTGCCGCCCTCGAAATCGGCTCCGAACACGAGGCCCGAATCATCTTTGTCTTCACTTGTGCCAAACCGGGACTCGATTAACGAATCCTCCAAGACGACGCTGAGGGCTTGGCTGGGAGAAGCGGTCGCGGTGATGGTCGAGTTGGCGATCGGAAAGAGTTGGCCGTCATCCGCCACCCGAAAGGTCGTGTAGTTGGGCTGTGCTACGGCTTCCGCGCTCGCCTGCGCCGGGTCCTCGTTCTTGTTGACGACCGTCAGAGTGTTGCCGAGCAGCGATAGGCTAACCGGCTGAAATCCGCCGGAAGGAAACGGCGAGCCGGCAACCGGCGTCAGTGCGCCGTCGCCGCCGATATAGAAGACAGCGACGCTATTCGAGCCCTCGTTGACCGCGAAAAGCAGCGTGTGTTCCGGGTTGGCGATGACGGGTTGATCATTAGCGAACGGCCCGAGCGCGAAAGTCAGGTCGATCACGCCGGTGCCGTTCGTCGCAAACGGCGAACCCGGCAACTCTTTCAGCTGCCCGAACCGGTCTCGGCTGAACGCAAGGACTCCATTCTGACCAGCGGTGCTGTTGTTGGTCTCGACGTAAACCACTCCCCCGAAAGTGGCGCCTTTGGCGGGAGCACCACCGGCGACGGAAAGCGCCGAGCCCAGGAGGACTAAGGCGGCTGAACGCCTCAGGCATTTTGTGCACATGGACTCACCTCGGTTTGTAGTTGTGTAATAGGCGCGACCCAGTTCGATGTCGCGTGATGTGCTTTAGGGCGTCGGTCGCTTCCGCAATCGGGATTGGTCCGAAACTTCTTGCGCCTTCAGTGTCCGGACGCGAAGCCAAAGGATGCGATGGCTGCACACGCAAAAACTGTAGCGCGGGCGCCAAGGTCGCGGGTGGTGATCCCTTTACTGTTCTGGACGGTTGGGTTTGAAACCAATGCATTGCGTCAACCTCCTAGTTCTACCCGCTTTCACATCGAGTATCCCGCGACGCACCGGGTGCCTCGCGTCCGGTTCTTGGGCTTGTCGTCGATACCGCCCGAAAGGCTGAATCGGGCGTCGCTGCTCCAGGGTTTTCATCCCGGATCCGTCGGATGGCTCGCTCGTCGAGCACCTTTCCTTCCGGGGATCCCAGCATTGGCCCGACTTCAAGCGCATCGTGATAACCGCGATTGAGACACCCGCACGCGGCAACGATGGCGTGCTCCCTTCTCTTGAATACATGCATCACCATGGACCCGCCGGTCCGATAGGATACATACCAATGCATCGACGTTTCCCCCTGCTTTCGTTCTCGGTCGCACTGTGATCGGCCGCTTCCGCTCCTTGGCGCAGTGTCGGAATAATTGGAGGTCAGCGGAAATGCCCATTGAGTATCATCGCGATGTTTCTGCTGCATTGCTGATGGGCCGCTCGGCTGGAGCGCGCCGATTGGCTATGTCGATCAGATTGCGGAGCGCGCCGCTGAATTGTTCGAAAAGATGACATCCGGCGAGCTGACCATCTCCAACCGACAGTAAAAATTTCCGCGCCGCGACAAGCGCGATAACCGGCGCGCATCCGGATAATACCCAGTCGGCATTTCCGCCGGTCAATCCCGCTCCGTACATTTCTCCGTGAACGACAGGTGCGGCTTTCGCGCATCGGCGGCTCGACAAGGAGCGGACAAGATGGACGGCAGCGTGGTGATGGGGCCGTCGACGATCCCCCATAGGACGCCGACCAGAAAGGTCGAGATCAAGTCTATCAACCTGGCCCTGCAAGGCGGCGGCGCGCACGGCGCCCTTACTTGGGGTGTTCTCGACCGCCTGCTCGAGGACGAACGCATCCGGTTCGACGGCATCAGCGCGACGAGTGCCGGCGCGATGAATGCGACCGCTCTCGCTGCGGGCATGGCCGCGGCTGGCCATGAAGGCGCAAAAAAGGCGCTCTCCAGATTGTGGCACCGGATCAGCCACGCGGCATCGACGAGCCCGCTGCAGCCCACCTTATTGGAACGCCTGCTCGGCAATCACTCGATGGCGCAATCGGCGGGCTTCGTTTTCTTCGAACTGATGACGCGGCTGTTCTCGCCGTACGAGTTCAACCCGCTCAACTGCAATCCTCTGCGGCAGGTCCTGCTCGACAGCGTCGATTTCGCCGCGCTGAGCCCGACGACCTGCCCGATCAAGCTGTACCTGGCGGCCACGAACGTGCGCACCGGAAAGATCAAGGTATTCGACAATTCCGAGATCGGTGTCGACGCGGTGCTTGCTTCGACTTGCCTGCCGTTCCTCTTCCAGGCCGTCGAGATCGACGGCGAGGCTTATTGGGACGGCGGCTACGCCGGCAACCCGCCGATCTTCCCGCTGATCTACAACTGCTCGAGCAGCGATGTCCTCATCGTGCAACTCAGCCCGATGCGGAGGGACGAGCTGCCGCACAGCTCTCTGGAGATCCTCAATCGCGTCAATGAGATCAGCTTTAATTCCTCGCTGCTGCGGGAGATGCGGGCGATCCGGTTCGTCACTCGGCTGATCGATGACGGCACCGTCGTCGACGGGTCGCTCCGGCGCATGCGCATCCACACGATCGCAGCCGATGACGTGATCGCAAAGCTCAGCATCGCGAGCAAGCTCGACGCCGACTGGGATTTCCTGACCAGCCTGCGCGACACCGGCCGCCGGCGAGCAGAGCAATGGCTCGACGCTCATTTCGACCGCCTCGGCGTCGAATCCACCGTGGATCTCCAGACTGTCTACATGTGACCGCCGCCGGAGCGGCGCACGACCGACTGTTTCGCTGGCGTCCGGGCCGGCGAGCGGAGCAGCGACAAGAACCTTTTCCCGGTCACCCCCACCTGTGGATGGAACGCACCATGCAGTTCGACAGCAAATCCGTCTCACTCGAAGATCGTAACAAGCATCGACCCTTCGGTGTCGAAACTGATAACGACGCGATCGGTGTCACTCAGCCGAGGATATCGGACATGTTTGTCGGCTGCTTAAATTATTTGCCGGCGGCCCTGGGGGCGCTTTGCCTTCTCGCGGTGACGGGTTTGCCTACGTTTGCTGCTGTTATCGATGGTCCGGGACCAGGACCGCGCGACAGCAACGGGCCCGGTTGTAACGTGTT
Organism: uncultured Alphaproteobacteria bacterium; assembly: GCA_963736715.1. Taxonomy (GTDB): domain Bacteria; phylum Pseudomonadota; class Alphaproteobacteria; order ATCC43930; family CGMCC-115725; genus AP-15. The sequence goes on along the minus strand of CAVTQA010000057.1, from coordinate 7,532 downwards.
CCCGGCCTCAGCTAACATCGGAACACGCGTTCCCCTCAGCTACTTTGGGCCGCCGCCGTCGGAAACCAATCCAAGTTTGGTCGGACCCGAACAAGAGCTGAAGTCGGGGACACTCGACGCCATCAACGGGACTATAAACTTGCCGCTCTATCTCGGCTACATCACCGGAACCAAGACCCCGGTATGGTACATCCTGACCGATGTCAGCGATGAAGGGCAGGCCGCCCAACTCGGGTTAAACTTTTCGGCCAAGCTCCAATTCGCTGCAATCGGAGCGCGGACTGCCCATTTTGGCCCAGAGAACGTGGTGTATTTCGATAAGGGAAGCGTCAACTTCGCCCCGCACCGAGTTCTCACCCCAGGCACGCCGAATGCCTATCCGCCGGCACAAGCGCAGCCCGGGTCGGTCGGGGACAAGGACTACAGCCCGTTGGTGGACCTTGAAGGGATCATCTACAACGCGCCGATCGTCGCGTTCAACGTGCCAGCGGCTGCCATTAATTTCCCGAACGGGAACGTCGACTACACGAAAGTCCACGATGAGGTCGTCGCCATCGACCCTATTGGGATGACCGTTACGATCCAGGCCATCAACGGCTTCAGCTTTGGCCGACCGGTCTGGTATATCTCGATGGACTCGAGCGATCCCACCGTTGCCGCGATCGAGGGCGCGACCTACGCTCCTCTATTGGGTCAACTCCCGACCGGCGGCGACGACAGCTTCAACAGCCCAATCGAGCGCATCTTCATTGCTGAAAACGGCGAAATGGACTGCGCGAACCCGCAGCGCCAGGGTCTCGACGCCGCCATCACCGATGGGTTCCGGCCCAACAACACACTTGGCGGGATCCCGACGCTTGCTCTCGACTACAGCCCGGCTTGGGACGTCAACCTGTACGAATGGACGCCGGCCGCGGTCGCGGCAGGCTACCGCCAGCAGTTGCGCGAAGAGTTCCAAATTTTGACCTACGTGCAGGATGGCCTGCTGACTGGGCCGAATGGCACGCCTTTCGGCAGTATCGGTGTGGTCAATAACTGCCCGATCGTCGAACGCCTGGACTAAGCACCGTTCGGATTGCAGACCCCGGCGCCTGGAAGCCGAGGTGGGGTTAGCCCGCGCGTTCAGTGGCCGGCTGGAACATGACAGAACGGCCGTCGGATGCCCTACCTCCGCAAAAACGCTATGTCGCATCGGTAGCGCGGACGGCGCCTTCACCTTGGGTGTCCTCACCGCCTTCACCCACCGTTCCGCCGGCGTCCGGGCGTCGGCGGGCAGAGCCACGACAAGAACCTTTCCCCGGCCAATCTCAACCCAAGCAAAGGACTACATCATGCAGTTCGACAACAAATCGGTCTCGCTTGCCGCCGCCGCTTTTGCCGCGGTCGTTGCGTTGCCGCTCCTGGCAAGCGCGGGCCCAGCGCCAACGCCGCAGTTCACGGCCGAGAAGTGCTATGGCATCGCGGCCGCCTCGCAGAACGACTGCCAGACCGCGACACATTCCTGCGCCGGCGAATCCAAGCAGGCTCGGGACGCGAATTCTTGGGTCTACGTCCCCGTAGGCACCTGCACGAAGATCGCCGGCGGCAGCCTCAAGAGGGCCTAACCACAAGGACCGGGTGGGGCCGCGATCATGACCAGGAGTCGACCGATCCCAAGTTGCAGCGTGGGTATAGGCCTGCGCTCGCCGCATGTGTCGGAGATCGCGGCCACCCGGCCCGAACTCGGCTTCCTCGAGGTGCATGCCGAGAACTACATGGCGGAGACGCCGGCGCTGGACCGGCTCCTCGAGCTGCGGCGCGACTATCCGGTGAGCCTTCACGGCGTCGCCCTGTCCTTGGGGAGCGCCGACGAGCTCGATCGCGGTCATCTTGGCCGCTTCAAGGCGCTGATCGAGCGGATCGAGCCGATGCTCGTCTCAGAGCACTTGGCGTGGAGCGCGATCGGCGGGGTCTATCTCAACGACCTGCTGCCTCTCCCCTACACCGAGGCGAGCCTCGACCTCTTCTGCCGGCACGTCGAGGAGGCCCAAGAGGCGCTCGGCCGGCGGCTGTTGATCGAGAACCCCTCGGCCTACCTCCGCTACCGGCATTCGACGATCCCCGAGGTGGAATTCATCGCCGCAGTCGCCCGTCGAACGGACTGCGGCATCCTCTGTGACGTCAACAACATCCACGTCAGCGCGTGGAATTTCGGGTTCGACCCGATCGCCTATCTCGATGTATTGCCAGTCGAGGCGATCGGCGAGATTCATCTCGCCGGCCATCACGCCGCCGCAGACGTGGACATTCTGATCGATGACCACGGCTCCCGGGTTGCGCGACCCGTCTGGGAGCTCTACGCCGCGGCGCTCCGGCGCTTCGGCCCCGTGCCGACGCTGATCGAGTGGGACACCAACCTCCCCGCGCTCGAGGTCCTTCTGGACGAAGCGCATCATGCCGAAGAGCTGGCCCATGCCGACAAATATGTCGATGCTGCTTGAGCTGCAGAGGCGGCTCCGGCGCGCCGTCCTCGGCGGCGACACGGCTGAGATCGTCGCCGCCATCCAGGGCGACGGGCTCGATCCGGCGGCCCGAGTAGGGATCTATCGCCATCACGCTTTTGCCACACTCGGCGACGCCTTGCAGGGCACCTTCCCGGTAGTCTGCCGCTTGGTCGATAAGCGCTTCTTCGCCTACGCCGCGCATGAATACCTGCGCGAGCACCCGCCGCATTTGCGTTGCCTCGTCGAGTACGGCGCCGACTTCGCCGACTTCCTCGCCCGCTTCACCCCATGTGCGAAATTCCCTTACCTGGCGGACGTCGCCCGCTTTGAATGGGCCCTCAATATCGCCGCCACCGTACGGGAGGCGGCCCCGCTGCAGGCCGAGACACTCGCTGAGATTCCAGCAGCAAAGGCCGCATACGTCGCGTTCCGCCTGCAGCCGTCGCTGAGCTACTTCGCCTCGCCCTGGCCGATCGACGCGATCTGGCAGGCCAACAAAGAGGACGAAGTGCCGCCAATCGATCTCGCTAGCGGTGGCACCAGCCTGGAGATTCGTCGCGTCGGCGAGACGGTCGCTTGGCGGCGGCTCGATCCGGGGAGCTTCGCGTTCCGAACGGCGCTTGCCGACGGCCTCGTGCTCGCTGCGGCGATGGCGGCCGCGACCCTGAGGGACCCCGCCTTCGACCTGACGGCAGCACTTCAACATGTTTTTGCCGACGGGCTCGCAGTCGGCTTCGTCATCTCACCGGAACAGGAGACGCCACGATGACCGCCCGCAGCGCCACATTCGGCGAACGGACCAGTCTTGCCATCCGGCTTCACCATGCCACCACGGTCCTGGACCGCTTCCCGCTCTCGATCCTCCAGCTGATGTTCCGCGTCGCCATCGCGGCGGTGTTCTGGAGCTCGGGGCTGACAAAGCTCGCCAGCTGGGACACCACGATCGCGCTGTTCCGTGACGAGTACATGGTACCGCTGCTGCCGCCCGAGATCGCCGCTGTGATGAGCGCGACGTTCGAGCTCTCATGCTCGGCGCTGATCGTCGTCGGCTTGGCGACGCGGCTGGCGACCCTGCCGCTCCTCGGCATGACCTTTGTGATCGAGGTCTTTGTCTACCCCGAATACTGGGCCATGCACTTGATGTGGGCTTCGATTCTGCTGTTCCTGCTGACGAAGGGCGCGGGTGTCTTTTCGCTCGATCACTATGCCCAGCGCTTTCTCCGCAGTCGTTGAGGAAGAGCTGTGGCCCCAACCGAGCTTGACGCGCCGCCAAAGACGCGCGCGCCTCGCAAGCTCGGGCTGCGGGCGGCGCTGACCGGCCTGGTACTGCTGACGGTGACGATCACCGCCATCCTGATCCACCTGACCTGGTTCTACAACGCTCGACGGAATGTCGCCGACGTCGTCGGGCAGCTCAACCGTCAGATCGTCGGGTCGGTGCAGCACGAAGTCCGCGCGACCCTGAATGATGCCTGGTCGGTGCAGGAGGCGGTTCAATCGATCTTTTTCCAAGAGGCCATCAAGCCCACCGACGAGGCCAAGCGCGAATTCATCTTCCTCGCGCTGCTGCGATCTCATCCCACTCTCTCGTGGATCGCTCTCGGCTTTCCTGACGGGGCCTTCTTCGGCGCGCTCAAAGCGGGCGACAACGAAATCGACATGGTCGAGGTGAAGCAGGACCCAGAGACGGGAAATCGGCAGCAGCGGGTCGACACCTACACTCCCGAGCCGGGCGACGTGATGTTTCGCGGGCGCGAGATCACCCCGAGCGACTATAAGGCGACGGCGCAACCCTGGTACCAACGCGCCGTCGCCGAGAACGGCCCCGGCTGGAGCATGCTGTCGCATCTTCCCTACCGCGATCGGCCGGCGATTGTCACCTCGACGCCGCTCGTCATAAACCTCGATTTTGCGGGCGTTGTCGCAGTTGTCGTCGAGCTGGACCGGCTCTCTCAATTTATCGCCGGCCTGCAGGTCGGGAAGACCGGCACGGTGGTGCTCCTCGACCGGAGCGGGCGCGTGGTTGCGTCGGCGGCTTTGGCGGCGTTGAAGGGGCAGCGACGGGGCGAAACGCCCGAACTGAAGACGCTGGCCCGAGACCACCCGATGCTCGCTTCTGTAGATGTGCTGCTCCAAGGCGGCAGCCTGACCCTCACCGATCTCCGGGAGACGCGCCAGCTGCAGATGACCAGTCCAGCTGATGGCAAGAACTACTTCGTCACCTTCTCGCCGTTGAACTTCAATAGCTGGGCGGTCGCTACGGTGATACCGGCCAGCGATTTCCTCGCGTCGATCGAGCGCAGTGCCATGATCCTTTTGATCGCCCTTGCCGTCTTGACGGTGGTCGTCGCGGCGATCGCGATCCTGCTGGCGAACCGCCTATTGGCCGCACCGCTGCTGCGCATCGCCGGCCAGCTCAAGCACATCGAAGATTTCCGCCTCGATCGGGTCATCCGGCTTGCCTCGCCCCTGCGCGAGTTCGACGACCTTTCGAGCGTACTCTTGCAAATGAGCCGAGGTCTGGCGTCGTTCCAGAAATACATGCCGACCGAGCTAGTCCGTACGCTGGTCTCCCAAGGCGTCGAGGCTCGCCCGGGCGGGCAACAACAGACACTGACGGTAATGTTCACCGATGTCGCCGGTTTCACCGGCATCTCCGAAGAGCTCGGCGACCGCGTGGTGCCTGTGCTCGCCCAATACTTGGAAGCGGTCTCGGCGGCGGTTCTAAACCACTGTGGCACGATCGACAAGTTCATTGGCGATGGGGTGATGGCGTTTTGGGGCGCTCCGGTGCCGAACGAGCGGCATGCCATCGATGCTTGCGCGGCCGCCCTCGAATGCCAACGCCTGCTCGCCGTGCAGCGGTCTGGAGCCGAGCGTTGCGGAGGAACCCCGCTGCGGATGCGCGTCGGCATCAACACCGGCCGCATGCTGGTCGGGAACATCGGCTCGAGCGAGCGGCTGAGCTATACAGTCATCGGGGATCCGGTGAACGTCGCCAGCCGCCTCGAGCCGCTCGGAAAAATCTACGGCGTCGACATCATCATCGGCGAAGACACCCGCATTGCCGCCGGGGATGCGATCATCGTCCGCCGGCTCGACCTGGTGTCGGTCTACGGTCGGATCGGGGGCCTCGCCATCTACGAGCTCCTGAGCATGGCCGAGGGCGCCGGCGACGAGGTCCCTGAATGGGTTGGTGATTACGAGGCGGGTCTGGCGGCCTATGAGGGCCGCAACTGGTCAGAGGCTGCTAGACTCTTCGAAGCTGCCGCCGCAACTCGCGGCAGTCTCGATCGCCCATCCGAAATCCTCGCTGAACGGTGCCGCGCCTGCCTTATCGACCCACCGCCCGACAGTTGGATGCCGGTTTCAGTGCTAGAATTGAAGGCGTAAACCTGCAGTGACGATCTTTCTCGCAGCTCTGCTCTGGATCCTAATCTCTATCCCGGTGGCGTTTGCGGTCGGTACTGTCATCAGGTTCGGTAGATCAGGTTTGCCGCGTCGTCCACGGGCATTTTCTGCGACCTACAGGGTCAATCGTCGGCGCCGCCCAGTGAGCCGAACCGCTTGCGACCGGTGACGATTCGGTCAAAGCCGGTTCTAGGGCAGCGGGCTCGTCAAATACGGCAAGGTAGAAAGCGCGACCGGGGCCTCACGGCAGACGCGAACAGAGATGGGCGGGGCGTCCCTTATACACTCCAACACGGCACCGGTTCGCCCCGACACGCTGTGCCGTGCGTAGCCGATATAAATCGCTGCCAGCGGCATCGCGATAAAAAGGGTGTCGGGACCTTAGCAACGCCTGGGGTAGAGGATGAAGGCTTATGTCTAGAGCTTCGACCACCGTTCACCTTGCCACGATGGTAATCCGGTGGGCTAGCCATGCGGTGCGGATTGCCGAGAAGACGGTCGGACCTCTGCTCGACGTGTTCATAAGGCTGTGGCTCGCCGGGATCTTCTGGGCCTCTGGCATGGTCAAGCTGCAGAATTGGACCATTGCCCTTTATCTGTCGACGCACGATTACCCGGTTTCGTGGCTGGACCCGGTAACGGCGGCATGGCTCGGAGAAACCATCGAGATCGTCTGCCCGCCGCTGTTGGTGTTCGGCCTTGCGACGCGGTTCGCCGCTCTGCCGATGCTGATCCTGTCCCTGGTCATTCAGTTCTCCTACCAGGCTTTGGATCAACACTTGTTCTGGGCGATTCTGTTCGGATGGTTCGTCGTCAAAGGTGCCGGGCCGATCTCGCTTGACGCGCTGATCGGGCGCGGCATCGCCGCCACCGCGCTCCCCTTGGCGGGGCCTATCACCCGTTTCTTCCAGGCGCTGTCACGCTGGGGCGATCCCGCCATCAAGCTGCTCCTGCGTTGCTGGATCGCGGCGCTGTTCTTCCGGTCGGGCGTCATGAAGATCAACAACTTCGACATGACGCAGATGCTCTTTCACGCCCAGTCTGCCCAGGGGCTACTGCCCGCGGGACTGGCCGCCCGTCTGACCATCCTCATCGAGCTCGCTTGTCTGGTCTTTCTGGTCTTTGGAGCGGGCACGAGGATCACGGCTATCGTATTGATTGGGTTGAGCGCGCTGGTCGATCCGACTTACCAGCAGTCGATCGATCTCGCCTATTATCTGATGGTGCTGGGCCTCATTGCTCTGCACGGACCAGGCGCATTGTCGATCGACAACCTTGTCATCCGTGCGCTGAGGCGTCACTTCCCCCGTCTTAAAGGCATGCGCATGTTTTCATATGAGGGCATTCCGCGCGTGGTCATCATTGGCGGCGGTTTTGGCGGCATCGCTGTTGCGAGGGCGCTGCGCAACACGAGCTGCCGGGTCACCTTGGTCGACCAGCGCAACTACTACCTATTTCAGCCACTGCTGTATCAGGTCGCGACGGCCGGTTTGTCGCCGGCTGACATCGCCGGGCCGATACGCGGCCTCTTTCGGGATCAGCCAAATGTTCGCGTCCTGCTTGGCGGTGTGACCGATGTCGACATCGGAACGCACCAGGTAGTCATCCGGGATGTCCGTGTTCCTTATGACTACCTGG
>CAVTQA010000056.1:0-23539 GCA_963736715.1 uncultured Alphaproteobacteria bacterium | reverse complement strand
TGATGAGCCCAGCCTCGCAAATATGGCAGACCCCGGTTCGGCATGCCCATCGCACGGGCACATCGCATGCCTCAGCAAGTTCGAGGAGGCTCTGGAAGGCCGGGGCCCAGCGGACATTTAGGCCGCTGCGTGCAAAGGACACCATGGTCCCACGCCAGCAGACCCGGCCGGCTGGTGCGGTGGCCGGCGAGGTGCCGCCGCGATGCCCGGTGTCCTCGGGGATTTGAGCCGAAAAATCTCGGTGTGGATGCGGCTGGCAGCGACGCCGCAGTTACCAAGCTCGACGACAAGGTCGCTCATGAAGGCAGACGGGCCGCATAGATAGAAATCGCCATCGCGCAGCACCCCAAGTTCCTCGATCGCGTGCATATCCAAGCGTCCGGGAGCGTCGAAATCGACAGCCAACCGGTCTCCTGGACGTGGTGCGCTGTAGCGGATGTGGCTGTGGCTGCGGGGCAGAGCCTTGAGGAGAGCGCGCGTCTCTGCGGCGAACGGATGCTCGCCGCCGTGAAGGGCGCCGTAAATCGTCATCACCAGCCGGCCGTTACTGCTGCAGGCGATTGCCCGAAAAACCCAGCACGCCGGCCGCACCACGCTGTCGGTGAGCAGCATGCATGGCGAGCGGCAGACGGGCGGGCCTATCTGCGCATCGCCCGCTTCTTTGCCGGGTTGCGAGCAAAAGCGGAGCAGTTGGACGCGGTGCAGCGCTGGTACCGCATACTGAGCGAGGCACTGCGAAAATATCTGCGCGGCCGGCAACTGATCCCGCCCGCACGCCTGCAGCCGGGTTGACCCGCTAGCTACGGTTGCAAATGCAGCGCCCGGCGGCGTCCACGGCACCGAGAAGCGCCGCTCGTTATGCGCCCGGACCTGCGAGCCCAGGCCGTGGGTCGTGCTTGTTCTCCATAGAGGCGACGCCGTCATAGCCCTCGGCCTCGACCACTCGAGCCGCCGGCGCGACTTTGCGCAGGTCCTCCTGCGGCAGTGTCGTGAATACTCGCATTCGCTGCCCTCCCGACCAATCGGCCGGATCGGGCCACAACTCGCCGGCTTGACGCAAGCGTCAGGCTCCTATGGCGTCAGCTCCTGTCGTCGGCGGGGAGTGGCCCAGCCGATCCAGTTGCACAGGGCCTCGCCCATGACGAGGTCGAGGTCGCCGCCCTTGAGCCAGGGCAATTCCTCGGTGAACAGGGTCACGCATTGCCGCCAGGAGCACGGCATCCGGGTTATGTCGGTGCCCCAGAACATCCGTTCCGGGCCGAAGGCGTCGAAATAGCGATGCAGGTGCGGATGCAGGCTGCGGAACGGGTATTCGTCCTCGGCGTAGCCGGCCTGCCCGGTTGCCTTGACCGCCACGTTCGGATGTTTGGCCAGAGCCAGCAATTCCGGCTGGAACCGGTAAGCCGCCTCGCCCTTGCTGGCGCGCGGCACGCCCATGTGATCGACGATCAATTTGAGGCCGGGGTGCCGTTCGGCGATATTGCCGACCATCGGCAGGAACATCGCCGCCCCGAGTGACACCGGCACTTGGGCGCGCTCGGCGGCGGGCCACAGCCAATCGAGGGTGCCGTCGGTGAACCAGGATTGCGGGTGCCGCTCGTTGGTATAGAAGCGGAGGCCGAGCATCCCCGGCCGCTCCTTCCAATGCGCGACGAGGTCGCGCCCGTTCGGGTCGTCAAGGTAGAACCAGCCCATGATCGCAAAACGGTCCGGGTATTTGCGCACTGCCTCGACCGCCAGCTCGTTCGAGTCCGGGTCCCACAGCACAGGGTGGATCAATGCCCGGTCAACACCGGCCTCGTCCATCCCCGCGATCGCCTGCTCAGCCGAATAGGGCTGCTGCCGATGGTGCGCGGACGGCGTGCCCTTTTCCCAGAGATGGATCTGTCCGTCGACAATCAACATTGTCGTGCTCCTTCCGCGTGATGCACCGAGTTTTAGGCGAGACGGTAGACGCGTTTTGCGGTGCCGCTGAACAGCTTGGTCTTCTCGTTGGCCGAATAGCCAGTGGCCAGGCGCTTGAAGGCGTTCCACAGGACGGCGTAGCTCGAGCTGACGCCATCCGGCGGGAAGTTGCTCTCGAACATCCCGCGATCGGGGCCGAACGCCGCGATGCATGTCTCGATATAGGGCTTGTAGGCTTGCGCCAGCTCTTCCGACGAAGGCGGCGTCTCGCGCGTGTGGAAGTCGAACATGCCGAACAGCATGCCGAGCCCGCCGAGCTTGACGACAACGTTCTGGCACTTGCCGAGTTCGGCGATCCCGGCCTTCCATACCGCGAAGGTTTCCTGTCTCTTGTCCGCGTACGGGCCGATGCCGAGCGGCCCGCCGACATGGTTCAGGATGATTGTCGTCTGCGGGAACGCGCGCGCCAGATCCGCCAACTCCATCAGTTGAGGGTGGTAGAGCCAAGCCTCGAAAGTCAGGTTCAGCGGCGCGAGGCGCGCAAACCCGGCCCGCCAAGTCGCATCGGCCATCTGATGCTGCGATGCGTTCGTGCGGCCGCGCGAGAATATTTCGCTGGGATCCCAGACCACCGAATGACGGATGCCGCGGAAGCGGCCGTCGCCGGCCGCGATCTCCGCCTCCAGCACGCGCGCCACGCCGTCGCCGAGGCGCAGATCGGCGTGCCCGACAATGCCGGCGCACAGCCGGCTCTTGCCGAACTGGCCGCTCGCGCTCATCGCCGCCGTGCCGTTGACGAATTCGATTTCGCCGACCGGCTTCATCTCGGCCGGCCCGTCGGCGCGGTACATCGAGCCGCATTCGATAAAGACGCTTTGCGTGATGTTGTGACCGCTGCCGGTATCGGCGAGCAATTGGTCGAGCAGGTAGCGGTGCTCTCTGCGATCCCACAAATGATGGTGCGGATCGACGATCTCGAGCGCCGGCCCCAGGATTTCCTCTTTGCGCTGCGCCCACCACGCCGGATCGCCGTAGCGCGATCCGGGCGGAGAGCTGCCGGGCACGGCGACCGCAGGTGCGTTGCCGGTCTGAGACTGTGCAAGGGTCGGCCGAAGCACGGCGCCGCCAAGCACGCCCGCCGTTCCGGCCAGCATCGTGCGCCGCAATACCGAATGAGGGCGAACCGTCTTTCCAGCCATCGCGTCTCCTCCAAGCTTTTCCTGGTTCGAACCAGCCGGAGCTGGGGCTGATCGGGGCCACTCTACAGGAGCGGCAACGAAGTGGCACTCATCTGCCGCCGGGTACACGTTGAGGCGGCAAGATGAAGGCGCGATGCTGATGCACAAAATTGCGCCATCGAGCGGCAGGCATCCCGGGGTATCTCCCCCTGATGGATGGCGCGCGCGCAACAACGGTCGATTCCGGCGTCGCAAAAGGCTCGTGGAGTGAGCTTAAGCCGCCCGCATTGTTGTGGAGCACGTCGAGGCGGCCGAATTTATCGATGGTGGCGCGGATCGCCGCATGCAGGCTGTCGGGGTCGGTCACATCAGCACGGATCGCGATGGCTTCGTTCCCGGCGAGGTGAGCGGTTTCCTCGCCGGACGGGGCCCGTTGCCGCGGAGCAGCGAGGGCGTCCAGCGTCCGGACGGTCGCTGCCGATAAGCTGAAATGAGCTGGAAGCGTAGCCCGGCTCAGTTGTTATTACATTGTGGCTGATGTTGCCGAGGAGACCGAGTTCCAGTTTCCCCGTGACCTGCTGCTCAAAGTCGCCGAAATCGTCTACCAGCAGAACTCTGACGATAACGCCAAGGCCAAACTGCCGCCAGTCCCCGGAAAAGCCAGCTGACACGGAACATGCCGATTGACAGTCGTCGGCTGAGGTCGGTCGCGGCCTCCGGCGGGTTGACGACTCGATGCGGGGTCGAGCGCCAGCGATCGTTGGTCCAGCGCATCATCAGAACGCCGAGGTTCACTATGAACGCGTTGTCGATAACCGGTACCCGCACCCAGCGACCCGCGCGATGGACGACGGTCACTGGATCCGCGGCCGATATAACGGCGGCCATTGCCTGGTCGGCGCTCTTTTGCATCTGAGCCGCAAGCATGGCCTGCCGCGGGCGCCGGCGATCGCGCTCCTCCAGGATGCGATGCCCCGGCCCGGGCTTCCGCTTGTCCACTTCAACGACACCTGTTGCGGCGGCGTCGCCGAGCTGCGCTCCATTATTCTGAAGGCCCGACGCCTCGCCGACAATCATGCGGAGCAAGACCGCGCGGCCGCCGCGGCCAAGATCTGGCTGCTCGCCCAGATCGGGAAAAAACGGATTGCGCCGTCGGATATCGGGGACAGATTGCCGAAGCCGTTCGCCACCGAACGCCTCGCCGCCTAGTGACCGATCGGAACAGCCCGCGACGGTGTAAAAGGTCAAAAGCAACCCCGCCCGGGCCATGTTTCTCAGCGGCGCCCCAGCTCCGGCCGGACATCCCAGCTGTGCACACCTGATGCGACAATTAGTTTGTGGATAGATACACCAGAAGGTGGGACAGCCATGCCCAGGCTGGTGTTTGTTACCGATCAGGCGATCGATCGCATTTTCCCCCGTGCTCGATCGTCCATACTGGAGAACCCCGGCTCCCCCAGCCGGGGTTTTCTGTTGCGGTTTATGCGTCGGCAACCGCGAGGCAGGCGCCGACCGTCAGGGCGGCCAGCTGATAGACCGCGTCACGGCCGGCGCGCCAGTCGGCGAGCTCCTCCTCATCGAGGCGCTCGGGCATGCGCGGATGCCATTGCCCGGGGTCCGGGCGGATTACCGCGCCGGGATCAAGCCGGCCGCAATCGACGCGCGTGGTGCATCGGAAGCGGCGGCCGACCTGCACGGAGGTCGTCGAGGAGCCCCTTCTCTCTTCAGATCGGGTGTGTCGAAGCCTTCGGTGAACCGACCGTATATGGGCGCGAGCGGGTCGCGGGCTTCGGCACAACGGCCCTTGTCGCGTCGGAGTTCGGGCGAGACTCACGGCGGCGCGCACTTCCCAGAGCTTGGCCTCCTGCTATCGGGCGATGTTGAGGGTTGCCCACAGTATCGTGATCTGCGTGATCATCGCGGTCTGCGCGTCGGCTGTTGATCGTGTTCGCAAAGGCGCTTTTTGGCGACTTGGATCGGCGTCGGCGCTCTGTGGGCGGATACGCTGAGCGCCCAGCTCGCCGCTGCGCATCGGCTGTGATCGTCCTCGCGGTTGACTGCGATAGAGCGAGCCTACGCAGCGTGAAATTCTTGCGGAATAAAAACCGATTTCGCGAGTCCGATTATCATAGCCGTGGAAGCGTCTGTTGACGGGCTAATGCGTCCGTATCGTGAGGGAGGATCCGAAAAATGAGAAATCTGTTCCCAAAGACGTTTTTGGTGACTTGGATCGGCGTCGGCGCTCTGTGGGCGGGTACGCTGCACGCCCAGGTCGCCGACTTCGTTCAGGTCAATCTGGTTTCGGACATCCCGGGCTTGGCCACGATCACCGAACCTGAACTCGTCAACCCCTGGGGCGTTTCGCACACCACCACGAGTCCTTTCTGGACCTCGAACCAAGGGACCAGTACCGCCACACTCTTCGCCGTTACCGACAGGACGAACGTCATCAAGGTGACGGCCGTCAACCCGCCGACCGGCAACATTGCGATCCCGACGACGGTGACCGGACCACAAGGACCGACCGGGCAAGTCTCCAATACTAACACTTCGTCGTTCCCTGTGAACAATGGCGGAGACGGTAATCCGGCACACTTCATCTTCGCCAATTTGAACGGATCCATTTCGGCCTGGGACACGGGGCCGACGGCCTTTATCCAGGTCACAACCTCCGGGGCCGTCTATACGGGTTTGGCGATCAACGGCGCACAAACGCGCCTTTATGCCGCTAACGATGCGGGAAACGGCAGCGTCGACGTCTTCGACAGCACCTTCGCGCCGCTGAGCCTCGGGGCCGACGCATTCGTCAACCCTGCGCTGCCCGCCGGGCTCGTCCCGTTCAACGTGCGGGACATCGGTGGCAACATTTACGTGACCTATGCGCCCGCCGGACGCCCCGCCCAAATCAGCGCCCCGTTGGGCGCAGGGGCCGTGGCGATTTTCGATGAAGACGGCAACTTCATCACGCAACTGATCACCGGCGGTCGCCTCGCCGCACCCTGGGGAATGGCCCTGGCGCCAGCCGGCTTCGGCCGGTTCATCAATCATTTACTGGTCGGCAACTTCAGCTTTCTCAATAGCGGGATCAATGCCTTCGATCCGACGACCGGGAAATTCCGTGGGACGATCCCCATCAATGTCGGCAAGGGCCACACGCCGGGCGGGCTGTGGAACCTTGAGTTCGGGGTCGGCGGCAGTAACGGCGATCCTAATACCCTCTACTTTTCTGACGGGATTAACGGCGAGGCCGACGGGCTGTTAGGCGCCATATTCGCTAACGGGAACGGCTCGTAGGGCTTCGCGGTCGACCGCTGTTTGCCGAAGGGTCGCAGGAAGCGTGCATTGGGAGGAGGTGCCGCCGAGCCCGAGCCCGCGACCTGCTCGCGCCGACCGTCCCCAAGCGCGCTTGCGTGGTGCACGAGCTCGGGCACCGCCTCGGCCGGCACCATAAGCACGTCCACTCGAACAGATCCACAACGATCTGCTGATCGGCGACGTCGAGACAGTGGCCGAAAACCATGGCGACCCGATGGTCGGACGAGGACACAATGGCTCGCTAGGCTTCTATTTCAGCTGGCCGGAGATCTTGTCGAGCGCAGCGCGGGCGCAGGCTTCATCCTTTTCCCCGCCGGGCGCGCCGCTGACCCCGAGGGCGCCGACCGTCTCTTCGCCGGTCTTGATGACGATTGCCCCCTGCAACAGCAGCATGTGCGGCACTTTGAGGAGGAATTGCGACGGCGGCGTGGTCTTGGCGCGTTCGACGAGGACGCCAGTATCAGTGCGCGTCGAGATGCTGGTGAAGGCCTTGTCGTTGGCGACTTCGAGCGTGGCGATCCCGGCGCCGTCGCCGCGCAGCATGGCTTGGCGCACGCCGTCGATGTCCAGCACCACGGCGGTGACGTTGTAGGTCTGCTCTTTGCAGGCAGCGACTGCGCCCGCTACCAGTTCGCTTGCCACCGCGGCCGAGATGCGGTGAGTGGTGACGAGCCCCTGCGCCGAAACCGTCGCCGGGGCGATGCCGGCGGCGAGCCCGAACACGGCAAGCGACAAAACATTTGCAACGGCTAATTTAGGCATCGCCTGATTCTCCCTGGTAGAACGTTATGGGTCTGCTGGCAGCACCAGCGAAATCCTAGAACTTCCACAGCCACTTTACCGAACACGGTCACGTGAGCCACAAAAGTTCGAGGGGGAGAGGCGATGTCGACACCGGCTGATGTCTCATGGCCGATGATAGTCATGCAGGCTTGGCCCGGCCTTCCTGACGACCGCCTGCACGAGGCCCCGATTTCTCATCTGACACCGCCGCTGTCATGCCGGAGCGGGCGGCGCCTGTAGCCGGGTGATGAGCGACTTCCGCAAACATCTGCCGCGGGACTGCGGCGGCTCCGGGATGATCCGGCCGATGTGATCTACGTAGCACGCGGTTTCCGAGGGAAACGCCCATAGCGGGGGTGTAATCAGGATTTCGGCGGGGGCGGGTAGGCGGCGATGATGACTTTTTGGAGCTCCTCGGCCACCTGGTCGTTAAGAGCTTCCTCGTAGTCTTTCACCAGGGAGTGCGATGGGTCGTCGTCTGTTGGATCGAGAACGATGGATACAGCGGCGTATTTCGCAGCGGCCTCCTTCGCTTTCCCGACATTCAAAAGCGCGAATTTCGAGGTTTTCCCAATATCGCGCCGGTGACCCCAGTCACGCTCTCTTCAGCGGTCAAACCCAGTCTATTCGGGATGATGTCATGGCGTTGTTTGACGCAATCCGAGCATAGATTGCTCGGCCGCGAACTGGGCACGCACGAGGCGGATTTCGGCAATGTGGAACCGAATCTCAATAGATCGCCTGGCCCTCTACGAACAGACCGCTTTAGTTGTGCTGGTGATTGTCGTCGTGCTCGTGATTTTCGTGTTTGTCGTCGTGATCGCCCTTATGGACCTGCCCGCGGATCTCGCCCCCTGGATAGGCCGTGATCGTGGAGGGTGACCCCGGCACGGGTACCGTGTGGATATTGGCATAAGCGGTGATGGATTCGAGGGCCTCCACGAGCGCGTCGAAGGTTCCGGCGACGACGTTCTGTCCTGGGATCGCTTGGATGTCAGCCTTGGTCCAAGTGCCGGAAACGGTTCCGCTGTTCTGGGGACAGCTCTGAGGGGTTGGCCCGGTGAAGGTCGGAGGCAGCGCTATATTGGTGCAGAAGAACACAAGGATGCCGCCGGAATCCCGCGACTTACCAAAATGGATGTGAGCCTGCGACACCGTGCCCGTTTGTGGCGGCGTCGTGCCCACATTCGAGTAAGTCAGCTTGTAGTCAATGGTCCCGCCGTTTGATTGAGCTCAAGCGTTGCGATACCCCTGCCGTCCGACAGGACCGCGCCTGTGTAGCCGGTGGGTGAAGAGCATCTGAATTGCTCAGCCGAAACCGCCACCCTGCTCGCCACATTCTCCTGCTGGTTCACTGCCCGTCAAAACGCAGTGCCTCGGGACGCGGTCTAGGGAATGTGCAGTCCGAAAAAAACCGCGCCCTGGTCAGCCGGGTGTCTGTTGTCCGCTCGAATGCTGACCAAGGCTGAGTGGTGAGACATGTCTCTGCGTGTAGCTTTAACTCTAGTCGGCGTGGAGCGCGATCTTCGCCGTCTCACGAATAGCGTAGGCACCCTTGGCGCGGCCGTCGACGAGATTGGGGCCCGCCTTACGGCGATCGAAAAACGCGACCAGCACCCCGACGCATGAGCGAATTTGCAATTCTATGCGTTTTCCGCCAACCCTCACATTAACTAAGATGGCTGCCCAGTTGGTGTCTCGTGTCTCTCCTAGGCCTCCAGGCGTGAGGACCGGGTGCCAACGAGACGAGGCAAAACGATGGCGGCTATGCTTCACAGAGGAGACGGAAACATGGCACAAAAAGGTCGCGGGATTTTCATGGTGTACGTTGATATCGACGCCCAGCACGTGCAGGAATTCAACAAGTGGTATAACGAGGAACATCTACCGGAATTGCTGTCGGTGCCCGGCATTCTCTCAGCGGCCCGCTACGAGGCGGTCAAGGGTGGCCCGCAGTACTTGGCATTCTATGAACTGGAGAGCGTGGCGGTGATGCAGACGCCGGCGTTTACCAACCGGCCGCGGACGCCGTGGGGACAGAAAGCCTCGCCGTCCGTGATTGGGAAGAATTTGACACGCATTGTCGCGGAACAGATTTACCCGGACGGCGTGGAGATGCCGGAGCGTGGCATGGCGCCGGTCTTGCAGATTGGCCGCATGTCCGTCCCCGCCGAGGTCGATGCGGAGTGGAACGCCTGGTACAGCGGGGAATATGTGCCAGGCTACCGCAAGGTGCCGGGAGTAATCTACGCCCGCCGCTATCGGGTTCTCGAGGGTACCAGCGGCTACAGCACGGTCTACGAATTTGCCAGTACGGCCGTGCCCGAAAGCCCGGAGTGGAAGGAGCAACAGCAACATTCCTCGCCCAATTCGCCGCGCATGCGGCAGGCCATGACGCATGCACCAGGTTCTGCCGGGGTGTACGTACGGGTGAATCCCTAAAGTCCGGGGCGCGCTCGATGTCCATTTTGTAAGTCCTGTGCCAGCTGTCTTGGAGCCGCGTGCGCATTTCACCGAAAGGTACGGCGTCACGCGGCGAGCAAACGGTGAGGCAAAGCGCATTTAAAACGTTAGCGCGCGGTCGCGATTGAGGCGAACTCGTCAGAACGCATCCGCAAAAGGACGGGATGGTGCGCGTGCTGGGAATCCTCCTCCTTCGCCCGCTAGCATCCTGCGGCGGCACGAAATTTCTGCCTTGAAGACGAGGCGCGCCGCTCGTTGCTTCCAGAGCGCCCCGACGCATTTGATTTGGCGTGCCGGAGGGACCGGACCGCGCCACTCGCGCGAGGGCAACTGGTAGTACTTGCGGATGGCCGCCGTGTTGCGCCCGAGATGGTGCATGGTGTCACGGCTCCGGGCGCCAGACTGGCCGTCGTCGAAGACACCGAGGAGATAGCCGACTAAATTTCTCGTAGAGACTACGGCATTGCGTTGCGCTCCCCCATCCGCACTGCATCCCCACGGCGCACCGAACGGCACCGACCACCCTGGCAAATCAGCCAGAAATCCGTCGCCTATTCTTGGCGATCCGGTCCCGATACTCGGCGGATCTTCGGCTCGATCAGTTCCGGGAGGTGCCCGGCGGAGCGGTTTGAGCGTGCTCTCTCGTCTGCCCCGATCAGGCGGGAGTAGCCGGCCACGTCGGCGGCGAGGATGGCGGTGAGGCGGCCTACAGGGAGCATTCTCTGGTGAGACGCAGCGCGGGTTCACCCTAAAAAACTTCCGACCACTGCCCATCCGCTCCGGCGAGCATGCGCTGTGGTTTGCCCGCAAGAGCTACCGGCATTGGCGAACGAGCCCGTCCTGCCGGACGCGGTTGTCGCGCCTGGCGTCCGCGCAACGGCGCGCTGGCAAATTCCAAATTTTGGACTACAAAATTCCTCGATCGGCACAGCCTGGCCGCGGTGAGGGTTCTTTCATGCTGACAGATCGCTACGGCCTCCCGCTATCCACCACGTCCACTGCGGCACGGGACGACTACGTTCTTGCCACGGATCGGGCACTGACGTTTTACCCCGGCGCCGCCGAGGCATATGACCGGGCCATTGCAGCCGAGCCGGGTTTTGCCTTGGCCCACGCGGGTAAGGCACAGGTGCTGATGCGGCAGGGTGACATCGCGGCAGCACAGGCAGCGCTGGCGGCGGCGAAGAGCGTGTCCGCCGGTCTGTCCGAGCGCGAAGCCAGCCACATCGGGTTTTTCGATCTTGTATTCGCGGGCCGAACAGAGGCGGCAATCGGCGCCTTGTACCCGCATCTCGCGGCATGGCCGCGTGACGCGCTGGTTGTTTCCGTAGCCGCGAACCCCAACGGAGTGATCGGCGGCTCCGGCCGGATCGGACAGAAGCGTCAGATCGCGGAGATGATCGACGATCTGGCCTTCCACTACGGCGATGATTTTTGGTTCACGTCCTATCACGCCATGGCGCTGTCCGAGGATGGTCAGCTCGCGGCGGCCCGAGCGAAGATCGAGCAATCGGTGGCGGCAAACTCGAACAACGCCCATGGCGCGCATGGTTTCGCCCATGTGTGCTACGAGAGCGGCGACCCGGACACGGCCCGCGCCTTTCTCTCGTCGTGGCTCGCCACCTATCCACGCGACGGCTTTTTCTACGGTCATCTGAGCTGGCATCTGTCGCTCTGCGAAATCCAGGCCGGCAATTGGGAAGAAGCACTCCGGACGTATCGGGACGCGATCGCCCTTGACCGGCACAGCGGCGGCCCACAGCTGAAAATCTCCGATGGGGCGGCATTCTTGTGGCGTGCCGAACTCGCCGGCCATCCGCGCGACCCCGCTGCCTGGCGTGGCTTGTACGACTACGCGAACAGCGCATTGCCGCGGCCAGCCAACGGGCTCGCCGACCTCCACGTCATCCTGGCCCAGGCGGTCATGGGGGATGATGCCGCGCTCGATGTCCGCGCCCGCCAGATGCAGGAACTGGCGATCGAGGGGCGTTACCCCTCGGGCTCTTACCTTCCCGCACTGACGCGCGGCTTTGCGTCGTTCGAGTGGGGGGATTTTCCCGGCGCGATCGAAGCGCTGGCGCCACTGGCGGACCAAAACGAACGCATTGGCGGTAGCCGCGCACAACACGACCTCATCGAGTTCACCTTGCTGAGAGCCTACATCGAGGCCAATCGGCTGCAGGAAGCGAAGCGCCTGCTTGATGTTAGGCGGCCGGGCGCATCGGGGGTTCCGGTCATGGGGATTGCCGCGGTGCATTGACCACGAGCTCAACCTTCGATCATCGGCTTGGTCGGAGTTGAGAGCCGCGGTCAGCTTGCAGCGCGCCGCCGGCGATACTGTCGGATCGCAGACCGCGGCAAATTCGCCCTATCCTCTCCCCATAACCGCTCGGAGTCGCTCGCCCGCCATGCCCGAAACCAGCCTCGTTGTCGTCGACCCCGGTCATTTCCATGCCACGCTGGTGCAGCAGGAGATGTACCCGGAGTTATCGCCGGTCGTGCGGGTTTACGCGCCGCTCGGCCCTGACCTGATCGACTATCTGAGCCGGATCGCCAGATACAACCGGCGACCGCAAGCGGCTACCGATTGGCGGCTCGATGTGCATGCCGGCCCCGATTTTCTCGATCGGATACGGGATGAGCCGCCGGGCGGGGTCGCCATCTTCTCGGGCCGCAACCGCGGTAAAATCGATCGGATCATCGCCGCGCTCGAAGCCGGTTTGCACGTGCTCGCCGACAAGCCCGCGATCGTAGAGCCCGCGGATCTACCGCGGCTAGGGGCGGCTCTTACGATGGTGAACGAACAGCAGCTCGTGTTGGCGGACATGATGACCGGGCGGCACAACACGCTCGTCCGCCTCTTGCAGGCTTTGCGATGCGACCCCGAGGTGTTTGGGGATCCGGTCCCGGGTACCCGCGATGAACCGGGCGTCGTGCTGAGCGGCGTGCATTATTTGCGCAAAGTCGTCGCCGGCCTGCCGAACCCGCGTCCGGCCTGGTATTTCGATGTCAGCGAGCAGGGCGAGGGTTTGGCCGATACCGGCGTGCATCTGGTGGATCGGGGGCACGAGACGCTGTTTCCTGAACAGCCGCTCGACTGGCAGCGGGACATCGAGATCCTCGCCGCGAGCCGCTGGCCCACCGCGGTGAGCCTGCCGCAATTTCGCGAGCTAACCGGCGAGGGCAAATGGCCCGACGACCTCGCACCGTGGATCCGCGGCGATGTGCTGGAATATTTGTGCAATGGACGGGTCGATTACCGGGTGCGCGGCATTCACGTCCGGCTCGAGGTGCGCTGGGATTGGCAGGCCGAGCAGGGCGACGATACGCATCACGCTCTTTACCGCGGTACCCGCTGCCGGCTGGCAGTGCGGCAGGGCCCCGCAGACCGCTTCCGGCCGGAGCTATACGTCCTGCCGGATGGGAATATCGGTGCGGCGCTGCAGCGGCGCATTGCTGGGTTACAGTCGAGCCACCCCGGGATTGCCGTGGAGACTCTTGGATCGGAATGGCGGATCGCGATACCCGAGGCGATACGGGTCGGCCATGACGCCGCTTTCGGGGCCTTTACCCGCCGCTTTCTCGCGTGGGTCGCCGATCCGGCGTCGCTGCCGCCGCGCGAGAGGCCCAATCTACTCGCAAAATACCGGGTGACGACCGGCGCTGTCGCGATTAGCCGCCGCTGATCACCCTCGTGTCAGCGTGCGGCTCTACCGGCTGCCGCCGAGCGCGTGGCAGACTGCCCTGACTGCCCCACCGAATAGCGACCGGAGCCTGCACCATGCTGTACCGCGGAATGGACCGTGCCCAGCTCGATGCCGCCTACAACAACTCCGCGGCGGTCCCGGAGCGCGACGCGACTGTCGCCGGTTGGGCGGCACGCAGCGCCAGGGTGCGGCGCGAATGCGGCTTTTACTCCGGGTTAATTTCTTTACGTCGCCGGACATTCGGCCGGCGCCCACCTGACCGCGATGACGATACCGCTACCCGAGGTGCGCGGCGGGATCGCGATCAGCGGCATCTACGACCTGGAGCCGATCCCGCTCAATTACCTCAACGAGAAGCTGGCTCTCGATACGGCCGAGGCGAACGCAACGGCCCGGTCCGGCATTTGCCGGTGACGGCTGGCGAGCTCTTCGTGGCCTACGGCGTCCGGGAATTGCCCGAATTGTGCCGCCAGTCGATCGAGAATGCCCGGGCGTGGACCGAGCGGGGTCTTCCGGGACGCCTGCTGCCGGTAGACGGCGCCGACCACTTCACGATCCTGGACTCACTGGGGCGCTCTGACGCGAGCGCTTCTGGCGATGCTCGGTCGCTAGTCGCCTGCCGGCCTTAACCTGGGCTTTGGCGATAATGGCCATGGCTTGGCGGTACGAAACAGCGGCGAGGGCAACATGGCGCAAAACAAGCGATTTGATCCGGCACGGCTCGAAAGAATTGAGCGCCGACTACAAGTACTGGAGGACACCGAGGCGATCCGCAACCTGAAGGCGCGCTATGCGGCGTTGTGCGACAACCACTACGACGCCGACGGGATCGCAGGTTTGTTCACTGAAGACGCGATTTGGGAAAGCCCGGCGCTGGGCCGCTTCGAAGGGCGCAACGCGATCCGGAACTTCTTCCGGGAAGCATCGGGTATCTTCTCCTTCGCGATCCATTATAGCCTGAATGGCCACATCGAAGTGGAAGGCGATACGGCGCGAGCAAGATGGTATCTGTTCATGCCGTGCACGGTGGCCGCCGGAAACCAGGCGGTATGGCGTGCCGGTATTGATTACGAGACCTACGCCCGCGCGAATGGAACTTGGATGTTCCGCCACAAGCGATCGGAGCCGCTGATGAGCGTCCCGTTCGAGACTGGTTGGGCCAAGACGCGTTTCGCGTGACCGGCGTGTCCGCGGCGAGGTTATTGCACGGTCGCCATAGCCCTAGGTTACCTTACACTTTCATCGGACCCAGCCGGTTTCAAGCAAATCAGGAGAACGCGACATGAGTGCGAGCGGCACGCATCACCCGACCGAATTCAAGCACGTCGAGGACATGGAATGGGAGATGGGGCGATTTGGCAATGTCACCAAATTCCTCTTTCACCCGCGACCGGAACATCCGACGGAGCCCAATGCGGGATTTCTCAAATATGCGCCGGGCGCGTCTTTCCCGCTGCACCGGCACGATTTCGCGCAGGTCTGGTACATCATCGAGGGCGAGTTCACGTTTGCCGGAAAGCTCTATGGCCCTGGGACGATCGCCTATATGGCCGATCCGCATTTCGAGCATGAAATGCACACGGCGACCGGCGGGACGATCTTTTTCGTGCAATACCCCGGTCCGACGACCGGCGCCCCGCCGATTTACGACGGCCGGATGAATCTAAAAGTAGCGTCGCCGCTCGCGCAACAGGACCTGGAGCACTGATGCAAGTGAGCGACCGAGAAGCGCGGAAAGACGGCGAGGAACAGGAGATGGCATGGCAGATCGGCGTCGATGTCGGCGGCACGTTCACCGATCTGCTAGCGCTCGATCCCGAACGCGGCGTGTTCCGCGTCGCCAAGGTGTTATCGACCCCCGAGGACCAGTCGATCGGCTTCATCGCCGGGCTCGCCGAGCTCGAAACCGATCTCGCCGCGGTAGCCGCGCTGGTCCACGGCACCACGGTTGCCACCAATGCCGTGCTCGAACGCAAGGGAGCGCGCTGCGGGCTGATTGCCACCGCCGGGTTTCGCGACGTGCTCGAGCTCGGCCGCCGCACGCGCCCCAATCCCTACGGCATGACCGGGAGCTTCGAGGCACTCATCCCGCGCGATTTGCGGGCCGAGGTGCCTGAGCGCATCGATGCCGCCGGTCGTGTCCTCACCCCGCTCAACGAAGCGGCGGTGCGGCGGGAAGTGCATCGCTTGCGTGAGCGTGGCGCCGAGGCATTGGTGATTCATTTCATCCATGCCTACGCCAACCCGGCGCACGAGCAGCGCTGCGCCGAAATCGCGCGCGAGATCTGGCCCAATCGGTTCGTGACCTTGGGCAGCGACATTCTGCGCGAGGTGCGTGAATTTGAACGCGGCGGCACGGCAGCGCTTAACGGCTACGTGCAGCCGATCGTGTCCCGCTATCTTGGCCGCCTCTCACAGAACCTGCGCAGCGGGGGGCTCAGCAATGAGCTTCTCGTGATGCAGGGCAATGGCGGCATGATGGCGGCCAGCACCGCCGCCGACCTTGCCGTGCACACCGTCCTGTCCGGCCCGGCCGCCGGAGCGATCGCCGCGGCGCGGATCGGCGTGCAGGCCGGCTATCCCAACCTCGTCGCCTGCGACATGGGCGGGACCAGCTTCGATGTCTCTCTGATCGCCGCCGGCGAGCCGGCGCTGAGCGCGGAGAAGGACATCGCCTACGGCGTACCGTTGCGGGTGCCGCTGGTCGACATCCACACGATCGGGGCCGGCGGCGGGAGCGTCGCGCGGATCACACGGGCCGGCTTGCTGCAGGTCGGCCCCGAAAGTGCCGGCGCGCGCCCCGGGCCGATCGCCTATGGCCGAGGCGGCACTGCCGTTACCGTTACCGATGCCAACCTTCTGCTCGGTCGTCTCAACCCCGATCGTCTGACCGGGGTCGAGGAGTCTACGCCGATGGACACGATCGCCACCGCCATCCACGAACAGATCGGCGCGCCGCTCGGCCTGGACGCGACCGCTGCCGCGGCGGCGGTCCTGGCCGTCACCACCAATCAGCTGGCGCACGCGATCCGCCTGGTGTCGGTCGAGAAGGGACACGATCCGCGCGATTTTGCTCTGTTCGCCTTTGGCGGCGCCGGTCCTTTGCACGCCGTCGAACTCGCCCGCGAACTCGGCATTCCGACCGTGCTGGTGCCGCGGTTTCCCGGCATTACCTCGGGTCTGGGCTGCGTTCTCGCGCCAGTGCGGCACGATTTTGTCCAGAGTGTCGGCCAACCGCTCGCTGATGCGGCGACCGGACAGATTGACGGCCGCTTCGCCGATCAGGCTGTGGCGGGGCGACGGCTTCTCGACCAAGACGGAGTGCCGCTCGCCGAAATCGTTGTTCGCCATGAAGTCGATCTGCTGTTCCGCGGTCAAAGCCATGTGTTCCGGGTGCCGGTGACCGCGCCAGGTTTTGATCCCCGGGTGGTGCTGGCCGATTTTCTGGAGCGCTACAAGGCGCGCTTTGATATCGAATTGCCTGAGATGACAGCGATACTAGTCAACCTGCGCACCACCGTGATCGGGCGGCGCGTTCCGGTCGATCTGGCGACTTTTGCTCCCGCGATCGGCAGGTCCGAGGCGCCCCGGCCGAGCGGCGCGCGGCAGGTGCGCTTCAACGGCGGCTGGTTCGATACCTGGCTCTTCGACCGGGCTTCTCTCGGCAGCGGCGCGAGGCTCACCGGGCCTGCGATCGTCGAGCAGCCCGACACGACGGTCGTCATCGACCCTGGCGCAACGGCCGTCGTCGACGGCTTGGGCAATCTGGTGATTTCGGTAGGTGCGACATGACGCTCGATCCCGTGACGCTGGCGGTCATTCAGAACGGCCTGCGGCAGGTGGCCAGCGAGATGGATCTGGTCCACGAGAAAACCTCGTTCTCGCCGGTGATCTCCGAAGGATTTGACCGCTCAAACGGGATCTACGATCGCACCACCGGCGAGGTCGTCGCCCAGGGCGAACTCGGATTACCGATTTTTGTCGGGGTCATGCAGTTCACGACCCAGGCCGTCATAGCACGTCGTCGCGACCTCGAACCGGGTGACGTGATTCTGGTCAACGACCCTTATCTCGGCGGCACCCATCTGATGGACGTCAAGATGGTGCGCCCGTTCTACTATCGCGGCCGCCTGTGGAGCTATCTCTCGAATACCGGCCATTGGCCGGATACCGGGGGCATGGTGCCGGGCGGCTTTTCCGCGACGGCGACCGAGATCGTGCAGGAGGGCCTGCGCCTGCCGCCGGTGAAGCTCGTCCGCCGCGGCGAAATTTGTCAGGACATCATCGACATCGTGCTGAACAACATCCGGGTTGCCGACGAGCGGATCGGCGACATCCGCGCGCAACTCGGGGCGCTCAGCGTCGGCGAGAAGCGACTGACGCAATTGCTCGACCGGTATGGCGTCGAGACCGTGGACGCCGCCATCACCGAGCTGAGGGCCGGTTCCGAACGGCTGATGCGCGCCCACATCGACAGCATCCCGGACGGGACCTACTCGGCGACCGCGATCGTCGACAGCGACGGAATCGTCGACCGGCCGCTCGAAGTGGTGCTGGATATGACGGTTACCGGCTCCGAAATCCATTTCGACCTGTCGCGGTCGAGCCCGCCCTGCCGCGGCCCGATGAACTCGGTCTGGGCGACGACGCAATCGTCCGTCTATGTCGCGATGAAACACATTTTCCCCGACGTGCCGATCAATGCCGGCTGTTTCGCGCCGATACACATCGCGCCGCCCGACGGCACCTTCCTCTATGCCCGCTATCCGCGTCCGGTTGCCGGCTGCGCCGCCGAGGTGGCACAGCGCATCATGGAGGCGGTCTTCGGCGCGATGGGACAGGCGATCCCGGAGCGTCTCTTCGCGGCGCCAGCCGGTACCAGCGGCAATTTCGGCCTAGGTGGCTCTGATCCCGAAGAGAACCGGCATTACATCATGTACCTGTTCAGCGGCGGCGGGTACGGCGGCTGGTGGCAGACCGACGGGCTGACCAATGGCTGCTCAAGCGTCGGGATTTCGAAAACGCAGCCGGTCGAAATTCTGGAACAGCATTACCCGATCCTGTTCGACCGCTTCGCCTTGCGCGAAGGCTCGGGGGGCGCCGGGCGGCATCGCGGCGGTTTTGGGGTCGATTATCAGATCCGGCTGTTGCGCGGCGAGGCGAAAGCCTCGTTCCTGATGGATCACGGCCGGGTCGGACCGCCGGGCCTGCTCGGCGGCAGTCCCGGCGCGGTTAACGAGATTGCCGTCAGCCAGGCCGGCGTCGTTTCCTCTCCGCCGCATCTCTCGAAGGGTGAAGGTTACGTGCTGGCCCCCGGAGATTGGATTGCCGTCAAGACGCCGGGCGGCGGCGGGTACGGGCCCGCTGCGGAACGTGACCCCGCGATGGTGGAACGCGACACCGCCCGAGGTTATTACACCGATGTGGAGGCCGGCAGGCTGTTCACCCGCACCCAGGCGGCTGCCGCGGAATAGCGCATTTGGCGATCACTGAGCTGCCGGCGCCTGGTTGGACTGAGTAGTGCGGCGCTGCGGTATTGCAAGCGCGTCTGAGCAAACGGAGATCAATAATGGACGAGCGTATCGTTCCGAGCGATGCGGAGTTTTGGACACGCGCTCGGCGCCACCTACTCAAATATGGCGGCGAGTTCGTCGATTTCGTGCCGGTTCGAGCCGAGGGCGCGTTTCTCTACGATGATGCTGGCCGGCGCGTATTGGACTTCACCTCGGGCCAGATGAGCGCCGTGCTCGGCCATTCTCATCCCGAGATTGTTGCAATGGTACGCGACGGCATTGGGCGGCTCGATCACCTGTTCTCTTCGATGCTGAGCCGGCCTGTGGTCGATCTCGCCGAGGCTTTGGCCGAACTGGCGCCGCAACTGCCGAAAGTCATGCTGTTGTCCACTGGTGGCGAGGCTAACGAAGCGGCCATCAAGCTCGCGAAACTGGTCACCGGCCGGTGGGAGGTCGTGGGCTTCGCGCAATCGTGGCATGGCATGACCGGCATGGCCGCGTCGGCCACCTACAAGGCCGGTCGCCGCGGCTATGGGCCGATGGCGATGGGTTGCTTCGCGATCCCCGCGCCGAACGCCTATCGCCCCCGCTTTGCCGGCGTCGATTGGCAGACTGAACTCGAC
This sequence comes from uncultured Alphaproteobacteria bacterium, assembly GCA_963736715.1. Classification (GTDB taxonomy): domain Bacteria; phylum Pseudomonadota; class Alphaproteobacteria; order ATCC43930; family CGMCC-115725; genus AP-15. The sequence goes on along the minus strand of CAVTQA010000056.1, from coordinate 4,052 downwards.
GACGCTTTCGATCTGATAGACCGGCAAAGCACCGGCAACCTCGCCGCGTTTATCGCCGAGCCAATCCTGAGCAGCGGTGGGGTGATCGAGTTGCCGGCGGGATATCTTGCCGCGCTAAAGCAGAAATGCATCGAACGCGGCATGCTGCTGATCCTCGACGAAGCGCAGACCGGGATGGGGCGCACCGGCACGATGTTCGCCTTCGAGCGCGATGGGGTGATGCCGGATATCCTGGTACTGTCAAAGACGCTCGGCGCCGGGCTGCCTTTGGCAGCAGTAATGACCACCGACCAAATCTCGCAAACCGCCGACGATCGCGGTTTCCTTTTCTACACCACGCATGTGAATGACCCCCTGCCGGCAATGGTCGGATTGAAGGTGATCGAGATAGTGCGGCGCGACGGGTTGGCGGCGCGCGCGGCCGAGTTGGGCGATCGCCTCCAGCGGGGGCTGCTGTCACTAAAGCAAAGGTATCTCTGTATTGGCGACGTGCGCGGGCGGGGACTGCTGCTCGGAGTGGAATTCAGAGCGCTCGATCGGAACGAAAACCACTCGGCGCGCGCCCTTTCGGATGCGGTCACCGAGAGGGCGCTGCGTCTCGGACTGAGCGCCAACATTGTGCGCACCGGCGGATCCGACGGGGTGATGCGTATTGCCCCGCCGCTGACGGCCACCGAAGCCGAAATTGATCTCGGTCTCGACCTGTTGGATGCAGCGCTCGAACAGACGCTCGAGAAATTGCCCCACGTTCGCGCCGCGGATTGACTCGGCAGCTGGGATCTATACGGGCTCACCTGGGAGATTGCGGGGACAAATTATCGAGCAAGAACTTTTGGTGCCACACCGGTGGGGAATTAAAACCGATGTCGTTGTCACCCGGCTCGGGACGGCCGGGTTTTCCTGCACGCAACGTCTGATCGCCTTCGGGCCGTCGCCGCGCATAAACCAGGCGAAGGAGGAAAGATCGTATGAAGAATACATGGCGCGCTGATCCGCTCGTCTGGGGCCATGGGCCTCGCGTCTTCGAGGTGTTCCTGGAACCAACCTGCCCATTTTCCGTCAAGGCATTTGGCAAACTTGACGACCTGCTCGGCGAGGCCGGCGAGGACCGCATCACAATCAAGCTCCGCCTTCAGTCGCAGCCTTGGCACATGTACTCGGGCGTGATAGTGCGCTGTATCCTGGCTGCCTCGACGCTCGAAAGCGGAAAGGCAGCAGCAAAGTTTGTTATGGCAGCTGTAGCCGCGCATCGTGAAGAATTTGAATTCGACCACCATTGCGGCGGGCCGAATCTTGATGCCACGCCCAACGACATCATCGAGCGCATCGAGCGCTACAGTGGCGTGAAGCTTGCCAAAGCCTTTTCGATCCCCGACCTCGATCGTGAGGTGAAGTGGCACTGCAAATATGCCCGCCAGAACGGTATCCACGTGTCGCCCAATTTCATGATCGACGGCCTGGTTCAAGCGGACATGAGCAGTGGCGACCCCGTGGCCGATTGGGTATCGCGCCTTCTAAAGCAGTGACTATATCAACTTAGGGATGGGGGACGTTCTCGGTTCTGCTTTTCGGCTTACGCCTTTTAGACCGAACTTTGACCATTTTTTGAATTAAGCCACGGAAAAGGCCCGACATTGCTCGTTTGTGAGGTCATGTAAACTCGCCGATTTAGGTTGACATCTCTAGCGATAGTGATTCTATCGGTGCATGTATGTGGCCGTTGTCCCAAACCGAGGCTCCCCGCCGGCCATCCTGCTGCGGGAGAGTTACCGCGAAGCCGGCAAGACCAAAAACCGGACCCTCGCCAACTTGTCGCGCTGGCCCGCCGAGCGCATTGAGCAACTGCGCGCCGTGTTGCGCGGCGCCAAACTGCTGCCCGCCACCGAAGCGGTGGAAATCGTCCGCGCGCTGCCGCACGGCCACGTGCTCGCCGCGCTCGGCACTGCGCGCCACATTGCGCTCGATACTGTGCTGCCGCGCCGCGCGCCGCAACGCCGCCGCGATCTGGCGCTGGCCCTGATTGTTGCCCGCCTGCTCGAGCCGGCGGCCAAACTGGCGACCGCGCGGATGCTGGATCCTGCCACCGCCAGCCATTCGCTGGGCGAGATGCTGGGCCTGGGCAAAGTCGCTGCCAAGGAGGTCTATGCTGCACTCGACTGGCTGGGCCGCGAGCAACCCTTTATTGAAGCCACGCTGGCCCGCCGCCACCTCAAGGAGGGCGCACTGCTGCTCTACGACGTCACCTCCACTTACCTTGAAGGCCGCTGCTGCGAACTGGCGCAGCATGGCTACAGCCGCGACCACCGCGGCGACCGGCCACAGATCGTCATCGGCCTGATGTGCGCGGCCGACGGCTGCCCGGTCGCGGTCGAGGTATTTGAAGGCAACACCGCCGATCCCGTGACACTGCCAGCGCAGATCGACAAGCTGAGGCAGCGCTTCAAGCTGCAGCGCGTGGTGATGGTCGGCGACCGCGGCGTGCTGACCAGCGCGCGCATCGAACAGACGCTGCGCCCGGCCGGTCTGGATTGGATCACCGCGCTGCGGGCGCCGGCGATCAAGCAGCTCGCCGCAGCGGGCGGGCCGCTGCAGCCCTCTCTGTTTGATGACCGCGACATGGCCGAGATCACCAGCCCCGATTATCCGGGCGAACGCCTGGTGGTGTGCAAGAACCCGCTGCTCGCCGAAGAGCGGGCCCGCAAACGCGCCGAGCTGTTGGCCGCCACGGAGAAGGAGCTGGCGCGCATTGCAGCCCGCGTGCAGCGGGCGCGCAGTCCGCTGCACGGCGCCGCGGCGATCGGCCAGGCGGTCGGCGCGGTGCTGGGACGGCGCCACATGGCCAAGCATTTCCAAATCGGCATCACCGACGATACCTTCAGCTTCGCCCAAAACCCCCTCAGCATCGCCGCCGAGGCCGCGCTCGACGGCATCTATGTGGTTCGCACCAATCTGCCCGCCGAACACTCCGATGCCGCCGCAACAGTGCGCGCCTACAAAAGTCTCAGCGGCGTTGAGCATGCCTTCCGCTCGCTGAAGACCGTCGATCTCGAGCTGCGTCCGGTGTTCCATTGGACCGCGCCGCGGGTGCGCGCGCACGTCTTGCTCTGCATGCTGGCCTATTATCTGCAATGGCACATGCGCCGGCGCCTCGCCCCGATGCTGTTCGACGAGCCCGATCCGGCCGCCCGCGAAGCGCACCGCACCTCACCGGTGGCCAAGGCCGAGCCCTCACCGGCAGCGCAACGCAAGGCCGCGCGCAAACGCACCGACCCAGTAAATGGCGAACCGCTGCCGGTGCATAGCTTCCACACCCTGCTCGGCGATCTCGCCACGCTCACCCGCAATGTCGTCCGCCTCGGGGGCGATCGCCTCACCGCCATCCTCGCCACCCCCACCCAAACCCAGCACCGCGCCCTCGATCTGCTCGGCCTGACGCTCACTACGTAGACAGACCGACACTACACGCTGCGAATTATATCAATAGCTTGCGCTCAAAAGAGGGGAAAGTTCGGTTTAGAGAACAGCTCGCTAGAAGCGCGCTTCCTCCGGTTGTGGAACCGCTCCACTCAGATGCCGCTTGTCCGACACGACGCGGCCCTCTTTCAGGACCAGCTGCAGACGCCGTACATTGGTGATGTCCTCGAGCGGATTGCCGGCGACCACAATCAAGTCGGCGAGCTTGCCCACCTCCACTGTGCCCAGTTCGGCGCCGACGCCGCACACCTCAGCGCCATGGCGCGTAGCTGCTACCAGCGTCTGCCACGGCGTCGCGCCGTCGCGGACCCACATGAACATGCTGAGCCTGGCCGGCTTCGTCGTCATCGCGAGCTAGCCGGGTACCAGGTGAGCACCGCGAATTGGCGTTCCCCAGAGCCCTAGATTTTGCCGGTTCACGCCCGGATATAGTCTCGACGCTCGGTCCTAGCAGGCAACAAAGGGCACAGGGCTAATTGAGCCGCGGCGCAACGAACTTCGCGCGATTGCCTTAATGGAGGTGGAGCATCATCGACGCCGACAGGCGGCCGCCCAACGTGAGATGGCGCTCGAACAAA
>CAVTQA010000055.1:0-37467 GCA_963736715.1 uncultured Alphaproteobacteria bacterium | reverse complement strand
GGAAGCTGCGGCGGGCTTTGGCTTTGCCGTATTTTTTTCGCTCGACGACGCGGCTGTCGCGGCGGCTAGCCGGCCAACAAGGGGCGCAGGCCCGGCTCGTAGCGGGTCAGCGCCTGGCTGATGCCGTGGCGCACTGCGCCGGCCTGGCCGGAGAGGCCGCCGCCTTTGACGGTGCACGACACATCGAACTGACCGAGCCGGTTGGTCGCGACGAGCGGCTGGTTGATCAGCATGCGCAGCACCGGCCGCGCGAAATAGACCGGGCTCTCGCGGCCATTGACGTCGATCCGGCCGGCGCCGGGCTTGATCCAGACCCGCGCGACCGCGTTCTTGCGCTTGCCGGTCGCATAGGAGCGGCCGAGGGCATCGATCTGCGGCTTGACATCATCGGGGACGGATGGCGGTGGAACCGGCGCTGCGGGCGCGGTGCGCGCCTGCTGCAGCGCCTGACGCAGGCTCCCCAGGCCCTGAAAGGTCTGCGGGCGCTGCGAGCTCGGTGGGTCGTTGTCGGCCATCGTTACCCTGTTCTTGGGTCAAACTCTGTTCTTGCGGTTCAGCGCGGCGACATCGAGCCGATCCGGCTGCTGTGCTTCGTGCGGGTGCTCGGGTCCGGCAAAGACCCGCAGGTTCTTCATGACCCGGCGGCCGAGCGGGCCGCGCGGCACCATGCGCTCGACGGCCTTGATGATCACCCGCTCCGGATGCTTGCCTTCGAGGATGGCGCCTTTGCTGCGCCCCTTGATGCCGCCCGGGTAGCCGGTATGCCAATAGAAGATGTCGTCGGCGCGCTTGTTGCCGGTCAGCTGGACCTTCTCGGCATTGACGACGATGATATTGTCGCCGCAATCCATGTTGGGCGTGAAGGAGGGCTTGTGCTTGCCGCGGAGCCGCATCGCGATGATCGAGGCGAGCCGGCCCAATACCAGCCCGTCGGCGTCGATGAGTGACCATTTCTTCTCGATGTCCGACGGCTTGGCGGAAAAGGTCTTCATGGCTCGAAAGGAATGCCCGGCGGCCCGGAACAGTTGCCCAGGGCCGCGAAAGCCGGTCATGTAAGCGATCGGCTCCCGAGGGTCAAGCAATGCTTTAGCCGAAGCGAGGTCTCACAATGGCGGCGATACTGTTGGAGGAGCGCACAGACGGAGTTCTGCGCCTGACCCTCAACCGGCCGGAGGCGCGCAACGCGCTTTCGATCGAGCTGATGACGGGGCTGGTCGAGGCGCTCGGCCGCGCCGCGGGCGACCCGCACAGCCGGGTCGTCGTGATCGCCGGCGCCGGCCCCGCCTTCTGCGCCGGGCACGATCTGCGCGAGCTGCGCCAGGATCCGCGGCGCGAGACCTACCAGCGCATCTTTGCGCTGTGCAGTGAACTGATGCTGGCGATCGTGCGGTTGCCGAAGCCGGTCATCGCCGAGGTGCACGGCGTCGCGACGGCCGCCGGCTGTCAGCTGGTCGCGACCTGCGATCTGGCGGTCGCCGCCGAGGAGGCGCGCTTCGCGACGCCCGGGGTGAACATCGGCCTCTTCTGTTCGACGCCGATGGTGGCGCTGTCGCGCGCGGTGGGGCGCAAGGCCGCGATGGAGATGCTGCTGACCGGCGAGCTGATCGATGCGGCAACCGCGCGCTCGCTCGGGCTCGTCAACCGCGTGGTCCCGCGGGACGGATTGCGCGAGGCGGTTGACGGGCTCGCCCGCCAGATCGCCGGCAAATCCGCCTTCACCGTCAAGATCGGCAAGGAGGCGTTCTACCGTCAGGCCGAGCTCGATCTGGCCGCCGCCTATCGCTACGCCGCCGAAGTCATGACGACTAACATGCTGGCCGAGGACGCCGGCGAAGGCATCGATGCTTTTCTCGCCAAGCGCACTCCCGTCTGGCACGACCGATGAGGCGGAAGATGGATCACGACAACTATCCGGACCCTTATCTGCGCGACATCCTGACGAGTGTGCGCACGATCGCCGTCGTCGGCGCGAGCCCACGGCGCGAGCGGCCGAGCCACGGCGTGATGGCCTATCTGCAGCGGCGCGGCTACCGGACGATCCCGGTCAACCCCAACGCGGCCGGCGCTACGATCAACGGCGAGACCTGTTACGCGCGGCTCGCCGATGTTCCGGAGCCGATCGACATGGTGGACGTGTTCCGCCGGAGCGAAATGGCAGGCGGCGTCGTCGACGAGGCGATCGCCGTCGGCGCGAAGGTGGTGTGGATGCAGCTCGGCGTCCGCGATGATAACGCCGCCGCCCGCGCCGAGGCCCAGGGCCTTCAGGTCGTCATGAACCGCTGCCCGGCGATCGAGATTCCCCGCCTGGGGTTGTAGGCGCAAGGGGCGGGATGGAGACATGAACGGCTTGCTTCAGGATCTGCGGATCGTCGAAATCTCGGCCTTTGTCGCAGCGCCGCTCGGCGGCATGACGATGGCGCAGATGGGCGCCGACGTGATCCGCATCGACCCGATCGGCGGCGGCATCGATTACGCGCGCTGGCCGGTGACGCGCGACGGCGCCAGCCTCTATTGGGCCGGCCTCAACAAAGCCAAGCGCTCCTTGGCATTGGCCCTCGACAAGCCCGAGGGCCGCGACCTCGCGCACGCCGTCATCACTGCGCCCGGTGCAGGTGGCGGCATCCTGCTGACCAACCTGCCGCCGTCGCGCGGGCTCGATTTCGCAACCCTGAAGGCGGCCCGCGACGATCTGATCATGTTGCGGCTCACCGGCAACCGCGACGGCTCGGCGGCGGTCGATTACACGGTCAACGCGGCGAGCGGGTTTCCGCTGGTCACCGGACAAGGCGGCATGCCGGTCAATCATGTCCTGCCGGCCTGGGACATCGCCGCCGGGCTCTATCTCGCAACCGGGCTGCTCGCGGCGGAACGCCATCGCTCGCGCACCGGCCAGGGCCAGGAGGTCGTGGCGGCGCTCTCGGACGTCATGCTCGCGACGGTCGGCAATCTCGGCTACATCGGCGATGTGCAGATCAACGGCACGGCGCGGCCGGCAATCGGCAACGACCTCTACGGCAGCTTCGGGCGCGATTTCGCGACAGCCGATGGCCGGCGGGTCATGATCATCGCCCTGACCCGCCGCCAGTGGCGCGCGATCGGCGAGGCGACCGGTCTCGGCGAGCGGCTGGCGATGATCGGGCCGATGATGGATGTCGACCTCGACACCGAGGCCGGGCGCTACGAGGCGCGCGACGCGATCGCCGCGTTGCTCGCCCGCTGGTGCGCGGGCCATACCCTCGACGAGATCCGGCAAGCCTTCGCCGGCACCGGCGTGCTGTGGGGTCACTTCCAGGATTTTCGCCAATTGGTGCGCGACGACCCGCGCTGCTCCGCGGCGAACCCGTTGTTCGCCTCGGTCGATCAGCCCGGCATCGGCCGCTATCTCATGCCGGGCCTGCCATTGGATTTTTCCGCCGACCCGCGTCAGCCGCCGCGCCCGGCGCCGCTCCTCGGCGAGCACACCGACCTCGTGCTTACCGAAGTGCTCGGTCTCTCATCGGCCGAGATCGGGCGGCTTCACGATGAGCGCGTTGTCGCCGGGCCGGATGGCCGCTGACGGGTCTCAGCCTTCCCGCTCGCGCTGCCGCAGTTCGAGAAGCAACTGACGCACCCGCCGCGCGGTGCGCAGCTTGCGCGCGATATCGGGGGCGAGGCGCAGATCGCCCTGCGCGTCGAGCCAGCCGGCCTCGACATCCGGCGGCAGCTCGCGCATCGCCTCGGCGAATGCCGTGAAAATCTCCTCGACTTCGCGCGCATCGAGCTGTCGTTCCCTGGCCACGCCGCCACCTCTCCGGCCTCGTCGACGGAGAGACTAGTACAGTGCTCCAAAAATACCGAGTGTCTGGTTGCGCTAAAACAACGCCAGCTGATCGCCCTTCTGCGGCGGCGGACAGAATAGGGTGGTGTCGAGCGACTGTGTCGTTCGCTGGTTGAAACCGAGCCTGCGGCAGGCGCGATCGAAGCGCAGCCGCAGCATGTCGGCATAGGGACCGGTGCCGGTCATGCGCTTGGACCACGTCGAGTCGTAGAGCCGGCCGCCATGGGTTTGCGCCACGAGCGAGAGCACATGAGCCGCCTTGTCCGGTAAGTGCTCTTCGAGCCATTCCCTGAACAGCGCCTTCAGTTCGAGCGGCAAGCGCAGCATTGTGTATCCGGCCGAGGTCGCGCCGGCTGCGCGCGCGCGTTCTAGGATCGCTTCCATCTCGCGGTCGTTGAGGGACGGGATCATCGGCGCGCTCAAGACGCCGGTCGGCACGCCCCCCGCTGCCAGCGCCGCGATCGTCTCGAGCCGGCGTTCCGGTGTCGAGGCGCGCGGTTCCATGCAACGGGCCAGAGTGCGGTCGAGCGTCGTGACCGATATCGTTACGCTCGCCAGACGGTCCTTGGCCATATCGCCGAGGAGATCGAGGTCGCGCTGGATCAGCGCCGATTTGCTCACGATCGTGACCGGATGGCGGAAATCGCGGAGCACCTCCAGGATCGCACGCGTAATGCCGAGCCGCCGTTCGACCGGCTGGTAGGGATCGGTATTGCTGCCAAGCGCGATCGGGCGGCAGCCGTACCCCTTTTTCCTCAGCTCCGCGGCGAGCAACCATCGCCGCATCGGGTTTGTAGAACAGGCGACTCTCAAAATCGAGGCCGGGGGACAGGCCGAGATAGGCATGGCTCGGCCTTGCGTAGCAATAGATGCACCCGTGCTCGCAGCCGCGATACGGATTGATCGAGCGGTCGAAACCGATATCCGGCGAGTTGTTGCGAGCGATGATCGTCCGTGTCGAGTCTACGGTCAAAGTCGTAGTGAACGGCGCCGGCTCTTCGTCGGCCGTGCCCCAGCCGTCATCGAACGCGACGCGCCTTTCGGTCTCGAAGCGTCCGCTCTCGTTGCTCGCCGCGCCGCGTCCCTTGCGCGGCCTGACTGTGGCCGGCATATCCATGTGGCCGATATACTTTGCGGCGAGAACATTTCAAGAACCTATTTTGTGAACGCCGCGGCCCCTCACCCTCCCGCTGACGCGGGCCCCTCCCTCTGCCCGCTCTCGCGGGGCGAGGGGCTCAATTCTCCCTCGCCCCGCTTGCCCCCACCCTTCCCTCCCCCGCGAGCGGGGGAGGGTCAGGGTGGGGGAGAGGGCTGGGGTGAGGGGCAGGTCTCGGTAATTATTCCCACACTGAATGCAGCCGAAACGCTGACAGGGGTGGTGGAGCAGCTGAACGCCGCCGCGATTGTGAACGATATCGTCATTGTCGACGCCGGCTCGTCCGACGAAACGGTCGCAATCGCGGGCACCGCAGGCGCGCGGGTCATCGCGGCGCCGCGCGGACGGGGGATCCAGCTCGCCGCCGGTGCCGACGCGGCCTCCGGGCGATTGGCTATTGTTCCTGCATGCCGACTGCCGGCTCGCGCCGGGTTGGGAAACGGCTGTCGCTGATTTCATTGCGGCGCCGGAAGCCCACAGCCGCGCCGGCTATTTCGACTTCGCGCTGGATGATGCTGCGCCCGCGGCGCGGCGGCTGGAACGGATCGTCGCCTGGCGCTGCCGTGTTCTGGCGTTGCCCTATGGCGATCAGGGTCTGCTGATCGCCCGCAGCCTTTATCGCGCGGTCGGCGGCTTTGCTCCGTTGCCGTTGATGGAGGACGTCGATCTCGTGCGCCGCCTCGGCCGCCGGCGGCTCGCCCGCATCGGCGCGCGTTGCATCTCGTCGCCGAAGCGCTACCGCCGCGAAGGATACTGGCGTCGGCCGCTGCGCAACCTCTTCTGCCTCTCGCTCTACTTCGCCGGGGTATCGCCCTACCGGATCATGCGGTTTTACGGCTGATGCGGCGCACTCTCGTCCTGTTCGTGCGGGCGCCGCAGCTCGGGACCGGCAAGCGGCGGCTGGCGCGCGATATCGGCGATATCGCAGCGCTTCGCTTCGAGCGGGCGATGATCGCGCTGCTTGCTGCGCCGTCTCGCGAAGGACGGGCGCTGGCGGTTGCGGATCGCGGTGACGCCCGACAAGGCCTGCCGCCGCGCCCGTCATTGGCGCCGCGGGGTAGAGGCGGTCGGACAGGGCGCGGGCGATCTCGGCATCCGCATGCGTCGCGTGCTCGCCAACTGCCCCGCGGCACCGGCGGTGCTCGTCGGGGCGACATCCCGGCCCTCGACGCCCATCACGTCGCCGCAGGCCTTCCGCCTCCTCGGCAGACATGACCTCGTCTTCGGACCTGCTCGAGGATGGCGGTTTCTGGCTCGTCGGCGCCCGTCACCCGCGTTGCCTGCCGCCCTTGTTCGAGCGGGTGCGGTGGTCGGGCCCCGATGCTCTCGCCGACACGCTCGCCGGTCTGCCTCCGCGGATCAGGGTCGGTTATGCCGATCGGCTGGAAGATGTGGACGACGGAGACGCCCATCGCCGGCTAAAGCCGCGCCGAGGCTTCTGAGTTAGCGCTTCAAATGCTCCTGCAGCCGCGGCATCAGCTCGACGAAATTGCACGGGCGGAAGCGGTTGTCGAGCTGGTGGACGAGGATGCCCTCCCAGGCGTCGCGGCAGGCGCTCGGCGACCCGGGGAGGGCAAATAGATAAGTGCCGCCGGCGACCCCCGCGGTCGCCCGGCTCTGGATCGTCGAGGTGCCGACCTTCTCATAACTCAGCCAGCGGAAGAGCTCGCCAAAGCCGGCGATCTCCTTCTCATAGACGCTGTGAAAGGCCTCCGGTGTGACGTCCCGCCCGGTGACCCCGGTGCCGCCGGTCGAGATTACGACGTCGATGTCGGGATCGGCGATCCATTCCTTCAGCTGCGCGACGATCTGGTCCTGCTCGTCGCGCACGATCCGCCGCGCGGCGATGCGATGCCCGGCCGACGCCGCAAGGTCGGCGAGCGTGTTCCCGGAACGGTCCTGCGCCGCGTCGCGGGTGTCCGACACCGTCAGCAAGGCGATGTTGACGGGCAGAAAAGGCCGGGTTTCATCGAGCCGGGGCATCGAGCAGCTCCATTTCAAGTGCCATCAAGATAGGTCCGCAGTTCGCGTGCGGCTAGGAGGTCACCCCGGGAGCGTCGGCGGCGAGCAGCTCGTCGAGACGGGCGCGCAGCGACAAGAGGTCGCGCCATGCTTCGCGCTTGCGCTCCGGGGTGCGCAACAGGAAGGATGGGTGAAACATCGGCAGGGTCGGGACCGGCCGGTCGAGACCCGGCACCGCGAGGTCGAACCAGCGGCCGCGCAGCCGCGTGATGCCTTGGCTTTGCGCCAGCAAAGCGCCGGCGGCCGTGCCGCCGCTGAGGACCAGCACCTTGGGGTGCACCAGCGCGATCAGACGGAACACGAAAGGCAGACAAGAGGCGATTTCCGCGGCGGTCGGCGTGCGGTTGCCGGGCGGCCGCCAATAGATGACGTTGGTGATCAGGACGCCGCTGCGGTCGAGGCCGATCGCCGCCAGCATGCGGTCGAGCAGCTGCCCGGCGCGGCCGACAAACGGCCGTCCGATCCGGTCCTCGTCCGCGCCGGGCGCCTCGCCGATGATCATGACCGGCGCCGCCGGGTTGCCGTCGGTGAAGACCGTGTTCGTCGCCGTGCGCTTCAGCGGGCAGCCGTCAAACCCGGCGACCAGCGCGGCCAGAGCCTCGACGCTGTCGGCGCCGGAAGCGAGCCGGCGTGCCGATTGGGCGGCCTCCCCCATAGATTCGGTCAGCGCAGGAGGCGGGGCGGCCGGAACGGAGCGGGGGGATCGCGCATGCATCGGCGCCGGCATCGCTGGGGGCGGCATGCTCGCCGGGGGCGGCGCAAGCCGGTCCGCCGGTTCGAACCCGATCGCCTCGTCGGCGCCCATCTCGACATACCAGCGCAGCAAAGCGAGCGCCGCCTCGCGATCATCGGCATTCATCGGGCGAGTCTCTCATGAGCGGAGCAGCCATTAGGGGAGCAGCGCACTCCCGTTTTTATGCAGATCCTCTATAGTCGCTCCGCAGAGATCGGCGGAAGAGTGATGAGCGAGGAGCGGGCGCAGCGCGAGCGGATGGAGTACGACGTCGTGATCGTCGGCGCCGGGCCGTCCGGCCTTGCCGCGGCGATCCGTCTGAAGCAGCTTGCGGCCGCCGGCGAGCGCGAATTTGGCGTATGCGTCGTCGAGAAGGGCTCCGAGGTCGGCGCCCACATCCTGTCCGGCGCCGTGTTCGAGCCTCGGGCATTGAGCGAACTGATCCCGGACTGGCGCGAACAAGGTGCCCCGCTCGTCACCCCCGCGGCGGAAGACCGCTTCCTGTTGCTGACGAAAACCCGTTCGCTGCGCCTACCGACGCCGCCGCAAATGGCGAACCACGGCAATTACATCATCAGCCTCGGCAACCTCTGCCGTTGGCTGGCGCAGCAGGCCGAAGCGCTCGGCGTCGAGATCTATCCAGGCTTCGCTGCGGCCGAAGTGCTGTACGACGCTGCCGGCCGCGTGCAGGGAGTGGCGACCGGAGATATGGGGATCGGCAGAGACGGCCAGCCGACCGATCGCTACCAGCCGGGGGTCGAGCTGATCGGCCGCGAGACATTGTTCGCCGAGGGTTGCCGCGGCTCGCTGACCAAGACATTGGTTCAGCGCTTCCGGCTGCGCGACGGCGTCGACCCTCAGACTTACGCTATCGGCATCAAGGAGCTATGGGAAGTCGCGCCCGACCGGCACCAGCCTGGGCTGGTCGTTCACACGATCGGCTGGCCGCTCGATACCGCGACTTATGGCGGCTCCTTTCTGTATCATCTCGAAGATCGGCAGGTGGCAGTCGGGTTTGTGATCGGGCTCGATTACAAGAACCCGTTTCTGAACCCGTTCGAGGAGTTCCAGCGCTTCAAGACGCATCCGGCGATCCGCCCATTTTTCGAGGGCGGCAGACGGATTGCCTATGGCGCGCGGGCGCTCAACGAGGGCGGCTTTCCAATCGATCCCACGGCTCGATTTTCCGGGCGGCGCGCTCATCGGGGATGCCGCCGGATTTCTCAACGTACCGAAGATCAAGGGCAGCCACACCGCGATGAAATCGGGGATGATCGCGGCCGAGACCATCTTTCGCCGACTGTCTGGAGATGCGGGCGCCGAGGTCCGAGCCGCCCTCGAACAGAGCTGGTTGTGGGAGGAATTGCGCGGCGTGCGCAACATCAGACCGAGCTTCCGCTGGGGCCTTTGGGCCGGTCTCGCCTATTCGGCGCTCGACACCTATGTGCTTCGCGGCAATGCGCCCTGGACGTTTCACCATCACCCGGATCACCTGCAGCTGACCAGAGCCAGCGAGGCGCAACGGATCGACTATCCCAGGCCCGACGGCAAAATCACCTTCGATCGGCTTTCGTCGGTCTTCATCTCGAACACCAACCACGAGGAAGATCAGCCGCCGCATCTGCGGCTTCGCGACCCGGAGAAGGCAATCGCGGTCAATTATCGGCTCTACGATTCGCCCGAACAGCGCTATTGTCCGGCCGGGGTCTACGAGATCGTTGAACAGGCTGATGCGAGCGGACCGTATTTACAGATAAACGCGCAGAATTGCGTCCACTGCAAGACCTGCGACATCAAGGATCCAGAGCAGAACATCGATTGGGTTGTGCCGGAGGGAGGCGGGGGGCCCAATTATCCAAACATGTGATGCAGTTGAACGGGTAGAGAATACATGCGGAAATCAATGATGGACCTTTACCGGATTTGGGGCGCGGCGGGGTTTTTGTTCGTTGGTCTCGCGGCCGGGGCGAGCGAGGCGGCGCCGACCCTCGACAAGCCCGAGACTACTCTCGAAGCGCCGTTCGGCGCTTATCTGGCGGGCCGCCACGCGCAGCATGAGCGCGATTACCAGTCGGCCGTGACGTTGTTCGAGGACGCGCTGAAAGCGGACCCCGAATTGCCCGAGCTGATCACGCGAACCTTTCTGATGGACGCGAGCGTCGGAGAGTTCGACAGAGCCCAAACGCTCGCCGAGAGCGAGCTCAAACTCGATTCCACCGATGCAATGGCCGAGCTCGTCCTGTTGGTAGAGCAGGTCAAAGCCGGTGACAAATCCGGCGCCGTCGCCCGCGCCGACGCACTTCCGCAGGAGGGAGTGCATCGATTTGTCCGCCCATTGGCCCGGGCGTGGACGCGGATGGCGGTCGGCGATGTCGCCGGCGCCGACGAGGCGCTGCAGGCGTTCGATAAGTTCAATGGCTTCGCGCCGCTAAAATTCTACCAGCTTGCTCTCGTCTATGATTTTGCCGGCGACGCCGAGCGGGCCGAGGACAACTTCAAGCAAGCCCTCGAGGCGAGCGGCCAGCTCAACTGGCGGTTAACAAATTCGCTGGCGAATTTCTACCAGCGGCATGGCCGTAATGACGAGGCACAAGCGCTTTATCAGCGTTTCGTCAATGACAATGCGGGAAGCGAGCTCGCGGAATCGGTGCTCGCCCGCAGGCCCGCCGGAGTTCCACCCCCGTTGATCGGCTCGGCCGAGGACGGCTTGGCCGAGGCGCTCTTCGACCTCGCCAGCGTTGTCAATCAGCCCGAGACGCTCGATTTGGCGCTGCTGTATGTCCGCTGCGCACTCGAGTTGCGCCCGCATATGGTGCTCGCGCAACTGCTTCTAGCGGACGTGCTGAGTGCCCAGAACAAACCGGAATTGAGCCTTGCGACCCTTGCCGAGGTACCGCGGACCTCGCCTTACTGGTGGTCGGCTCGGCTGCGCATCGCCGCCAATCTCGAACTGCTGGATCGCACCGACGAAGCAATCGCCCAGCTCAAAGAAATGGCGGCCGAAGAACCGACGCGTGCCGGGGCGGACATGCAGCTGGGAGACCTGCTGCGTGGCAAGAAACAGTTTGCCGAGGCGGTGGACGCCTATGACGAAGCCATCCAGCGCTTTGCAGCCGCCGGTATGCCGGAGCGCTGGTCGCTCTACTACAGCCGAGGCATCGCGCTGGAGCGCTCGGGACAGTGGCAGCGAGCCGAAGCCGACCTGCTGCACGCTCTGGAATTGAAGCCCGACCAGCCGCTGGTGCTGAACTATCTCGGCTATTCCTGGATCGACCGCGGAGAGAATTTGGAGCGCGGTCTGCAGATGATCCAGAAGGCGGTCGAGTTGCGGCCCGAAGACGGTTACATCGTCGACAGCCTCGGCTGGGCGCATTACCGCCTCGGCGATTATTCGAGCGCGGTTCAGTACCTCGAAAAGGCGATCGAGCTGGTACCCGAGGATCCGACGATCAACGACCATTTGGGCGACGCCTATTGGCAGAGCGGCCGGTCGGTCGAGGCCCGGTACCAATGGCGGCGCGCCTTGCAATTCGGGCCCCAGGACGATGAGATCAAGCCGATCCAGGCCAAGCTCGACGGCGGCAGCGTGCCCACTGCCGGGGCGGCGCGCGGCGGCTGAGTGGGGGTGGCGGTTACGGCCTTTGCGCCGGCAAAGGTCAACCTCTATTTGCATGTGACCGGTCGACGGGACGCCGGCTATCACGAGCTCGACAGCCTCGTCGCATTTGCGGATGTCGGCGATCGCCTGACCGCCGAGCCGGCGGCATCTCGGTCGCTGGCGGTCCAGGGGCCCGAGGCGGCGGACCTCGCCGCTGTCGGCGACGACAACCTCGTGCTGCGCGCCGCCCGCTTGCTGGCCGAGCGGGCCGGGATCACCGCCGGTGCCGCGCTGCATCTGGACAAGCATCTGCCGGTCGCCGCCGGGATCGGCGGCGGGTCGAGCGACTGCGCGGCGGCGCTGCTCGCGCTAAAGCGGCTGTGGCGGATATCGCTGGAGGACGAGGCGCTTTGCGCTCTCGGCGCCAGGCTCGGCGCCGACGTGCCCGCCTGCCTTTATGGGCGCGCCGTATGGGTCGGGGGGATCGGCGAACGCCTCGAGCCGGCCGGGGCGCTGCCGGAAGCCGGCATTCTGCTGGTCAATCCGCGCAGAGCGCTGCCGACCGCCGCGGTATTCGCCGCCCGGCGCGGCCCGTTCGGCCACGTCGGACGGTTCTCGCCAATGCCAAGCAAAGCCTCCGACCTTGCCGCGGCATTGATGCCGTGCCGCAACGATTTGACCCAAGCTGCGATTGGCCTCGTGCCGGAGATCGCCGCGGTGCTGGCGCGGCTCGGCCGATTGCCCGGCTCTTTGCTGGCCCGCATGAGCGGCAGCGGCGCCACCTGCTTTGCGCTGTTCGCCGATTGCGCTGCCGCCGAGGAGGCCGGGCGCGGTCTCGCCGGCGGAGCCCCGGTGGTGGTGTAGCAGCGGGCGGCTTTATTTCGCGCGCCTAACTGACCGACCACGGGTAACCGAGCTTATTCAGGGTTCTTATCGTTGAGTTGGCGTCTGCTTTGTCGGGTTGGGGGCGCCGGCGGCTCGGTCGGAGATGTTTGGATCTCGTGCGGTTCGACCCGCTTGCAAGCGCTTGTGGCAGTCCCAGCGGTGGTACCGCGCAACTCCATGCATGCGGTCTCCGTGTCCTTACAGAGCGTCGAACCCTTCCCCATGTCGAATCACCATTCGTACATTTTTAGGGGATCGCTCGGTTGGGGAGCTTGCGCCATCAGGATCGCGAGCGCCGGGATCACGAGCCACATTGAATTTTGTCCTTCTCTGGGGTCGCACCGGTCCGAAGCGTATGCGCACTGCGCCCCGATAGGCAAATCCCGTCAGGCAAATCACTTCGGGGTTCGGCCGGGGTGCGTTATTCTGTTGCCGGTTGGGGCGTAGCCAAGTGGTAAGGCAGCGGATTTTGATTCCGCCATACGGAGGTTCGAATCCTCCCGCCCCAGCCAGTTTTTGAATTAGTACGACTGCATTGCGTGATCCGACGCGTCATCCCGGAGGACGGCGGTTCGAATCCCGATGCAACTCCTGGCATCCGCCGACGCTGAAGGTTGACCGGGTTCGCGATCTCGGCACAATCAGACGGTTCGGGCAGGCTTCTTCCGGGGGACGCCATGATCAATCGCACCGCGACGTTGCGCCGGCTTCTCGCCGAGGAGGGCTTCATCGATATGCCCGTCGCCTATGACCCGCTCGGCGGCCGGCTGATCGAGAGCCTCGGGTTCAAGACCGTCTACAATGGCGGGTTCGTGACCGGCGCATCGCGCTGCACCTCCGAGCCGCTGCTGACGATGGACGAGCAGGTGCGCACCGCCGGCGATATCGCCAAGGCGGTCAACGTGCCGGTCGTCGCGGATGGCGGCGCCGGCTTCGGCGAGCCGCTGCACACGATGCGCACGGTCAAGGAATTCATCCATGCCGGCATCAGCGGCATCCATATCGAAGACCAGCTCTTTCCCAAGCGGGCGCATTACCACAAATATGTCGCGCATGTGATTCCGCGGAACGACTTCGTCGACAAGATCAAATTCGCCTGCCGCCAGCGCGACGAGACCGACAAGGATTTCGTGATCATTGCGCGCAGCGATTCCTGCCGCTTCGAAGGGCTCGACGAAGCGGTGGCCCGGATCAACATGGCGGCCGATGCCGGCGCCGATATGGGCATGATTTTCCCGCGCACGCCGGAGGAACTGCAGCAGGCGACGAAGCTCGCGAAGGTTCCGCTGGTTTATGTCCGCAGCCTCGGCAACCGCGACAACCGTCCGACCCCGAGCTCGAGGCAATTAGCCGAGATGGGCTACAAGGCCTGCGTCGACGCCTTGCTCTACTTGCTGGTCAGCTTCCATCACGCGAAACGGGCGTTGATGGAGCTGAAGCAGAACGGCGAGTATGGCGGCCTCAGCCAGGAGGACTGCGTCGCCGCCCGGCACGAAATCGAGACGCTGGTGGGCCTCGACCGGTTCTATGAGGTCGAAGAGCAGACGGTTGAAGATAAGAAATGGGGTGATCGGTAATGAACTGGACCGAACGGCGCGAGCGCTTTCGCGCGATCCTTTCCGGCAATCGCTGCGTCCATCCGGGATCCGTGTACGACGCGATCTCGGCACGGATCGCCGAGGATCTCGGCTTCGAAGTCGGGATGTTTTCCGGCTCGATCGGGTCGATGTCGGTGCTCGGCGCCCCCGACCTTGTCGTTCTGACCTTGACCGAATTCGCCGGCCAGGCCTACCGCATCTGCCGTGCCGGCAATCTGGCCCTGCTGGTCGACGCCGACCACGGCTACGGCAATGCGCTCAACGTGCGCCGCACCGTCGAGGAGTTGGAGACGGCCGGCATTTGCGCGATGTCGATCGAGGACACGGTATTGCCGCGGCCCTATGGATCGGGCGGCAAGCCGAGCTTGAGCTCGGTCGAAGAGGGCGTTGGCAAGATGAAGGCGGCATTGTCGGCGCGCCAAGACAAAAACCTCGTCATCGCCGGACGCACCAGTGCGCTGGCGATCGCCAACCTCGAGGAGGCTCTGAAACGCGCCAAGGCCTATGAGGCGGCCGGCGTCGACGCTGTGTTCCTCGCCGGCGGCGTCACCGTCGAGGCGGTCGAAGCGGTGTCCTCGGCGATCAGGATCCCGCTGATCCTCGGCGGCGGCAGCGGCCAGCTCGGCGATCTCGACTGGCTCGGCGCGCATCGCGTCCGGGTCGCATTGCAGACGCACGCCCCGTTCTCCGCTGCGGTGCAGGCGGTTTACGACACGCTGAAGGCGTTGCGCGACGGTGTAGCGCCGCGCGATCTGAAGAACATCGCCTCCCCCGAGCTGATGCGGCAGGTCACTCGCGCCGACGACTATCAGCAGCGGACAAAGGAATTTCTCGGCGGAGGGTGAGCATCGCTTCCCCTCAACGCGGTGCCGGGGCGAGCGGGTCGAAGAGGTCCTCAGGCGGCGCAAATTCGGCTCCGTTGAAGCCCATCGCGGCGAGGAATGCGTCGCGCACTTCCGGCGGCTGGCCGGTCTGAAAGATATAGCCTTCGAGGCCGCGTCGACTGAGCGGATCGCGCAGTAGCTCCGCACGCGTTAGGCCATCAATCAGCGGCCGGCGGTCGGCGACCGGCAAGCCGATAGCCCGGTTTCGGGCTGGGTCGCGGATCACCGCCTTTGGGTCTTCCCCCCGCGCGACCGCTTCAAGGTCACGCAGAAAGCGGCGGCGGATCATGACGATGCCCTGGTCGCTCTGGCCGAGATACTCCTGGCTGCGGTCGGCAATCCGGCCTTGTCCGACCCAGGTCACGAAGTCCTGGTTCATGACATGGCTGGTGATCCAGCGTCCGGTCTTTTCGTCGGCGATCGGCCCTTGCCAGGTCGGGATCCGGTCCTGGACATAGGGCTCGCGCTCTTTCGGCACCCGGCTGAAGGCCCAGTTGATGCTGAGCGTGTTCTCGTCGTCGATCGGCACCCGGTATTCGATGTGGTTGCCGGTGAAGAGAGCATTCGGCCACAAGCAGACGCGGCCGATCGTCCACAGCTCGTCATGCTCGCTAGTGTCGGAGCGGATGCGCTTGTACTGGAAGCCGTATTCGAACTCGCTAAAATCGACCTTGACGTGGTGGGGCGCGTAGGGGCCGGTCACGCCTTTCAGCCGCAGGCCCCAGTTCGAATGAGTCCATTCGAAATGCACCGGGTCGATCGAGTTCTCCTGACACTGGAACCAGTTGCACGGGATCTCGGCCTTGACGATCTGGCGGAAGCCGTTCGGCCACGAGAAGAATTCCCAATCCGGCACAAGCGGCCGCGGCTCGGGGCCGAGATAGGCCCAAACGAGCCCTGCCCATTCGGAGACCGGGTACGCCTTGATGCGGATCGCGTCTTTGAGCCGCGCTTCGGGATGGGCCACGTCCTCATAGGGTTGCGCGAGACAGTGGCCGGCCTCGTCATAGAGCCAGCCGTGGTAATTGCAGCGCAACCCGCGCGCCTCGACGTAGCCGTAGCTGAGATCGGCGCGGCGATGCCGGCAGTGCCGATCGATGAGGCCCCAGTGTCCGCCGCGATCCTTGTAGAGCACGAGGTCTTCGCCCAGCAGCCGCACCGGCTTCGTGCCCGGCCGGTCGAGCTCGCTGGCGCCGGCGATCGGCCACCAATAGCGGCGCAGCAGATCGCCCATCGGCGTCCCGGCGCCAGTCTGTGTCAGCCGCTCCCAACGGCTGCGCGGTTCATGCATCCGATCTGGCGTTCGGTCTTGCGTCACCGAGGATCTCCGCTTGTCATTGTGGTTACACGTCGAGCGTGTGCTCGCGTTCCCGTTTGGTCAAATGGCGCATGTAGTCGGTCCGGTGCGTCATCTGCATTTTCACATAAGCCTCGCGCAGCGCAATAAAGGTCTGGAGAAGCGCCAAAACTATATCGCAGCGCAATGCGCGGCAACGGTCGTCGCCTCACCAGTGGCGCCTCAGCAACAGCCCGACGCTGGTCATTGCTCTTCCCAATGCCTTTCTCGGCTCGCCCGGTCTTGCTACCGTGGCGCCGCAAAACGGGAGGAGCGAATGCAAAGAAATCTTGTAGACCGCCGTGCGGTCTTGAAGACAATCTCGGCGGCAGCCACCATCGGCGCCGTCGTGGCGCGGCCGCAGCCGGCGGCGGCGCAGCAGGTCAAATGGTCGGCGGGGACCGAGGCGCCCAAGCTGCGGGCGCCGGCCGGCGCCGCCGATTGCCACCATCATATCTACGACGCCAAATATCCGGCCGACCCGCGCTCGACTTTGCGGCCCGGCGACGCCACGGTCGAGGATTACCGGGCCTTGCAGCGCCGCATCGGCACGAGCCGCAACGTCATCGTGCAGCCTTCGACGTATGGCACCGACAATAGCTGCACCCTCGACGCATTGGCCGCGTTCGGACCGACGGCGCGCGCCGTCGCGGTGGTCGACACCTCGGTCCCCGACGCCGAACTGAAGCGCATGAACGGCCTCGGCGTGCGCGGCATCCGCTTCAACCTCGCGCAAGCCGGAGCGACAACGCCGGAGATGATCGAGCCCCTGTCGAAGCGGGTGAATGACCTCGGCTGGCATATCCAGATCAACGCACCGGCGGCCAAGATCATGGAGATAAAGGACATCCTCAACCGGGTCCCGTCGCCGATCGTGTTCGACCATCTGGCGCACATCCCCGAACCGGAGGGGACCGCGCATCCGCTGTTCGGCGTGGTCCTCGCGCTGATCGACAAGGGCAAGACCTGGGTCAAGCTGTCGGGCGCCTATGCCGACACCAAAGTCGGCCCGCCGAGCTATTCGGATTCCAGCGCCGTCGCGCGCGCCTATGTGCAGAAGGCGCCCGAACGGCTGGTGTGGGGCAGCGACTGGCCGCATCCTTCGGAACGGGACAACAAGCCGGACGACGCGATCCTGTTCAACCTGCTCCTCGACTGGGCCCCCGACGAGCGGATCCGAAACGGCATCCTGGTGCAGAACCCCGAGGCGCTATACGGGTTTCCGAAGAGCGCCTAAGAATTCAGGGTGTCTGAGCGGCCTATCTCAGGCCGAAATAATCGGCGAGTTGTGCTCAGCGGCTGTCAACCAACTCCGCCCTGCCTGCAGGCAGCAATAAAGAACGCCACGGTACGCGCCACATGCGACCCGATCTCGGCGCGCAGCGCCCTGAGGTCCTCTCCAAACAGCGCCCGGATCAGCATCGGCAGCACGACGAGCTCCACAAAATATCGTGCGGTGGCGGCGCGGCGGTCTGCGGCGAACCCCGGTAGCTCGTCGGCTTCCGGGAGTTCTGCCAGCAATTGAGCGACGGCTTCGCTCGTGCGCTCGCGCCCCATCCGGTGAACGCTGGCCGCCAAATCCGGAAACCGGCGTGCTTCGGCAACGGTCGCCCGGACCAACCCGACCGTCTCGGCCACCAGGATTGTCCGCAAGATGGCGGTGGCGATGCTCGCCAGGCGTTCCTCGATTGTGGCGCCCCTCGGCTCAATGCTTTCGTAGGAGCCGGTGACCTCGTGCACCTTGCGCGCCATGACCGCCGCGAACAGTGCTTCCTTGCCGGCGAACCGCGCATAGATCGTCGGCTTTCCGGCATGCGCGGCGTCGGCGATCTCGTCGATGCTGGCACCATCCAAGCCGCGCTCTAGGAATACCTTCCGAGCCGCATCCAGGATCCGCTCTTCGACCTCGCCCGCGAGCGCGCGGGGCGGCCTGCCCGAACGGATAATCCAGGCACGCCTTCCTGTGGCTGCTTCCTCCTCCATGACGTCTCTTTTACCCGGCTGGAACCCACCCGGCACTTCCTATTGTTGGCTCTTGATCTAGCTGACGCATTGCCTAACTAGATTAGAACGAAACGGTTTCGTTTCAATAGGCGAGAAACGGCCGATGTTAGAGCGCGATAGTCGAGAGACGGGCGATCAAACGCTCCTGGAGGCGCCGCGATCCGAATCGGTGCCGGTTCGCGAGAAGGAGAAGCCGTATGGCCCGCCTGCGGATGAGGCGGACCGGCTTCGCGCCCCGGCGCGCCGGGAGCGGCCCTTCGAGGCGGACGAAGATCGCGAGCCGCAGGATCGCGGTGCCGACGGCGAAGCCCATAAGAGCTGGCTCCGCCGGCACCCGATCGCGGTCGCGCTCGGTCTGCTGTGCCTGCTGTTGGCGCTGCCAGCCGGCTACCTCTACTGGGATTACACCAGCCATTTCGAGACGACCGACGATTCCTACATCGCGGCGCGCCAGTTCGCGATTGCCCCCGAGGTGTCGGGCTATCTCACGGCCGTCCCGGTCACCGACAATGAACATGTCAACGCTGGGCAGGTCATCGCGCGCATCGACGATCGCCCTTACCGCGCGGCGCTTGATCAGGCCGAGGCGCAAGTGGCCGCTGCAAAGGCCAACATCGAGAACATCGATGCTCAGATGACTATGCAGCAGGCCCAGATCGCCGCCGACCAGGCCCAGCTGGCCCAGCAGCAGGCGGCGCTGGAGTTCGCGCAAGAGCAGGCGGCGCGCTACCAATATCTGGCAAAGACACAACTCGCGGGCAGCGTTCAGAACGCCCAGCAATACACCTCGCAGCTGCATCAGCAACAAGCCGCAGTCGAGAGCGCACAAGCGACGCTCAAACTGGCGCAGCGGCAGGTAGAGGCGCTGAAGGCGCAACGCGACAGCGCTGTCGCGAGCCTCGCGCAAGCCAAAGCGCAGCGCGAGCAGGCGCAGCTGAACCTTTCCTACACGACCGTTACGGCAGACCAGCCAGGGCGTGTCGTTCAACTCACCGCCGCGGTCGGCCAATACGCGCAACCGGGCACCAACCTGACGATGTTCGTGCCGGACGACATCTGGATCTGGGCAAACTTCAAGGAGACGCAGCTCGACGAAATGCGGCCGGGACAACCAGTGACGATCGACATCGACGCGTATCCGGAACGCACGATCCACGGGCATGTCGCCAGCGTGCAGCCCGGTTCCGGCACCGCGTTTTCGCTGCTGCCGGCGGAAAATGCCACCGGCAACTGGGTCAAGATCGTGCAGCGCGTGCCGGTCAAGGTAGTTATGGGCAATCCGCCGACTGACGTTGCGCTCGGCCCCGGCATGTCAACCGAGGTCAGCGTGCGGGTCAACCCACACCCGTCCCTGTACAAGCGGCTGACGGAGTGGCGATGAGCGCCGTCGCAACCCGAGCGGGCGCCCCTGCCCCCACCCTTCCCTCCCCCGCAAGCGGGGGAGGGTTAGGGAGGGGGAGCGGCGCCGGAGCCAGCCCGTGGCTGATCGCCGTTTTGGTGGCATTCGCGTCGTTTATGGAAGTGCTCGACACGACGATCGCCAATGTCGTGCTGCCCTACATTGCCGGCGGCCTGGGGGTGAGCCAGGACGAGGCGTCCTGGGTCGTGACGACCTATCTGGTCGCCAATGCCATCAGTCTGACGGCAAGCAGCTTCCTCGCCCAGCTGCTCGGCCGCAAGCGCTTCTTCCTGATCTGTCTGGCGCTGTTCACCGCCAG
Organism: uncultured Alphaproteobacteria bacterium; assembly: GCA_963736715.1. Classification (GTDB taxonomy): domain Bacteria; phylum Pseudomonadota; class Alphaproteobacteria; order ATCC43930; family CGMCC-115725; genus AP-15. The sequence goes on along the minus strand of CAVTQA010000055.1, from coordinate 17,716 downwards.
CTCGCTGATGTGCGGATATGCCTGGAACCTCGACGCGCTGCTGCTGTTCCGCATCGTCCAGGGCCTCGGTGGCGGCGGCATGGTGCCGCTCGCACAGTCGATCCTGGCGGATTCCTTCCCGCCCGAAAAGCGCGGCCAGGGCTTTGCGCTGTTCGGCGTGGCAGTGGTCGTGGCGCCGGTGGTCGGGCCGACATTGGGCGGCTGGCTCGCCGACGATCTCTCCTGGCGCTGGTGCTTTATGATCAATGTCCCGGTCGGCGTCGTCGCGTTCGCGCTGATCGCGGTAATCCTCCCGGCGGCTAAAGATCTTCTCCAACGGCGCAAACGGCTGCAGGAGCAGGGCGGGTTCGATCTCGTCGGCTTCGTATTGGTCGCGACCTTTCTCGGCGCGCTCGAGATCGTGCTCGACCGCGGGCTCGAAGATGACTGGTTTGCTTCGTCCTTTATCACGACGTTTGCGGCCATCTGTGCGCTCGCGTTCGTGCTGATGATCCCGTGGGAAGCAAGCCGCCGCAATCCGATGATCGACCTTCGAATGGTGGCGACGCGCCAATTCGGTGCCTGCTTCGTGGTGATGTTGGCGACCGGCGCCATCCTCTACGCTACCACCCAGTTCCTGCCCAACCTCGTGCAGGCGGATTTCGGCTACACGGCGATGTGGGCAGGTCTCGTGCTGTCGCCGGGAGGCCTTGTCACGATGGTGATGATGTTTGTCATCGGCCGTCTGTCGGACAAGATCCAGCCCAAATACCTGATCGCGATCGGGGCGGTACTCAGCGCGCTGTCGATGTATGACCTGACCAATTTATATGGCAATGTCGGCTTCTGGTTTTTCGCGCGCTCGCGGATGGTGCTCGGCGTCGGCCTGCCGCTCATCTTCATTCCGATCATAACCGCGTCTTACGAGGGCGTTCCGCCCGGCAAGACCGACCAAGCCTCGGCCATCATCAACGCCGCGCGCAATACCGGCGGCTCGATCGGCATCGCGCTAGCCAACAATGTGCTCTGGGATCGCGAGCAGTTCCATCAGAGCCGGCTGGTCGGCCAGGCCACCCCGTCTACCGTCCAATACCAGGATACGCTGCACCAGATGACGAACTATTTCGTCGCGCACGGCAGTTCGCTGTGGGAGGCCAAACGCCAAGCTATCCAATGGATCGGGCAGCAGGTGCAGGCGCAGGCGTCGTACCTCGGCTACATGGACGTCTTCTGGGTACTGATGGTGATCTCGCTCTTGGCCGTGCCGCTCGCGCTGACGTTGCGCAAGAGCAAGCTCGGCGGCCCCGCCCCGGCGGCCCATTGATGGACGTGGGTGTGCCATTACTCGACATAATGAGCGCGGTACGGCGCGTGTGGCCATCGCGCGTTCACAGCGTTCGCGCGAACGTGCGACGATAACGTTCGGTCCGAATACTAGCCGCCGGCGTGAGTAACGCCGAAACGATCGGCGAGCTCCGCGCCGGTGAACCCGTGCGTAAAGCTTTGGAGGTCGAGCGGCAGCATGCTGGCATTCCACACTTTCCACTCCGCGACGAGCCGGTCATAGACATCCTTGTGGCGCTCCTTCAGATTGGCCCGCTCCATCGGATCGCGGACGACGTCGAACAGAAAGGTGTTGTCCAGGATCTTGAGGTACTTCCAATCACCATCGCGCATCGCGCGCTGGGCGTGAAGCTTGTAGCGCCAGAACAGCTTGCGGGGGAGCGGTGCCGATGGCTGCGTCAGTAGCGGCAACAGGTCGATCCCGTCGGGAGGAAAGGCCGGATCGGGGGCAGTACCCGCCGCCGCGAGCAGGGTCGGGAACCAATCCATCCCAATCGTCACCTGCTCCGAAACAATCCCGCCCGGAAGTTGGCCTGGCCAGCGAATCACGGCCGGGACACGCAAGCCCCCTTCGAGCAGCTCCGTCTTCCTGCCGGTGAACGGCCAGGTGTCGGAAAAGCGCTCTCCGCCATTGTCACTGGTGAAGATGACGATCGTGTTGTGCGTCAAGCCGGTCGCGTCGAGGGCCTGGAGTACGCGCCCGATCTGGAGATCCATCTGCCCGATCATTCGCTGATAGGTGCGCTGGGTACCGCCGTCGAAATGGAAGAGGTTCCGGAGGCGTTGCGCTTCGGCCTCATCATCTGGAGCTTCCCAGGGCCAGTGCGGCGCGCTGAAGTGGAGGCTGACGAGGAAGGGCGCCGCGGAATTCGCGTAGCTCTCGATCAGGTCGACGGCGCGGGCTCCCAGCAGATCGGTCAGATAGCCGCTTTGGTGGATTTTGACGTCGTCCTCCCACAAATCATCGGTGTCGGTCGTGGGCGGACCGGATTTATGCGTGAAGTAATCGACCGCGCCGCTGCGAAAACCATAGAAATAGTCGTAGCCGCTCTGCAGCGGACCAAAATCCGGCAGCCGCCCCAAATGCCATTTGCCGATCAGAGCGGATCGGTAACCGGCCTTCTTCAGCAGCGAAGGCAAGGTCGGATGCTCCGCAGGCAAACCAATTTTGCGCGGCACACGCGTGCTCAGCGGCTCTTCGAGCCCGACGGCCAACCTGTATTGGTAACGCCCGGTAATCAGCGCGACGCGGGAGGCGGTGCAGACCGCGGAATTGGCATAGGCCTGCGTGAAGCGCACGCCCTCGGCGGCGATGCGATCGACGTTGGGTGTGGTGAAATCGCGGCGGCCGTAGCAGGAGACATCGGCATAACCGAGGTCGTCGGCGAGAATGAAAAGGATGTTCGGTGTGGATGAAGCCATGCCGCTGGTCTCCCTTTCTTCGCGCCCGTCCCACAGCCGGGATGGTCGACCGGAAAATCGCCTAAATCGTAGAGTATCCATTGCGCGCGTATCCTGATGCCGGAAAATTTTGCGGACAGCCCAGTCGCCGGCCGGGATCGCACCCAAGCCGTAGCAGCGCGCAATAGCGGGCATTTCTTACTACTGCTGGCTGTTCCTGGCTGTTATTCGCCGTAGTTGCTCGCTGTTATTTCTTCGCCTCTGCTCTCGAAAAGCCAGTGTTTCCGCGGCTGGGGCCAAACCGCTGGCTGTTTTTTCTCAGTATTAACAGCGTTTATCAGCTACGGCTCCATCAATATCGTAGCGGTTGAAAAACGCTTGACAGAGTCAGTAATTTCCTTGATTAGAGCATCTATGGCACGCGCGGAATTGCCGAACTCAGAGCTGGAGGAGCGGGTCCGTGCCGTCAGGCGGTTCAACCGGTTCTACACCCGCCAGATCGGTATCCTAAAAGAAGGACTGCTCGGCAGTCCGCTGTCGCTGACCGAAGGTCGGGTGCTTTACGAGCTTGCGCAGCGCGAGCACACGACGGCATCCGAGCTGGCGCAGGAGCTCGGTTTGGATTCGGGTTACCTGAGCCGCATGCTGAAGAGCTTCGCGGCCAAGGGTGTTATCGCCAAACATGCGTCGAAGAGCGATGGCCGACAGATCATCCTTACGTTGACCGGCCGGGGTCGCGAGATGTTCGCGACGATAGACGCGCGCTCCCGGGACGAGATCGCCGCGCTCTTGGGGGTGCTGCCGGCTTCGCACCAAAGGCAGTTGGTCGCGGCGCTGGAGCGGGTCGAGCGCCTGCTCGGCGTGCGAGGCGAAGAGGCCGAACTCGCGTATATCCTTCGCCCGCACCAACCGGGCGACATGGGCTGGATCATCCACCGCCACGGCGTGCTCTATGCCGAGGAATATGGCCTCGATATGACTTTCGAGGCGTTGGTCGCGCGGATCGCTGCCGGTTTTATCGAGAATTTCGATGCCAGGCGGGAGCGCTGCTGGATCGCCGAACGTGACGGCGAAATTGTCGGCTCGGTGCTGCTCATTAACGACAACGAAGACATCGCCAAACTGCGACTGCTTTACGTCGAGCCGAAGGCTCGCGGGCTCGGCATTGGGCGCCGGCTCGTCGGGGAGTGTATCGGCTTCGCGCACCGAGCGGGCTATCGCAAGCTCACATTGTGGACAAACGACGTGCTGGTCTCCGCGCGCCGGATTTACGAGGCCGCCGGTTTTCATTTGGTGCGTGAGGAGCCACATCACAGCTTTGGCCGTGATTTGGTCGGGCAGTACTGGGAATTGCCGCTGAGGCCGCATTGACGCGGCCCGGGCTCGCTCATAAGTATCGCCGCGCGATGCGGCCTCATGGCCGTATCGGTTCTTTGCGAGGAACAGCTTGATGAAGCCGACGCGGCGTCCGGCCAATCCGTGCTTTTCCTCCGGCCCGTGCGCAAAGCGGCCGGGATGGTCGCCGGCGGTGCTCGAGGCGGCGCTGGTCGGGCGTTCGCACCGCTCGGGGGTCGGTCTGGCCCGGCTAGTCGAAGTAGTCGACCGCTCGCGCGCGATCCTCGGCATCCCCTCGGATTGGCGGGTCGGTATCGTCGCCGGTTCCGATACCGGAGCGATAGAGATCGCGATGTGGTCGCTGCTCGGCCCGCGCGGCGTCGACATGCTCGCCTGGGAGAATTTTGGCGAGGGTTGGGTCACCGACGTAGCGCAACTCAAGCTCGAAGACGTTCAGGTGATGCATGTGCCTTATGGCCAGCTTCCCGATCTCTCCCGGGTTGATCCCGCCCGCGACGTGGTCTTCCCGTGGAACGGCACGACCTCGGGGGTGCGGGTGCCGAACGGCGACTGGATAGCGGCTGACCGGCGGGGCTTGACGATCTGCGATGCGACCTCGGCCGTCTTTGCGATGCGGCTGCCGTGGGACAAGCTCGACGTCGCCACCTGGTCGTGGCAGAAATCTTTGGGCGGGGAGGGGGGACACGGCATGCTGGCGCTGTCGCCGCGCGCCGTCGAGCGACTCGAGAGCTACGCCCCGCCCTGGCCGCTCCCCAAGCTCTTTCGGCTGACCTCCAAGGGCAAACTGATCGAGGGGGTGTACCGTGGGGAGACGATCAACACGCCGTCGATGCTGTGCGTCGAGGATGCGCTCAATTCATTGAAGTGGGCGGAAACGATCGGCGGCCTCGACGGGCTGATCTCGAGATCGGAACGCAACTTGGCGGCGCTCCTTGCATGGGTCGGGAAATGCCCTTGGGCCGATCCTCTCGCCGAGGACCCGGCCACGATCTCCTGCACGTCGCCGCAGTTCAAGATTACCGAGCCGTGGTTCACCCGGCTCTCGCCCGAGGATCGCTTCCAGACTGTGCGGGCGATGACCCGGCGGCTCGAGCAGGAAGGCGCGGCCTACGATATCGCCAGCCACCGCGCCTCACCTCCCGGGCTGCGCATCTGGAGCGGACCCACCGTCGAGACGGCCGACATCGAAGCGCTCCTACCATGGCTCGACTGGGCCTGGGACGAACAGCGCCGCACCGCGAAGGCCGTCTAGATGAGCTATGGGATCGTCTCAGGGCTTACCGCAGCAGACCTGTCGGGAGTTTATTGCGCAGAACTGTAAGGCGAGCGTATTGCGTGTGTTTCCCGGGCAGTTACTCGATGTGCGGGTCGATGAAGTTTTTGAGGTCGCAAAAGCAGGAGATCGAGCGGCTCAGACGGCAAGGAAACTGCTATTCGATACCCGGTTTCGGAAGTAGCGGCCTGGGAGGCCAGGCAGGAGAACCGAGATGGCATCTGCGTTATTTAAGACGATAAGAATGCTGGAGGAAGCGCGGTTGCATTTCTTCGTCGAGAGGACGCGGCCTGATTCGATCCGCTTGTCGGTGACAATGGTTGGAGAGCGCGTTGAGATTGACGTATTTGAAGACAACCATTTGGAAATTTCGCGCTTTTTTGGAGACGAAAAGGTAGAAGGCGGTATGGAGCTGTTGGTGAACCTGTTGAAAGCTAGCTAAACTGACGCTCATTACCGTACCAAATCCGGTGCGATAAGAAGTATTTCTTTAATGGATTATTGGCTTCTACACGTCTTCGTGAAATCATGAAAAGATCGGAGCCTTGATGCCAAGAGTCTTGATTTCGGATGCTTTGAGCCCGCGCGCGGCCCAGATTTTTGCCGCGCGCGGGATCGATGTCGATTTGGCTCCTGGGGTCAGTCCAGAGGAGTTGAAGGGTCGTATCGGCGGGTACGATGGTCTGGCCGTGCGGTCGGCGACCAAAGTAACAGCCGGTCTGCTGTCGCGCGCACCGCAGCTCAAGGTCATCGGCCGGGCCGGCATCGGCGTCGACAATATCGACGTCGCAGCGGCGACGCAGCGCGGCATTGTCGTAATGAATACCCCTTACGGCAACTCGATCACGGCCGCCGAGCATACGATTGCCATGCTGTTTGCGTTGTGCCGTGAGATCCCGGCGGCCGATCGCTCGACGCAGTCCGGCAAATGGGAGAAGTCGCGCTTTATGGGGGTTGAACTCACCGGCAAGACGCTCGGCATCATCGGCTGCGGCAATGTCGGCTCGATCGTCGCCGAGCGGGCCCTCGGTCTGCGCATGAAGGTGATTGCCTACGATCCCTTCCTGTCGCCCGAGCGGGCGGTCGATCTCGGCATCGAAAAGGTGTCGCTCGATGCGCTCTTTGCCCGCGCCGACTTCATCACCCTCCATACCCCGCTGACCGAGGCTACCAAAAACCTGATCGACGCCAGCGCGATTGCCAAGATGAAGCGCGGCGTGCGCCTGGTGAACTGCGCCCGCGGCGGCCTCGTCGTCGAATATGATCTCGCCGCGGCGCTCGACAGCGGTCATGTTGCCGGCGCGGCAATCGATGTCTTTGTCGACGAGCCGGCGCGTGAAAACCCGCTGTTCGGGCGCGACAACGTCGTCGCGACGCCCCATCTCGGCGCCGCGACAACCGAGGCGCAGGAGAACGTGGCGCTGCAGATCGCCGAGCAAATGGCGGATTTCCTGCTGACCGGCGCCGTATCGAATGCGGTCAATGTGCCTTCCCTGACCGCCGAAGAGGCCAAGCGGCTCAACCCTTACATGAAGCTCGCCCAGCAGCTCGGCAGCTTTGCCGGGCAGCTGACCGAGACCGGCATTGCCGCGGTCGCCATTGAATACGAAGGGGCGGTCGCCGAGCTCAACGTCAAGCCATTGACCGCGATCGCACTGACTGGATTGCTGTCGCCGCAGCTCGCTACGGTCAATATGGTCAATGCACCGGAGATTTGCCGCGAGCGCGACATCCGCGTCAGTGAGACGCGGCGAGCCGAGCCGGTCGATTATCAGACCCTGATCCAAGTCATCGTCACGACCGAAAGGCGTACTCGGGAGATAGACGGCACCCTGTTCGCCGGCGACAAGCCGCGCATCGTCTCGGTCGAGGGGATCCCGCTCGAAGCCGAGCTCGGCGGCAACATGCTGTTTGTGCGCAATTACGACAAACCCGGCTTCATCGGCGCACTCGGCAATGCCCTGGGCGCGGCTGCAGTAAACATCGCCACCTTCCACCTCGGCCGGGCCGCTCCGGGGCAGGACGCCATCGCCTTGGTCGAGGTCGATCAGCCGCTGACCCCGGCCATTCTCGATACCGTCCGCGCGCTACCCAACGTGATCCAGGTCAAGTCGCTTCGGTTCTAAGGTGCAAATGACGAAGCCATGACCGACGCTCCGCACCCGGCTCTGCTGCCGACCGGCATGCACGATCTACTGCCGCCCGAGGCGGAGATCGAAGCGCAAGTCGTGGCGCAGTTGATGATGACATTGGCCGCGCACGGCTACGAACGGGTCAAGCCGCCGCTTGTCGAATTCGAAGACACGCTGTTTTCCGGCGCCGGGGCGGCGATGGCGGCCGCCACCTTTCGCATGATGGACCCGGCCTCGCACCGGATGATCGGCGTGCGCGCCGACATGACGCCACAGATCGCGCGGATCGCTGCGACGCGGCTCGGCGACGCGCCGCGGCCGTTGCGCCTCAGCTATGCCGGCCAGGTGTTGCAAGTCACCGGCTCCGAGATCCGGTCCGAGCGCCAAATCGGCCAAGTCGGCGCCGAGCTGATCGGGGCGGCGGGACCGGCCGCCGATGTCGAGGCGATCGCGATTGCCGGCGAGGCGCTGGCCGCAATCGGCGTGCCGGGTTTGTCGGTCGACATCACTCTGCCGACCCTGGTGCCGGCGGTTGCCGAGGCCTATGGCATTGCCGGAGAGCGCGCGGTGGCGCTGCGCGCCGCGCTCGACCACAAGGATGCGGCAGCAGTTGCGGCAGTTGCAGGAGAGGCCGGCGGGCTCTTCGGGAGTTTGTTGGCGGCGGCGGGGCCGGCTGCCATCGCGTTGGCGGTCCTCGATCGTCTCGAGCTGCCGGTACGGGCCCGCGCTGAACGGTTCCGGCTCGGCAGCGTGCTGGATGGCCTCTCGGAGGCGGCCCCGGAACTCAAGGTGACGGCCGATCCGGTCGAGAACCGTGGCTTCGAGTACCACACCGGGATCAGCTTTACGCTTTTCGCGGCCACACCGCGTCCGGTCGGCGAACTCGGCCGCGGCGGCCGCTATCAGGCCGGCGATCCGGCCGAACCCGAACCGGCGACCGGGTTCACGCTGTACACCGACACGATCCTGCGAACCTTGCCGCCGGCCGCCTCGCCGAGGCGCTTGCTGCTGCCGTTCGGCGCCGATCGTACCCTCAGTCGCGAACTGCGCGAGAGCGGCTGGATCACTGTCGCCGCCCTCGACACGGCCGTCGATTGGCGCGCAGAGGCGCGCCGTCTCGGCTGCGGCTATGTTCTCGAACAGGGTGTGCCGGTGGTGGCCGGGTAGAGGAGGTGCTAGATGGGCAACGTCGCCGTTGTCGGTGCCCAATGGGGTGACGAGGGCAAGGGCAAGATCGTCGACTGGCTGTCGGAGCGAGCCGATGTCGTGGTTCGTTTTCAGGGCGGGCACAATGCCGGCCACACCCTCGTCATCGGCAATGTCGAGTACAAACTGAGCCTGCTCCCGTCGGGGGTCGTGCGGCCTGGCAAGCTGTCGATCATCGGCAACGGGGTAGTCGTCGATCCGTGGGCGCTGATCGACGAGATCGACGCGATCCGCGCCAAGGGCGTCGAGGTCGATCCCGGAAATTTGAAGCTTGCCGACAATGCCGCGCTGATCCTGCCCTCACACGGCGCGCTCGATCGTGCTCGTGAGGAACGGCTCAGCGACAGTAAGATCGGCACGACCGGCCGGGGCATCGGTCCGGCTTATGAAGACAAGGTGGGGCGTCGGGCGCTCAGGGTGTGCGACCTGGCCGACCCGCAAGCGCTCGAACAGCGCGTCGATCAGCTGCTGCTGCACCACAACGCGCTGTTGCGCGGGCTCGACAAGCCCGAGGTCGATCGCGGCAAGCTGATCGCCAAGCTGCGCCAGATCGCGCCGCGCATCCTGCCCTATGCCGAGCCCGTGTGGCGTCTGCTCGATGAGGCCAGGCGCAGCGGCCGGCGCATTCTGTTCGAGGGGGCGCAGGGTGCAATGCTCGATGTCGATCACGGCACCTACCCCTACGTCACGTCTTCGAACACGGTCGCGGGGCAGGCCGCCGCCGGATCGGGTATTGCGCCCGGTGCCGTCGGGTTTGTTCTAGGCATCACCAAGGCATACACAACCCGGGTCGGCAGCGGCCCCTTTCCGACCGAGTTGAATGACGAGGTTGGCCGCACCCTCGGCGAACGCGGGCGCGAGTTCGGCGTCGTCACCGGACGGCGGCGCCGCTGCGGCTGGTTCGACGCCGTCGCGGTCCGGCAAGCTATCCGGCTGGGCGGCATTGACGGCATCGCCTTGACCAAGCTCGATGTGCTCGACGGCTTCGACCGGGTCGAGTTCTGCACCGCCTACCGCCGTGGTGGCATCACCTACGATTACTTCCCGGCCGGAATGACGGCCCAGGCCGAGGTCGAGCCGGTCTATGAAACCGCCGAGGGCTGGCGGGAGAGCACCCGCGGCGCCCGGTCCTGGGCCGATCTGCCGGCGACCGCGATCAAATACATCCGACGGCTGGAGGAGTTGATCGGCGCGCCGGTCGCCCTTCTGTCAACCAGCCCCGAACGCGAAGATACCGTCCTGGTGCGTGACCCTTTCGCCGATTGAGACCGCCTTCGGGCTCCCAGGGAGCGCGTTTGCTCAGCGGGTGCCGCGGCCCTGGGACGAGGTTCGTGGTTTGCTGGTGGCGCCGGCATGGTTGCCGATATAGCTGTCCACGTGAGTAACGAGGGCGTCAACTCGATCGGCGAAATGATGATCGGCGCCAGGGATCTTTCGGAAGTCGATTTTGATGTCGCGCTGGTGCGACAGCTTGGTTACGAGCTTTTGCACAGCCTCGACCGGCACCATCAAATCCTGGTCACCCTGCAATATCAGACCCGATGACGGGCACGGCGCCAGAAACGTGAAGTCGTACAAATTGGCGGGCGGCGACACGGAAATGAAGCTCTCGATTTCCGGCCGCCGCATCAGCAATTGCATGCCGATCCAGGCGCCGAACGAGAAACCGGCGACCCAGCACGACCCGGCGTTCGGATTATAGGTCTGCATCCAATCGAGCGCCGCGGCAGCGTCGGAAAGCTCGCCCTCGCCGCGGTCGAAGCTGCCCTGGCTGCGCCCGACGCCGCGGAAATTGAACCGCAAGGTCGAGAAACCGCGGCGCACAAAACACTGGTACAAGGCGTACACCACTTTGTTGTGCATCGTGCCGCCTTGTTGCGGATGAGGATGCAGAACCACCGCCATCGGCGCGGCCGCAACACGGGCATGATGGTAGCGCGCCTCGATTCGGCCATCCGGCCCGTTGATGATCACATCGGGCATTGTCGATCCAGCTTAAATCCCACTACGCCAGTCGGAGATTGTCGCGCTGTGGGGTTCTCCATGCGTCCGTAATTCTTGATCACATTCGTCGGACAATTATATGTTCGCTCAGGCCGCCTCCGCGAGGCGGCGCGGTCCCGCGCCAGCAGCGCTAGCCTAACATAGATAGGGATTGCGATGCTTTTGAAAAACCTGCGGGAACAAATAGACGCCACCCTTGCCCGTGATCCCGCTGCCCGGTCGCGGCTGGAAGTGGTGCTGTGCTACCCTGGGTTTCACGCGCTGCTCTATCATCGCTTCGCGCATTGGCTATGGCAACGCGGTTGGCTTCTTGCCGGGAGGTTCGTTTCGCATCTCGGCCGTGTGCTCACCGGCATTGAAATTCATCCTGGGGCACGTATCGGAAGGCGGGTATTCATCGACCATGGCATGGGGGTGGTGATCGGCGAAACCGCCGATCTGGGTGACGATGTCACGCTCTATCAAGGTGTAACGCTCGGCGGTACATCGCTCACTCGGGGCGCAAAGCGCCATCCGACGATCGGTAACGGCGTTATCGTCGGCTCGGGAGCACAGGTGCTGGGGCCATTTCGCGTCGGCGACGGCGCGCGCATCGGAGCGGCTGCCGTGGTGCTGACGGAGGTGCCCGACGGAGCCACTATGGTCGGCAACCCGGCACGTCAGGTCGCGCGTCGCAATACGTTCAGCGAATCCAAACTCGCGTTCCAGCCTTACGCCGTTTGCGGCGACATACCGGACCCGATCGCCCGCGCCCTCAATGGATTGCTGGACGAGGTCACGAGCCTTAGAGCGCAAGTCACAGAACTCGAAGAGGAGAAGGTAGGGCAAGTGCCGGCCCGTGATCCGGCCACGGGCGAGCAGCCTTCGCTCCGGCTCGTTGCGACCTCTGCCGGCAACGGTACGGACGACGATTGACGGGATGCGAGCCTCCGCAAGGACGCCACTATGAGGTTGAGCACCAAGGGGCGTTATGCCGTGATGGCGATGGTCGATCTCGCTCAATACAGCGATGGCAACCCGGTGTCGCTGGCCGAAATCGCCGAACGGCAGGAAATCTCGTTATCGTATCTCGAGCAGCTGTTCGCGATGCTTCGCAAGAATGGGCTCGTCAAGAGCGTGCGCGGTCCGGGTGGCGGTTATCTGCTGGCGCACGACCGCCGCGAGACGCGCATTGCCGACATTATTTTGGCGGTCGACGAGCCGATACGCGCCACCCGCTGCGCTCCCGGCGCACCGGTCGGCTGCCGCGGCAATCGCACGCGATGTCTCACTCACGATTTGTGGGAAGAGCTCGGCAATCAGATCCACCTCTATTTGAGTTCGGTGTCACTCGCCGATGTCTGCGAGCACCGCGTTCTCGGGACGAGTGGCCGCCTCCACTGCGAAACTTTTCGCAGCTCCGCGGATACAGGCGCGGTCTGATGTCCCCCCGCGCCACAGATGGCGGCTCGGTGCGCCGAACTATGCCGCGGGCCGAAAGCTATCTCGACTGGAACGCAACGGCGCCGCTGCGGCCCGAAGCGGCTGCCGCCATGTCCGAAGCGCTGCGCCGCTGGGGCAATCCGTCCTCGGTGCATCGGCGCGGCCGAGCGGCGCGCCAGATTGTCGAGCGCGCCCGCGACGCTGTGGCGGGTCTGCTCGGCGATGTAGATCCAAGTGGCGTGGTTTTCGTCAGCGGCGGGACCGAGGCCAATCACCTTGCCCTGCTTGGTGCCGGTCGCGAGCGGGTCCTCGTTTCGGCAATCGAGCACGATTCGGTCCGTTACGCGGTCCCTGCTGCCGAAATCATTCCGGTCGGTCCCGACGGGATCGTCGCTCTCGACGAACTCGACCGGCTGCTCGGCGCCGATCTGCGCCCGGCTCTGGTGTCTGTGATGTATGCCAATAACGAGACCGGCGTCATCCAGCCGATAGCGGAAATTGCTTCGATTGCGCGCCGGCATGGCGCCATGTTCCATTGTGACGCCGTCCAGGCTGCCGGCAAGGTCGCCCTAGAGGTCGGCACGATCGGCGCCGATCTCATCACATTGTCGGCACATAAACTCGGTGGCCCGCCGGGGGTCGGCGCTCTCGTTGTGACCGGCGGGGTCGATCTGGCCCCGCTGTTGCGCGGCGGCGGCCAGGAGCACCGACGCCGCGCCGGAACCGAGAACCTACCCGGGATCGCCGGTTTCGCCGCCGCTGCCGCTGCTGCAGAACTAGCCGCCTATGAGAGAGTGGCCGGATTGCGCGATGGATTGGAAGCGGAGATCGCCGCGATCGCCCCCGAAGCCGTGGTGGTCGGCGCTGCTGCACCCCGATTGCCTAACACCTCGGCGATCGCGATGCCCGGCGTCGCCGCCGAGACTCAGGTCGTCGCCCTCGATCTCGACGGCGTCATGGTCAGTGCCGGCGCCGCCTGCTCTTCGGGCAAAGTTGGGCCGAGCCACGTGCTGGCCGCGATGCGGGTCGATCCCGAGATCGCTGTCTCGACGATCCGGGTCAGCCTCGGTTGGAGCTCGAGCGAGGCCGAGATCGACCATTTCCTGCGGGCTTGGACCGCCCTTTACCGGCGCTGCCGCGGTCTTGCCGAAGGGGCGCGCGCGGCATGACGCCGATCCTTGCCGATCCGCGCCCGCGGCTTTCCGCCGAGCCGGTGGTCAACACGCCGCCCATCTATCTCGACAGCCAATCGACGACGCCGGTCGATCCGCGCGTCCTCGAGGCGATGCTGCCGTATCTCACCGAGCATTTTGGCAACCCGCACAGCACCAGCCACGCTTATGGCCGCGTCGCCGCCGAGGCCATCGAACGCGCCCGCGGCGAAATCGCTGCGCTGATCCAAGCCGATCCGCGCGAGATCGTCTTCACCTCGGGCGCGACCGAAGCGAACAATCTTGCGATCAAGGGCGCAGCGCATTTCGCCCGCGCCCACCCGCAGAACGGGCAGGTGCGAGATCACATCGTAGCGCTGCAGACCGAGCACAAATGCGTGCTCGAAAGCTGCCGGGAATTGGAGCTGGAAGGCTTCGCGGTCACCTATCTCCCCGTCGCGCCAGACGGCCTCGTATCGGTTGCCGCGCTCGAAGGAGCGCTGTCCGAGCGAACGCTCCTCGTCTCCGTGATGGCCGCCCACAACGAGATCGGGGTCATCCAGCCGCTCGCCGAGATCGGTGCGCTGTGCCGCTCCAAGGGCGTGCTTTTCCACACCGATGCCGCGCAGGCCTTCGGCAAGATCCCGCTCGACGTCGAGGCGATGAAGATCGACCTCGTGTCGATTTCGGGGCACAAGATCTACGGGCCCAAGGGTATCGGCGCGCTCTACATCCGGCGTCGGCCGCGGGTGCGGCTGCTGCCGCTGATCGATGGCGGCGGGCAGGAGCGGGGCCTGCGCTCGGGCACCTTGCCGACGCCGCTCTGCGTCGGCCTCGGCCGGGCGGCGGCGATCGCCGGCGCCGAAATGACCGACGAAGCCGAACGGCTCCGGCGCCTCAGAGACAGCCTTTTGCGAAACCTCGCCCGACGCGTCCCCGGACTTCGCATCAACGGCGACCTCGAGCAGCGGCTGCCCGGCAGTCTCAACCTCTCGTTTGCGGAGATCCCGGCACTGACCTTGATCGAGGCGGTTCCGAGCATCGCGATCTCGACCGGCTCGGCCTGCACCTCGGCGTCGGTCGAGCCCTCCTATGTGCTGCGCGCGCTCGGTCTTCCCGATGCGCTCGCCAACGCCTCGATCCGCATTGGCCTCGGCCGCTTCACGACGGCGGCAGAGGCCGATTTCGCTGCCGATGCGCTGGCTGCAGCCGCAAGCCGGCTGACAGAGCAGAGGGGCATAGCCACATAAGATGTGTTGGCTGGTAAGTATCGCACCTGGAGCTTGACCCGGAATGAACCGAAAATTTCGACGTTCACTTTATCCTCTCCCCCCTAAAGAGCGTAGAGGGGCTCTTGCAGCGGATGCTTCGGAGATCGAGTGATGGCGAGAAAGCAGGCCTTGTCGGTGACGGACGCCGCGGCGCAGCACATCCAGGCGCTCCTCGCCAAGCGCGGCAAACCGTCGATCGGAGTTCGCATCGGCGTGCGGTCGCGTGGTTGCTCGGGCCTCAGCTACACGCTCGAATACGCCGATGAGAAGGGCAAGTTCGACGAGGTCGTCGAAGACAAGGGTGTGACGATCCTGGTCGATCCGAAAGCGGTCATGTTCATTCTCGGCACCGAAATGGATTACGTCGAGGAGACGCTGCAGAACGGCTTTACCTTCCGCAATCCCAACGAGAAGGGACGTTGCGGCTGCGGCGAGTCGTTTCACGTTTAAAGGGGCCCACTTAGCGGGCGCCGCGCGCGGCGGGTTGGCGTGAAGCTGTTCCAGATCGAAGAGCCGGACGGAGGGCCGGCCGATCCGAGCGCGACGGGAGCCGCGGTCGGCATTGACGCGGGCGGCGCGGAGGTCGAAGTGGCCTTCTCGGTCGGGGGCAATGCGGTCGTTCTTGGCGATCGCGAGGGCTTCGAGCGTGCCTTGGCGGTGCCCGAGGCCACCGCTGGAGAGGCACAGTGGCAAGAGTTGTTCGAAGCGGCGCGAGTTCGCGCCGAACGCGCCCTGGCTCGCCCGGTCAGTCATGCCGTGGTCGTCCTCGCCGAAACAGCCGGTGCCGATTTGTCGGACAAACTGCACGCGGCTGCCGAAGCCGCAGGCCTTAAGATATTGCGTCTCAGCCGAGAGGCCGAACTGTCGGCCGGTGCGAACGCAGTGCTGACCGCAGCAATTCTCGCCGAAGACCTAGCGCCGCGGCCCGAGTAATGCCGAAGATGATCTTTATCGAGCGCGACGGCACCCGGCGCGAGGTCGATGCGCCGATCGGAATGTCGGTGCTCGAGATCGCGCGCCGCCACGACATCGATATCGAAGGCGCCTGCGAAGGCTCGCTCGCCTGCTCGACGTGCCATGTCATCGTCGATCCACAGTGGTACGAGTTGCTCACCGAGGCGAGCGAGGACGAGGAAGATATGCTGGACCTGGCGTTCAATCTCACGGTGACGTCGCGCCTCGGTTGCCAGATCGTCATCAGCGAGGAGCTGGACGGTTTGACGGTACAGCTTCCCGCGGCGACCCGCAACCTGCTGCTGAGCTGAGCTTCGGTTTCAGCCGATGGCCGCCGACCCAGCCCTTTTCCCGCGTCTGGTCGCGGCGTCCGATCGGGACTGGCGCGCGTATATCCGCCACCCGTTTGTGCTTCTGCTGGTCAGTGGCGAGCTGCCCGAGAAGTGCTTTCGACGCTATTTGGTGCAGGACTATCTCTTTTTGATCCATTTCGCGCGTGCCTGGGGTCTGGCAATCTACAAATCCGATGCGCTCGGCGAAATGCGCCGCGCGCAGCGCCTCGTCGCCGCTACCCTCGACGTCGAGATAGGGCTCCATATCGACTATTGCCGCGGCTGGGGGCTGTCGGAAGCGGCGATGGTCAGCGAGCCGGAAGCGGCCGCAACCATTGCCTATACCCGCTTTGTGCTGGACCGCGGTCTCGCTGGCGACCGGCTCGACCTCGAAGTGGCGCTCGCACCGTGCATTGTCGGTTATGCCGTCATCGCCGCGGAACGTATCGGCGATCCTGCGTCCCGGCTCGAAGGCAACCCCTACCGCGAATGGCTCGAAATGTATGCCGGGTCGGATTACCAGGAGCTGGCTGGCGAGGCGGCAGCGGCACTCGACGAGCAGTTTGCCCGGCGCGGTGGTGAGGGGCGTTTTCCCTCTCTCGCAGGCACCTTCGCCGCTGCCGCCCGGCTCGAGGCGGATTTCTGGCAGATGGGTTTGGAGGCGAAGTCGTAAGTCTGCCAGACCTCGATCTGCCTGGCGATCCGGCCGCCCACCGCGTAGTCGTCGCGATGTCGGGTGGGGTCAACTCATCGGTGACTGCAGCCTTGCTGGTCGAAATTGGCTTTGAAGTCGTCGGGATCACCCTGCAGCTCTACGATAATGGCGCTGCCCCAGGCCGCAACGGCACCTGCTGCGCCGGGCGCGACATTTATGATGCTTCTCGGGTCGCCGAGCGCCTCGGCATTCCCCATTATGTGCTCGATTACGAGAGCCGCTTCCGGGCTGCGGTCATCGACGATTTTGTCGACAGCTACGCCCGAGGCGACACGCCGGTCCCGTGCATCCGCTGCAATCAGCGGGTCAAGTTCCGCGATCTGCTGAGTGTCGCGCGGGATCTCGGCGCCTCGGCGCTCGCCACCGGGCATTATGCCCGCCGGATCGCTTGCCCGAGCGGGATCGAGCTCCATCGGGCATGCGATGCGGCGCGCGACCAGAGCTATTTCCTGTTCACCACGAGGCGAGAGGAGCTCGAGTTCCTGCGGTTTCCATTGGGCGAGTTCACCAAGGACGAGACCCGTGCCGCGGCACGGCATTTCGACTTGCCGGTGGCCGACAAGCCGGATAGCCAAGACATTTGCTTCGTGCCGAGCGGATCCTACGCTCGCCTCGTCGAGCGGCTCCGGCCTGAGGCGCGCGAGCCGGGCGACATCGTCGACCGCAGCGGCCGCGTGCTCGGCCGGCACAACGGCATCGCCCATTTCACGGTTGGGCAACGCAAGGGGCTCGGGATCGCCGACGACGAGCCGCTCTATGTGCTGGAGATCGAGCCCGAGGGGAGGCGCGTGATCGTCGGTCCGCGAGCCGCATTGGCTGAGACCCGAATTTCTCTCGGCGAGCTGAATTGGCTCGCCGCGCCAGCGGCCGAAGGCATGGCGGTGGCGGCGAAGCTTCGCTCGACGCAGGTGCCGGTACCGGCTAGGCTATACCTCGGCTCGCGGGCAGGGGAGGCCGAGCTCGTTCTCGGCGCGCCGGCGGACGCGGTGGCGCCGGGCCAGGCGGCGGTGCTCTACGACGGCGACCGGGTGCTCGGCGGCGGCTGGATCCGCCGGCCCAGCTTGACCCATCAGCGCCCGCCTCTTATATCCGAGCGCCTGTGGCGGGATAGCTCAGCTGGTTAGAGCAGGGAAATCATAATCCCAAGGTCGGGGGTTCAAATCCCTCTCCCGCTAC
>CAVTQA010000054.1:0-21480 GCA_963736715.1 uncultured Alphaproteobacteria bacterium | reverse complement strand
CCGCGACCGAATGCATTGCTGTCCTCCTCGGAGCTTATCGAACAGCAATTCACAGCAATAAACATGCCATCAATAAGTTTGCTTAAACAACAGGCAATCTGCTCAGTGAAAAGTCAGGTCGTGGTGCTACTTATGATTATTTTTATTTGCTGCCTGAATATTAAGACTTTAGGGGTCAAATCGAGGCAGCCTGGATGGGATTCCCGGCTACATTTTGCTTCACGCGGCCCGTTCGATGGTCCTCGTGTCGCCGGCCAAAGTAGTGCGGCGCACGTCGCGCACTTCGGTGCGGTCGAAGCGGCGGGCGCGGTGCATCGTCGCGCGGTTGTCCCACATGACGAGGTCGTGGGGCCGCCATGGGTGCGAATAGACGAACGCGGGCGCCGTCGCATGCTCGGTCAGGTCGCGCAGGAACATGCGCCCTTCGGGGATCGTCCAGCCGACGATCGCGCCGGCGTGCGAGGAGAGGAACAGTGATTTGCGGCCGGTTGCCGGATGGGTCCGCACCAGCCGCTGCCGCACCGGCCGGAACGCCGCGATTTCCTCCGGCGTCAGATCGGTGAACCCGATCGCTTCGCGCGAATAGATCAGCGAGTGCTCGCAGACGAGGTCCTCGATCTCCGCTTTGGTGCGGTGATCCAGCGCGTCATAGGCGGCGCGCATATCGGCGAATTCGGTGTTGGCGCCCCATGAGGGAAGGACCCGCGCGGAGAGCAGCGAATATTTCGCCGGAACCGGGCGGAACGAGCTGTCGGAATGCCACAGCCGGTCGCCCAGCTTGAAGAACCACACCCGATCCTCGTCGGACATGATGTTGCCGTGCTTGTCGAGATTGGAAAAATCCGCGATCCCAGGGCCGAGCCGTTGGTCCTCGCGTTTTCTGACATGCCCCGGCGTGTTGTAATTTTCGAGCTCCCCGAAATGGCGGGTGAACGCGATCTGCTCCTCGTCCGTCAGGTTCTGGTTGCGAAAAACGAGCACGGCATATTCGTTCATGCCGGCCTCGACTATATCGATCTCGGCTGGGCTGAGCGGCTTCCGGCAATCGACACCCGAAACCTCTCCGGTAAAGACGGGGTGGAGTGGGCGGATCGATACGGGCATCCCGTTTACCTCCCGATTTGAGATGGCTTCTCAGTCTCCCTCTGTTGCCCGCTGCCGCAACGCCGCAAGCCAGCGCCTCAGCAAAGCGGCGTGCGCAGCGAGGTGCGCCTCGATCTGCTGCCCAACCTGGTCTCGATACATATGGACCGCGAGATTGCGTTCCTCGCCCAGCTCGATGGCCGCCTCCGCGTCCTCATCCGACAGCCAGCCGA
Source organism: uncultured Alphaproteobacteria bacterium (assembly GCA_963736715.1). Taxonomy (GTDB): domain Bacteria; phylum Pseudomonadota; class Alphaproteobacteria; order ATCC43930; family CGMCC-115725; genus AP-15. Next base: position 20,164 of record CAVTQA010000054.1, on the reverse strand, counting down.
GAGCGCGGGCGGCCCGAATGGTTGCGTTCGGCGATGCAGCGCTAACATTCTCCAGTGCCGCGAGCATCTTCTGACAGCCTTTCCAAACCGCTTCGTAGGTGTAGATCAGCCGCAGGACCGCGCTGTCGCGCTCAACCAGCGTGCGCTCGCTCTTCCCGGCAAGCTCGTCGAGCGTGGCAAGCGCCGCCGCTGCCTCGGCGAGCCGCCGGTCTAGCCTTTCCATCTCACGCCCTCCCGGCGAACCTCTGCGATCAGGGTCGGGGCGGCATTACTCAGGTCAACAATATCCACGTCGTAGGGGATCGAGCTTTCCTCCACGCTCTCAGCGAGATCGGATAAGAAGCCGGCGGGCAATTCGTCCCGCGGCAGTATCGCGATATCGATATCGCTGTGTTGAAAAACCTCACCTCGGGCACATGACCCGAACAACCACACCTCCGCGTCGTGCTCGCTCAGGGCAGTCAGAACCATCCGGCGCAACTCTCCGATGGCCCGGCTGCGGGTGGGGTTCACAACGATTGCCTCAAGAAATACCCGACCTCAAGATACCCTCTCGCGGCCAAATCTTCAATTTCCGCAAGGAGGCCGCAACCCGGCCCTCGACCTCCGGAGGTGCCGCCGGGCCAAGGCATATCCGATAGATCGGCAAACCCTCTACAGAATCCCAAGATCGAATGGGTAGATCGAGGTACGGGATCACGTCGCCACCTCGTTGGTGCGTCTTGTAGTAGGGGCTCTTCAAAATTTCGGGATATGAGCGATGCACAAAATAACGATATTCTTTCTCCGATTTCCACAAATCATTTTTAAACATACTTGAAATCATAAAAATATAATCCCCAAGTTCTTCAATGACTCGACCATTCCAACATGTAATAATTGAAGTTATCACTGATCGGAGTCGCTCGAACTCGTACGACATTGGGCAGACAACTGTGGTCGAGTTACCTGCTATGAACCGACCAATCCACTCGTTTGGACGATCAAACACGGCGGCTTTGAATGACAGAAGCACGCCTCTGTCATTATCCGCGTAATTCGTCCACTGACCGGTGTCATCGTACGCCAGGCTGAAGCTCGCGCTAAAAAACCGGAAATTGGCGAATACGCGGTCGGCACTGGCTCGGAGACATTCCGCATCCTGTCTCCTGCCGTGCTCCCGAAGGATCCCATGCGCGATCTCAATTCCGTGGCGGATCTCGGTCGGATCGTTCAGATGTGCGCGTTCGGTAAACCAAATCCGCCCGCTCTCCCAAATTCCCAGAGCACCCCTCAAGTTCGTGTAATGGTGGACAGCAGGCATCGAGCCGTTAATGCTGTTGATATATTCCCGTATCGGGTGCCAAAGGCTGCTGATCATTTATTAATTGGGCCCCCAGTGCATGGTCGCCAGATCTGATCTCAAATCGTTATGGCCGACGGTATTCACCGGGGCGCAGATTCCAGGCTCGCTACCCCGCACGGCGGCGCGGCAGGGGTCGTCGCGCGAGATAGGGGCGCAGGTATTGGCCGGTGTAGCTCGCCTCGCATGACGCGATGTCTTCGGGGGTGCCGGTGGCAACGATATGGCCGCCGGCGTCGCCGCCTTCTGGGCCGAGATCGATGATCCAGTCGGCGGTCTTGATGACTTCGAGATTGTGCTCGATGACGAGCACCGTGTTGCCGGCCTCGACCAGCGCGTGCAATACGTCGAGGAGCTTGCGCACATCGTCGAAATGCAGTCCGGTGGTCGGCTCATCGAGGATGTAGAGGGTGCGGCCGGTGGCGCGCCGCGACAGTTCCTTGGCCAGCTTGACGCGCTGCGCCTCGCCGCCCGAGAGCGTCGTCGCCGGCTGGCCGATATGGATGTAGCCGAGGCCGACCCGCTGCAATGTCACGAGCTTGTCGCGGATCGCCGGCACGGCGCGGAAGAAATCGGCGCCTTCGTCGACTGTCATGTCGAGCACATCGGCAATGCTCTTGCCGCGGAACAACACCTCGAGGGTCTCGCGGTTGTAACGCCGGCCCTTGCACACGTCGCACTGGACATAGACGTCCGGCAGAAAGTGCATCTCGATCTTGATGACGCCGTCGCCCTGGCAGGCCTCGCAGCGCCCGCCTTTCACGTTGAATGAGAAGCGGCCGGGCAGATAGCCGCGCGACTTGGCCTCGGGTAGCCCGGTAAACCAATCGCGGATCGGCGTGAAGCAGCCGGTATAGGTCGCCGGGTTCGAGCGCGGCGTGCGCCCGATCGGCGACTGGTCGATGTCGACGATCTTGTCGAGGAACTCGACCCCCTCGAGCCCGCCCAGCGGCGCCGGTTGCTCGCGCGCATTGTTGAGCCGCTTCGCGAGCGCCTTGTACAGGGTCTCGACGATCAAGGTCGACTTGCCGCCGCCCGAGACGCCGGTCACGCAGCAAAATGTGCCGAGCGGGATCTCGGCGGTGATGCCTTTCAGATTGTTCCCGCGTCGCGTCGAGGATGCGGAGGATCTGGCCCGGATGGCCGATCCGGCGGATCAGCGGTACCGGGATCTCGCGCTTTCCGGTCAGATATTGGCCGGTGATGCTGTCCGGGTTGGCCATGATCGCTTCGGGCGTGCCTTCGGCGACGACATGCCCGCCATGGACGCCGGCGCCCGGGCCCCATATCGACGACCCAGTCGGCGGTGCGGATCGCCTCCTCGTCGTGCTCGACGACGATGACGCGTGTTGCCGAGGTCGCGCAGCCGCTTTAGGGTCGCGAGCAGGCGTCCGTTGTCGCGCTGGTGCAAACCGATCGACGGCTCGTCCAGCACGTAGAGGACCCCGGTCAGCCCCGAGCCGATCTGCGAGGCCAGCCGGATGCGCTGGCTCTCGCCGCCGGAGAGCGTGCCGGAGGCGCGCGACAGGGTCAGGTATTCGAGCCCGACATTCTTCAAAAAGCCGAGACGCTCGTTGATCTCCTTCAGGATGCGCTGGGCGATCTCGCGCTGGCTCGGGGTCAGCTCGGTCGCTGATCGCCGGAAAACCAGGTGCCGGCCTCGGCGATCGACATCGCCGCGACCTGGCTGATGTGCTTGCCGGCGATCTTGACGGCGAGCGCCTCGGGCTTGAGCCGGTCGCCGCCGCACACCTCGCAGGTCCTGGCGCTCTGATAGCGCCCGAGCTCCTCCTTGACCCAGGCGCTGTCGGTCTCGCGGAACCGCCGCTCCATATTCGGCAGCACGCCCTCGAAGGGTCGGTCGGTCGTGTATTTGCGCAGCCCGTCGTCATAGGTCATCTTGATCGGCTCGCCGTCGGAGCCGTAGAGGATCGCGCGCCGCATTTTTTCCGGCAGATCTTCCCAAGCGGTATGCATGCTCTTGCGGAAGTGCCGCGCAATGCTCTCCAAGGTCTGCGTGTAATATTGCGAGCTCGAATGCGACCATGGGCTGACTGCGCCCTCGGCAAGGCTGCGCCTAGGGTCGTGCACGACCAGATCGGGGTCGAAATAGAGCTTGGTGCCGAGCCCGTCGCAGGCTGGACAGGCGCCGAACGGGTTGTTGAACGAAAAAAGCCGCGGCTCGATCTCGGAGATCGTAAAGCCGGAAACCGGGCAGGCGAATTTTGCCGAGAAGATCGTCTGCTCGCCGGTATCGGCGTTTTCGGTGATCGCGATGCCGTCGGCCAGCTCGAGCGCGGTCTCGAACGAATCGGCGAGGCGGTTGCCGAGCTCGCCATCGACGATGATGCGGTCGACGACGATCTCGATGTCGTGCTTCAGGTTCTTGTTGAGCCCGCGCACCTCGTCGAGCTCGAACATCTTGCCGTCGATCTTGACCCGCTGAAAGCCGCGCCGCTGCAGTTCCGCCAATCTCCTTGCGGTATTCGCCCTTGCGTCCGCGCACGATCGGCGCGAGCAGGTAGAGCCGCGTGCCCTGCGGCATCGCCAGCACGCGGTCTACCATTTGCGACACGGTCTGGCTGACGATCGGCAGCCCGGTCGCGGGCGAGTAGGGCACGCCGACCCGCGCCCATAGGAGGCGCATGTAGTCGTAGATCTCGGTCACCGTGCCGACCGTCGAGCGCGGGTTGCGCGAGGTCGTCTTCTGCTCGATCGAGATCGCCGGCGACAGGCCCTCGATCGATTCGACCTCGGGCTTCTGCATCAGTTCGAGGAACTGCCGGGCATAGGCCGACAGGCTCTCGACATAGCGGCGCTGGCCCTCGGCATAGATCGTGTCGAAGGCGAGCGACGACTTGCCCGAGCCAGACAGGCCGGTGATCACGACGAGGCTGTCGCGCGGCAACTCGACATCGATGTTCTTGAGATTGTGCTCCCGCGCGCCGCGGATGCGGATCTGCTGCTGCATGCTTAAGACCTTACCGCGAGGCAGCCCCGAGCGCTACCGCAGGCGAAAGACACTGTCCGTAGCAGATGAGATCCTCCTGTGCGGATGAGTTGTGGATGCGTAGCGCCAAGGTGTATCCTCCGACCGCTAAAAATAAGCCCGCCGCGTCGGCGGTAGTGGGCGCATGCAGAACAGTGAGGTCCCGGCATGGACACCAACGCCACTACCTCGTCTTCACCCTGGTATCGCTCGCTCAACCGAGAGCAGTGGAGGGTGCTTTTCGCCTCGAACCTCGGCTGGCTGTTCGACGGGTTTGAGATCTACGCGCTCTTCCTGACCGTCGGTTTTGCGCTGCACCAGCTGCTCGATGTGGCGCAATACACGCAGATTCCGCGTTATGCCGGCTACGTTCTCGCGACCACCGTTTTCGGCTGGGCGACTGGCGGAGTGATCGGCGGCATCGTCGCCGATTACATCGGCCGTAAGCGTACGATGATGCTGGCGATCCTCGCCTACTCGCTGACCACCGCGTTGAGCGCCCTGGCCTGGGACTGGCAGTCCTTCGCGGTATTGCGGTTTCTCGTCGGCGTAGGGATCGGCTCGGAGTGGGTAACGGGGGCGTCACTGGTCTCCGAATTGTGGCCGGACCATGCGCGCGGCAAGGGCGGCGGGCTGCTGCAAAGCGGCGCCGGGATCGGAAGCTTTCTTGCCTCCGGCGTGTGGTTGCTGATCGGCGGGTTGGGTCCCAACGCCTGGCGCTGGATGTACCTGGTCGGCGTTCTGCCGGCCCTGCTCGTATTGTGGCTCCGGCGTGGAATGCCGGAATCGGCACGCTGGGAAGCGGCGAGCGAACGCCGCCGCAACGCGCGGGCACAGCAGCGCAGCGGCGCAGTCCTGGAGGGTGAAAGCGCCGCGCTGACGCGCTTCACCGTGTTCGACATGTTTCTCGACCGCAGCGTTCGGAGACGGCTCATCCCCGCGTTTCTGATGATGCTTTCGGTGACCTTTGGGTTCTGGGGTGTCGCCACCTTCGTTCCGACCTATGTCGGCACCGTCGCCGCCAAGGCGGGCTTGTCGGCGCCCTATTATTCCGCGGTGGCCGGACTCCTCGGCACCGGCGTCGCCATATTCGGCTTTATCAGCCTCGGCTTCTGCGCCGATTGGATCGGCCGCAAGCCCACGGCGATGATCTGGTACGCGATGTGCCTGGTCTTGACGCCGGTCGTCTATATGTGGGCCCAGTCGATGGCCGCGCTACTCGCCGCCGTCACGGTATTCGGCTTCTTCACGGGCGGGATCTGGGCTTGGGCGCCGGTGTGGCTGCCGGAGCTGTTCCCGACGCGGATGCGCGGCACCGCCGTCGCCTTCTGCTTCAACGCGCCGCGCTGGATCTCCTGTACCGGCCCGCTGATAGCCGGCACCTTGATCGTCAGCCTCGGCGGCTATGGCCCTGCAGCGACGCTCGTCGGGCTGTTCTTTATCCTCGGCGTCGTGGCGGCGCCGTTCCTTCCCGAGACCAAGGGAAAGCCGTTGCCCGAAACCTTGGCTCCAGCATTCCCTTCGGGAGTGGAACAAGCGCGTCAGTCCGCCTGACGAACCCGGTGAGGGCAAGGCAAGGCGTTAGGCGACGATGCGGGGTGCTGCTTCGCGCGGGACAACGACGATGTCGAGCTTTTGCGACAGCCGGATCACGGTAACGGGCACCGGCTTGCCGACTCGCTCCTCGGTCATCAGACGATGCAATTCGTCGACATCGCCGACCGGGATACTGTCGATCGCGACTATGATGTCGCCGCTCAGCAGCCCGGCGGCGCGGGCGGCGCCATCGGGAGCCGTCGATTGGATGCGCACCCCGGTCTCGCGGGCCAGCTCGTGAAACCGCGCGACGCGGCGGGACAACGGCACGTTCTGGCCGGCGACTCCGATATAGCAGCGGCGCACCTTGCCCTCGCGGATCAGCCGCGCCGCGACAAACTCGACGGTAGCCGCCGAGATCGAGAAGCAGATGCCCTGCGCCATGCCGATGATCGCCGTGTTGATGCCGACGACCTCGCCCGAGGCGGTGACCAGTGGCCCGCCGGAATTACCCGGATTGAGCGCCGCGTCGGTCTGGATCACGCTGTCGATCAGCCGCCCGGAGCGGGTGCGCAAGGAGCGGCCGAGCGCGCTGACGACGCCGGCGGTAACCGTGCACTGAAAGCCGAACGGGTTGCCGATCGCGACGACCAACTGGCCGACTCGCAGTCGGCGCGAATCGCCGAGCCGCGCGAAGGCCGGCGCCTCGCCGTCGAGGCGCAGCACGGCAAGGTCGGTGTCCGGGTCGTCGCCGACCAGGGTCGCCGCGAGAGTGCGCCCGTCGGGAAAGGTCGCCTGGATCTTGCGGGAGCCGCTGACCACATGGCTGTTGGTCAGGACATAGGCGTCAGGTGTAAACACGACACCTGAACCGGCGCCGTTGGCGCGTTCGTTCGCGCCGGTGACCTGCAGGTGAAGGACCGCGGGGCCGACCCGGTCGACCGCGCCGATGACGGCCCGCGAATAGGCGTCGAGCAGGGCGAGGTCCTCGGCCGTGGCCGAACTCGCCGCCGCCGGAATGGCGGGCTCGGTGTCGCTGATCGGATCGTAAACGGGGGAGAAATAGGTATCCATGGCAAGAATAAAGTAGGAACATCTGCATGGTTTGATAAGATGGGCTCCGATGAACACGACAGGGCGGTGATCCGATGGCTGGTAGCGTCAACAAGGTAATCCTCGTCGGCAATCTCGGCCGCGACCCCGAGATCCGTTCGACCCAGGACGGCATGCGGATCGCCAACCTGGCGGTCGCCACCTCCGAGAACTGGCGCGACAAGATGTCGGGCGAGCGCAAGGAGCGCACCGAATGGCACCGCGTCGTGATCTTCAACGAGCGCCTCGCCGAGGTCGCCGAGAAATACCTGAAGAAGGGCTCGAAGGTTTATATCGAGGGCGCGCTGCAAAGCCGCAAATGGACCGACAACAGCGGCCAGGAGCGCTACACGACCGAGGTCGTATTGCAGCGTTTCCGCGGCGAGCTGACGATGCTCGACGGCGCCCGCGGCGCCGGCGGGAGCCCGCCGATCGAAGGGGGCTATGACGAAGGCGGCTTCGGTGACGAGACGCGGACTTCAGGCCCCGCCGCAGCGGCTCGCGGCCGCACGCCGGTCAACGACCTCGACGACGACATCCCGTTCTGAAGCACGAGTGATCTACTGCTCAATCCAGCTGAACCCTCGCTTTCCGGCTGCCCTCGCTTTTCCGGCTGTCAGAGTGGCGGTATGCTGGGTCATTTCAATGGCCGCTGCTCTCGGCGGTGGCTACAGCTGCGGCAGTCTGAGCACTACCCAGGTTTATCTGGGTAAGTGCATCTGGTTTGGGCTCTCTTGTTTTGGTTACCACCGAAGCCAAGTCCGCTAACAGCGGCGCCTTGATGTCGTCTCTCGAAATGCTCTTATAGCTATCCTCGGCGTAAGCGAAATAGTTGTCTGACATCGTTTTGTTTTTTGCGCGTAATTCATTCAGTCCCCAGAATTTATAGGTGGCTCCATTTTGAGCCTGGGAAATATCGTCGCTCTCAGGGAACAGGTCAATCGCCCTTTGAAACTCCTGCCGGCCAGCACCAATATTACCAGTACCGAAAAGATAAGTAGCATAATTTCGACGGTATTGGACCTCTAAATTTTTGTTCTGTACGCGATGTATCGCCGCTTCCCAATACTGCGTTGCACTTGCATGATCACCAGTGCCAGAGAAGGTCTCTGCAATTGTCGCTAGCTCCACATCAGTGACTAAATTTTCTATCTTTTCGGTGATGTATACCGCAAGTCGTGCATAGGAGTTAAGTTGAGATGTATACACATTGTTCACAGCGATTGTCAGGTCATTGTTCATCCAGTTCGGGTTCAATTGGATATACTTAGCCTGCTCAATCCGTGCCGAGAAAATTCTAGAAATTACGTCATTTAACGAAGAACGCAGTACACGCTGCTCCTCGAACGTTTGTCTCTTAGATGAAGCAAATGATAGAGTAAAAGATCCAAGGGATACCAAAAACGCAAAAGCACTGATTAAGATTGGAAGATAGTCCTTCGGCTCCATAGAGCTTCCCCCGACTGCAGGATCGTGGAAAATTATGCCATGAAATTGCAGGGAAGCACAACGAATCATCCTGGACGTTGCAGGGGAGAGGGGTGAAGCACCGGTCCGCGCCGACCACATGGGCAGTCGATTGCGGCGGCCGAAGCCTTTGCGGGCGCGCAATTTTCGAAACGAATGTACTAGAGCGCCTCCGTCGCGCGCGGACGCGAGTGTGCCGCGCGATCGCAGTACGCCGCGCGCGCATTCGCTGGCGCCGCCGGCGTCTGCGATCGCACGGCACGCGCGCCGCGCGTTCGCGAGCGCGTCGTCCCTCGTCGCGAAAATTAGCTGTCGGAACTCCACGCACAGATTCGTCGTCCCCGCGCAAGCGGGGACCCCGGGGCAAGCAACTTAAATCCCTGGATTCCCGCTTTCGCGGGAACGACGAGCAAAGGGCGCAAAGGTGGGATATGCGGAATTGGATTACAGCCTCGCAAGCGGGGACCCAGAACCTGCCCCCCTGCTTTCGCCAGGGGCAGGCTCTGGCATGAACAGGGGGCGGGCGCTCTCACCCCAGCTCCTCGTAAAGATCACGCCATTGCCGATTATGGCGCTCGATCAACTCCAGTTTCCACGTGCGGCGCCATTTCTTGATGCGCTTTTCGCGGAGGATCGCATCGGCCATGGTCTCGTGAAACTCGACAAACACTAACCTATGCACTCCGTAATCGCGAACAAATCCACCGACAGCATTCGAACGATGTTGCCAAGCACGGCGCGCAATATCACTTGTGACACCGACATAAAGGGTGCCATTACGTTTGCTGGCGAGGATGTAGACGCAAGGACGCTTCTCGCTCATGCCCCGATCGGCCGCCCCCTGTTCATGCCAGAGCCTGCCCCTGGCGAAAGCAGGGGGGCAGGCTCTGGGTCCCCGCTTTCGCGGGGACGACGGAGATTTGTCGTCCCTTCCGAGCGAGGATACCGAAGCGAGATGGGTACGACATACACCAATTTACGCAACCAGGTACTAGCTCGGTCTTTACTGCGGGCTAGCGTTCCGACCGAGCGGAAGAGGTGCTTACCCAACCGCCGCCGCGTCGGTTAGGAGGGTGCGGAACCAGGATTGGGCGGGGTCGGCGGCGGCGCGGCGGTGCCAGGCCATCGAGACGGTCGTCGCGAAATCGATCGGCAGTGGCGTGATTACGATCGCGGCGTTGGCGGCGATCTGCTCGGCGACGCGGCGGGGCACCGTCGCGATCAGGTCGGAGCCGGCAAACGCCGCCGGCACCGCCAGATAGGTGGCGACCAGAAGGGCGATCCGCCGCTTCAACCCGAAATCGACGAGGATGCGGTCGAGCGCGCCCGTGGTATCACCGCGCGGTGACACCAGCACATGGTTCTGCGCGGCGTAGGCTTCGAGCGACATCGGCCGGGCCGCAACCGGATGGCCTTGCCGCGCGACGACGACGAACGGGTCGCGCAGCAGCACCGTCGCTTCGATATGCGCCGGCAGGTTGCCGACATATGCGACCGCGACATCGATCGCGCCGCGCTCGAGCTGCTCGACGATGCCGCGGCCGGTCGCCGGCAGCAGACGTAACGTCGCGCCCGGCGCCTCGCGGGCAAACGCCCGGGCCAGTGCGCCCAACCAATGCGATCTCGGCATATTCGGCCATGCCGGCGGTGAATGTCGCCGCGCTCGTGGCCGGGTCGAACCCGGCGCCGAGGCGCAGCGCCGCCTCGATATGCTCGATCGCCGCGGTGACCAGCGGCGCGATCTCGCGCGCCCGCGTGGTCGGCTCCATGCCGGCCGCGGCGCGCACGAACAGCTCGTCGGCGAAAACGCCCCTGAGGCGCGACAAGGCATGGCTCATCGCCGGCTGTGACAGGCCGATACGGCTGGCGGCGCGGGTTACCGCGCGTTCGGTGATCAGCGCATCGAACGCCTTCAGCAGGTTGAGGTCGACGGCACGAATATCCATAGAGAGAATGCTTATCATATAATCAATCGATTTGATAGATGACGCTTGGGGTTGCTATATGCCGTTCGAACTCACCACGGAGTGACCTGCGATGCCGCAAGAGCAAGCGCCGCGCCTGAGCCATGTCGGGCTTTATGTCAGCGACGTGCCAAAGATGATCGACTTCTATACCAAGGTCCTCGGCTTCGTCGTCAGCGACGGAGCGCCCGATGGCCGCATCACGTTCCTGTCGCGCAACCCGAGCGACCATCACCAGGTCGTGCTGGTGCGCGGCCGCACTACCGATACCGAAACCCCGATGGTGCAGCAGGTCTCGTTCAATGTCGGCAATCTCGCCGCCGTTCAGCGCGCCTATCGCAAGGTGACCGAAGCCGGTTGCCAGGGCATTCGCCCGATCAGCCACGGCAACGCCTGGTCGGTCTATTTCCAGGACCCCGAGGGCAACCAGATCGAGATGTTCTGCGACACGCCGTGGTACGTGCCGCAGCCATGCGGCTTCAAGATCGATCTCGACAAGAGCGGGGACGAGGTCTACCGCGCTACCGAGGCCTATTGCCGTGAGCAGCCCGGGTTCAAGCCGATGGAAGAGTGGCGCGCCGAGATCAGCAAGAAGATCGCCGCGCAACTCGATGCGTGACTACGCATTCCAATCAGGAGGAAAAGTAATGAGCGAAATCAAAGGCTTTCACGCCCATGTCTATTACGATGCCAATACCAAGCCGAAGGCGGCGCAGCTGCGCGAGGCGATCCTCGGCAAGTTCAAGGTCGAGCCCGGCGCGTTCAGCGACGAGCCGCGCGGCCCGCATCCGATCTCGCAATTCAATGTGATTTTCGAAACCCCGGAGTTCCAGAACATCGTGCCGTGGCTGATGCTCAACCGCGACGGGCTCGATGTTCTGGTGCATCCGCTGACCGAAAGCTCGTATGACGACCACAGCAAGAACGCGCTGTGGCTCGGCACCCCAGTGCCGATGCGGCTCGAGGTCCTGCGCCCGACCTACAGCGAAACCCTGCTGCCGACTTCCCAACGGGGCTAGGCCGCGGGGTCGCCCCCACCCTAACCCTCCCCCGCAAGCGGGGGAGGGAATGGGAGGGGGTCACACGCCCGCACCTTGGAATGACAGGTCGGGAATGATGGTCAGCGGAGCGGCCTTTCAGCTCGCTTGACGCCGGCAGCCGAACAGCCTGAGAAGTAGGCGGTTCCGGTTCCGCCTTGAATCAGGTCTGGAGGGCTTGAGCGATGTCGCAGCCACCGTTCCGCGCGGATCACGTCGGCAGCCTGTTGCGGCCGCCGGAGCTCTTGCGAGCGAGATCTGACCATCAAGCGGGCCGCGTCTCCACCGCGGAACTGCGCCGCGTCGAGGACGAGGCCATCCGCGACGCCGTGCGGATGCAGCAGGAGATCGGGCTGCAGGGTGTCACCGACGGCGAGTTCCGCCGCGGCTCCTGGCATATGGATTTCCTTTACCAGATCGGCGGCGTCGCCAAGACTGACCACACCCTGCGCATCCAGTTTAGGAACGAGGCGGGGCCGGTCGAGGCGGCGCTCGGAGCGTTTCGCATCGGCGGCAAACTGAGGCTCGACAAAACCATCTTCGCCGAGGATTTCGCTTATCTGAAGTCGGTCGCGCCCGCCGGAACGGTGGCGAAATTGACGATCCCGTCGCCGTCGATGCTGCATTACCGCGGCGGCCGGGCGGTGATCGATCAGGCCGCCTATCCCGATATGAATGCGTTCTGGCACGACCTCGCCGAAGTCTACCGGCAGGAGATCGCCGGCCTCGCGGCGCTGGGCTGCACCTACCTGCAGCTCGACGACACCAGCCTCGCCTATCTCAACGACCCGGCGCAGCGCGCCTATGTCGATAGCATCGGCGGCGACGGCGAGCACCAGCACCTGATCAACATCCGCCTGATCAACCAGGCGCTCGCCGGCAAGCCGGCCGGCATGACCGTGTGCACGCATATGTGCCGCGGCAATTTCCGCTCGTCCTGGGTGGCCGAAGGCGGTTACGACCATGTCGCCGAGGCACTGTTCGGCGAACTCGCCGTCGACGGCTTTTTTCTCGAATATGACGACGCCCGCTCGGGCGGTTTCGAACCGCTGCGTTTTGTGCCCAAGGGCCATAAGAGGGTGGTGCTGGGCCTCGTCACCAGCAAACGCGCGGCGCTCGAAAGCAAGGATCATCTGAAGCGCCGCATCGACGAGGCTGCGAAATACGTGCCCTTGGAACAACTCTGCCTCAGCCCGCAATGCGGCTTCTCGTCGACGGTCGACGGCAATGCGCTGACCCGAGACGAGCAGATCGCCAAGCTGCGTCTGGTCGTCGAAACGGCAAGAGAGGTCTGGGGATAGCGTGGGGCTACCACCACCAGCCAAACCAGCCCCAATACGGGCCGGCAAATGCGACTGCCAGCCAGAAGAGCACGAACAGCAGGACCAGCAAGCCATTGCTCCGCCCGGGCCGTAATAGGAACGGCGATACCCGTAGTATCCAGTGCCGCTCAGCAGGGCAAAAATGATGATGAGCCAGACGATGAACCACCACCACATCGTCACATCTCCTCAATCCTCAGAGCAGATGGTTTAGGAGCAGGCAGGCCGCGCCGAGAAGCGACTAGCTCGCGCTAAGCGCTGCGCGGCAGTTCTCGCTTCTTGACATCAGTCGAGCGGCAGGCTAACTGAATGAAAGTTCATTCATGGCGTCATGCAGCTTCGCGCAGACCTCAAACCCCGCATCGACGCTGCCGCGCTGCATCTGTTTGCCGAGCGCGGGGTGGATGCGACGCCGATGCCCATGATCGCCGACCGTGCCGGCGTCGCCGTCGGCTCCCTCTATCGGTACTACGCGAACAAGGACGAGCTCGTGGGCCGGCTCTACGCCGACAATTACGCGCGGCTTGCCCAAGAGCTCGATCGCGCCCAGGCGCAGGCGGTCACAGCCCGCGACAAGATTGCGGCTATGATCCGCCTCATCTGCGGGTTCTTCGACCGGGAATGGGACCTCGCCCGGTTTCTGCTGCTCGAACAGCATGTCCGGCTGAAAAGCTACGCAGGAGCGGCCAATCCGGTCGACATCGTTCATGACGTGCTCGCCGAAGGGATGCGCCGCGGCGAAGTGAGAAGGCTCGACGGCGTGCTGGCGACGGCGCTGGTGATGGGCCCGGTTATCCAGGCCGCCACTTTCCGCACCTATGGGCGGCTTACCCGACCCCTCTCGGACGCCGCCGAAGACATCGGCGATGGTATCTGGGCTGCAATCGCAAAACAGCGAGACTGAAGAATGACCAAGCAGATCGAATTACTGCAAGCGCGGCGCTTCCTGCCGCTGCTGCTGACCCAGACCACGGGCGCGTTCAACGACAATCTGTTCAAGAGCGGCTTCATCATGCTGCTCACTTATGGCGCTGCAGCCGGTCCCGACCCCGGGATCGTGGCGGCCATCGCCGGCGGCGCCTTGATCGCGCCGTTCTTTCTATTCTCGGCGACGGCAGGTGAGCTCGCCGATCGGTTCGAGCGCTCGCGACTATTGCAAATCCTCAAAGCCGCCGAGCTCGTCGCCGTGTTCGGCGCCGCGGCCGCATTGCTGACCGGCAATTTGGCGCTCTCTCTGGTCCTGCTGTTCGTGCTCGGGACGCAAGCGGCCTTTTCGAGCCCGGTCAAATACGCGCTCTTGCCGCAACACCTCGCGACCGCCGAGCTTGTGAACGGCAACGCCTTGATGGAGGCCGGCACCTTTCTTTCGATACTTGCCGGTACGATCGCCGGTGGTGTGGCGGTCGCAATCGCCTGGGGACCGGCCGCCTGCTGCCTCCTGCTGCTTGTCTGCGCGGGTTTCGGTTTTGCCGCGAGCCTGCGGGTGCCGGTTGCCCCGGCCCCGGCACCCACTCTGCGGCTCAGTTGGAACCTGATGGCTGCTACCGCCGGGATTCTGCGCCACGCGTGGGAGCGCCGAGAAGTGCGGTTGTCGATCCTTGGCGCGTCCTGGTTCTGGCTTGTCGGTGCAGTATCGCTTTCGCAGCTGCCGTCCTTCGCCAAGCTGACGCTGGGTGCGGACAGCAGCGTCGTTATCCTGTTCCTTGCCGCCTTCTCGATTGGCGTCGGCGTCGGCTCGTCTTTGTGCGGCCGCCTGATGCACGGCGAGGTCAGCGCCCGCTATGTCCCGCTGGCGGCACTCGGAATGACCTTCTTCTCTTTCGACCTCGGGCTCGCCGCGCAGGCCGCGGCGCCGGCGCAGACGGTGCTGATCGGCGTCATCGGTTTTCTGTCGCAGTTCGCCGGGTTGCGCATCTTTGGTGACCTGCTGGGTCTCGCGGTCAGCGGCGGCTTTTTCGTCGTGCCGCTCTACGCAATCATCCAGAATCGCAGCGAGGCGTCGTCGCGCGCGCGCATCATCGCCGCCAACAATGTCGTCAATGCACTGTTCATGTCTGGCGCGGCAGCTGTTACCGCCGGGCTGATCTCAACCGGCCTCGATACCCCGGCGCTGTTTCTGATCCTCGGTGTCGCCAATGCCCTGGTGACGGTGTGGATCTGCAAGCTGTTGCCGCAAGACGTCCTGCGGATGCTGGCTCGCACGCTGTTCCGCCTCGTCTATCGGGTCGAGGTGACGGGGCTGGAGAATGTCGCGGCAGCGGGGGATCGGGTGATCATCGTGCCCAACCACGTGTCCTTTCTCGACGCGCCGCTCGTCGCCGCCTTCCTGCCGGGATTGCCGGTCTTCGCGATCGATCCGGCGCAGATGCAGCGCTGGTGGGTCCGTCCGTTTCTGTCTGCGGTCGATGTCTTTCCGATGGAGCCGTCCCGGCCAATGGCAGCGAAGTCGCTGATCAAGTCGATCAGGGAAGGGAGCCCGCTGCGTGATCTTCCCGGAAGGACGCCTCAACGTCACCGGCGGCGCCTTGATGAAAGTCTATGACGGTCCGGCGCTGATCGCCGACAAGTCGGATGCGATGGTGTTGCCGGTGCGCCTCGACGGGGTCGAGTTCACCCCGTTCTCGCGGCTCGCCGGGCGGTTGCGCCGGCGCTGGTTCCCCAAAGTGACGATCACGATCCTCCCGCCGCGCAAGCTCGCAGTCGCCCGCCGAGTTGCGGGGGCGCGCCCGCCGCCAGCACGCCGGTGCCGCCCTCTACGACATCATGTCCGAGATGATGGCGCGGCGTCCCAATCCGCCGAGCCTTTTTGCCGCCGTGATCGAGGCGCGGGCCGCACATGGCGGCGGTCATCGCATCATCGAAGACCCGGCCACCGCGCCGCTCACCTACGATCGGACGATCGCCGCAAGCTTCGTGCTCGGCCGCCGGCTCGCCCGCAGCAGCGCGCGCGGCGATCGGGTCGGCTTGATGCTGCCGAATTCGGTCGGCGCGGCGCTCGCCTTTCTTGCATTGCAGGCGACCGGGCGAGTTCCGGCGATGCTCAATCACACCGCCGGCGCCGACGGAGTGCTTTCGGCGTGCCGGACCGCTGGGCTGCGCCGGGTTATTACCTCCCGCCGCTTTGTCGAGCTCGCCAAACTCGGTGCTCTCGCCGAGCGCTTGGCGGATGAGGTGGAACTCATCTGGCTTGAGGATGTCCGTGAAAAACTCGGCATCGTCGACAAGCTCTATGGCGCGATCGCGATGCGTTTCGCCGCTTCCTTGCATCGCCGTCTCCGCATTTCGCCAAGTGATCCTGCCGCGGTGCTGTTCACCTCCGGTTCGGAGGGCGCCCCGAAAGGCGTGGCGCTCAGCCATGCCAATCTGCTGGCCAACCGGCGCCAGATAGCCGCGCGGGTCGATTTCAGCCCGGCCGATCTCGCCTTGAACGCATTGCCGATGTTTCACAGCTTCGGATTGACCGGCGGGTTCCTGCTGCCGCTGCTGTCCGGGGTGCGGGTGTATCTTTACCCGTCGCCGTTGCACTACCGCATCGTGCCGGAGATCGCCTATGCAACTGGTGCGACGATCCTGTTCGGCACCGACACCTTTCTCGCCGGCTATGCGCGCCGCGCCAATCCGTATGATTTCTATGCGTTGCGCTATGTCTTCGCCGGGGCGGAGGCGGTGCGCGAGGAGACCCGCGAAATATGGTCCGAGCGGTTCGGCAAACGCATCCTCGAAGGTTACGGCGTCACCGAGTGCTCGCCGGTGATCGCGGTCAACACTCCGATGCATTACCGCGCCGGCACGGTCGGGAGGTTTCTGCCGCTGGTCGAGCACCGCCTCGAGCCGGTTCCCGGGATCGCCGACGGCGGGCGCCTGATGGTGCGCGGCCCGAATGTGATGGCCGGTTACTTGCGCGGCGGCGACATCGAACAGCCGCCCGACGGATGGTACGACACCGGCGACATTGTCACCGTCGATGATGACGGGTTCGTGGCGATCGTCGGGCGCCTCAAGCGCTTCGCCAAGCTCGGCGGCGAGATGGTGTCGCTGGCCGGTGCCGAGCGCATTGCCGAGACGGCGGTGCCGGAGATCCGGCACGCCGTCGTCGCGCTGCCCGACCCGCGCCGTGGTGAGAAGCTGATCCTGGTGACCGAGGCGCATGGCTTCGACCGCACTCGGCTTCTCGACTCGGCACATCGGCTGGGCCTGCCCGAGATCGCCGTGCCGCGCGAGGTGATCGAGATCGATCACATGCCTCTTCTCGGCACCGGCAAAACCGATTATGCCGCCGTCACGCGGCTCGCCGAACAGGCGATGGCGGCTCCGCCTGGCGAAACTGCACTGGTGGAGCCGGCCGCTTTATCGCTTGTTCCAGGCTAGAAATTGGGAGGGCTGGATGCATTGGATATGGGTCATCATCATCGGGTTTCTCGCCGGCGCCATTGCCAAGCTGTTCATTGCCGGCCCTGGCGGGTTCATCGTCACGACCCTTCTCGGAATTGTCGGCGCAATCTTTGCGAGCTGGCTTGGCCAGCGGATCGGTTGGTACGAGCCCGGCCAAAGCGCCGGCTTTATTGGCGCAATCGTCGGAGCAGTGCTGATTCTGGCAATCTATCGGGCCATTGTCGGCGCGCCGCCCTGACCCTCGCTCCCACAATCAACCGTTTGTTCGCAACCGTTTGTTCGCACCTGCGAAATACGGTAATCCTTCACGCGGATGATTATATAAGTGACAGCGACTGCACCGCCGAGGCGCAGTCGCTGTTTCGTCTTTAGCTACCACGCAGAACACCCTTGGCCGTCAGCTCCGCACCACCCTCCGCCCGCGACATCACCCCCGTTACGATCGAAGAGGAGATGAAGCGCTCCTACCTCGATTACGCGATGAGCGTGATCGTGGCGCGCGCGCTCCCGGACGTCCGCGATGGGCTCAAACCGGTCCACCGCCGCATCCTTTATTCGATGAAGGTCAACGGCAACGAGTGGAACCGCGGCTACCGCAAATCGGCGCGCATCGTCGGCGACGTGATCGGCAAATACCACCCGCACGGCGAGCTCGCGATCTACGACGCGATGGTGCGGATGGCGCAGGACTTTGCGATGCGCCTGCCGCTGATCGACGGGCAGGGCAATTTCGGGTCGATGGACGGCGACCCGCCGGCGGCCTACCGGTACACCGAGGCGCGCCTCGCCCGTGTCGCCGACACGCTGCTCGACGATCTCGACAAAGACACGGTCGAGTTCCAGCCGAATTACGACGACACCGAGCGGGAGCCCAAGGTCCTGCCCGCCGGCTTCCCGAACCTGCTGGTCAATGGCGGCAGCGGCATCGCGGTCGGCATGGCGACGAACATCCCGCCGCACAATCTCGGCGAGGTCATCGACGCCTGCTGCGCCTATCTCGACAACCCGGCGATCACCGTAGACGAGCTGATGCAATACGTCCCGGCGCCGGATTTCCCGACCGGCGGGATCATCATGGGACGCGCCGGGACCCATGCCGCCTACCGGACCGGGCGCGGCGCCGTCGTCATGCGCGGCAAAACCCATGTCGAGGAGATCCGCAAGGACCGCGAGGCGATCGTCTTCACCGAGCTCCCTTACCAGGTCAACAAGGCAAAGCTGGTCGAGCGCATCGCCGAGACCGTCCGCGAGAAACTGATCGAAGGCATCTCCGATCTGCGCGACGAGAGCGACCGCGAGGGTCTGCGCGTCGTTGTCGAGTTGAAGCGCGACGCCGAGCCCGACATCGTCCTCAACCAGCTCTTCCGGCACACCGCGCTGCAGACGAGTTTTGGCGTCAACATGCTGGCGCTGAACGGCGGCCGGCCCGAGCTATTGACCCTGCGCGAGATCATTGCTGCGTTCATCGCCTTCCGCGAGGAGGTGATCACTAGGCGGACCAGCCACCTGCTCGGCAAGGCGCGCGACCGGGCGCACGTCTTGTTGGGACTTTCGGTCGCAGTCGCCAATCTCGACGAGGTGATTGCGCTGATCCGCAACGCGCCGGATCCGGCGACGGCCCGGGCCGGTCTCGTGGACCGCGCCTGGCCGGCTGCCGATGTCGCCCCGCTGGTGGCTCTGGTCGGTGAACCCGGGCGTGAGGTCGCCGCAGACGGCACCTACCGGCTGTCGGAGGAGCAGGCGCGCGCGATCCTCGATTTGCGCCTGCAGCGGCTGACCGGGCTGGAGCGAGAAAAGATTGCCGAGGAACTGCGCGGGCTGATCACCGAGATCGCCGGTTACCTCGAGATCCTGCGCTCGCGCGTGCGGCTTTTCGAGGTGTTGCGCGGCGAGCTGCTCGATATCAGAGAGCGGTTCGCGACCCCGCGGCGCACCGCAATCGAGGATGTCGAGTTCGAGGCCGACATCGAGGCGCTGATCCAGCGCGAGGCGATGGTGGTGACCGTGAGTCACGCCGGCTACATCAAGCGGGTGCCGCTTTCGACCTATCGGTCGCAGCGCCGCGGCGGGCGCGGGCGCGCCGGCATGGCGATCCGCGAGGAGGATTTCCTCAGCGAGGTCTTTGTCGCCTCGACCCTCGCGCCGGTGCTGTTTTTCACCTCCTCGGGCCGAGTCTACAAGCTCAAGGTCTATCGGCTGCCGCCCGGCACCCCGCAGTCGCGCGGCCGGTCGATGGTTAACCTGTTGCCGAACCTGGCGCCGGGCGAGACGATCTCGACAATCATGCCATTGCCCGAAGACGAGGAGAGCTGGAGCGATCTCACGGTCATGTTTGCGACCGCGAACGGCTATGTCCGGCGCAATGCCCTCTCCGATTTCGGAGATGTCCGCGCCAACGGCAAGATCGCGATGAAATTCGAAGGCGAGGACGCCGACGACCGGCTGATCGCCGTCGCGACCTGCACCGACGCGAACGACGTGCTGCTCGCCACCCGCAACGGCAAGTCGATCCGCTTTCCGGTCGGAGACGTGCGGGTCTTTTCCGGCCGCAGCTCGGTCGGGGTTCGCGGCATTCGGCTGCTCGGGGACGATTTGGTGATCTCGATGTCGATCCTGCGCCACGAGGGAATCGCTCCAGATATCCGCAATGCGTATCTGAGCCTCGCCGCGCGGCGCCGCCGACAGATGGGGGAGGAGAGCGAAGCGGCCGCCGAGACGCCGCTCGAACCCGACGATCCGAACGGCGCAAACGGCGTCGAGGAAGCCGCGATCTCCGAGGAGATGTACGCCGATCTCGCGCAGCGCGAGGAGTTCGTGCTGAGCGTGACGGAGAAGGGCTACGGCGTCAGAACCTCGGCCTATGACTACCGGATCACCGGGCGCGGTGGGCAGGGGATCGACAATATGGACCTGACCCGCCGCAGCGATTCGATCGTCGCGGTCTTCCCGGTCGGGCACAACGACCAGATTATGCTGGTGACCGATGGCGGTATGGTGATTCGCTGCCCGGTGCACGACATCCG
>CAVTQA010000053.1:0-11859 GCA_963736715.1 uncultured Alphaproteobacteria bacterium | reverse complement strand
CTCCAGCGCCAGCGCCGCGTAGAACGGGGTGTACAAGATGCCCCGGAGGTTTTCTTGCAGAGTAATCGGCATGCGCGCTCCTGTTAGTGTTAGGCTAGCGGGTATCTACGTCTTTCCGGGGCGCGGGCGTTCAGCCCGCGAGCCCGGAACCCATGCACACGGGCATTTCATGGTGCGCAAGGCAGGTTTTGCCGTCTCTTCTGCCTGGTCTGTGTCCATAGATGCCGGGCGTGGCCCTTCAGGCCATCCCGGAATGACTCGTGCGGGTATAACAATACGCCGTCCGATCCGCCGGCAGGCCGTCCCTTGCCTTACTACGTCTACATACTCGCGAGCCGCAAGCACGGGACTCTTTACCCGGGCGTAACGAACGATCTCGTTCGGCGGGTCCATGAACATAAGAGTAAAGCCGCGCGAGGTTTCACATCCCGACACGGCGTCGACCGGCTCGTATGGTTTGAGACCTATGAAGACCCGATGTCGGCGATCACGCGAGAGAAGGACATCAAGAAATGGCGGCGTGATTGGAAAATCCGCCTGATCGAGGAGAGCAATCCAGACTGGCTGGACCAGTACCCTCTAGTCGCCTCGTAATGTCTTTACCGCGCGGAGCGCAGGATGCGCTCGGCAGCATCGGCGAAGACTTGCGCGCCGAGCACGATGTCTTCCTCCCTGCTGTCCTCGGACCAGTGGTGGCTGATGCCGCGCAGGCTCGGGATGAACATCATGCCCGACGGCATCCGGTAGGACAGCACGGCTGCATCGTGCCCCGCCGCGCTCGGCATTCGCATGTGCTTGCCCGGCGCATGCCGTTCCGCCGCCGCTTCAATTTGTTCCTGAAATCCGGGATCCATCGGACGCGGCTCGGTGCGAGCGATCGTCTCGATCTCGCAAGCGCAAGGTCCGGCCCGGTCGGCTTCGCCGACGAGCTCGTGCAGCGCCTTCTCGACCGAGGCGAGCCGGTCGATATCGGCATCGCGGAACTGAACCATCATCTCGGCGCGTCCGGGCACGACCGAGGGCGCATTCGGCTCGAGCAGCATGCGGCCGATCGTCCACACCGTGCGCGGGCCGGCAATGTCGGGGAACCGGTCATGAATGCGCGTCGCGAGCCGCACCATTGCGACCCCGGCATCCCGGCGCCGCACCATGCGAGTCGTGCCGGCATGGTTCTGCTCGCCCATCAGCGCGACCCGGTAGTTCCAGATGCCAACGATCGTCTCGACGACGCCGATGCGCAATCCGGTCATGTCGAGCGTGTCGCCCTGCTCGATATGCGCTTCGAGGTAGCCGATGTAGCGCGACGGATCGACCCGCTCGCGCGGCCGTCCGGTAAAACCGGCGCGCTGCAGCGCCTCGCGCAGCGGCGTCCCGTCGTCGCGCCCCCGAGTCTGGTCGATCTCGTCGTCGGGGAGCGCGTCGGTGAACGACCGGCTGCCGAGGTAATTCCCGAAATGGCCCTCTTCGTCCGCCCAGGCGGCGACTTCGATGCCGCAAGCCGGATCGTCGGCAAAGACCCGCGCGAGCTCCAGCCCATAGATGACGCCGAGCGAGCCATCGAGCCAGCCGCCATAGGGCTGGGTTTCGCTGTGCGAGCCGACCAATAGACGCCGTTGCGGGCGCGGGTTGCGCCCGATCACATTGCCAATGCCGTCGATCAGGGTGTCGAGCCCAACTTCGCAAAACTTGTCGGCCAACCAATGCCGCGACTCGACATCGACCGGCGAATAGGTCGGCCGGTGGACGCCGGTCTTGTAGCGGCCGAACTCGGCGAGTTGTTTCAGATCCGCGACAACGCGCTGTCCGTCGATGGTTGGCATATCTTGGCATCCTTTCAGCGGCCGTGGCGATCCGCCAAAGACTAGCCTAGGATAGCGGGCGACGGAAACGGCCTGTGGATAACTGGCATGCCCGATCGCTCGTCACCCCGTGTCGCGCTGCTCGGCTTCTCGATCGAGTGCAACAAATTCGCGCCGCCGGCCACCAAAGCGCACTTCCTCGCGCGCACCTATCTCGAGGGCGATGCTATCGTCGCAGAGGCGCGCTCGCCCACCCCGACGATGCTGCCGGAGACGCCGGGCTTTGTCGCCGCGATGGACGCGTCCGGGACTTGGACCCCGGTCGGGATCGCGCTGGCGATGACCGAGCCGAACGGTCCGGTCGAGCACGCCTTCTTTGTCGAACTGCTCGACACAATCAGTGGCCGGCTTCGCGCCGCGTTGCCCCTAGATGCCGTCTACATCTGCTCGCACGGGGCCGGGCTGACCACCGAGGAGGACGATCCCGACGGGGTCCTGTTCGAGATGGTGCGGGAGATCGTCGGCCCCGACGTGCCGATCGCGGCGACGTTGGACCTGCACGCCAATGTGTCGGAGCGCATGGTCCAGTCGATCGATGTCTTCATCGGCTATCGGACCAACCCGCATCTCGACATGCGCGAGCGCGGCGCCGAGGCGGCCGCGGCGATCCGCGAGATGCTAGGCGGCCTCAAGCCGCAGCGCGCCTTCATCCGCCTGCCGATCGTGCCACCGACGGTAACGATGCTGACCGCCGCGGGTCCCTATGCCGAGATGATCGATTTCGGCCAGCGCCGGATGACCCCCGAGATCATCAACGTCTCGGTGATGGGAGGGTTTGCGTTTGCCGACACGGCCAAGAATGGATTGACCGTCGTGGTGACCGCTCGTCACGACAGACATGCCGCTGAAGCTCTGGCCCGCGAAATCGCCGGACTCGGCTGGGCCAATCGCTTGCGGTTTTACCCGCGGCTGACTTCTCTCGACGACGCCGTCGAGAAAGCTCTGGCTGTCGGGCGCGACCACCCGACCCCCGCTCTCGCCTTTGCCGATGTTGCCGACAACCCGGGCGGCGGCGGACGGGGCAACACGACCTTCCTGCTGCGCGCCTTTCACGAGGCCGGCGTCGAGGGCGCGCTGCTCGGCGTCTTCTATGACCCTGATCTCGCCGCGGAGGCGCATCGACGCGGGGTCGGCGCGCATTTCGAGTCACTGTTCAACCGGTCGGAGACCACCCGCTTTTCTGAGCCCTACACCGCCCCCGCGACCGTTGTGGCCTTGACCGACGGCAATTGTATCGGGCGGCGCGGCATCTACGCCGATCTTCGGCTCGAGCTCGGACCCTGCGCCGCCCTTCAGGTCGGCGGGGTCACGGTGGTTGTGATCTCACACCGGGTTCAATGCGCCGACCCTATTTTTTTCGAAATGATGGGGTTGGACATCGGCCGGGCACGTTCGGTCGTCGTCAAATCGCGCGGCCATTTCCGCGGCGGCTTCGACGAGTTCTTTGGACCGGACCAGATCGTCGAAGTCGACCTGCCCGGCCTCACCTCGCCGATGCTGACCCGTTTCGAATGGCAGCGCCTGCCCCGCCCCGTCATTCCCCTCGACGATAATGTCGAATGGCGGCCATCTGCACGCTGAGCCGCCTGCTGAGGCCCGTTGGGTACAATCGGAGGTTACAATGAACGTAAAGCGTTATCTGATCGCGATCGGGCTGAGCATGGTTCTCGCGATGCCCATTGCCGCGCAGACGACATCCCCGTCAAAGTCGCCGGGCTCTCCATCGGCCACAAAGCCGCCCGCCACCACCGGGTCTCAACCATCGGGCGGATTGGTCGATATAAACTCCGCATCCGCCGAGGAACTCGACAAGCTGCCAGGTGTCGGGCCCGCTCGTGCGAAGGCGATCATTGCCAACCGGCCGTACAATGGGAAGGATGATCTCGCACAACGCAAAATCATTTCACCGAGCGTTTACAGCCAAATCAAGGACAAGATCATCGCTCGGCAGGGACCAACGAAGTAGCCAACGCCCGCAACTTTGTCGCCTTGGTCCGTTGCGCGGCTGCAAACATGGTTGCCGGCCCGGGCGAGGATACGAGTCCGCGAGAGCGCAAATCCCCGAAATCGCCGGTTGGTTGCGTGCCACCGACGATTCTGTTAACCTTTCCTGTAGCGGGCGCCGCCAAGCGTCTCGCTCCAGTCAACATTGCCAGAAGGCGAACAACGGGAGGAGGCTACGATGTGGGGTGGTATCGTCGGTCTGATCATCCAACTGATCGCAGGCGGCGTCGGCGGCAACATTGCCGGCTCCGCGCTGAAGCAGTATGATTTGGGAACTATCGGCAATACGATCGCCGGCGTTATCGGCGGCGGCGTAGGCGCACAGATCATAGGTCAATTCCTCGGCGGCGGAGCGGAAGCGGCCGGAGGGGGAGGCTTTGATATCGGTTCCATTATTGGCCAGATCGCTTCCGGCGGTGCGGGCGGGGGCATCCTGATGGTGATCGTAGGGCTGATCAAGCAGGCCATGGGCGGTCAGAAGGCCGTCTGAACAAGCTGGCGCATGGCATCGCTCAAAAGACTGCAAGCGGTGGCGCGTCGGCAACCTACCATGCGATAAGTGCGGACCTCTTTGCCGGGGCGAGTGCGATGTCGAGAGCGGCCGCAGTATGATCCCTCGACCCTCGGCGAGCTTCCCGCGGACCACGCTGTGGCGGAAGGTCCTGTTCTGCTGCGTATGCTGCGTACTTGTTTTGAATGTGCCCGACCGCGCCTCGGGTCAGTACAGCAGCGGCGGATACAGCCGGCCCGGCAGCGGATCGACTTCCAACTACTCGGCGCCAAGCCGTAGGACACCGGTCAGCAGCAGCGGCGGATACAGTCGGCGACCCTATTCGGGCACCGGCTATAGTACGGGCTCGTCCGGAGATCGGGCTGTTTCCCGCAGCTCATCGTCGCAGGCGCTGCGCGACTATCAGGCGGCACAGGGGCCGGAAGAAACATATGCCCGCCGACCGCCCTCTTATGCCGGTAGCTTTGACTGGCCAACCGAAGCGCCGCGCAGGCCACCGGTTTGGGGAGGAGAGGAGCCGACACGAAGGGTGGCGAGAAGGCCGGTATTGCCGGGCTCGGGACCGTTGACTGCTGTAGCCTTGTGGGCGGCGTTGAATTCCCTGTCGTCGGCGAGCTCCGTCGGGTATTTCCACAACTACCAATACGATCCCGGCTATATGCAATGGCGCCAGGAGGCCAATCGCGAAGCGAAGCAAAACCCGGCCGTTGCGGCCAAGCTTCAGCAGCTCGACACGCGGCTCGCTCAAATCGAGGGTCAGCCGCGCAACCCGCCCGCGGCACCTCCCGCGCTACCATCGCCCGCGCCGAGGGGCGGGTCGGGCTTTATCTGGCCCGTCCTCTTCATTGGCATCGTCATCTTGCTGCTGCTGTGGTTGTGGCGGCGCCGCATGGTTCATCCGGCTGTTGCGGCGGCCGCCTCCGGCCTTACCGGCAGCGCAGCGACACGGTTCCGTGTCGGCATGACCATGCCCGTCGATCCGTCCCCGTTTCTGCTGGCTGCCGGATTGACTAAGGTGCAGCCGCCGGAGGGCAGCAGCATGATCAGCGTCGAAGTCGTGGGCCTGCTGCGCGAGGGCGGCGTGCTGCTGCATCGCCTTTATCTGCCGGGCGGCAAGGCGTTCTTTCAGCTCCATCTCGGCGGCGATGGCCGACCCGACGAATGCCGGTACTTTTCGCGGCTGGACGAGGTCACCCCGGCGAATAGCCAGGAGTGGGGGCTGTGGCTCGATCCCGCAGAAGGCATGATCGGGTGGCCATCGTTTCAAACCAAGGATGGTAAGATGTACGGGCGCGTCTGGGCGCCGGGGAACAGCCGAGTTCCGCCGCGAAAAATGGAGGAGACGCTGCAATACGTGGACCACACCGAACAGCGCCAATTGCAGATTGTGCTTTATGGCGGCCCCACAGGCGGCGCACCGCCCGCCCCTCAGACCGAGTACATTCTCGTCAGCGCCATCGAGGCGGCGGGCCAGGCGTGGGTCGAGATCGATGCCGGCATCGACATCAACCCAGCCGCGCTGACGCTGCCGAGCGTCCCGCTGGCCGCCTGAACCGAGTCACGCGTGAGCCCCGCATCCGACGGCACCGGCTCCGCCATTCTCGACGCGCTCGGCACCGGCCTGCCGATGCTGCTGCTGCAGTTTCTGTTGGTGCTGACGCTATTGGTGGCGGGCATCTTTATCTATATGGCTGTCACCCCGTTTCACGAGCGCGACCTGTTGCGCAACGGCAATCCCGCCGCGGCGACGGTGCTCGCGGGCGCTCTCGTCGCATTGGCGATCCCGCTTGCCGCACTGCTGGCTACCACCGGGGCGCTACTCGACATCTTGGTGTGGGGGGTGGTGGCCGTCCTGCTGCAACTATTGACGGTAACGATATTATTGCATTTGCTTCGCGGGATGCGCGCGATGATCGAAGCTGGACAGGTTGCCGCGGCGATTCCGCTGGTCGCCGCCCAACTTTCCATCGGTCTGCTGAATGCAGCGGCAATGGTGCCGACTTGAACGCAATTAACGAGGAGGAGGCTCATGCTCACTTTCTTCAGCAATCTGGTCGGTGTGAAGGCCGATAAGGCCATGCAGGCCGGCGTCGAGGCGCTCGTGCGATGGGATCCACAATCAGCCAGCGAGGCGGAGTTGCGCACGATGGAGCAGCATCTCGACGACCTCGGCCGGCAGGTGGCAACCGCGCGACAGAGCTATGACAAGGAGCAAAAGGAGGCCGAAGCGATCCAAGCCCTGTCGCACCAGCGCATGGTCGCGGCGGAGCAGCTGGAAAAGCAGATTGCGGCAGAGATCGATCCCACACGCAAGGCGGGGCTTGAGCGGAGTTCTGGCAACTCTGGTCACAATGCTGGAGCAGATGACGCCGGAGATTGAGCGGGAAAAGAAGGACGCCGCCGACGCCAAGGACTTCCTCGAAATGCTCGAGAAGACCTATGCGGAGGCGGGCGGCAAGCTGAGACAAGGTCGGTCCGAGTTGGAACGTGCACGCCGGGACATGGCACGCGCGGGGCAACAGCGCCAGGTAGCCGAGCAGCAAGCCGAGGCGGCGCGCCGTGCGGCGGGGCTGACGAGTGCGACGAGCAGCATGACGGTCGCGCTAAAGGCGATGCAGGAAGCCGCCAATAGGGATCTCGCCTCAGCCGATGCGGCAACGGCCAAGGCGAGGCTGCTGCGCCCGACGCAGCCGGAACAGGACGATCCGAACATCGCGGCTGCCCTTGCCGTCGCATCCGGCAAGTCTCCGGCGCCACAGAGTTTGAGCGACCGGCTTGCGGCACTCAGGGCGCGAGGCGGGGGCTGATATTTTCCGGTAACAGCGACAGCTTGAGCCGTTGAACGTCGAGTAAGTGAGGAGGTCTTAGGCGGCATCGTGGAAGATGATGCCGAGCGTGTAGCGCTGGCCGGAGCGCAGGCGGCTGACACCGTGGCGCATCGTTACCCGGTAGGGCCCGCGGGTGCCTTCGACCGGTCGATGGTGGACCGGGAAGATCACCGCCTCGCCCTGCTGCAACGGCACGACTTCGCCCCGCGATTGCGCCCGCGGCCGCTGCTCGACGAGCAGGAACTCGCCGCCGGTGAAGTCTGCCTCCGGGTCACTGAGCAGCACCGTCAGTTGCAGCGGGAACACCAGATCGCCGTACAAATCCTGGTGCAGGCAGTTGTAGTCGCCGGGCCCGTATTTGAGCAGGAGCGGCGTCGGCCGCTCTTGGCCGGCTTTGTGGCATTGCTCGAGATAGACGGCGAGAGACGGCGGAAACCGCCCCTCTTCGTTTAGCCGTTCCCGCCAGCGGTTGGCGATCGGAGCGAGATGCGGGTAAATCGCCTGGCGCAATGCCTCGACGGCGCCCGGCAGAGGATATTTGAAATACTGATATTCGCCGCGGCCGAAAGCGTGACGCTGCATGATCACGCGGCTGCGAAAAACCTCGTCCCGCGGGTAGAGCGCGGCGATTTCGCAGCACTCTCCCGTGGTCAGCAATGATCGCGTGATCGCGTAGCCCCGCTCTTCGAGCGAACCGGCGATTTCGAGCCAATCGACCGGATCAGACGCGGGTTTCTCCTTAGGCTGCCGCCTCATCTGCCGTCTCCGGCGCGACTGTGGCGCGCTCCCGCGTGAGCAGCTCGCGTTTACGCTCCAATCCCCAACGATAGCCGCCGAGATCGCCGTCGGCGCGGATCACGCGGTGGCACGGCACGAGCACAGCGAGCTTGTTTGCCGCGCAGGCCTGCGCGACGGCGCGAACCGCTTTTGGCTGGCCGAGCGCCGCGGCGATCTCGGTATAGCTCGCTGTCTTGCCGAGCGGTATCTTTTGCAGTGCACGCCACACCCGCGCCTGGAACGCGGTGCCCTGGATATCGAGCGGCAGGTCGAGGTTCCGATCGGGAGCGGTAATGAAATGCACGATCCGGTCAGCCCAGTCTTTGAGCCCGCCGTCTTCGGCAATAAATTTAGCAGCGGGGAAGCGTTGCCGCAGATTGGCCTCCAGGCTCTCGCGATTGTCGGCGAGCGCGGTCATGCAGATGCCGCGCTCGGTCGCGGCCACCAATGCCCAGCCGAGCGGGGTCTCGACCGTCACAAAGCGGATCGTCTGGCCGGCGCCACCGCGTCGCCGTGCGCCGGGTGTCATGCCCAGCCCTGACGGAGCCGAGTCATAGGCGCGCGAGCTCGAGCCGAACCCCGACGCATAGATCGCCTCGGTGACCGGCTGACCGGTCTCGAGCTTGTCGGCGAGACGGCCGAGCCGATGGGTCCGCGCGTAATCGCGGGGCGTCGCGCCGGTGATCTGCTTGAAAACCCGATGAAAATGAAAGGGGCTGATCCCGGCGGCATCGGCGAGCTCGGCGAGGCTCGGGATGGCGTCGCTGTTCCGCAATAAAGTGCAGGCCCTCTCGACTGCCGCGACATGCCGCGAAGCAGGGGTGCCGTCGGTCGGCCGGCACCGCTTGCAGGGCCGCAGCCCGGCAGTTTCCGCCGCCGCCGTCGTCTCGAAAAACATTGTGTTCTTGCGCAGCGGCAGCCGCGATGCGCAGCCAGCCCGGCAATAGACCCCAGTCGTCCGGACACCGTAAAAGAACTGGCCATCCAGGCCGGCGTCGCGCCGCTCGAGCGCCGCCCAGCATTCTTCGAAATCCAACATCCTCACCTCCTCCGTATTCCAATGAGCCCAAGATGGAGGAGAGAAGCGGCTTGCTCTATCCGCCGCTTGCTTTTTAATTCGGCCCGTCCTCCAAATTATTGGTTCGCGTAGCGCTTCGGCAGCATCGCGTGAATGCCCTTGTTGCCGTCCACCAATTGGGTCACGCGCATGTCGACGGCAAGGCTGCAGAACATGTAGGCGTCTTCGGGCGAGAGGCCGAGACGCTCGCCGATCAGCGTGATCATCTCGCGCAAGGCTGTTTTCGCCGCATCGTCGAGGTCCTCGTTGAAACCCATCGTGATGTGGTGCGACGGCGTCTCGGCTCGCGGAAGGTCGAATTTCAAATCTTTGCGCAGCACCAGGCGAAAGGTGCCGCAGAGCGCGGTTTCGAGCGCCGTCACGCAGACCTCGCCATCGCCCTGCACGCCGTGGCCGTCGCCGGCGGAAAACAAAGCTCCCGGCGCCCATACCGGCAGGTACAAAGTCGTGCCGGCGACCAGTTCCTTCAAATCCATGTTGCCGCCGAACTCGCGCGGTACGATCGAGGTTACGGCGCCATAGACCGGCGGCGGCGCCACACCCATCACCCCGAAAAACGGCGCCAGCTCGATCTCCGCCCCCCAGGGCACGGTGGCCATGCCGCGCTGGCGGTCGATCGCGGTGTGCCAGATCCGGCGGATCGGAAAATCCTCGGGCAGGGTGCCGGAGAGCGGCCTGATGCGCGTGTACCCCCAATTCTGCCGCGGGTCGATCGCCAGGATCTGGATTTCAAGCACGTTGCCGGGCTCGGCGCCTTCGACCGCAATTGGCCCCGTCAGGATGTGGGCGCCGAGGCGCGGCTCGAGCGCGCGCTGAATCGCCAGGTGGTCGGGTAGAATTTCGAACTTGCCCTCCTGCGGCATCACATCGGGCCCGCCCGAGACGCAATCCACGGTCACCGTGTCACCCGACGCGACGCTCAGTACCGGCCTCAGGCCGGCATCGAAAAACCCCCAGTGACAGGTCTCCGGGCTGGCCCGCAATTCGTGATGCTGCGACATCGACCAACTCTCCTTTTGGTGGCTAGAGTTCCCGGGTGCGGCGCGCCATTGCATCCTCCCACAAGTTGTCGCGGTCGTCGTCGAAGACCAGCTTCGGCTCCTCGGGAGTGGTGAACCAGTTGTGACGCGCCAGTTCGCCCTCGAGCTGACCGGGTCCCCAGCCGGCATAACCGAGTGCGAAGAGGCTCTTCTCGGGACCCTGGTTATGGCCGATGTCGAGCAAGACCTGACGGCTCGCAGTCAGCGCCACGCGACCGTCAACATCCACGGTCTCGGCGCGATGATATTCGGCGCTGTGGACGACAAAGCCCAGTTCCGGCTGCACAGGACCGCCGGCGAAGACGCGCAGAATGCCCGCTACGTCGGCGTCATCATGACCGGTCGCCTCCAGCAAGGCCGCAATCGAACGCTCGCCGACGGGGCGGTTTATTACGATCCCCAAGGCGCCCTCCTTGTCGTGCCGTACGATCAGAATGACGGTGTGGGCAAAACGCGGATCGCCGATCGTCGGTGCTGCGATCAGCAGTTGCCCAGCGAGCGAAGTCGTATCCGAATGCTCGGGTGGAGCTGCCCCGAGGACGATCAGCACCGCCAGCAGCGACATCATCGCGGCCAACCTGCGGTGAAGGGAGAGGCGAGGAACAAACATACGCAACTCTACCTCGCCGGTCGGCGGCCCGAAAAGAGCATCGCAAAAACGCCGCTTTTCTGCGGCTTGAGCGCCCCTTCTGCAGTGCTAAGATCGACACACACGCGGAGCAGGGAGTCTCGAGCGGATGTCAGAGCAGTCCTGGATCATTACGACAGCGGTGGGAACCGGCGAGAAGGGCTATGCCGGCGATGGCGGCCCGGCGTCGCGGGCCCTGCTGAACGGCCCGTTCGACGTTGCGTTCGACGCACTCGGCAACCTCTATTTTTCCGACACGTTCAATCATTGCATTCGCCGCGTCGACGCACGCACGGGTGTGATAACGACCTGCGCGGGCTGCGGTGAGGTCGGCTATTCCGGGGATGGCGGCCCGGCCGCCAGTGCCCGTTTCAACGAACCCTACGGCATTGCGGTCGACAATGCCGCAAACGTCTATGTCGCCGACCGGCATAACCATTGTGTCCGCCGGATCGATGGCACCTCGGGCATCGTCACGACCTTTGCCGGCAACGACTCTTCAGGCTTTGCGGGCGATGACGGACCGGCCTCTCGCGCGGGCATGGTCGAGCCCAATGGCTTGGCGCTCGACCCCGCGCAGACCCGGCTCTTCATCGCCGATGTCGCGGACCATCGCGTCCGGGTCGTCGATCTCGCCTCGGGGGTCATATGGACCTTCGCCGGCACCGGCGAGCCCGAGCACAGCGGCGACGGCGGTCCGGCGACCGCCGCCGGCATTTACGGGGCCCGCGCCGTCAAAATCGCGAGTCGACGGGACCGTCTACATCCTGGAGCGCCAAGGCAGCACGTTGCGCGCGGTCGATCCGCGCAGCGGCAACATCACCACGATCGCCGGCACCGGGGAGAGGGGCTATGGCGGAGATAATGGGCCGGCTCTGAGGGCGGTCTTCGATGCGCCAAAGGAACTGGCGATCGACCGCGAGGGCAACCTCTTGATCGTCGATACCGAAAACCACGCGATCCGCCGGCTGGACCTGCGCACCCGAACAGTCGCTACGATCGCCGGCAGCGGCCGGCAAGGCGGCGACGGAGACGGCGGTCCGGCCCGCGCCGCCACGCTCGACCGGCCGCACGGCGCCGCCGTCGCCGCCGACGGCGCGATCTACATCGGCGACACCAACAACCACCGCATCC
>CAVTQA010000052.1:0-98173 GCA_963736715.1 uncultured Alphaproteobacteria bacterium | reverse complement strand
CAGCACCCGGTCTATTTGTGGACCCTGCCGATGTTTCACTGCAACGGCTGGTGCTTCCCGTGGACGATCACAGCGATGGCCGGGACCCATGTCTGCCTGCGCCGGGTCGAGGCGGCGGCGATCTACGAGGCGATCGCGCGTGAAGGAGTGACGCATCTATGCGGCGCGCCGGTCGTCATGAACATGCTGCTGAATGCCGGGCCGGAGCTCAGAGGCTCGCTCGATCGCCGCATCGAGATGATGACGGCCGGAGCGCCGCCACCCGCCGCGGTCATCGAGGGAATGGAAGCCCTCGGGTTTCACATTACCCATGTGTACGGTCTCACCGAGGTGTACGGACCTGCGGTGGTCTGCGCCTGGCATGACGAGTGGGATGCATTGCCCGCCGCCGAGCGGGCGCGGCTCAAGGCGCGCCAGGGCGTCACCTACCCGGTGCTCGAGGAGCTGACCGTCGCCGATCCGGTGACCCTCCAGCCGGTCGCGCCCGACGGCGCAACAATGGGCGAGGTCTTGGTGCGCGGCAACGTCGTCATGAAGGGCTACCTGAAAAACCCGCGCGCCACCGAGGAGGCGTTTGCCGGGGGCTGGTTCCACAGCGGCGATCTCGGGGTCATGCATGCCGACGGCTATATCGAGCTGAAGGACCGCTCGAAGGACATCATCATCTCCGGCGGCGAGAACATCTCGACGATCGAGGTCGAGGATGTACTTTACCGCCATCCCGCCGTGCTGGAAGCGGCCGTCGTCGCGCGCCCCGACCCGATGTGGGGCGAAACCCCTTGCGCCTTTGTGACCCTCAAGCCCGACGCTGCTGCAACGGCGGAAGAAATCATCGCCTTCTGTCGCGACCACCTGGCCCGTTTCAAGGCGCCGCGGACAGTTATCTTCGGGACCTTGCCGAAAACCTCAACCGGCAAGATCCAGAAATTCGCGCTGCGCGAGCGTGCGAAGGAAGCCGTCTGAAGGTTCCACAAAAAAAGGGCGGCCGTAGCCGCCCCCGATCGACTGGACGCGCCGACTACATCGGGCAGATCTTCCAGACCACCCCGGTGCCGGGGATCTGCACGAGCGGACCATTATTGGCTCCGACATAATGCAAGTCGGAGCTGAGGTCGCGCACTGCGCCATAATCTACGACATAAGCGCATCCATCCGGGCCGAACCTGACATTGGTCGGCCGGTTGAACCCGTTGATGTTGGTGACAAACGCCTGGTCGCCGGTGCTGTTGCGAGCAAAGTTCTGAAGCCTCAAGGCGATCGGTGAGCCCGGCACTTGATTGAAGTTGATCAGCTTGACCTCATGGCCGATTTCGGGCGTTCCGTTGTCCGGTGAGAAGCCAAAATCCCCTTCGAGGCTGTACAAGGCCGCACCCGGCTGGACTGGACTGATAACAAAAGCATCAGGCACAAAGTCGATCCCGGTGAACGACGAGTCCGCGCCATCAAGCGCCAATGGCCCGGTGATCTGTTGCGGTGGACCCGCGAGTACATCCGCAATCGGAATGTCTCCCGACGCCTGAAGGTTCGCAAGGCACGTTACCGGATCGAACGGGGCGGGGCACACGTCATCATTAGGCCCGCCAATCGGATTGTACACTCTTTGGGTCGTCGGTAGGCCGCCGTAGCGATCGAACAAACCGTGATAGTCTGGAGAGCCGTCGGGGTTCTGGCGGCCCAGGTGCAATTCCTCCGGAGCGTTATTCGAAGGTCGCGCACCGCGCTCGTCGGCCCCGTCCATCCCGGCGAGGATCCCCCCGTACAACGGATGGCCCTCAGGCGGGAAGCGAATGGCATATGGATTGCGATACCCCTACGAGAAGGGCTGAATGTTGCTCGGGTTGCTTAGTTGTGCTCGCAGGATGGCGCCGTCGCAGACCCCCTGTCGAACTTGACCGGTGAATGAGTTGAAGAACGCCGGTATTGTGGCGCCGGGCTGTTGCACGCCGAAGGGGGAGTAGCCACTGGTGGCTACCTCCGGAGGTCCAAAGCTCGAGATGAACACATTCTGGCTCAGCGTGATGTCCTGGCACGGGATATCGGACTGGTTCTGACCGCCGCCATTGTCGAGCCCTACGACGCCGCTGTTGGTCGTCGACCCCTGCGACCAGTAGATCCACCCGTCCCCTCTGAACGCTAGCTGCTCGGTCGGGTGGTCACCCGTCGGCAGGTTGGTGATGAAGGGGGTAACCACACCGGTCATCGGGTTCACGGTGCTTATGCGTGAACTGTTGTTTTGCCCGTTGTGCTGGTGGGTCGATTGGTTGGAGTCGCTCGCAAAAAGCGGCCCTCCGGAAGTGCCGTTGACGAAGGCGATGTCGATCGCCGGCCCCGAGGGCTGGAACCCGCCGCCAGAAGATGTTGGTTTACCCAAAGGGCCGCGGATTTTTGTCCCGTTTTTGTTGAATACCAGAATGTCGGGTGTGAACGGGTTGTTGATGTCGAACACACCCCCAGGCCACAGCGTTTCGTCGTTGCATGTGCTAGGCAGGCCGTGGCCGGATTCGAGAACGAGCACTTGGAAGTTGCTCGCGTTGCCGAGAAAGGCGATCCCGGTCGGCATATTCAGACCGGCGGCGAAGACCGACGCCGTGAACCCTGGGGGTAGATTAATGGACGGCGGCAGGGTCGGATTGAAGAACGCGGTGTTGTTCATACAATCCGGTGGAGTCGACGGGTTCGATACCGTCTGCGCCACGGCGGCGGTCGATAAGGGCACGAGCGGCCCAAGCGCGCACGCCACAGCGATAGAACCTAACCGTTTGAGTTTCAAGGCAACCTCCTCCCTTTCCCCATGCTCAAGACAAGGGGAGCATTTGTATTGAATCGCGATCTTAGGATTGTTCAGCCAGCGGGCGGGTCACGAATAGACCAGCGATGGCGGGCAGGCAGCTGTCCGGAGAAGCGCCGCATTCCCTCCCTCTTAAGGTTTATAGGCCGAAGCCGTTAACCGTAATGCTTAACCTTAACAGCTGGCGATGATGCCGGCACTTACGGGCCGCGTCAACAAAAATTAAGGACATGATGTGGCTCAGCTGTGTTGTAAATGTGGCCCAAGTCGTCCCTTGGGGGACGTCCCAGCGGGATTGCCCGACTGGGCCTCTTGAAGCAGGTGCGACGTGGCGGCTTGCCCGGGCCCACCCATGTGAAATCCCCGTCTCGGTGTTAAACGAGAACCTCGCCGACGAGGCCGACCTGGGGGAGGTCTACAACCGAGCGCCACCTGCGCTTGGTCCCATGCACCAGGGCACGGGATTTGAAAGGCCCATCCCCCTTATGGCCCGCGGTCAGCCGTTCGTCGTGATTGCGTCGGCGCCTTCGATGCGGGAGGCCAGGGCGGCGGCGAGGAAACGGTCGAGGTCGCCGTCGAGCACTGCGCCGGTGTTCGAGGTTTCGACGCCGGTGCGCAAATCCTTGACCATTTGGTACGGCTGCAGCACGTAAGAGCGGATCTGGTGGCCCCAGCCGATGTCGGTCTTGGTCGCGTTCATCGCGTCAGTCGCCGCCTCGCGCCGCTGTAATTCGGCCTCATAGAGCCTGGCGCGCAGCATCGCGAAGGCGTGCGCGCGGTTCTGGTGCTGCGAGCGCTCGCTCTGGCACTGCACGACGATGCCGCTCGGCATGTGGGTGATACGCACGGCGCTGTCCGTCTTGTTGACGTGCTGCCCGCCCGCCCCCGACGAGCGATAGGTGTCGATGCGCAGATCCTTGTCGTTGATCTCGACCTCGATCTTGTCGTCGACCACCGGGTAGACCCACACCGACGCGAAGCTCGTGTGTCGACGCGCGTTCGAATCGAAAGGCGATATGCGCACGAGGCGATGCACGCCGCTTTCCGTCTTGAGCCAGCCATAGGCGTCGGGGCCGTTGATCCTGACGGTAGCCGATTTGAGGCCCGCTTCCTCGCCGCCGCTCTCTTCGAGCCGCCAACACACACCCAAAAGTTGTATCGCTAAATCCTTCTTTGCTGCATCTGCAGCAAATCAGCAGCAAAATCGCCCGCGCTGGTTGCAGCCGGCGCCGACCGATCGAGATCGATGGTTCGGTCTCGCCGAGCCGCCCGCACCCTGATCCGCCTGTTTTATCAGGTTGAGATCAGGCATCACCAAATTCCCTCATCGAAAATCCCTAACCCGCTCACAGCTGCTGACGTCCGCGACCGTACAACGAGATTGTGGCAATTGCGGGGTTGTTACGTAGACTTGCAGGATTCCCGGCAGCGTTTCGGGTAGGCCGATGGGCCGTTTTCGATCGGGGCCGGCGAGAATGTACCTCGTTCGGGTACTAGCGTATGCGGCGGGCCGACTCAGCTTCATGTCCCGACTGCTTGCGTGAGCCTTGCTGTCTTAGGGTCATAAATACAGCCGGTTATTGTTCCCTCTCTTATTCTTTCGATGGCTTCATCGACGGCGAAAAGAGGGACAAGAAACCATTCCCTCGGAACGATCGGTTGCCCGAACCTGTCTTTTATTTCGATGTCCAGGCGCGCCGGGCCGAAGATGCGATGGATCAGGTTCTCAAGCCTGGTGCGGTTGATGTTGTACAGCTCGTAGGTCGCGACGATCTCGACGTCCGCCATGAGGAACGTCGGGTCGAGCCGGGCATTGGCGATCCGCCGCGCGACATCGCCGCCGGTCACGCCGATCTTGTGCAGAACATCGCGATGGGCCGCGACGGCCGGATGATCGGACTTGCTTCGCAGCACATAGACGATGCCGCTTGCCTCATCCCCCTCCTCGTTCTGATCGGTGAAGAGCGGGCCTGCTGACGGTTCGATGATCCGCCGGCCGGCGGGGTCCTGTTGCAGCGCCTTTTGAAGGGACCGCATGAGCAGATTGCTCTCGGTCCCATTGTCGAAGATCACGCGAAGGCGGGCGTCTATGTTGCCGTGCTCGTTGGTGAACGGCTCCTCCGTCGCCGCGACATAGGCTTTCTGGCCGCCCAGGATGTAGAACCGGCCCGGCGCGATCTCGGACTTGCGCTCGAACCGCCTGGTCTGCCGCAGGCCCGCGCTGAGTTCCTTCTGAACCTGCTCGAACAGCGGCTTGAAGCTGTCGAAGTCCTCGCATTTCTGGCGATTGGCGATCTCCTCCGCCGCACGCTTCTCCGCAGCCGAGCGAACGTGCCGGAGTTCCGTGATGTCGGCCGGCGCGGCGGCCTCCACCCCGAGCTCGGCCAGAAGCTCGTCATCGTCGAGTTCGTCGGGCGTGCTGGCCGCGGCGGTCTCCGCGCCCGCCAGAAGCCCTTGATGATCGAGGGGCTCAAGCAGGGCGCGGCAATCGTCCAGCTCGCGCAGACGATCGAGGCGCACGGCATACAGCCGCTCGAAGATGTCGCGGTCTTCGCCGTGCTGCGGAGCGCGGCCGTGCTGCTCGACGAAACGCTGAATCTCCTCGAAGCCGGCGATGATGCGCTCCTCGCGCGGCGTCCGGCTCGCTTGCTTCTTCGTCTCGACCTCGACGCCAAGCTCTTCGAGAAGGGCGTCGTCCTCTTCGGTGAAGCTAGTCACGCGCAGCCTCCGCCCTCATGCGGGCAAGGAAGGCCACGCCCTCGGCCATGCGCTTTTCCCAGGCGTCGGGCGACGTGATCGAGGGCAGCCGGCCGCGCTCCTGCTTGAACTTCAAGGCCCGCTTGGCGAGTTCCCGCGCCTCCTCGATCGTCAGGTTGATGCGCTTGCCGGCGATCACGGCCGCGACCTGCTTCAGGCTCTCCTCGCTCATGGTCTTGGCGAGGATGGCATAGGCTTCGCCGAACGGGTTGATGCGGTCGATCAGGTCGATGTCCAGCTCGCGCACGTCCATGGCGAACCTGCGGACGCCCTCGATGAACGCGGTGTTCGGGCTCTTTTCGCCGTCGCCCTCGGTTCCGCCCAAGGCGACCTCCTTGGCCTTCTGCGTGAGGTTGAGGGCGGCGACGGCGTGCTGGCGCACCGCCTCCTGATCCTCTTCGTCCAGTTCGGGGTACTTGTCCTTGATGATCTTGCCCATGCGGACCTGGGTCAGCTCCTCCGGCACCAGCTCCTTATCGAACAGACCGCGCTCGATGGCAGTCTTGTCCTGGACGAAGGCGGCGATGACCTCGTTCAGGTCCTGCTGGCAGATGCGCTGCGCCTCCTCGCTCTTGGGCGCGACAAGGCCCTTGATCTCGATCTGGAACTGCCCGCTCTCCTCGTTGAAGCCGACATTGCACTTGTTCGGGTCGTAGCCGCCTTCGCCATAGTCGAAGCCGGGCGTCGGTCCGCTCGGTCGGGTTCTTCGGTTTGAACTCGAAGCGCGGCGCAAGCACCTGCTCCATCAGCAGGCTCGCCGCGATGGCCTTCAGCGTGTCGTTGACCGCCTCGGTGACGGCTTCCTCGGAGGCGTCCGGCTCGGCGATCAGGTTGGTGAAGCGCGCGCGGGTCTTGCCCGGCGCGTCGCGGGTGGCGCGGCCGATGATCTGCACGATCTCGGTCAGGCTCGACCGATAGCCGACCGTCAGCGCGTGCTCGCACCAAATCCAGTCGAAGCCTTCCTTCGCCATGCCGAGGGCGATGATGATGTCCACATGGTCGCGGTTGTTCTTCTGCGCCGGGTCCTTCAGCGCGGCGGAAACCCGGTCCCGCTTGGCGGGGTCGTCATCAACCAGGTCGGCGATCCGCAGGACGCGGCCGTCGGGCGTCTTGACCAGTTGAAAGCCGGTCGCGGGGTCGGTCCCCTGCCATTCGCCCAGCTCCTCGATGATGTGCTCGACCTCCTTGATCTTGTCCTTCGTGCTCTCGCGCGCATTGACGCTTGGGATGTGGACGATCGTCTTCTCGGCCGGGTCGAGCACCTTCAGGATGTCGTCGACATAGGAGCCGGCATAGAAGAAATAGCCGATGTCGAGCTGCTTCAGATATTCGTAGCCGTTGAGCTGCTCATAATAGGTGTAGGTGACGGTATCGAACTTCGCCTCGTCCTGCGGCGCGAGAACCGCTTCGGCGTCGCCCCGGAAATAGGAGCCGGTCATCGCCACGATATGCACGCGGTCGCGGGCGATGAACTGGCCGAGATGCAGGCCGAGCTTGTTGTCGGGGTTGGCGGAGACGTGGTGGAACTCGTCCACCGCGATCAGCCGGTCGTCGAACGCCTCGACCCCGAACCTGTCCACGGCGAAGCGAAAGGTTGCATGGGTGCAGACCAGCACCTTGTCGTCGCTGTCGAGAAAGGCCCGGACCGAATTGACCTTGCCGCCATTGTCCGCGCCGGGCGCGTCGCAGAGGTTCCATT
This sequence comes from uncultured Alphaproteobacteria bacterium, assembly GCA_963736715.1. Lineage (GTDB taxonomy): Bacteria > Pseudomonadota > Alphaproteobacteria > ATCC43930 > CGMCC-115725 > AP-15. The sequence goes on along the minus strand of CAVTQA010000052.1, from coordinate 90,929 downwards.
TCGGGGCGACGGTCCAGTCGGCCCAGAAGCCGAATTGGCTCAGCGGCTCGTCGTGGAAGCTCGCGCCGATGGCTCTTCTCGGGCACGACGATGATCGCCTGGCGGAGCCCCTGGTTGTGGAGCTTGTCGAGGGCGATGAACATCAGCGCCCGGCTCTTGCCCGAGGCCGGCGGCGACTTGATCAGAAGGTACTGCTCGCCCCGCTTCTCATAGGCGCGCTCCTGCATCGGCCGCATGCCGAGCGCGTTGGCCTTCGTCGAGCTGCCGTTGCGGGCGTAGGTGACTGAAACGGCCGGTACGGCAAACCTTCTTGTCGACCTGCCAACCACGTGCGCGCTCGCTCCTGAAAGGGCAGACCGCCCGGCACGGTGAGCTTCGCCTTCTTGAAGAATTCTTCGCCGGCCTCGGGAATATCCGAGGTGTCGATGTCCTCGTCGGCGATCGCCGCGATTTCAGCAAGCCGCTTTTTTGAGATAGGCATCGAAGTGTTTCCGTTCATTCCTGGTCGCTTTGCGCGCGCTGATGATCCGTGTGGCGCCGTCCCGATCCGTATGGACAACGCAGGCTACCACAACCCCACCGATGAGACCGTAGCTCCGCTCTCTCACTTCGCTCTGGTGCCCTTCGTCTTCAAGTGAGAGCACGGGACCGTCGAAGATCGTGGAGGCTTCCTCAAAGCTGATTCCATGCTTGCGCTGATTGACGAGGTTCTTTTCCTCGTCCCACTCGAACCTGCTCATGTGCCGACCGTCTTCAGGCCCAGTCCTCATTGCGAGCGACTTTTCTTGTCTGGCTGCGACATCTTGCGGTGTAAAGCTCGAACAGCTTTTCCAGCCGCTCGGTGTCGTTGCGGAAGCGGCGGCCGATATAGATGCGCTCAAGCACCTCGTCGTTGCGCTCGTGCGCCTCGCGCAGGTCGGCCGGCATCTTCTCTGGATCGTAGAGATCGGCGATCGTCGCCGGGAAATGCGCCTCGCGCGCCAGCAGGATATCCTCGGCGCAGCGGGTCAGGTCGGCCTTGTTCTTTTCGGTGAGCGTGGGCACAGGGAAGGTGTTCCAGCCGAGGGTGTTGGAGTAGCGGTAACGCGTTTCCAATTTGCCGCAGACCGTTGCGATCCAAACGAGGTGCAGGCGCGAAGCGATCAGCGCCATGTTCCAGAGCGGTGCGTCGTAGAGGGCGTAAGCTTGGTTGGTTGTGCCTGTTCGGCCGGCGAAGACCGCTGTCGGCAAATATTCCCTCGTTTCTGAACTAATCGTCGGTGCAAGGATTGTCAGGTTCTCAGCGATATTGCGATCACGGTATTGGTGCGGTCGATCTACCAAAGCATTGTAGCTTGGGTCTGGACTGCTCTCTCGCGTTTTCCTCACACCCTCGATCCGCTGACGCACGAGCTCGCTGCGCAAGGCTAACTCAAGATCATCATCGCCGATCCAGAGACAATAACGCTGTAATCCTTTAATGAATTCTTGTGCTCCATAGAGCGGGATAATGATGCGCTCAAATGTCGGCTCGTCTCGGAGCAGGTCATCTCTTTCGTGCATGCTCAAAGTAAGATGATTCCCGTCGCCGGGGAGATTCCCGTATCTCATCTTCGCCAATAGAGAAATGGGATTGCTGCTCGTTTCGACCACCTGTACGTCGGAAGCAAACAGGTAGGCATTGATGGCAGTTACTTCCTGGCGCTGTGTGCCATCGAATATAAACTTACCTGATTACGCACTATCCTCAGCCATCAAGGTGTGGTACAAAACAGGAACATACGGCTGTTTCTGCGGGTTTGAACGATGGCGCGCAACAAGGTGCAATTTCAAAAGGGGCTCAGCGAGGCCCAGTTTGCTGTTCTTTACGGAACAGAGGATCAGTGCCGGGAGGCGGTGATGCGCTGGCGCTGGCCATCCGGCTTTGTCTGCCCGGTTTGCGCAGGGGAGCATCACAGCTTCGTGAAGACCCGGGCGCTTTACCAGTGTGCCGCCTGTCGACGGCAGACATCCGTGATCGCCGGAACGATTTTCGCGGCAACCAAGGTGCCGCTGTGCATTTGGTTTCGCGCCATGTACCACCTCACTCAGAGCAAGGGCGGCATCTCCAGCATCGAGTTGGGCCGCCGGCTTGGCGTCACCCAGACCACCGCCTGGAAGATCAAGCACAAGCTCATGCAGGCGATGATGGAGCGGGACGCCACAAAGCGCCTGACGGGACGGATCGAGATCGACGACGCCTATCTCGGCGGGGAGCGCAACGGCGGCATGCGGGGCCGCGGTTCGCCTGGCAAGACGCCGATCGTGGCGGCGGTCGAAACCACACCGGAGGGCAAGCCAATCCGCTTGAAGTTGCGCCGCGTAAAGGGTTTCCGCCGTGCCCAAATCGCGACCTTGGCGCAGCGCAATTTCCATCCCGCCAGCACCGTTGTCAGTGACGGCCTGCACTGCTTCACTGGGGTCGGCAACGCCGGCTGCGTTCACCAGCCGATCATCACTGGATCCGGTCGCAAGGCCGCCCTGAACCCTGCTTTCAAGTGGGTCAACACCACCCTCGGCAACATCAAGAGCGCCATCACTGGCACTTACCGCACCATCCGCGACAAGCATGTACCCCGCTACCTCGCCGAATTCGAGTACCGCTTCAACCGCCGATACGATCTCGCCGCCATGATGCCACGCCTCGGCTATGTCGCAGTCCGAACCCCGCCGATGCCATACCGCCTCCTCAAATTGGCTGAGGATAGTGCGTAATCAGGTAAACTTATGGGTTCTGGGCCGGCCGACCCCCAATATGACGCAAGTTACGCCTGCATTATCCGCAGCATTATTGCTCCATCGAAAAGAGCGATGCGCGAAGTTAATTTGGAGGCCCTTTGCAAACAAGTGAGGCCAATAAATCGGAATCTGTGTCCCTTGAGAGACAGAGTTGGTAGTTACAAATGCAAAGCTACTGCGGTTTGCGAGAACATATTCTGAAGCTTTCTCGATCCAGCAAAGAACATAGTCAAGCGACGCGCTGGATTTAAGCTTGTGTCCGAGAACGAGTTTGATTTCCTCCTTCTGCTCCTTAGTTTGATTGCGTCGGCCGACGTAAGGTGGGTTCCCGCAGATATACGTCTCACCGCCCTCGTTTTCGAAATCGATCTGTGACTGGTCGAGCGGCGTGCTGAAACAGGTCGTCGGCGTGATGCTTCACGCCGGTCCCCGTCGGCGGGCAGATGCTGAGCCAATCCAGCCGCAGGGCGTTGCCGCAGGTGATCCAATTCTCGGCATTGAGCGGCAGAAACTCGGCGAGGGCCAGCTTCTCGCCGCGATACAGCACGTCGCACTGATACTCGGCGATGATGAGCGCCAGGCGCGCTATCTCGGCCGGGAAGTCGCGCAATTCGATGCCCCGGAAGTTGGTCAGCGGAATGTCGCTGCGCCGGTCCGCCTCGCCGCGCCGCTTGTTGATTTCGGCCTCGATCTCCCGCATCTCCTTGTAGGCGATGACCAGGAAATTGCCCGAGCCGCAGGCCGGATCGAACACCCTGATCCGCGACATGCGCCGGCGCAGGTTCAGCAGCATGCGGGGATTGTCCCCCGCCTCTTCCAGCCGCGCCCGCAGGTCGTCGAGGAACAGCGGGTTCAGCACCTTCAGGATGTTCGGGACGCTGGTATAGTGCAGGCCGAGCGCGCCGCGCTCCTCATCCTCGGCGACGGCCTGGATCATCGACCCGAAGATGTCCGGGTTGATCTTCCTCCAGTCGAGACCGCCGATGTGGAGGAGGTAGGAGCGGGCGATCCGAGCTGAAGCGCGGCACGTCCAAGCTGCCGGAAAAAAGCCCGCCATTTACATAGGGAAACACGTCGGCCCAAGGCCGCAGGTTCGCCGCGGCCCGATCCTTGATCGGCGTGTTCATCGCCCGGAACAGCGCGCCGATCACCTCGTGGGTGTTGGACGAGTCGCGCGCGCTCATCTGCTCGATTGTCGCGGTGAACAGGCCGGTGCTGTTGAAGATGCCGGTGTCCTCGGCGAAGAAGCAGAAGATCAGCCGCGCCATGAAATGGTTCATGTCGTGGCGGCGCGCGGCGGTGCCCCATTCGGGGTTGTCCTTCAGCAGCTCGACATAGAGCCGGTTGAGCCGGCCGGTGGCCCGGATGTCGAAGGAGCTTTCGCGGATCTGCTTGACGGTGGTGATGCCGGCGAGCGGCAGGAAAAAACCGAAGTGGTTCGGGAAAGTCGGCATAGGCGCAGGCGACCGTCTCGCCGCTCGCCAGGTCCTCGGCCTCGAACGTCTCTCCATCGGTCGCCAGAACGAACTTCGCCTTGGCCCTGGCCGTCGCCGGGCTTGCCTTCAGCGCGGCAAGGGTCTTCGTGACCTCGCCGAGAGCGGCGACCGCGATATGGATGTTGTTCGTCTGAAGGACGCCGCCCAGGTCGGACCTGTTCGATTCGCCCTTGCGCAGGCGCTTGAGGGTCGTTTCCTTGTTGCCGAAGGCTTGCAGAAAGGCGAACGGGAACTCGCCGCCGTCGAACGGCCGCTCGGCGAGCGCTGATATGGCCTCTTCAATCTCAACGGCGTTCATACCGCCCCTTCCTACACGATTTTCTCGGCTGCGCAGCGATCCGCATCATCGGCATCAACCGGGTCGTCTGCGACATCACTTCAAGACCCCCCGGCATCGTCGAGCGGGAGTGATTTTTGCCCGGCGAACGGATCCGATCATGCGCTATCGTGCGGCTTAACGAATTGAAATTCTGTTGCTGCGGGACGCTGGCCGGCGTGGGCGCGAAGGCGTCAGCCGGGCCGGAGCAGTACAAGGTCAGCTCGCCACCCAGCTCGCGCGCGGCGCAGATGTCTGAGCCGCAGCGGGACTTGAAATCAAACGGCTCTCGGTGGGCAAAAGGTAGGCATTGATATTTTACACGGCACCAGCGGTGCTCCGGCTTAGAAGCCCCGCTTTTCGAAAAAGCGGTTCTCCGGCCGTGGCAGGCCGAGGTTTTCGCGCAGGGTCTGGCCTTCATATTCGCGGCGGAAGAGGTTGCGGCGCTGGAGTTCGGGGACGACGCGGTCGACGAAATCGTCGAGGCCGCCCGGGACCCACGGGAACATGATGTTGAAGCCGTCGCAGGCGTCGCTGTAGAGCCACTCCTCCATCTGGTCGGCGATCATCTCCGGGGTGCCGACCAGGGCGAGGCCGCCGTAGCTGCCGGCGATCTGGGCCAATTGGCGGACCGTCAGATTGTCGCGCCGGGCGCGCTCGATGACGCGCTCGCGGCCGCTCTTGCTGGCGTTGCTCTCCGGGATCTCCGGCAGCGGGCCGTCGAGGTCGAACGCCGAGGCGTCGCAGCCGAACGCGATCGACAATGAGGCGATGCCGCTGTCGGGGTGCACGAGGCTGTCGAGCAAGGCCCGCTTCTCGCGCGCCTCCTCCGCGGTGTCGCCGACGACGACGAGGCAGCCGGGCAGGATCTTGATGTGGTCCGGGTCGCGCCCGGCCTTTTTCGCCCGCTCCCTGATATCGGCGTAATAGCTCTGTGCGTCGGCGAGCTTGCCGCCGCTGGCAAAGATCATCTCCGCGGTCTCGGCGGCGAGCTGGCGGCCGGCGTCGGAGGCGCCGGCCTGGACGATGACCGGCCAGCCCTGGATCGGCCGGGCGATGTTTAAGGGGCCGCGCACCGACAGGAACTCGCCCTTGTGGTCGAGCACATGCATCCGCTCCGGGTCGAAATAAATGCCGTTCTCGACATCGCGGATGAAGGCGTCCTCGGCCCAGCTGTCCCAGAGGCCGGTCACGACATCGAAGAACTCGCGGGCGCGGCGGTAGCGCTCGCCATGCTCCATATGCTCGGTCAATCCGAAATTGAGCGCCGCGTCGGGGTTGGAGGTCGTGACCAGGTTCCAGCCGGCGCGGCCGCCGCTGATATGGTCGAGCGAGGCGAAGCGCCGCGCGATCATGTAGGCCGGCTCGAAGGTGGAGGAGGCGGTGGCGATCAGCCCGAGATGCTCGGTCACCATCGCCAAGGCCGGCAGCAAGGTCAGCGGATCGAACGAGGTCACCGTGGCGCTGCGCTTCAAGGCCGCCATCGGCATGTTGAGCACGGCCAGATGGTCGGCCATGAACCACGCGTCGAACCGGCCATGCTCCAGCTTCTGCGCAAACCGGATCAGGTGCTTCAGATTGAAATTGGCGTCGGAGGAGGCGCCGGGATAGCGCCACCAGGCGGTGTGGATGCCGACCGGGCGCATGAAGGCCCCCAAATGCAATCGACGTGACCCGGTCATCGCTGCTGCTCCCTCGGTTGGTGGACAAACCCGTGCCGCGAGCCGATGCTGCAGTTGGCGCAGACTGTCGCGAAATCAAGTCAAGGGGTCCCGATGGCCGACGATCAGCACGCAACCCCGTCACGCACCGATTATACCGTCCGCAAGGGCGAGGTTTCGCTCGCCGTTTACCGCAAGCGCATCGGCCCGGCTCCGGGCCAGCCGCCACGCCCGGTCCTTTTCCTCGTCCACGGCTCGTCCAATTCGGCATTGTCGTCTTTCGACCTGACGGTTCCCGGTGCCGGCGAATATTCGGCGATGAACGTGTTCGCCGGGCTCGGCTTCGACGTGTGGACAATGGACCACGAGAATTACGGGCGCTCGTCGCGAACTTCGGGCAATTCCGACATTGCCAGCGGCGTTGACGACCTTGCCGCCGCGACCGAGCTGGTGATCCGCGAGACCGGCCAGAGCCGGATGCATTTCATGGGCGAATCGTCGGGCGCGTTGCGCGCCGCCGCCTTTGCGATGGTGCGCCCCGAGCGGGTCGACCGGCTCGTGCTGAACGCCTTCACCTATACCGGCAGAAACTCGCCGACCCTGGCGAAACGCGCCGAGCAGCTCGATTATTTTCGCACCCACAACCGCCGGCTCCGCGATCGGGAGATGATCCGCAGCATCTTTACCCGCGACCATCCCGGGACGAGCGACCCCGCGGTCGCCGAGGCGCTGGCCGATGCCGAGCTCGCCTTCGGCGATCAAGTGCCGACCGGAACCTATCTGGACATGACCGCAAACCTGCCGGTCGTCGATCCGCGCGAGGTTCAGGCGCCGGTCATGATCGTGCGCGGCGAGCATGACGGGATCGCGAGCGAAGAGGATCTGCTCGATTTTTACAGGCAGCTGCCCAACCCCGACCGCCAGTTCGTCGTCCTGCCGGGGGCGGCGCATGCGCTCGTCTTCGGCCACAACCGCCATCAGCTCTGGCACACGGTGCACGCCTTTCTGACGATGCCGCCGCGCCGCGATCGGCAATAACTGCGGTATCGGCGTTACTCCTCCGTCACCTCGAAGGCGAAGCGGAAGCGCGGCAGATCCTCGCCGGGATGGTCGGCCGCGTAAGTGAGCTGCGGGATCAGAAAATTCCTTGGCCGCTGCTCTTCGCCGCGGTAGATCGCCGGATAAAGGTCGATGAAATGCCAGCCGGGATCGCCCGTCGCCAGCAGGGGGATCTCGACATCGCCCTGGCTGTTGAAGGCGCAGACGTAGCCGATGTAGCTGTTATCGTAGACGACGGTATAAATATTCGCGGTTTCGGTCCAGCCGACGCCCTTCAAGTGCAGGGTGAAGGGCGTACCGGCCGGGCCTTGCTCGACACTGAGCGGGAACGCGGCGGGTTTTACCCATAAACTCCCCATCTGCTTCTCGGAACCGTTCTCGATAGAGAGCGCATGCGCGCCGCCGAGGTCGTCGGGGACAGCGAAGTGGAATTCGGCGCGCCCCGATGGATCCGCCACCGCCTCGGCGACGGGTCTCGATGCTTCATTCCAGCCATGCCCGCCCACGCGATTGCCGATCACCGTGGTCCACGCAAGCGCATAACGTCTGCCTGGCGCAAAGCCGGCGCCGGCTACGGTCACCGGCTGGCCGACCCCGGCGAAGGGCGGCGCCACAGCCAGCGCGCCCGCCGCCGGCAACCCATGCACGCTCTGCTGCGCCTGCTCCCCTATTGACGGCGGCAATACCGGCGCACCCGGGGTGAGATTGAAGCGCAGCGCGAAACGCGGCCGGTCGCCTTCCGGGCTCTGCTGCATGTTGCGGTAGGGGAAGGTGAATTCGCCGTGCAGCACCTCGATCAGGTGCACACCAGGCCGTCCGCTGGCGGGAATGGTGAATGTCGCCGACCCCGCCGTCGTGACCGCCGATATCCAGCCCGTGAAATTGTTGTCGTAGAGCAGCGTCCAGCTGCTTTCGAGCGGCCGCCAGCCGATGCCCTTGACTTCAACCGTGATCGGCGTCCCCACCGGGCCACTCGCCGGGGACAAGGTCACGGACATGTCCATTGCGAAGCCGGCCTGTATGAAGAGGCGCTCGCCCTGCTGCAACACAACGTCATGAAGGAAGCCGAAATCATCCGGCACGGTGAATGCCGCGGCGAGCCTGCCCGCCGCGTCGGTTCTGACCGTGGCGAGCTCAAACGCGGCAGGCGCGTATTCGCGGCCGTGATATTCCGCCTGTGCCACCTTCCAAGCGCCCCTGACCGTGCGCCAGACGAGCTGAAAGTCCGTGTCGGCCGGCAGCCCTTCTGCCGCGACCCGCACCGGCGTCCCCGGCGGACCATGCTCGGGCGATACTGCCATCCGCCCGACGAAACCATGCGGCTTGGCGAGCGGCGCCTCGGGGCCGAGCTGCGCGGCTGCGGCAGCCGGCCCCAGCAGAGTGATTGCGAAAAGAACGCCGCGCGCCGCAGCGCCCAAGCCGCAGATCACCGAGCGCTCACTTCGCGGGGGGTTCGAAAGTGCCGGCGACGACTGTCAGCAATGACGGTTTGACGTTGAACGGCTCCCAGTTCTGCGTGGTGCCGTCCGAGGCGGTGGCGACCACCTTGTAGTTGAAGCTTCCCGTCGGGTAGTCCTCCGGGATCTTCCAGGAGGTCGACCAGAAATGGTCGGTGGGCGCGCCACCCGGCGGGTGGCCCTTGAAATGCGCCTCGAATTTCTGTCCGTCGGACAATTCAACGACGACGTTTTTGAGGCTCTTGTCGTCGAGCTCCTTGCCGGTGGCATCCTGCACGCGGATGCGCCAGGCGACCCCTTCCTTCCTCAGGAACCGACTGGTGAGGACGCAAGCCGGACCGCTTCCGCCCCGGTCCCGCACCATGTCAGCGGCGATAAACAGCGGCTTGGCGCTCTGCGCCTGGGCTAGCGGCGCTACACCGAGGACCAGAAGCAGCGCCAGAGAAATCGTCCGCGCGATGGCCATCTCTCCCCCCTTCGATGTTTGATCTATCGTCGGTCGGCGAGCAGCGACAGCAAGCGTCACCGCCCTGGTTTAGCGGCGACGGTTGCCGGAAGGCCTGAGTGAACCAGCGGCCCGCCTGGTTCTCGGACTGCACGCGTTCGCGATGCTCGGCGATCCATGCCTCGGCGTCGGCTTCGGTGCCGAACGGTTTGACCGTGGTCGGATAGTTCTCAGGGATGCTGACCTCGACGCCGAACGACCCGTCCTCGAGGGGGATCACCCGGTATGTCGCCTCGGCGTGGGGGTGTGTCTTTGGCATGGGCGGCATCCGGTCCTATCGAGCCCTTATGCCCGATCCGTTTAGTCGACAGGCGCCTCTTCGTGGGGATAGGGCGCGCCCGGCGCGGTTGGGCAGGCGCCTGGCGGCGGCAAGATCTCGACCCCCGGCCCGTGCTGGTAGATCCGCCCATCCCGAATATAGACGGTGATACCGAGCGCATGCGCGAGATTGCGGGCGGCGTCGGCTAGTTCGGTTGGGCTCATCGATATCTGCCTTCGGCGACCATGGGTAGTATATTGGGATGGCGACAGCGAATAACAGGGCGGCTGCCGAACACGGCCCGGGCGCGGACCAGGCGACCTAAGCCCGGCGCAACAGGAAGATCTGCTGGGATCCGTAGGACAGCCAGATGCGCCGCGAACCGAGGAAATCGACGCCGAGAACGAGCTCGGCGTCCTTCAAGCTGACATCCGCGACGATCAGCTCGGGATTGCGGACGATTTCTCCTCCCACTTCCATCCGCGAGAAGCGGTGCAGATGAGAGTTCAGCCGCTCTGCCGTGGCACCGAGCGTTACCGTCGCCCGGTCGCGCGCCAAGGCCGCCTCGGTCACGCCGAGCGCGAGCGCAGCTCTGCTGGAGAGCACACTCAGTTGCGCGCCGGTATCGATGAAAGTGTCGATCTGACGGCCGTCGAGCTGCGCCGAAAAGGAAAGGTGATCACTGAAGGTGCGCCGTGCCGGGATCGTCGCGTAGGGCTCGGCCCAGGCCGGCGCCGCGCTCGGGCAGGATTGCTTGCCATAGAACACCAGTCGATGGTGCGGCAGATCCAGGTCGACGTCGAAACTGCTCAACGTGTCGGCGCCGAGGACCCCGTCGAGCGGCCCGGAGAACACGCTCGGCATATTGAGCGAGGCGACACGCACCCGGCGCCACGGTATCGCCACGTCGCCGGCAGTGAAGCTGCGCAATTCGACCTCGTTGGTCGCCAAGCTGCCGGCAAGGCCGCGTATCTGCCGGTCAAATTCGATGCGCGGAGTTTGCGCACCGACGCGTTTGGCGGCGGCAGGCGTCAGGATCGTCCACTCGGCGCCAGTATCGAGCAGCAGACTGAGCGGGGCGCCATTGGCAACGAGCGTGACGATCGGCGCGTTGCGCAGGGTCGCGACGGTAATCTCGCCGATCCGACTGAGTGCCGCAGCCGACAGCTCGGGTATCCGCTGCCGCCGCCCCACCGCCGAAGGCCGACGCAAGCACGACGGCGCTGCACATAACTCGACGTAACAGGCGGGCCGGAAACATCAATCGGTTGATATCATCAAAGAGCGAGTCGGGGCCGTTCGTTGACCGCCAGCACGCGAATCCCGAAATCGTCGATCTGGATCGTGCTGATCGAGGCGAGGCCGACTTCGATCCGGGAGTAGAAATCGAGCGGCATCCCGAGCGCGAACAGCAGTGCGGCGCGGATCACATCTCCATGGCTGACGACGACTACCGTTCGGTCGCGGTGCGTTTCGCGCAGCTCGAACAAGGCTTTGACCGCGCGTTCCTGGACCTGGCGCATGCTTTCCCCGCCGGGCACCGTGGCGATGCTGCGGCAGGTGCTCCACAATTTCCACCGCTCGTCCTTCCTGACCGCATCAAAGGTCAGGCCGGTCCACTCGCCGAAATCGAGCTCCAGCACATCCTCGCGGTATTCGATCGGCAGATCTAGCCGCTGGGCGAGGATCTCCGCCGTCTCGCGGGCGCGCTGCAGCGGGCTCGAATAGAGCGCGGCGATCTGTTCTTCGGCGAGGCGACCGGCGACCGCAGCGATTTCGGCGCGCCCCCGCGGCGACAGACCGACACCGGGGGTGCGCCCGGCGAGCACGCGACCCCGCAGCACGTGCTCGCCGTGCCGCAGCAGATGATAAACCGTCACCGCGTGCAAATCCTTCCGTAGCGGGTCTCCCAGTGCTTTTGTAGGAAGGCGTAGGGGCTCCGGTCAATGCCGGGACGCGTGCCAGGTGCCTGAAGCTTCCGTTCCAACCCCCTGCTGCTGCTACAGCTGGCCCGCGATCGTACTGAAAGTGGTGCTGAGACTGGTCCCCACTAAGGTAAAGGCGGCGATCGCTGCAATCGCGATCAATGCCGCGATTAGCGCATATTCGATAGCTGTAACACCCGCCCTGTCGTTAATAAGATTTGGGAAAACCGCGCGCATAGAAGCCTGCTTTCCATTTGGTTTTGATGCTCGCTAAAGTTGTAAAAAAGACTTTAAGGAATTGCTAAAATCCCGCTCTGAACCATTATGAACGGCGCGTTGTGGCGGCGAGCAACCCTATCCCTTGACGTCAGCGCTGAGTCCAGGGGGCGGCGTGTTCGGAGAACCGGCGGACCAGAAACTCGATCAGCGCGGCGACTTTCGGCGGTCTGGGTCCGCCGGGAGGCGTTACGATATTGAGCGCGATCGGGAGCGCGGACCAGTCGCTCATGACCGCTTCGAGACGGCCCGCCCGAAGGTCGCGCCAAACCACGAATTCCGGCTGAACGGCCACGCCCAGCCCGGCGCGAAGCGCCGGCATCAATGCATCGGCATTGTTGGCGCGCAGTGGCCCGGCCACCGCGATTTCGTGTTCTTCGCCCGCCGGGCCGATGAATTGCCAATTGTCGCCCGAGGGCAGGTAGGAATAGCCGAGACAGGCATGTCCTGCGAGGTCTCGCGGATGCGAGGGCCGGCCGCGGTTCGCGAAATAATCAGGTGCGCCGACCAGCAGGCGCCGCACCTGACAAAGACGCCGGGCCACCATGCTCGAATCCAAGAGCGCCGCGATGCGCAACGCCAGATCGAAGCCGCCGCCGACCAACTCGATCGTCTGATCGCTCAGATGAAGGTCGATCGAGATCTCGGGATAGGCGTGGAAGAAATCGGGAAGCGCCGGCGCCACGTGCTCGACCCCGAACGACATCGGCGCCGCCATTTTTATCCGGCCGCGAGGCGCTGCCGATTGCGCCAGCGCCTCCGCCTCGACCGCCTCCGCCTCGGCCAGGATCTGCGCCGCGCGTACGGATAGGACCCGGCCGGTTTCGGTCAACGACAATCGGCGCGAGGTGCGGTGGAACAGGCGCTCGCCGAGACGGCCCTCCAGACGGGAGATGGCCTTCGACACGGTCGCCTTGGAAAGGGCGAGCTCGCCAGCGGCGCCGGCAAAGGAGCCGGTTTCGGCAACTTTGGCGAAGATGGCCCAGGCTTCGAGATCGGGGAGCGGCGGCATCGATTCTGGAAACGATGTGTTTCGAGCGGTTCTATTTTTCTACCGGCCCCACACCCCACCTTTCCACCAGCACGAGCGAAATTGCTCAGTCGGAGGCAATCACATGATCGAACGCAGACCGTTTGAGAAGTTGGGTGGAGCGCGGTACGACTGGCTGAAGACCAAGCACCATTTCTCCTTCGCCGATTATTTCGACCCGCAGCGTATGGGCTGGGGAGGGCTGCGGGTGTGGAACGACGATGAGATCGCACCGGAGACGGGGTTCCCGCCGCATCCGCATGCCGATATGGAGATCATCACCTATGTGCGGCAGGGCGCGATCACCCATCAGGACAGCCTCGGCAATAAGGGGCGCACCGAAGCGGGCGACGTGCAGGTGATGAGCGCCGGCACCGGAATCCGCCACTCCGAGTATAATTTCGAGCCCGAGACCACGAAGATCTTCCAGATCTGGATCCAGCCCACAAGCCGGGGTGAAAAGCCGTGTTGGGGCGCAAAGCCGTTCCCGAAGCAAGATCGTTCGGGCCGGTTCATAACCTTGGCGAGCGGGATGGACACAGACGGTGATGCGCTGCCGATCCGGGCCGACGCCCGGGTGCTCGGAGCCACGCTGAAGGCCGGCGAGACCGCAGAATACCTGCTCGCGGAGGGCCGTAGCGCCTATCTCGTCTCCGCTCTCGGCGCGGTCGAGGTCAACGGCGTTCGCCTCTCGGCGCGCGACGGCGCGGCCATCCAGAACGAGCGGGTATTGCGCGTGTCGGCGGTCGAGGACGCCGAAATCGTCCTTGTCGATGTGACCTGAGCAAAAAAGGCGCGTGCGTTGGCCCACGCATGCGCCTTTTATCAGCGTAGAGTGCGAGCGGGAGGCTTCTCGACGTGACCGAAATCCCAACCTGGCCATCGTTGCCTTACGATGCGTGGAAGGACACCTGCGCCACCCTACAGCTTTGGACGCAGATCGTCGGCAAGATCCGCCTCGCCAAGGCGCCGATGACGAACCATTGGTGGCAGGTGCCGCTGTATGTGACGTGCCGCGGCCTCACGACTTCACCGATCCCGCACGAGAGCGGGGCCAGTTTTCAGATCGACTTCGATTTCATCGATCATCACCTGCGCATAGAAGTGAGCGACGGGAGATCGGAAACCCTGCGCCTGGAGCCATGCGCGGTTGCCGATTTCTACCAGGGTGTTATGGATCGGCTTAAAGCGCTCGGGCTGGAGGTCCGGATCTGGACGGTGCCGGTCGAGATCCCCGACCCCATTGCCTTTGAGGAGGACCGCGAACACGCGGCTTATGATCCCCATTACGCGCAGCAGTTCTGGCGCGTCCTCGGCAACGTGGATCGGGTGCTCAAGCAATTCCGCTCGCGCTTTCTCGGCAAGGCGAGCCCGGTGCACTTCTTCTGGGGCAGTTTCGATATGGCGGTTACTCGATTCTCCGGCCGCCCTGCCCCGCCCCATCCAGGCTCGCCCTCGGTCGCCGATCACGTCACCAGGGAAGCTTATTCCCATGAGGTCAGCAGCTGTGGGTTCTGGCCCGGGAATGGCGGATTCGGCCAGCCGGCGTTCTACTCCTATGCCTACCAGGAGCCGGCTGGCTTCGCAGCGGCGCAGGTCGGGCCGGCCGCCGCATACTACAGCCCCGAAATTCGCGAGTTCATCCTACCTTACGACGCCGTCCGCCAAGCTGCGGCCCCGGAACAGGCGGTGCTCCAATTCCTGGAAAGCACCTATGCCGCCGCCGCCGATCTCGGACATTGGGATCGCGCCGCTTTGGAGCGTTGACAAGCGACGGTGCGGCTGCTGTTTGCGAGCCCATGAAGGTACGCTGGGCCGGGATCGGGCTTCTCGCTGCGGTGATCACGGCATCGTCCGCCGCCGGCGAAGAACCGAGGCTCAATGTCTACAACTGGTCGGATTACATTGCGCCGGACACGATCCCGAAATTCGAGGCCGAGACCGGGATCAGGGTGACCTATGACGTCTACGACGGGAACGAGGTGCTGGAGGCAAAACTACTGTCCGGGCGGTCGGGATATGATGTCGTGGTCCCGTCGGCGAGCCCGTTCATGGCGCGGCAGATCGCGGCCGGGGTCTACCGGGTGCTCGACAAATCCAAGCTCGCCGGCTGGCGGCACCTCGATCCCCATATCCTTGAACTGGTCGCCGCCGCCGACCCCGGCAACGCGCACGGCACGCCTTATCTGTGGAGCGATACCGGGATCGGCTACAATGAGACGCAGGTGCACGCGGCATTGGGCGAGGCCGCGCCGGAGGACAGCCTCGCGCTGGTTTTCGATCCGGCGATTGCCGAGAAGCTCGCCCCGTGCGGGATCTCATTGCTCGACACGCCGCAGGAGGTATTTCCAGCGGCGCTCGCTTATTTGGGGCTCGACCCCAAGAGCCGCGATCTCGGTGACCTCGACACGGCCTTCGCAGTCCTTGAAAAAATTCGCCCCTACATCCGCAAATTTCATTCGTCGCAATACATCAACGACCTCGCGGGCGGCGATCTGTGCGTCGCGCTCGGCTATTCGGGCGATGTGATCCAGGCCCGCAACCGGGCGCGCGAGGCCGGCAACAAGGTCGAGATCTCGTTCCGTGTACCGAAGGAGGGGGCAATGATGTCGGTCGACATGCTGGGGATTCCGGCCGACGCGCCGCATCCGGAAAACGCGCTGCGGTTTATCGATTACCTGCTGCGGCCCGGCGGTCATCGCCGATGTCACCGATGCCGTCTGGTACCCGAACCCGAACCTGCCGGCGACGGCATTGGTCAAGCCGGAGATCCGCAACGACCCGGCGGTCTACCCGCCGGAGGAAATCCGCCGCCGCCTCTACGTCGATCTCCCGGCGCCCGCCGCATACGAGCGGGCCCGCACGCGCTCCTGGACCCGCCTCAAATCCGGCCGCTGATCCCACGAGCCGGAATGGTTTGCACCACGCTGACATTCTATCGTCGCCCCCGCGAAAGCGGGGGTCCAGGGCGGGCGTCACGCATCAGGGGCCCTGGATTCCCGCTTTCGCGGGAATGACGATCGGCGGGCATGGCGCTACTCGAAATCGCCGGGGCCTCGAAGCGTTTCGGTACGACTGCGGCAGTCGACGACGTTTCGCTGAGCGTAGAGCGTGGCGCATTTTACGCGCTGCTCGGGCCTTCGGGGTGCGGCAAGACGACCCTGTTGCGCATGATTGCCGGTTTCGAGACGCCCGACAGCGGCCGCATCGTCATTGACGGGATCGACGTCACCAGGCTGCCGCCTTATGCGCGGCCGGCCAACATGATGTTCCAGTCCTATGCGCTGTTCCCGCATATGGATGTGGCGGGCAATATCGCCTTCGGCCTGCGTCAAGAGGGGATGGACCGCCGGCGGATCGCCGCCCGGGTCGAAGAGATGCTGGCATTGGTGCAGTTGGACGGCTACGCGCGCCGCCGCCCGCACGAATTATCCGGTGGTCAGCGCCAGCGCGTCGCCTTGGCGCGGGCACTGGCAAAAATGCCCAAACTGCTGCTGCTCGACGAGCCGTTGGCAGCGCTCGACCGCAAGCTGCGGGCCGAGACCCGGCTCGAACTGGTCGGCATCCAGGACCGGGTCGGGATCACCTTCCTGGTCGTCACGCACGACCAGGAAGAGGCGCTCAGCATGGCCACCTGCGTTGCCGTGATGGATCGCGGACGCGTCGTGCAGACCGGCCCGCCGGCCGAGATCTACGAGCGGCCGGCCTCGCGCTTTGTCGCCGATTTTGTCGGCGAGGTTAATATGTTCGAAGGCGAGCTGACCGCCGGGTTCAACTGCGTGGCCCTCGCCGTCCCGGGGCTCGAGCAATTGATCCCTTTGCCCCCCAGCCCACAGCTGCGCCACGGCGCTGCGGCGGCCCTGGCGGTGCGCCCGGAAAAGCTGGTGCTGTCTCACGCGCCTCCCATCGGTTTTGCGATTGCCGCGACGGTGACGTCGACCAGCTATTTGGGCGGCGGCTCGATTGTCCATCTCGCGGCCAATCAGCAAAGCGCGCTCAAGGCCTATCTGCCTGGGACCGCGGCGAGCTCCTTTGGCCGCGGCACACCGGTATGGGCGACCTGGTCGCCCGAAGATGGCGTGGTCCTGACCCAATGACGGGATTGGGACGCATTGGCCGGCTCGTGCTCATCGGTGTGCCGTTTTTTTGGCTCGCGGTGTTTTTCCTGTTGCCGCTGCTGATCGTCCTGAAGATCAGCCTGGCCGAGAGCACGATCGGGATACCGCCCTATACGCCGCTTTTAGCGCACGATGGCAACGGCCTCGAATTGCACGCGACATCGGCAAATTTCGCGCTGATCGCCAGCGATGACCTCTATCTGCGCGCCTATCTCGGCTCGCTCGGCAATGCGGCATTGGCGACAGTGCTCTGCCTTATGATCGGCTATCCGATCGCCTATGCCATTGCCCGCTCGCAAGGGGTGCGACAGCAGCTGCTGCTGTTCCTCATTATGCTGCCGTTCTGGACGAGCTTTCTGATCCGCGTCTACGCCTGGATCGCGATCCTCGAGCCCAATGGATTGTTGAACCAGTGTTTGATCGCACTGGGGCTGATCGCCGCGCCACTGCCGCTCCTCAATAACCAATTCTCGGTCGAGCTCGGTCTCGTCTATTCGTATCTGCCGTTCATGATCCTGCCACTCTACGGCAGCTTGTCCAGGCTCGACCCGAGCCTCATTGAAGCGGCCGCGGATCTCGGCGCGCGACCGCTGCGAGCCTTCCTCGGCGTGACCCTACCGCTGACATTGCCGGGGATCGCGGCGGGTTCCTTGCTCGTGCTGATCCCGGCAATCGGCGAGTTCGTCATTCCCGACCTGTTGGGTGGACCCGATACCCTGATGATCGGCAAGGTGCTGTGGGACGAATTCTTCAATAATCGCGATTGGCCGGTAGCCGCCGCAGTTACGGTCGTGCTCGTCGCGGCATTGGCGGTCCCGCTTCTCGCCGCACAGCGGTTTCTCGAACGGGGGAATGCGGCGTGACTCGGCCCCGGCGAGCAAGCTGGTTCGGTCTCGCTGCATTGATGCTGGGCTTTGGTTTTTTATACGCGCCGATCGTGTTGCTGGTCGTCTACTCCTTCAATGCCTCGCGCCTGGTAACGGTCTGGGCAGGGGTCTCGGCCCGTTGGTATGGCGCGCTGTTCCATAACGAAGCATTTGGCGCGGCGGCGCTGACGAGCCTCGAAGTCGCAGGGTTGGCCGCCACCCTTTCCCTCGTGCTCGGCACCTGTGCCGGCTTCAGCATGGCTCGGTTTGCGCGCTTTCCCGGGCGGCTCTTGTTCGGGTTCGCGTTGCTCGCACCGCTGGTAGTGCCCGAGGTCATTCTCGGCCTGTCGCTGCTGCTGTTGTTTGTCGCCTGCCAGAGCTGGTTTGGCTGGCCGAGCCGCGGCCTGCTGACGATCACGGTCGCGCATGCGACGTTCGGCGCCTGTTTTGTGTCGGTGCTGGTGCGCGCGCAGCTGGCCGGTTTCGACCGCGCTCTCGAAGAGGCCGCGCTCGATCTCGGCGCCCGTCCCTGGACGGTGCTGACGCGGATCACTCTTCCCGGGATCAGCCCGGCGCTGGTATCAGGCTGGCTACTGGCGTTCACACTCTCCCTGGACGATCTGGTGATCGCCAGTTTTGTCACCGGCCCGTCCGCGACGACTCTGCCGATGGCGGTATTTTCGAGCGTGCGCCTGGGGGTGAGCCCGGAGGTGAACGCGCTCGCGACACTATTTCTCTGCGTTGTCTTCCTGCTGGTCGCGTTCGCCGGCTGGCTGATGGCGCGGGCGGAGCGCCGACAGATTACGCAGCAGGTCCGATGGATATGACGGAAACCCTTTCTGTCCGGGCGCTGCTGCTGGGCGAGCGGCTGGAAACGCGCGGGCTCGAACGCGACGACACCCTCGCAACAAACCCGTTTACCTTGCGCGTCGGGCGCCAGGGCACCGCTTTCCTGTTCCGCTACGGGGTTGCCGTCTTCGCTCGGCTGTCGGCCATCGAAGAGGACGATATCCTGCGCTCGTTGCGGGCACGGGTCCACGATCCGCTCGAAATCCCGGAAACCGAACAGATACAAGTGCGCGTCAATCCGGCCGGAGAAGATCAGATCGAGCCGTCAGGCGTCGTCTTGCTCGCAGAAACCTCTCTCGATAGGCTCCAGATCGTGGCCAATGTGGTGTCGAAGAGCCTGGTCCTGGGGCATTCGGAGGCGCGCATCGCCGGTGTCTTCGACCGCATCGAACCGCTCGCGGTGGGACTCCAGCGCAAGGGGCGCCCCGGCGCCCAGACCAGAGAACTGCTGCGGCAGATCGGCGACGTCCTTTTGACCCAGCACCGCATGGTCGGACGCGTCGAGGTCGAGGAAAAACCCGATGTTCTATGGGACCATCCCGAGCTCGAGCGTCTGTATGCGCGTTTGGAAGACGAATACGAGCTGGTGGAGCGTAGCCGTGCGATGGAGCGAAAGCTGGCGCTGATCAGCGCGACAGCCGGCACCCTCATCGAACTCGTGCATAACCAGCGCAGCCTGCGCCTGGAATGGTACATCATCGGCCTCATCGGCCTCGAATTACTTCTCAGCCTCTACGGGCTCGTATTCGGCGGGCTTCCATTCGCCGCTGGTACGGTTCGGTAACTCCCCGTCCTGGACATGGACGCCTCAGCATCGTATTAAAATAGTTTCTCGCAGCAGTGATGGCATGAACATCTCGATATCGCTGACGCCGGAGTTGCTCAGCCTCATCAAGGCAAAAGTCGCATCGGGAAGATATACCTCCATCAGCGAGGTCGTGCGCGAAGCGCTGAGGCTCCTGGAGCGCCTCGATCGGCTCGAAGAAGAGCGTATCGAAGAATTGCGCCATGCTTGGCGAGAGGGGATCGAGAGCGGGGATGCCGGTCTGCTCGACTTCGGCGAACTGCGTCAAGCCGCGTTGCAGGAATTGCGGTCTCGCGCGAAGAACTAGGCTTGGGAGAGGTTCGTCACACTTACCGCGCTCGTCGCGATCTCATTGAACTTTGGCTCGCAGTTAGAGACGTCAATCCCCGCGCCGCAGACGAGCTGTACAAGCGGCTGGGGGCTCGGATTCAGATCCTCGAGCAGTTCCCCGAGGCCGGCCCACTCTGGCCGCAGTTCAACCCGGAAGCCCGGGTTCTCGTCGAGCCCCCTTATCTCATCCTCTACCGCATTATCCCCGATGGCGTGCAGATTGTGCGCGTTTTGCACGGGGCACGCCGGATCGACCGGACCCTATTTATACGCGGCCTCGAATAAAACGGGTGAGTGCTGAAAAGGAATGCGCAGGGTCGCCGTTATTTAGCGGCGACCGGCAGGTTGTCCTCCGCGTACATCTCGGGGAGCACGGTCTCGCGCCAAGTGATCTCGCGCGGGAAGATCTTTTCGATCGCGCGCGCCGAGTAGTAGCTGGTGTCGACGCCCGGCGGGTCGCCGCCTTCCTGCACGGTCTTGACCGCCTGCAGCAGGAGGCGCCGGGTCGCGATGATCGCGCGGTCGGCGGGGCCTAGATATTCCTTCGAGCGGTCGACGATCGGCCCCATCCCCTCCTGCACCGCACGGTCCTGCGTGTTGATGCCGTCGATACCGGTGAAGGTTTCGTATTTTTGGACCCGGCGGTCGATCATCCAGTCGTTTCGCGCGTTGCGGAACGAGCGAAACTCACCCGACTGCTCGACATAATCGGGGCCGTTCCCATTGCCGCGCTCCATGCGGTCGTCCTCGCTCAGCCCCTCCTCGCCGTAGCTGTACATCCAGTTGTACACCATACAATTCTCGTCATCGATCGGGACCCAGATGTGCCCGGCGATGTTGGTCCGGTCGCCGCCGCCCAAGGCGCGGCCCAATTGCTGTGGCCGGATCTGCGTGAACGGCATCACGAAATGGTAGGAGCGCACATAGGTCTTGTCTTCGTCGAGCGGGCGGATCCCGACATAGCGATAGCCGTAATCCGTCACGTCGACCTCGAGGATCGGCGCCCTGCCGCGGACGAACGGGCCCTGGACGGGAATGCCCGGGCGATTGGTGTTCGGGGTAATCGTGCGGTGCAGGATCGGCGCATGCGAAGTGTCGATGCCGCCTTCGAGGGCCTGCAGCCAGTTGCATTCTTCCCAGACCTTCGACACGTGCCGATGAGTTTCCGGCACCTGCGTCCATTCAAAGGCCGGGGGCGCCGGCATCTTGTCGCGCGGTCCCATATAGGCCCAGATCACCCCGCCGATCTCGGTCGTCGGATAGGCGGTCAGCCGAACCTTGTGGCAGAACGGCTCCGGCTCGTTCATCTGCTCGAGGCATTTGCCTTCGACGTCGAACTTCCAGCCGTGATAGATGCAGCGCAGGCCGGATTCCTCGTTGCGCCCGAACCACAGCGAGGCGCGGCGGTGCGGGCAAAACTCGTCGACAAGCCCGATGCGGCCTTGGCTGTCCCGAAAGGCGACGAGCTTCTCGCCGAGCAGCTTCACGCGCACCGGCGGGCAGTCCGACTCCGGCAGTTCGCGCGACATCAAGGCTGGAATCCAATAACGCCGCAACACATCGCCCATCGGCGTGCCCGGTCCTACCCTCGTCACCAGCTCATTCTCTTCGCGCGTCAGCATTGTGGTTCCTTTCTTCCAACCTTCGGCCAGACCGCGATAATCCGCCGATCGGCCGTCGAGGACAAGAGCCGAACGCTCGGGCGTGTGCGGTCGGTGGTGTTCTGGTACGAAGTGCTAATCGAAGCGCCAGAAGGGGGAAGCGATGAATGTAATCCTGCGGCAGGGCACTCCTGCGGATGCGGCGGCCTGTGGTGCGATCTGCTTCGAGGCGTTCAAGTCGATCGCGAGCGAGCACAATTTCCCGTGGGATTTCCCGTCGTCGGAGATTGCGACGGGCGTCATAAAGACGCTGCTGGCGCACCCCGGGTTCTACGGGGTTGTTGCCGAGCGCGACGGCAAGGTAGTCGGGAGTAACTTTCTCGACGAACGCAGTCCAATTGCCGGCATCGGCCCGATCACGGTCGATCCCGCCGCGCAAAACCGGTCGGTCGGCCGTCGGCTGATGCTCGATGTGATGGAGCGTTGTACGCGCCGCGGCGTCGCCGGGGTCCGGCTCCTGCAATCGGCCTACCACAATCGTTCGCTTTGCCTCTATACGAAGCTCGGATTTGAGACGCGCGAGACGGTGTCGAAGCTCGACGGAAAGCCCCTGGGGATAGGTTTGCCGGGCTACGAGGTGCGGGCGGCGGTGGAAGGCGACATCCGCGCCTGCAACGCGCTGTGCCAGCGGGTCCACGGGCACCACCGCGGCGGTGAGCTCGGTGATGCGATCGAGCAGGGGTCGGCGCGGGTCGTCGAGCATTTGGGTAAGATCACCGCCTACTGCACCGACATCGCCTTCTTCGCTCACGCCGTCGCCGAAACCAACAACGACCTAAAAGCATTGATCGGATCGGCCTCTGCTTTCCCGGGCGGTGGATTCCTGGTGCCGACACGCAACGCCGACCTGTTTCGCTGGTGCCTGCAGCACAACCTGCAACTCGTGCACCAACTGACGCTTATGACGATCGGCCTCTACAACGAGCCGGCCGGCGCGTATCTGCCCTCGGTGCTTTACTGACCAGAATGGCTTCGACTTCAATACGATGATAAATTGCTGCTGACCGTTTGGCGTCTGCAATGCCGGCCAAGGACTTTTTTATGAACGAGCAAGACTTGCGAGATCTCATTGTGGCGGTGAAAGCAGGGCGGGTGTCGCGCCGCACCTTTGTGCACAGGATGATCGGCCTCGGCCTCACAGCGCCCTTTGCGACCCGATTGCTGGCCCATGCCGGCCTGGCGCAAACCCCGACCCAAGCCGGGTACAAGCCGACCAAAGCCGGCGGCGGCGGGGCGCTCAAGATGCTGTTCTGGCAGGCCCCAACCTTGCTCAATCCGCATTTCGCCGTCGGCACCAAGGACCAGGAGGGTTCGCGCATTTTCTACGAGCCGCTCGCGGGGTGGGATCTCGACGGCAATTTGGCGCCGGTGCTCGCCGCCGAGATCCCGGACATCGAGAATGGCGGGGTCGCGCCTGACGGCATGTCCGTGACCTGGAAGCTCAAGAAGGACGTGCAGTGGCACGATGGCCGTCCGTTCACTGCAGACGATGTCGTGTTCACCGGGGAATATGCCGGCGACCCGGCAACCGCCTCCACGACGATCGGCAACTACCGGGACATTAAAGTCGAAAAGGTCGATCCTCTCACTGTCCGGATACATTTTCTCAAGCCGACGCCGTTCTGGGCCAGCCCCTTCGTCGGCCAGTTCGGCATGATCATCCCGAAACATTTGTTCGAGCCCTACAATGGGGCCAATTCTCGGGAAGCGCCGGCAAACCTGAAGCCGGTCGGAACCGGCCCCTATCGGTTTGTCGACTTTAAGCCGGGAGATTTGGTCAAAGGCGAACGCAATCCCTCCTACCATGTCGCCAACCGGCCGTATTTCGACACGATCGAGATGAAGGGGGGCGGCGACGCCGTATCGGCGGCACGCGCCGTGCTCCAGACCGGCGAATACGACTACGCGTGGAATTTGCAGGTCGAGGACGAGATCCTCCTCAGGCTCGAAAACGGCGGCAATGCCAGAGGCCGTGTCGAGATCGTGCCCGGCGGCAGTATCGAGCACATAGAGCTCAACAACACCGACCCCTGGACGGAGGTCGACGGCGAGCGCTCGAGCGCCAAGACGAAGCATCCGCTGTTCAGCGATCCGGCGGTCCGGCGCGCGCTGAGCCTGCTCGTCGACCGCGGCTCGGTAGAGGCTCATATCTACGGACGCACCGGGCTCGCGACCGGCAATTTCATCAACAACCCGCCCCGCTTCGTTTCAAAAAATACGAAATGGGAGTTCAATATCGACAAGGCGAACCAAGTATTGGATGAGGCGGGCTGGGGGCGCGGGCCGGATGGCGTCCGCGTCAAGGACGGCAAGAAGCTGAAGCTCGTCTTCCAGACCTCGATCAACGCACCGCGGCAGAAAACTCAAGCGATCGTCAAACAGGCGTGCCAGAAAGCGGGTATCGAGGTCGAGCTCAAATCGGTGACGGCATCGGTGTATTTTTCTTCCGACGTGGCGAACCCGGATACTTACTCGAAATTCTACGCCGATATGCAGATGTTCACAACGACGATGGGGGAGCCCGACCCCGGCTTCTTCATGCGCCAGTTCCTCTCTTCGGAAATTGCGTCCAAAGACAACAAATGGCAGGGCCGCAACATCACCCGTTGGCGCAATGACGATTACGACACGGCTTTTCATGCGGCCGAAGGCGAGCTCGACCCGGTCAAGCGGGCGGCCCTGTTTATCGCGATGAACGACATGGTCGTCGGAGATCCGGCGGTCATCCCGGTCGTGTACCGCCCGAGCGTCTCGGCGATGTCGCGTCAGCTCCGGGCGACTTTGAGCGGTTGGGACAACGTCTTGTGGGATCTGAGGAACTGGTACCGCGAGACATGACGGCACCCCAGAAGAGGCGCCGGTGGGGGAGAATTTCATGAATGAGGGAGAGCTGCGCGAGCTCATTTCCGCAGTAAAGGCGAGCCGCGTGTCGCGCCGTGCCTTCGTGCACAAGATGGTCGGCCTCGGCCTTACCGCGCCTTTTGCGACCCAGCTCCTGGCTCATGCCGGGCTGGCGCAAACCGCGCCCTCCACCGAGTACAAGCCGACCAAAGCCGGCGGGGGCGGGGCGCTCAAACTGTTGTTTTGGCAGGCCGCCACCCTGCTAAATCCGCATTTCGCCGTCGGCACGAAAGACGCGGAGGGGTGCCGGATTTTTTATGAACCGCTCGCGGCCTGGGACCCTGAGGGCAACTTGGTACCGGTGTTAGCTGCCGAGATCCCCGATATCGAGAACGGCGGGGTCGCAGCTGACGGCCTGTCGGTGACCTGGAAACTAAAAAAAGGCGTGGAGTGGCACGACGGCCGGCCTTTCACCGCCGATGATGTCGTATTCAACTGGGAATACGCCTCTGACCCGGCGACAGCCGCGACGACGATTGGCGATTATCGGGATGCAAAGGTCGAAAAGATCGACCCGCTTACAGTGCGCGTTCGCTTCGAAAAGCCGTCGCCCTTCTGGGCCGGTGTCTTCGTCGCCGCCGGCGGCATGATCATCCCGAAACATCTCTTCGAACCATACAAGGGCGCCAATTCGCGCGACGCTCCGGCAAACTTCAAGCCGGTCGGAACCGGTCCCTATCGGTTTGTCGAGTTCAAACCAGGCGATCTCGTCAAGGGCGAACGCAATCCCTCGTACCATGTCGCCAGCCGACCGTATTTCGACACGATCGAGATGAAGGGCGGCGGCGACGCGGTGTCGGCGGCGCGCGCCGTGATCCAGACCGGCGAATATGATTACGCCTGGAACATGCAGGTCGAGGACGAGATCCTTTTAAGACTGGAGAATGCCGGCAACGCCAGGGGCCGCGCCGAAATCGTCCAGAGCCGGGCGATGGAGCACATTCAGATCAACTTCGCCGATCCGTGGACCGAGGTCGACGGCGAGCGCTCCAGCCCCAAGACAAAGCATGCGCTGCTCAGCGATCCGGCCGTCAGGCAGGCGCTCCGCCTCCTCGTCGACCGGGCCTCGGTCGAGAAGTACATATATGGACGTACCGGGGTCGCGACCGGAAATTTCCTCAATAACCCGGAACGCTTCGTCTCGAAGAACACAAAATGGGAGTTCAACGTCGACAAGGCGAACCAATTGCTGGAAGAGGCCGGCTGGAAGCGTGGATCCGACGGCATCCGAACCAAGGACGGTAAGAAACTGAAGCTCGTATTCCAGACCTCGATCAACGCACCGCGCCAGAAAACCCAGGCAATCGTGAAGCAGGCCTGTCAGAAAGCGGGCATTGACATCGAGCTGAAGTCGGTGACGCCATCGGTCTATTTCTCCTCCGATGTGGCAAATCCCGATACTGCCAGGAAGTTTTACTCAGACATTCAGATGTATACGATCGGCTCGCCTTCAGTCCCCGATCCGGAACGTTTCATGCAACAGTTCGTGTCTTGGGAGATCGCTTCGAAAGACAATAAGTGGCAGGGCAGCAACCCGACGCGCTGGCGCAATGAGGAATACGACAAGATCTTTCGTGCGGCCCAGAACGAGCTCGACCCGGTCAAGCGAGCGGCGTTGTTCATCAAAATGAACGATATGGTCGTGGAAGACGGGGTCGTGATCCCGGTCGTAAACCGCCGCTGGGTGGCGGCGATGTCGCACAAGCTCAGAGCGACGTTGAGCGGCTGGGACAATGATTTCTGGAACCTGAAAGACTGGTATCGCGAGACATGACCCGCTCCGCGTCAGGATAGGGTCATGGGCCGCTACCTACTCCGGCGCTTGCTGATCGCGGTCCCGAGCCTTCTCGGGATCAGCGTCGTGCTGTTTGCGGTGCTGGCGCTGGCGCCGGGCGACCCGTTCGGGGAACTCGCGAGCAACCCGAATGTGCCGCCCGAGGTGGCGGCCGCGCTGCGCGCGAAATTCGGGCTCGATGATCCGATCGTGTTGCGCTATCTGCACTGGCTTTCCGCGATGCTGCATGGCGACTGGGGCTTCTCGTTCGTCAGCCGGATGGATGTCGACACCCTGATCCTGCAGCGCCTGCCGGCGACGTTGTTCATCATCGGGTCCTCGCAGGTCCTGGCGCTGCTGATCGCTCTGCCGGTCGGCGTCTATTCGGCGGTGCGGCCCTACTCGATCTTCGATCAGATCGCCAATCTGCTGGCGTTCATCGGATTTTCATTGCCGACCTTTTTCACCGGTCTTCTGTTTATCCTGCTGTTCAGCATCTATCTCGATTGGCTGCCATTCGTTTACCGCACCGACCTCAACGCAACCGGCTGGCATTGGTACTGGGAACAGTTCAAACAGTCGGCGATGCCGGTGGCGGTGCTCGCCCTGTTGCAGGCGGCCTCCTGGACCCGTTATGTGCGCTCCTCCGTGCTCGAAGTCAGCCGGCTCGACTATGTCACCACCGCCCGCGCGAAGGGACTCCCCGAGCGCATGGTTGTGATCAAGCATGTCGTGCGCAATGCGTTGATCCCGGTTGTGACCCTGGTCGCACTCCAGATGCCGGCACTGTTCGGGGGCGCGATCGTCACCGAGCAGATCTTCCGCATCCCTGGCATCGGTTCGCTGCTGATCAGTTCGATCCTCGCCAACGACACGCCGGTCATTATGGCGGTGACGTTTGTGTTCGCCTGCTTGGTGATCCTGTTCAACCTGCTTGCCGACGTCCTTTATGGCTGGCTCGACCCTCGCATCGCCTACCGCTAGCCCGGTGCCGGAAGGCATCGCCCTGGGCGAGCGCGCATCGCCCGCCGGCGAGATTTGGCGACGCTTTCGCCGGCATAAGCTGGCCGTCGCTAGCAGCGTCATCCTAGCATTGATGGCGCTGGCGGTGGCATTCGGGCCGCTGCTGTGGCGAGTGCCGATCAACGACATCGATTTCAGCTCTCATCTCGAAGGCCCGTCTTGGAACCATCCATTCGGCACCGACGACCTCGGCCAGGATCTGCTCGCCCGCATGCTTTATGGCGGCCGCATATCGCTGGCGGTCGGACTGGCCGCCATGCTCGTCGCGATCATTGTCGGGACGACCATCGGGGCAATTGCCGGCATGTCTCGCGGCAGTATAGATGCGGCGCTGATGTGGCTTACCGACCTGTTCCTTTCACTGCCGCCCTTGCCGTTGCTGTTGCTGATTATTTACCTGTTTCGTGAGCCGTTGACGCAGCTGGTCGGGCTCGAGGCCGGCACCTTCATCCTGATCGTCGTAGTGATCGGCGGCTTTCGGTGGATGCAGGTGGCGCGGCTCGTGCGCGCGCAGTTTTTTTCGCTGCGCGAAAAGGAGTTCGTCGAGGCGGCGCGGGCTCTCGGCATGACCGGCTTGCGGCTGGTGATGCGCCACATCCTGCCGAACTCGTTGGGGCCCATCATCGTCGCCGGCACGATCGACGTCGCCGCCGCCATCATTGCTGAATCGACCCTGTCCTTTCTCGGCCTCGGCTTCCCGCCCGACATCCCCACTTGGGGACGCATACTGTTTGATGCCAAGGATTACCTCGACATCGCCCCTCATTGGGCGTTGTTCGCGGGCGGGGCGATTTTTCTCGCAGTTCTCTCGATCAACTTCATCGGCGACGGATTGCGCGACGCGTTGGATCCCCGCACCCAGGCCTAGAAGTAATTGGGGCCTAGACGCCATGGCAGGCGAGGAAGTGGCGCCAGCCGTCGTCGACTGGTTGACCGTCGCGCAAAGCCCTGAGCAACCCGGGATCCACTTCCACGGCAGTGCCGCACGGCAATGCGAGCCAGCGGATCTCCTCCGGTCCGTCGACGCGGCCACACAGAGCCCGGTTGAGGGCGGCTACGGAGGCCTGTCCGGACTCGGCCGGCATGATGTCCCCGGCGGCGCATAACGTCAGTAGCGTCTTCAAATTCTCGGTTCTCGCAAGCCGACCCGCGGTCAATTCGGCCACGATTGCCCGAGCTGCTGAGTTGTCGTAAGTCAACGAGACCCGCAGGAGTGGTCATGGTATAGCGGATCGCCGGCACCGGTCGGGCCAGGGCAAAGGCGCTCGAGAGGAGGCGCCCAACGCGCTCATCGGGGCTCAGCTGTCGGTTGCTGCGGGCGAAGACGTCGCAGCGGAACCGTTGGTCGAGGTAGTAGTCGCGGACCAGCTCGCGGGCGTCAGGGTCCGTGATGGCCCCGAGCTTCCGGCGGGCTGCTTCATCGAGCACCATCCAGTCGAAATTTTCGCTCAATGTCGCGGAGCCGACCGGCTCGAGCCCGATCGTCGCCATGTCTCTTCTGACCTCGGTGACGTAGAGGGGCTGCCATGCGGAGGGCATGAACTCGTGGACGAGATAGGCCGGCGGATAGTCATCCGGCCGCTCCTGCAATTCCTTGACGATAAAGCTCGCCGCCAATGACGCGACGCCGGCGCCGGCCAGAGTGCGGGCGAGCTCCGCTGCTGCGGCAAGGCGCGCGAAATCGTCGCCTGGGAATGTACGGCCAAACTCTTTCAGCAGACCCTGGAACGGCAGATCGCGCGCCCAGCCCGGCATTGCGTTATAGCTGAGGTAGACGAGACCGCCCGGTTTGAGCCGGCGGTCGATAAACCGGCGCATGGCGTATTGCGCCTCGGGGCCGACCCAGGTGTAGACGCCGTGCGCGACGATGTAATCGAACTGCGGCAATTCGAGAGCGATCGCCGCAGCAAAATCGACGGCGTGCAATTCCAGGTTCGGGATCGCCGCGGCCGCCGCCAGCCGGCGGGCATGATCGATGTGCACCGGCATTGCATCGATGCCGTGGAACACGCCCGCTGGATGGGTCGCGGCGAGGATTGCGGCGGTGACGCCTTGGCCGCAGCCGAGATCGCACCACGCAAACCCATTTCTCCGGGCGGGGGGCTCGATTCCGGCGACGAGCGCCACATGATCGAGCCAAGCCGGCGCCAGCATCGGTTTGAAATCCCGCAAATACGGGATATCGGCCGCATAACCGTCATCTTCTCGCGCCATTGTTTATCGATATCACCCTGGAACGCACGCAGACCACGGGTAAAGGATCAACACGCGGCGCGCAGCCCCCGCGATAACCGGACCGCTCTCGGCCAAGTGAACGGGAACTACAACGCCGCCATCGAACAAAGCGGGAATAATTGCTATATTCGTCCTGTGCAACGATTCGGTTGCGGCATCAGCGCCCCTCGAGGAGGGCCGGTGGCAGAAGTCCAGGTAGTCGAACGAAAGCTCGCCGTGATCTTCGCGGCCGACATTGCCGAATACAGCCGGCTGATGGGGCTGGACGAGGTCGGCACGTTGCGGCGGCTGCAAGCCTACCGGACGATCCTCGAGCGATTGATCGCCGCGCATCGCGGCCGGATCTTCAATACCGCCGGCGACAGTTTTGTCGCCGATTTTGGAAGCGCGGTCGATGCCGTCGAATGTGCCGTCGCGGTCCAGGACGCCATTGAGAAAGAAAACGAGGGTCGTCCGGCCGGCGAGCCGATGCGGTTCCGCATCGGCATCCATCTCGGAGACGTCATCGTCGAGGGACCAAACCTGTTCGGCGACGGCGTCAACATCGCCGCCCGATTGGAGGCGCTCGCAGAACCGGGCGGTATATGCCTTTCCGGTGCGGTGCGCGACCAGATCGGCTCTCGCCTGCCGATCGGGCTGACCTCCCTCGGCGAGCAGCAGGTCAAGAACATTGCCGAGCCTGTGCGTGTCTTCAAGGTCGGCGGAGCGGCCGGCCGAACGTCACCGCCCTCCGTCCGCCACAGAGGGGCGACGATCCGGGCCGTCATGCTCGTTCCTGCCGTCTTGGCGCTTATCGCGGCAGCGGGTGTGGCATGGTGGTGGTGGCCCGGCCGGCATTCCGAAGCGCCGCCGCTCCAGGCGGAGTCGACGAACGCCCCGGTTCAGCCTTATTCGGCGCCGCGGTTGTCGCTCGTCGTGCTGCCCTTCGCCAATCTCAGCAACGACCCGGAGCAGGAGTATTTCGCGGACGGCATAACAGAGGATCTGACGACCGACGTTGCACGCATCCAGGGCAGCGTGGTGATCGCGCGAAATACCGCTTTCACCTACAAGGGGAAGGCGGTCGACGCCAAGCAGCTCGGCCGCGAACTGGGCGTGCGCTATGTCCTCGAGGGAAGCGTCCAGCGGTCCGGTAATCACGTGCGAATCAACGCCCAGCTGGTCGATGCCGAGACCGGCGCCCAGCTCTGGGCCGAGCGCTTCGACCGCGATGCCGGCGACCTGTTTGCGCTGCAGAACGAGATTACGGCCCGCATTGCCCGCGCGCTGCAGGGGCAATTGGCGATCGCAGAGGCTCGCCGCCCGACCGATCATCCCGACGCGCTCGATTTCATCCTGCGCGGACGGGCCGTACTGACGAGACCGACCTCCAAGGAAAACAGCGAGGAAGCGGGAGCCCTGTTCGAAAAGGCGTTGGCGCTTGACCCAAAATCGGCGGATGCGGCAACCTGGTTGGCGGCCACGCTCGCCTACCGCGTCACCGACGAGCTCAGCGATTCTCCGGATGAGGACCTGCACCGCGCCGAAAAGCTGGTCACGCAGGCATTGGCGGCGTCGCCGAACAGCGCGCTGGCGCATTACGTGAAGGGGCAGGTGCTGTTCGCGCAATCGCGCTGCGGCGAGGCCATTCCCGAATACGAGACTGCAATCTCGCTCGATCGCAGCCGCGCTCCGGCTTATGCGCGCCTGGGCTGGTGCAAGTTCTTGACCGGGGCGGTCGATGAGGCGATCCCGTATTTCGAGGAAGCCATTCACGTCAGCCCGCACGAGCCCGGCATTGCCCCGTGGTACGGCCGAATGGGGGTCATCCATCTGCTCCAGTCGCATACCGACGAGGCGCTCGGCTGGCTGGAAAAGGCGAACAGCGAGAATGCCCGGCTGGCCTTTGTGCACGCCTATCTGGCGGCCGGTTACGCGTTGAAAGGGCAAATGGACCGCGCTCGAACGGAACTCGCCGAGGCCCAGGGATTGAGCACCATCTATTCGAGCCTCGGGAGCGTCAAGAAATCGAGTTGGTTCGACAACCCCAAGATCCGAGCATTGGCCGAGGCCACCTATTTCCCGGGTCTGCGCCGGGCCGGCATACCGGAAGGGTGATGATTATGCATGCTATATCGAGACTCGCCGTCGCGTCCGTCTTGCTGACGGCTGCCGGCCGGCGCCATGGCTCAGGGGTCGGCCGTGCGCCAGGCCTGCCGAACAGAGATCGAGCAGCATTGCGCCGGGGTGCAACCCGGCGAGGGACGGCTGCGGGCCTGCGTCCAAGAGAATTTCGCCGCCTTCTCGGAGCCCTGCAAGCGAGCCATGCTGAGCAGCGTGGCGGTGGTCAGGGCCTGCAAGGCGGATGTCCAGCGGACGTGTCCGGGTGTTCAACCCGGCGGCGGCCGCATCCAGGCCTGCATGAAGGACCATTTCGCCGAATATTCCGAGCCCTGCAAGCAAGCGATCGTCACCGCCAAATTCGGCACCCGGTAGCGCCGCCGCCCGAGGCCCCTCACCCCTCGCGCAGAGCTGCTCAGGCAGGATTTTGCGGCCGAATAAAGGAGGAAATCGGCCGGCTAACTTCGCTTTGGCCGGGCTCGGCCCGACCATTCACGCCTTTCAACGCCCGGGACAAGGCGTGGATGCGCGGATCAAGTCCGCGCAAGACGAGACTTTTGGTTGATCATGCCGCGCGGATTATCGATTATGAGCGCTGTCTGGCCCGGCGTCGAACATGCACCCGGGCTGCCCCCAATGAGCGACAGAAGCCCTTGGTCTTGCCGCACCGCGAGCTCCGCTCCTTGCCGTTCGCGCAAGAGGAAGGAGGAGCGGCGTCTTAGATCGCGCGGCCGCGCAGCTCGTTGTTGGTGCGGCGGTCGCCGCTGAGCCAGCGGGCCAATTCGCTGTGGGCGTCGGCGCGGCGGATGGCATCGATCTCGGCCACGTCGTCCGGGTCCTGGGTGAATTCGACGATCAGCCCGTCGGGCGAGGCGACATAAATGGATTTGCAATAGCCGTGGTTGGTCTCGCGATAATTCTCCCCCGCCCGTTCGAGGCGGTGCTTCAGTTCCTCGTAGGTCTCGGGCTCGGCCTTGAAGGCGATGTGGTCGTAGCGGCCGATCTTGGCCGGCTTCTCGGCCTGGGTCATCTCGTAGAGCTCGGGATCGGCGAATTGGAAGAAGGCGAGAGCGCCGCCGTCGGCCATCGCGAAGAAGGTATGGCAGAATTCGACCTCCCGCTGCAGTTCCGCACTGAAGTTCTTCTCGCACCAGGCCGCGACCAGCGGGATGCCGAGGAGGTCTTCGAAAAACCGGCGGTTGATCTCATGGTCCTTCACCACATAGGCGTTGTGATGCAGGCGCGACGGCAGCTTCGATAACAACGCCTGGCTTGCCGTTGCGCGGGCGGCCTCGATCGTATCCATTTCACTCTCCGGTGGTTTGCCGACGCGAATTTTCAGCGACGATATCACAAAATGATGCATGCTCGCGCAAATCTTCGGTCCCGCAGCTGAGGGGAAGACCGTGAAAGTCAGCGCAATGATCCGGCTCAGCCCCGGCGCCGAGCCGCACAGCCGATTGATGACCCGCATGGCCGATTACGCCCGCCGCATCGAGGCCGGCGGTTTTCCCGGGATCTGGGTTGGGGATTCGATGGGCCGCGGCCGGCCGACGCTCGATCCGCTCACGGCCTTGGCGGCGCTCGCCGCCGTCACCGAGCGCGTCGAGCTCGGCATTGGCGTGCTACAGGTGTCGTTGCGCCACCCGATCGAGCTCGCCCATCGCGTGCAGTCGGTGCAGGCCTTGTCCGGCGGCCGGCTGCGCCTCGGCGTCGGCAGCGGCTCGACGCGGGTGGATTTCGAATTGCTCGGCGGCGATTACGACCATCGTTTTCGCACCTTGCGAAATTCGCTCGAAACCATGCATCGGGTATGGCGCGGCGAGCCCGTCAATGGCGGAAGCTTGTCGATCTGGCCCGGCTGCGAGGGCGGGCCGCCGATCCTGATGGGCGCTTGGCGCAGCCCGCGCTGGATCACTTATGCAGCGAAAGTGTGCCAAGGCTGGACCCCGTCCGGCCGCTACAGCAGCTGGGAGGATCTCGAAGCCGGCATGCGCATCTATCGCGAAGCAGGCGGCGCCAACGCTGTCCTTGCCAACGTCGCCGTCGATCTCGCCAATCGGCCCGGATCCGCGGACCTCGCCGCGGCCACCAATGTGGCGCTCGTCTGCCCGCCGGACGAGGCCCGCCGACGGTTGAAGCGGATGGAGCAGCTCGGCTTCGACGAGGTTCTTCTGGTCTCGCACTACGGCATTCTTGCGGAGCTCGAAGAGGTACGCAGCTGGGTGGCTTGACAGCCGGCGCGGTCGGCGCATGTTTGCTTGACGGTTTCGATCTCAGCCGAGGCGCATGACATGAGAGGCGCATGACGTGATCAGTGCGGATCTGGCCGGCAAAACGGTGCTCGTGACCGGGGCTGCTTCCGGCATCGGGCGCGCCGCGACCGACATCTTTTCCCGCTGCGGCGCTACGGTGGCGCTCAACCATTTGCCCGACGACGCGCGCGGGCCGGAGGCGGTGGAACGGCTCAAGGCCGAGGGCCGGCGGGTCGTCGCGGCGCCGGGCGACGTCTCGCGGCCGGGCGAGGCCGAGCGGATGGTCAAGAATGCCATCGACGCGCTCGGCCGGCTCGATTTTCTCGTCAACAATGCCGGGACCCCGGCAACCCCGACACCGATCCCGTTCTCCGACCTCGACGCGCTGACCGAGGATTTCTGGTCACGAATTCTGACGACCAATCTGATCGGCCCGTTCCGCTGCGCTCATGCCGCGGTGCCGGCGCTGAAAGCGGCGCATGGCGCGATCTGCAACACCGCCTCAATCGCCGGCGTTCAGGGCTCCGGCAGCAGCATCCCCTATGCGACGAGCAAGGCGGGCCTCATCAATCTGACGCGCAGCCTGGCGCGCACCTTGGCGCCGGAGATCCGGGTCAACGCCGTGGCGCCGGGCTTTGTCGACAGCCCATGGAACAAGGACTGGCCGGCGGACCGCAAAGCCGCCTCGATCGAGCGGACGCCATTGCAGCGCGCGTGCAAGCCCGAAGACATCGCCGAGACGATCTTCTTTCTGTGCGCCGGCGGCGCGATGATCACCGGCCAGACGATCATCGTCGATGGCGGCCTAACTCTTTGAAGAGCGAATTGCGGATGGGGTCACGAACCAACACATTGCACACTTAATGCCGTCTTTCCCGCGAAAGCGGGAATCCAGGGGGGC
Organism: uncultured Alphaproteobacteria bacterium; assembly: GCA_963736715.1. Taxonomy (GTDB): domain Bacteria; phylum Pseudomonadota; class Alphaproteobacteria; order ATCC43930; family CGMCC-115725; genus AP-15. The sequence continues at coordinate 56,370 of CAVTQA010000052.1, read as the reverse complement.
AGGGATCGGGTTCTGCCACTCTGGACCCCCGCTTTCGCGGGGGTGACGACTAGACAAGGAGAACAGCACAATGGACGAGCCGATCAAGCTGGAGATCTTCACCGACTACGTCTGACCCTGGTGCTATCTCAGTACCGTGCGTATTGAAAAACTGAAGCAGACGTTCGATCTCGATCACATCCTGGTGCACTTCCCGCTGCATCCGGAAACCCCCGCGGAAGGCCGCTCGATGGCCGAGCTCTATGCCGGGCGAAACGTCGACCCCGAAGCCATGTATGCCCGCATGAAAGGGCTGATGGACGCCGAAGGCCTGCCCTACGGCCGGCGCACCCACACCTACAACAGCCGGCTGGCCCAGGAGCTCGGCAAATGGGCCGATACCCAGCTGGGCGGCGAGGCGATCCACGACGCCCTTTACCGGGCCTATTTCGTCGACGCGCGCAATATCGGCGATATCGACGTGTTGGTCGACATTGCGCAATCGGTCGGCCTGCCGGCGTTGGAGGCCCGTCAAGTTCTGACGGAGCGCCGTTTCAAAGAAGCGGTCGACGCTGATTGGGCGAAATCGCGCGAATGGGGGGTGACCGGAGTCCCGACCTTTGTCGCAAACGGCTATGGCGTCGTCGGCGCGCAACCCTACGAAGTGCTGGAGCAATTGCTCGAAAAAGCCGGCGGCCGCCGGCGGGTGTAGCCAATCGACATGAGAGAAGCCCGACCCGAGATCAACTACGACGGCGCGCTCGGGCGGCAAATTATCGAGCTGCACGTCTGGGCGGTGCGCCAGGGATTGCTCGGCACCGGCGCCGCCGAGTTGTTTGACGGCTTCTGTCAGCGGCTTGTTCTCGGCGGCCTGCCGCTGTGGCGCGCCTCGGCGGCAATGCGGACGTTGCATCCGGAATGGGGCGGGTACAGCTATCTGTGGCGTCGCGATCTCAATGCGATCGAGCCCTCACAGTTCGAACGCGACAACCAGAATAGTCAGGTTTGGTTGACGAGCCCGTTCGCCTATCTGGTAGGTCAGGCAGAAGCCGGCGGCAATCCTTGGCTGCATATGCGTCGACGACTGGCGGGGCCAGAGGCGCTCCTCGATTTTCCGCTTCTCGAAGAGCTCGCCAGCGCCGGCGCTGCCGACTATTTCGCTCAAATCGTCCGTTTCGGGCCGCAGGGCGATGCCTCCCGCGGAACTGGCATCGGATATTCTTTTGCCACCGACCGCCGCGAGGGTTTCGGCAAGGACGACCTCACCCTGTTGCAGGCCGTACTGCCGGCCCTGTCTCTCGCGATGATGACGCATGCCGGCCACACGATCGCTTCAGGCCTCCTCGGAGCCTATCTCGGCGACGACGCCGGGCGACGGGTCCATGCCGGAGCGGTGGAGCGCGGTTCGGTCGAGAGCGTGCGCGCGGTGCTGTGGTACGCCGATATCCGGGGCTTTACAGCGATTGCCGACGTGTCGCCCGGGCTCGTCGTCATCGAGTTATTAAACGAGATCTTTGAGATAATTACCGCCCCGCTGCGCCAGCGTGGCGGCCAAGTGTTGAAATTTATGGGCGACGGCATGCTCGCGATCTTTCCGCTGCTGGCCGAGACTCAAGCCGAGACCTGCCGCCATGCGATCGATGCCGCGAGAGAGGCAATGCACACGCTGGACCGGGTCAATCGCGCGCGGGCCGAGGCGTCCAAGCCGGTGGCTGAGGTCGACCTCGCGATCCATATCGGGGAAGTATTGTACGGCAATGTCGGCGCGGTCGATCGCCTGGATTTCACGGTGATCGGGCCGGCCGTCAACGAAGCAGCGCGCATTGAAACGCTGTGCGAGCCATTGGGACGCAAGGTGCTGGTCTCGGCCGAGTTTGCCGCTGCTGCCGGCAGTTGCAATGGGCTTGACCCTCTTGGCCATCATCGGTTGCGCGGGGTTCGCGAGCTCCGCGCGATTTACGGGCTCGATGTCTAACGCTCGTCGGTTGCGTGGGGGATTGCGATCGGCTAAGGTCCGCGGTGTTTCCGCCGGGAATATCACCGTGACAAAGCTGATCGCCTTCTGTGCCCTGACAGGTTTGCTGGCTGTCGCCGGCTGCGCCAGCCAACAGCAGCTGGTCGGACAGAAAGAAGACCTCCTCGCCGCGGCGGGGTTCCAGATCAGGACGGCCGACAACCCACAGCGTCTGGCGGCGTTACGCACACTGCCTCCGAACAAATTCGTCACCCGAATCGTCAACGGTCAGCCTGTATATTTGTATGCCGATCCGCTGGTCTGCCGTTGCGTCTATTTCGGCACACAGCAGAACTGGGCGGCATATCGGCAAGAGATGTTCGCCAAGCAACTCGCCGACGAAGCCCAGATGACCGCTCTCATGTACCAGAGCGACTGGGACTTGGGCCCCTGGGGCTGGCCCTGATCAGCCTTCTTTGGTGAAGCCTTTGGCGCGCATGCAGTTGTTGAGGACTTGGTCGGCATAGCCGCCTGCCTGCCGGCGCATCGCTTGCGCCTCGATCGTTTGGGTGCCGCCGAGTTGCCAGTTGCGCCCGAGCGTCGCGTTGATGTCGGCGTTGATCCCCTGTTCGTTGGCGAGCGCCGCATTGGCCTGGGCATTGCAATCGGCAAGCTCGCGGGCGATCGTCTGGTCGTCTGCGCCCGCCTTGACCCAATTTGCCGCAATCGGGGTCTGCCCGGCGCAAACAGTGAGCAGCAGGCAAGAGAGGGCAGCGCCGGCGGCGGGGACGGGGCGGCGGCTACGAATGGTCATCGGCGACTCCTCCTCCTCAAGGGTGGCCGAAAGCACGCGGGATCAAACCGGATTGAAACCAGGTAACAAAGGTGTAGATGCTGAATACCGGGAGGCGCAAGTGCTGCGCCAAGGCACGAGCGTAGGGCACCATGTTGGTGCATTCGAGGAGTACCGCGCCAATGCCGTCGTGGCTCGCGACGAGACTGTCGCCGGCGGCGAGAATATCCCGCTCGGCAGCAGCGAGATCGAGCCGTTCCTCGTCATTGATCATCACGCGGCTGAACTCGCTGCCGTCGTCGGTGCCAACGACCGGTGTCTCGGGATTGGCTCCGGCCGCCCGCAAATGCTCCCCGCTCAGGTTCGCGGCGCTGACCGTGAGAATGCCGACCCGCTTGCCGGGCGGCAGCACCCGTTCGATGAACGGAATCTGCATCAGGCTCGAGGTCGCGACCGGTACGCCGACGTGGGCGGCGATCTCCCGCTGATAAAGCGACAGGAACCCGCAGGTCGTCGTGATGCCGTCGGCGCCCAGGCGAACCAGCTCGGCCGCAGCGGCGAGGAATTCATCCAGCAGTCCCTCGGCCCTTTCGCAGACGACGCGTCGCGGCGAGGCGCCGGGCACAACCTTGTAGAGGACAGGAAACGGCCAGGTCTCGGCATTTCCCATATCCCCGGGAACGCGCGGGAACCGCGTCTCAAGCATGAGGATGCCGACCCTCGCGCCGTACAGGGTCTTCCCGCCCCAGGCGATCCGCGTTCTTTCAGTCATGCATCAGCCTAGCACATAATTCTTTAGGAAACTCAGATGTGGAGGAGACCATGTCGGATGCGACCAAGCCGGCCGCAATCGAAGCCGCAGCTGTGCCCCCCGCCCGCGCCACCCGCGGCTATCCCGAGCCTTTCGCCGCACGTGTTGCTGGACGAGAAAGGCGGGTGCTCGGCGATGCGTTCGGGCTGACCAATTTCGGGGTGAACCTGACGCGGTTGCCGCCGGGCGGCATGTCGGCGCTGCGCCATACGCATATGCGCGAGGACGAATTCATCTACATTGTCGAGGGCGAACCCGTTCTCGTGACCAATGCCGGCGAGACGCCGCTGCGTCCGGGCATGTGCGCCGGCTTCAAAGCCGGTTCGGGCGACGCCCACCACCTGATAAACCGCAGCGGCCGCGACGTCGTCTATCTGGAGATCGGTGACCGCAATCCAGGAGATACCGTCATCTACCCCGACGAGGACATCGGCAGAGCGCTCACCCCGAGCGGCGAGCGCGTCTTCGTGCATCGGGACGGCACGCCGTATTGAGACGCCGAGTCTCGCCGAAACTCCGATCCTATTGGCGCGATGGCGCACGCTCCGGATCACTCTCCACGATGTGCGGGGAGGTCACACCCATCGATACATAGATGCTCATCAGGGTTTCGACCCCGATATTGGCCGGTTTGACCCATGCAGCCGGGACATAGATCAATGCGCCCCCGACCGGGACTGGCGCGGAGGGGATGAGGACCACATGGTAAGGCTCGCCGCCGATCAGGATCGGTCGCGGCATCGGCAATAGCCCCAGCACCCCGGCGCCGCCGTCGCCGCCGAAGAAGCACCAGACCGGACTCATGCTTTTCAGCCCGTCCTGGTCCCTTCTGTCCATGATCGCGACAAACCGCTGGGTGACATCGTACAGATTGCGGACGAACGGGATGCGCTGCATCAGGGAATCGATCAGGAAACGTAGCCGGCTTTCGAGGCGGGATTCGACGCCGAGCCCAAGGAGATAAATCAGCCCGATCACGACGATCGCACCGAGCGCATAGGCTGCAATCGGCGAGTCCGACAAGCGAAACCCGATCGAGAGCAAAATGCGCCCGATCGCGCCGTCCGGACCGACATAGGCGTAAATAAATGTACCCACCCACACGATAACGGTAATCGTCACCGCCAGCGGCAAGAGGACAAAAAAACCGGCCAGAAAAGTACGAAAGCGGCTGATCATCTGACACCAAACGCGAATAGCTCGGGCTTAAATATCCGGCAGGCCGCCTCATTCGGCGGCCTTCTCGGGTATCGCGCGCTCAGGTAGCGCGGGTTTGCGGGATTTTGACAGGCTCTTGACCCGCTCCCGCAAGGTCTGGAACAGCACGTAGAGGCCCGGAATGACAAAGATGCCGAGAAAGCTCGCGGCCACCATGCCGCCGAACACCGCCGTGCCGACGGCGCGGATCGTCGCCCGGCCGGCGCCGGTCGCAATGACGAGCGGCACCAGACCGGCGATGAATGCAAAGGAGGTCATCATGACGGCGCGGAACCGCAGTCTCGCAGCTTCGAGCGCGGCCGCGACGATCTCCTGTCCCTCTCGCCGCTGCTCCATCGCAAATTCGATGATCAGAATGGCGTTCTTGGCGGCAAGCGCGATCAGCACGACAATGCCGATCTGCGCGTAGATGTTGTTGTCGAGCCCGAACAGCTTCAGAGCAGCCATTGCGCCAAACAAGCCGACGACGACGGACAGCAGAGCCGCGACCGGTATCGTCCAGCTCTCGTAGAGGCCGACGAGAAACAGGTAGGCGAACACGATCGCCAGACCGAGGATCGAGCCGGTCTGCCCCGCCGCCGCCTTTTCCTGCAGCGCAGTGCCGGTCCATTCGTAGGAGAACCCACTGGGCAACGTATCGGTCGCGACAGCCTGCATCGCCGCAAGCGCCTGGCCCGACGAGTAACCCGGGGCCGGCCCGCCATTGATCGTGACCGAACGCAAATTATTGTAGCGAATGATCGACGAAGGCGCGGTGATCAGCTCGACATCCGCAACCGCATTCAACGGCACCAGATCGCCTTGCGCGGTTCGCACGCGCACCTTAAAAATATCCTGGACCCCCTTGCGGTCGGACGCGTCGGCCTGAACCTTTACCTGCCAAGTGCGGCCAAAGCGGTTAAAGTCGTTGACGTAGGTGCCGCCCATTGCGGTCTGGAGAGCACTGAAGATGCTGCCGATCGAAACCCCAAGAGTTTCGGCGCGCTCGCGGTCGAGCTTCAAATAGACCTGCGGGGTCGACGCCCCGTAAGTCGTGTAGACCCCGGCGAGTGCCGGGTTTTGGTTCGCCGCAATGACCAGTCCCTCGGCGACGGCTGCAAGATCCTTTGGGGTCGCTCCGGCGAGGCTCTGCAATTGCAATTCGAAACCGGCCGCATTGCCGAGCCCCGAGATCGGCGGCGGGTTGAAGGCTATGACATTTGCGGCCGCGATCTGGCTGAAATACCGGGCGCAACTCGGCCAATGCGGAGAAGACCGACAGCGAAGCCTCCGTCCTTTCCTCGAACGGCTTCAAGCCGACAATAAAGAGCCCCTTATTGGGCAGGGCGAGACCGTCTATCAGGCTGTAGCCGGCAATGCTGAGAACGCTTTGCGTCCACGGCCGGTCTTGGATCAAATCCTCGACCTGCGCCACTACTTTGTTCGTGCGGTTCAGCGATGCGGCGTCCGGCAACTGCACCTCGGCGAAGAACGCGCCTTGGTCCTCGTCCGGCAGGAAACCCGTCGGGACGATTTTCGTGAGCCAGCCTGTCCCCAGAGCAAAGGCGATCACCAACGCAGCGGTGATCAGCGCCCGGCGCGCCAGCGGTCGAACCAGCCCCACATATCCGTCTCGGGTCCTGTCGATGCCGCGTTGAAGCCAGGCGATCAGCCCTCGCGGATGACCGCGGTGCCGCAGCAAGACCGCACACAAGGCCGGCGAGAGGCTCAGCGCGTTGACCGCCGAGATCAGCATCGATACCGATACTGCCACTGCAAATTGCTGATAAAGCTGGCCAGTGATACCGGGGATGAAGGCAGTCGGCACAAACACCGAAAGGAGGACGAGGGTGATCGCGATGATCGGCGCGGTCACCAGCCCCATCGCCTTCTCTGTTGCCTCCGCCGGGGTCAGCTGAGGCTCCGTCTCGAGAATATGCTCGACCGCTTCGACGACAACTATGGCGTCGTCGACAACGATACCGATCGCCAGTACCAGGGCGAGCAACGAAATCGTATTGGCCGAGAAACCAAGCGCCAACATCACCGCAAAGGTGCCGACGAGCGCCACGGGCACGGCGATGATCGGGATCAAGGTCGCCCGCAAGTTGCCGAGGAAAATGAAAACCACGATGCCGACGAGCACAAAGGCTTCGAGCAGCGTCTTTTCCACCTTGTGGATCATCGCATCGACAAAGACCGTCGTGTCGTACATCACGTCATAGGCGACGTCTTCCGGCAGTCTGGGTTCGATCTCCTTCAGCGCTTTCCTGACGCCGGCGGCGACGGCGATCGCGTTGGCGCCGGGCGATTGATAGATCGTAATAGCCTCGGCCGGTTTGCCGTTGTAGCGGGCGAGGCTGTCAGCCGATTTCGAGCCGAGCTCGGCGCGGGCAATGTCTTTGATCCGGACCACCCCGCCATCCGGATTGGCCCGAACGATGATGTTGTTGAACTCCTCGACTGTCGTCAGCCGGCCTTGCGTCGTGATGTTCAGCTGAAACTCGACATCGGGCACGAGCGGCGCCGCCCCAACGCGGCCTACGGCGGCTTGGGTGTTCTGCGAGTTGATCGCGTCGATGACGTCTTGCGGGGTGATGTCGAGGCTCGCCATGCGGTCGAGGTTCAGCCAGATCCGCATCGAGTATTCGAGGTCGCCCAGCAGCTTCGCGTCGCCGACACCCTTCACACGCTTCAAGGTATCGACCAGATTTATCTTCGCGTAATTCGACAGAAACAACGCGTCGCGGCTGCGCTTGGGCGAATAGATCGCGACGACTTGCAACAGCGAAGTCGATTGCTTCTGCGTTGTGACGCCGTTGCGCTGCACCTCGGGCGGCAATAGCGCGAGCGCTTGGTTCACCCGGTTGGTCACGTTCACGGTATTGAGGTCGGGGTCGCTGCCGACCTCAAAGGTGACAGTGAGAGTGTAGGTGCCGTCCCCGCCGGAGGTCGACCTCATGTAGATCATCCGGTCGACGCCATTGACCTGCGCTTCGATCACCTGTGCTACGCTTTCCTCGACCGCCTCTGCCGATGCTCCGGGATATAGAGCGCTGACCTGCACCTGCGGCGGGACGATGTCGGGGAACTGCGCGATGGGAAGCGCGCCGAGCGCAATCACTCCGGCAATCGAAATGACGATTGCGATGACCATCGCCAGCCGGGGCCGGTGGATGAAGACGGAGGAGATCATCGCAGGTCCCCGCTTCTCAGCCGGCCGGTGACGGCGCCAGTTGCGGCGCTACGGTCATCCCGGAGCGGATGCGCTGCTGCCCCTGGACGACGACGCGCTCACCGGGCTTCAGTCCGTCATCGACGACCGCCAGCCCGTTGCGCCCGGTTCCCAGGGTTACGCGGCGCTGCTCGACGTTGTTGTCGTCCCCGACGACGAACACGTAAGGGCCGGTTTGATCGATAGCGATGGCGGATTCCGGGATCACGATCACCTTGTCGCCGCCCTTCTCTTCAACGATCACGCGAACCGTCTGGCCGGTCGTGAGAATATCGTCGGGATTGGGGAACATCGCCCGGACGGTCTGACCGTCGGTTCGCGGGTTGACCTGAACATCGAGAAAATCGATGCGGCCCGGCTCGCCGTAAATCGAGCCGTTCGCCAGTCGGACGCGGGCCCGGACCTTCCCGGTCACCTCGGAGTCACGGGCTTCGAGCATCTCGCGCTGTGTGACGGAGAAGAGGACCTGCATCGGGTCGTCTTTGACCACTGTCGCCAGCACACCGGTGTCCGGCCCGACCAGATTGCCGGGCGAGATGGCGGCGCGTCCGATCCTGCCGCTGATCGGGCGTCTTGATCTCGGTGTACGAGAGCTGGATCTGCGCGTCGCGGAGGTTCGCCTCGGCCTCCATCACCGCGGCTTTGGCCTGACCCTGCTCGGCGGTGCGCTGGTCCAGCTGGGCGACCGGCGCGTTGCCCTTGCGGGTGAGTTCGGCGGTGCGTGCCAATTGTTGATCGGCGTTGGCGAGCGTCGCCTGGGCGGAGGCAAGCTGCGCCTTGCGCTGGTCGACCGCGGCTTCGAACGGTTCCTTCTCGATCGCGAACACGACTTGGCCGTCTTTGACCGCGTCGCCGTCCTTGAACAGGCGGGACCCGAGGAAACCCTGCACCCGCGCCCGCAGATCGACCTTTTCGAGCGCCTCCGCGCGTCCGACAAACTCGGCCTGTTTGGCCATGGACCGCAGCTCGGCCGGCGCCACGAGCACTGCGGGCGGCGGACCGCCCTGCTGCGCAAGAGCGGGCAGACCGGCCAATGCCGAAAACGCGAAAAAAGCAAAAGAAAACCACCCGCGTGTCATCGCGCGCCCCCACCAATGAGCTGATGTAAAACTACTCCAACCCTGCCGCTCCGTCCCGACAATACTGCGGTTGATCGGAGGCAGCTTAATCCAGGAGAGTGACCTTGCCGGATGACAAATCGTAATATCCGGCGACGATTTTGAGTTGATTCTCTTTTATGTGATCGGCCAGAACCGGCGAGGATTGCCGCAGCAGCGCAGCCTGGATTTTAGCGTTTGCCTTGATCGCCGCCGTTAAATCGGCGCCGGCCTGGTCGACAGCTGGGCGGATATAGGGATAGAGCGTGCTGATCTGCCCGGGGACCGCTTCGCCTTCAATCGCGGCATGGACGGCCCCGCAATTGGCGTGACCCAGCACCATGATCGCCTTGGTGCCGAGTACCGCGGCCCCGTATTCGAGGCTGCCGATAACCGCCGAGGTAGCGATGTTGCCGGCAACCCTGGTAACAAAAATACGTCCGATGCTTTGATCGAAGATCAGCTCGACCGGCACCCGCGAATCCGCGCAGGACAGCACGGCGGCAAACGGCTCTTGTTTGTCGACCGTCTTTGCTCTCAATACCTTGAGGTCTTCGTTGAACGAGGTCATGCGGCCTTCGGCAAAGCGACCGTTGCCCTCGATCAGCTGCTGCAGCGCCGCCTCGGGGGTCAGTGAGGTTTGCGCCGATACAGGGCGCTCATAGACCCCGACAAACGCGGCCGTTGCCGCTCCATGCCAGCGTCCCGCAGATAAACTTACGCCTGGAATGGATCATCCTTGCACCTCATAAGCCGACCAGCCGCGCACTCTCCTCCCATAAACGGCGAGCGAGGTCGCTGTCGAGTGCCGCCTGGTCCGGCTGGGCGAGGGTCTTGCGAATCACGTAGCCGCCGTGGAACGCCGTCGGGTCGGGGACCGTAGCGAGGAATACCGCAGTCTCGGCGCCTTTCTCTGGGCTGAGCAGAAACGGTTTCAAGAGGCGCCAGCCGAGTTCGGGAAGCCCCCCGCGCTGGCCGATCCCGGTGGCGACCATTCCGGGATGGAGGCAGACGACAACCACCTCGCTCGGGTCGAGCCGCGATGCCAGCTCCCGGGTGAAGAGGACATTGCACAACTTGGAACGGCCATAGGCCCGCCCCATCGTCCAATCGCGCGGGCGCGTCAGATCGCCGATATCAAGGCGGTTGCGGCGGTGCGCCTCCGAGGCGACGGTGACGATCCGCGCGGGCGCCGACGCCTTCAGGCGCTCGAGCAGCAGATTGGTCAACAGGAACGGCGCGAGATGATTGACCGCAAAGGTCAGCTCGAAACCGTCCGCCGAAAGCCGGTATTGCGGCGAAAACAGGCCGGCATTGTTGACCAGCACATCGAGCCGGTCATGCCCGGCCAGAATCTCGTCCGCCAGCCGGCGCACCTCCGCGAGCCGCGAAAAATCGGCGAGCGCGATATCGACCCGGTCCGAGCCCGAGCGCTCGGCGACCCACCGGCGCGCCTGCTCGGTCCGCGCACGGTCGCGGCCGGTCATCACGACCCGCATCCCGGCCCGCGCGAGGCCCAGCGCGGTGTGCAACCCGATCCCGGAACTCGCCCCGGTTACGACCGCGACCCGCTGCGCCATATCTTCGGCCGACGAAATCACGCTCAAGGCTCTAATCGTAGGCTTCTAATGTTCGGCATTCACCCACCCCACCGTCATGCCCGCGAAAGCGGGCATCCAGGGCGGGCGGGCACAGCGCCGGTAGCCCTGGGCCCCCGCTTTCGCGGGGGCGACGAGAAAAAGGCAGCCAGAATCCCTCCATTTGCTTGATACCACTAGCTCGATGGCATCGAATTTGTGTCCCCGTCGGGTTATCGCTCATGTCGTCCTCAGGGTGGCGATCGGCTGATTGTATAACCGACGCAGGCTGAATTCCTGCATTGCCTATCCCGGCCGCCAGAATTGGTTAAAGCCTCATCTCCGCGGCATGAGCGGCGACCTTACCGATGAAGAAGACGCCGCTTTCGCGCGGTTGCTGAGCGACACAATCAAGGGTGACCGCTATCTCCTTTTAGCCCGGGTCGGGGCTTTTGAAGAGGATCCTCGGGAGGATCCGCCCGGAGCCGTCACCTGCACCACTGCCGCGCCGATCCGCCACGGGGAAATCCATAGGGCCTACGAAAAGTGTAGTGTCGGCGCAAGATAGAAATGATACCCGGCGCACAAAGTAGAGATGACACTCGCGTTGGCGGGTGTCATTTCTATCTTGCGCCTACAAAAAACTGTCCGGAAAGGGGGATTATGGAAAATTCACGCCATTGCAGAAATAACGGGCTGTAATTCCCATTAATTAGTCCAGATCTGATCGGGCGGAAAATCCGGGCTGATCCTTTGCTCCAAAGTGCCCTTTTGATTTTGTGCCCGAAAGGCCATTACCCACTTATTGTTTACACGGCGTACTTTAATGTCCTCTCTCACCTGCCCGTTTCGCGCCATGAGCGTTAGGTACAAATTCCTGACGCCGATTTTTGGGTCTAATGGATACTTTGCAAACATTTTACCTTGCTCAGGGCCCAGATTCCCGAGTGACACCGTCTTGGTCGCTTTATCTGCTATTTCACTAACCTCGATCTGCTATTTCACTAACCTCGCTACCAGTAATTTTGCCATTTACATCACGTTTTATAAGCATTCCAGAGAATAAATCTTGATCTATTGTAGTGATCTGTAAATCATAATTGGATATTTTCCTATAGTGATTAGCATCAGTAGTAACGTGTTGTCTTCACCCTGTACAAAACTAGGATCTATTATCGGATACGAATCTCCACCTGTGATGGATTGCGCTATTTGTTCATTTTTCTTTGCAGCGTCGATCGAAGACCAAAATGCGCCCACCACAACCAGCACGGCCCCGATCGCGGAAATGACAGCAGGAAGATAACTTAGCAAGGAGTGGTCTCCGTGTTGGTCTCATGCGGCGCGCGTGTTCCGGCGCACGGTGGATATGCTCCGGTCGTAGCTGTCCGACAATTCCTGCAATGTAGCGCCCTGCGCGCGGCGTCTGGTGGCCTCTTTCTTCTGTGCCGGCGTCAGGGAAGGGGGCCGCCCCATATGCTTTCCTTGGGCCTTGGCGCGGCTCCTGCCTTCGGCCGTGCGGGTGCGAATAAGATCGCGCTCCACGTCCGCCAACCCGCCGAACACTGCAATCATCAGCCGCCCGGTGCTGGTGCCGGTGTCAGCCCACGGCTCGGCCAGTGAACGGAATTGCGCCTTAGCGTCCACGATCTGCTTGACGATAGCGAAGAGGTCGAAGGTGCTGTGCGCGAGGCGGTCAATGCGTGTGACCGTCACCACGGCGCCGGGCGCGAGGGTATCCATTTTAAGAAGTTGCCGGCGGTCGCTGTGCGCGCCTGTCACCTTCTCGCGGAAATCTTGGTACATCCCGCACGACGCAGCTGCTCGAGCTGGGCGTCGAGCGCCTGCCCATAGGTGCTGACACGGGCATAGCCGAGACGGCGGTTTTGCGGATAATTTTCAGTCATATCTTACAGGAAGCGTAAACAATTGATCGGGCTGAGGCAACGGAATTGCCCGGAAGTGTTGATTTTTGAAACATGGCCGGGATTACGCGGCTGAGTTCCGCGACAGCTAATACTCTGAACCAGCTTGACCCGCTGCCGGTCGCGTAATCCTACCTCTTTGCGACTGCAAGCGTTGGCGAGCCGATCCATTATCACTATTTACTTGGCTGAAATGACAGGCAAGCACAACATGGTCGCTCAACATGTCCCAGGGTGGGAGGACATCCAGGGTAAGAAGTACCCCGGTTATGGCCGCTGTATCTATTGTGGGTCAGATGGCGGGGCGGAAGGTCTACGCGATGAGCATATCATTCCGTTTTCTCTAGGGGGCAACACCGAGATTGAAGACGCCAGTTGCAGAGACTGTGAACGGAGAATTAATCCTGTAGACACGCATCTGGCGCACGCGGTCTTTGGTGAATATCGAATCCACGCTTCAGTTCAAACACGGAATCCCAAAGAAAGACCGACCCGTCTTCCCGCCCGGTTTACAGTCGGCGAGAAGGAGCTCGCTCTCGATCTTCCGATAGAAAACCATCCTTTTCACTGGCTCTGTCGGTGTGGGGTGATGCCGGGTTCTTTCGCTCCGTTTCACCAGATAGTCCGTTTCCCGAAGTGTTCATGCATATTTATCACCACATGCCTCCCACCATGTACGAAACACTTGGCGTTCCCGATACCGAAGACTTCAAGATTTGGTCCACCGGACGCTTAGATGCGACTCTTTTCGCCAGAGGCATCGCAAAGATCGCTTATTGTCATACTGTTCTAAAATATGGCCTTGACGGCTTCCGGTCACTAGCGCTTCCTGATATAATTCTTGGGCGGTTTTCTGGCGTCTCTTACTTCGTCGGCGGCCCGTTGACAATTCCGCCGCCGCCCTTTACCAAGGGACATCCGCCGCCCTTTACCAAGGGACATCGGCACGCGATTCGCGCCGTTGATGTTGATGGTCTGCCGGGTCACAAAAAATTAATTGGCACGTCTTTAAAGCTGCATCTTGTCTATGTAAGGTTGTTTGCAGATAGCGCTCATAAACAACACGGCATGCCGATACACCACGTCATCAGCGGCGCCAGAAACTGCCCTAAAGTCGTTCCTAGACGCTCAATCCGGCAAACGCCGCGCGTGATTTATTTATGAAGGTCACGGGTTGCTATGTGTTGTGTTTCTTGCGCGTCCGAGGCGCGCTGTCAAAGTCGGATAACCCCCATTCTGGAAAGCCCGAGCGTTGCTGGGCTCCTCACCCCGATGTTCGCTTTTCACCCCATCCCCGCCGTCGCTCGCTTTTAGTTGCCCTGCGCGCTTGGCGCATAGCCCGGGGGCCGGCTTGTCCCCACGGTCCTACCCGACTTTGATCCGGGGCCGGGTCCCGAGCTGTGGCCCTTGATGAGAACGTATAGTGAACCCATATGTTCGCCCCCGTTTGCCCTGGAGCCCCGCTGATGCCGGAAATCGCTACCGATCCGCCTGCGTCGTCCTGTAATCGCCTGTATCCCAGGCTTCGGTTCCACGAATTTCAATCACTTGGGCTGATCCATTTCTGCCTCGTGCGCGCGAAGCGCGCGGGCGCTTTGCGAAGGGAAACTCGGGCAATCCGCGGGGACGGCCACGTGGCATTCCCAATCCCAGGCGGCGCGTGCCCGATCTTTCAGCCCGGCCGCTGAGCGCACAGGGCGCTGTTGGATCTGCTCGACCGCAAACAGCATCTGTTGCGGCCCCTCGCCGCGCGGCCGTGAGCCGAATGGTACCACCCGTCGATGCCGTCGCCGTAGATGGAAGGGATGATGCTGAAATCGCCGTGTTCGCATTGCATACTTCGCGTCAATGGGTGGGGCTTTCCGTGCCAGGTTGGCTGGCGGCCGGCTCAGCGGATGTTACAACCTATAGGAGAGAGTTCGCTGTATATTTGCTGTAGATGCAGCGCCGTTAAATAATCGATACAACTTGTGGTCGCCGGATGCGTACAGTCCTACTCCGGCGTCAGCGCCTTCAGCCGGTAGATGAGGTCGAGGGCTTCGCGCGGGGTCAGCTCGTCGGGGCGAGTGTCGCGCAGAAGAGCCTCGGCGGCGGATTCCTGTGGCGGGGCAGGCTCGGCGCGGCGGCGGGCGGCGCTGAAGAGGGGCAGGTCGTCGGCGAGACGTGCGAGCGCTCCGCCCTGCTCGCCTTTTTCGAGGACGGAGAGCACCTCCTCGGCGCGGGCCGTCACGCTCTTCGGCAAGCCGGCTAGTTTGGCGACATGGATGCCGTAGGAGCGGTCGGCGGTGCCGGGACCGACCTCGTGCAGAAAGACCACGTCACCCTTCCATTCCTTGACCCGCATTGTGTGGCAGGCGAGCGCCGGGAGCTTGGCCGCAAGCGCGGTCAATTCGTGGTAGTGCGTCGCGAAGAGGGTGCGGCAACGGTTGACCTCGTGCAAATGCTCCAGGGTGGCCCAGGCGATCGAGAGGCCATCGAAGGTCGCGGTGCCGCGGCCGATCTCGTCGAGAATGACAAAGGAACGCGGGCCCGCCTGGTTCAGGATCGCCGCGGTCTCGACCATCTCGACCATAAATGTCGAGCGGCCGCGCGCCAGATCATCGGCCGCGCCGACCCGGCTGAAGAGGCGATCGACAATGCCGATCCGCGCGGAGCAGGCCGGTACATAGGACCCCATTTGCGCGAGGATCGCGATCAGCGCGTTCTGCCGCAAAAACGTGCTCTTGCCCGCCATGTTGGGGCCGGTGACGAGCCAGATCCGGTCGTCGCCCAAGACGCAGTCATTGGCGACGAAGGTGCCGCCATTGCCGGAGGCGGCAAGCGCCGCCTCGACGGTCGGATGACGCCCGCCCACGATTTCGAAGGCGGTGGTCTCGTCGACTATCGGCCGCACCCACAGAGCCTCGGCCGCAAGCTCGGCCAGCGCCGCCGAGAGGTCGAGTGTGGCGAGCGCCGCGGCGGCGGCGGCGATTTCGGCACGGCAGGCCATGACCTCACCGACGAGATCCTCGTAGAGCCGCAATTCCAAGGCCAAAGCCCGCTCGGCTGCGCTGGCGATCTTGGTTTCAAGGTCGGCGAGTTCGGCCGTCGTGTAGCGCTGCGCGCCGGCCATCGTCTGGCGGTGAATGAATTCCGGCCCGAGCTTGCCGGCATGGTTCGCCGACACCTCGATGTAGTATCCGATGACGTTGTTGTGGCGGATCTTCAGTGCGCCGATCGCGGTCTCGCCGGCGTAGCGCGCCTGCAAAGCCGCGATCATCCGGCGGCTCTCGTCGCGCAGGCCGCGCCATTCGTCGAGCTCGTCCGAGTATCCCGGCGCGATAAACCCGCCGTCGCGGGCAAAGAGCGGCAATTCGGCATCGAGGGCGCGCCCGAGGCGCTCTACGAGAACACCGTGCTCGCCCAGTCCTTGCTGCGCGGCAGCGAGCCGCTCGGGCAATGGCACGAGACCCGGCTCGGCCAGTATGCCGCGCAGCGTCGGCGGTCTCTCCCAGCGACTGGCAGAGCGCCGCAAGGTCGCGTGGGCCGCCGCGGCCGAGGCTGAGGCGGGTCAAACCCCGCTCGATGTCCGGGCAGCCCTTCAGCCGCTCGCGCAAAGTCTCGCGCAGCTCCGGGCGGTCCACAAAAAACTCGACCGCGTCGAGCCGCTCGGCGATCGCAGCAGGCTCGGTCAGTGGCGCCGCCAGGTGATCGGCGAGGAGGCGGGCGCCGGCCCCGGTCACCGTATGGTCGATCGTCGCGAGCAGGCTCCCCTTGCGCTCGCCGGCGAGGGTCGTCACGAGTTCGAGATTGCGCCGCGTCGCCGCATCGATCTGCATGACCGATGCCGGCATGATCTGCCTGGGCGGTTCGAGATGCGGCGCCCGTCCTTGCTGGGTCAACCCGACGTAATCCACGAGGGCGCCGGCAGCGGCGAGCTCGGCGCGGCCAAAACCGCCGAACCCGTCGAGCGCGCCGACCCCGTAGAATTCCTGCAGGCGGCGGCGCGCCGCCTCGCTCTCGAAGCGGGGATTGGGCAGCGGCGTCAGGGTCGGCTTCCATTCGGCCAACACCTCGAACAGCGCCGGGCGGGTCAGCAGCCGCTCCGGCACCAGGATCTCGCCCGGGATCAGACGGGCGAGATCGGCGGCGAGCGCGGTTTCGCTGGTCGGAGCCAGCGCAAAGGCGCCGGTCGACAGGTCGAGCCAGGCGAGCCCGATCTCCCCTCCCGCCTCGGCGATGCCGGCGAGATAATTGTGCCGGCGCGCGTCCAGGAGACCCTCCTCGGTCAGGGTGCCGGCGGTCACGACACGGGTGACCGCCCGCCGCACCGGTCCCTTGCCGCCACGCCGCCGCGCCTCGGCGGGATCCTCGATCTGGTCGCAGATCGCGACCTTGAACCCGGCGCGGATCAGCCGCGCGAGATAGGTTTCGGCAGTGTGGACCGGGACGCCGCACATCGGGATGTCCGCGCCGTCGTGCCGGCCGCGCTTGGTCAGCGCAATATCGAGCGCCTGCGCGGCGGCGACCGCGTCGTCAAAGAACAGCTCGAAAAAATCTCCCATCCGGAAGAACAACAGGCAGCCGGGGTTCGCCTCCTTGATCTCGAGGTATTGGGCCATCACCGGCGACGGCGCTGGATGGGAATATTCGTTCATCGGCGAGGGGCGACGCTTGCGGGTGTTTGACGGTAGCATAAGAGAATGCGCGAGCACGAAAGAGAGGATCGGCATGCCCGAGAGTTCGCCGTCTTTCCCGATCATTCGCGAGGCGGTCGCCTCGTTTCCCGACCGCGAGCATTTCCACCGCGCCGTCGCGAACCTGCTCGGCGCCGGGTTCGACGCGGCCGATATTTCGGTATTGGCCTCGCACGATTCGCTGGCTGCCGCCGGCGAGCCTCCCGCACGCGAGCCGAAACTGCTGCCCGCCGGCCTCGCCGACGAGATCAAATACATCGCGCCCCTAACCGTGGCCGGCATCATCCTGCTGTCGGGCGGGCCGATCGCCGCGACGGTCGCCGCGCTGGTCGGCGCCGGTCTCGGCGGTGCGGCGTTGAAGGAGCTGTTCGACGACTACGCCGCGCCGCCGCATGCCGAGGATTTCAAGGCGGCCCTCAAGGCAGGAGCAGCACTCTTATGGGTGCGGTGCGAGGATTCGGAGCGCGAACTGACGGCGACGCGCATTCTCGAAGAGGCGGGCGGCCGGCATGTGCATGTCCACGGCCGCCCGCCGCATAGTGCCGAACGCGGCGCCTGAGTGGGAGCTAGCGCGCGGTGTCCGGGAACCAGTCGCCGATGGCTTGCTCCGTCGTAAACCCGCCTTTCTCGAGCCGCGCCCAAACCGCGTCGGCCGGTTCACCGCGATCTTCAAGATCGTGGGCGGCGAGTTTTGCGGCAGAAGTGCCCTGTCTTCTCACGACGGCGTCGATTTCATGCCGAAGGCTGGGACTGGTTTCAAGCAGATCTTCAATCTCTGTTCGTGCGTCGCGGACAGTCATACGCCATCCGGCACGTGGATCGACGGCGGGGGACGCTTCGAGTTTGAAGAGATGCCGCAGGATCCGCCTGACCTGCGAATTGAGCTCGGTCCGCTGCGAGGTTCCCAAGCTCTCTATCTCCTCCGCGAGGTTTTCCCAGTCGAGGGGAAGATTCGAGTCCCTAGCGCAGCGCAGTGCTGCAGCCTGCTCCTCGGTCCAGAGCAGAAAATCCTGATCGTAAAGCTCATTGGTCTTCGGCATCCGTCGCCTCCGTCGCGCGACATGATGGGCCTTGGGAGATGCCCCTTCAATCCATCAGTAAGCCCCCGGACAGATTGATTGATTCGCCAGTCATATAGGACGATTCGTCGGAGGCGAGGAACGCGGCGACGCGCGCCACGTCATCCGGCATTGAAACGCGCCCGATCGGGATCGACTTCTCCCGCTCGCTGGTTTCGGGAAGCCCGTATCGCCGCTGCTGCGCCTCGATTGCGGTGCGCATCGCAGTGTCGACGACGATCCCGGGGCAAATCGCATTGACCCGGATGCCGTGCGGCGCCATCTCGCGCGCCAAAGCCTGGGTCAGGCCGATGACGGCGAATTTGCTCGCGCTATAGCCGGCGAAGAAAGCGTTGCCTGTCTTGCCGGCCCATGAGGCGAGATTGACGACCGATCCCGCGCGCCGCGCGATCATGTGCGGCAGCACGGCGCGGCTGACGATGAAAACGCCTTCGACGTTGACGCGCAGCATCGCCTGGAATGCCTCGAGCGGCATCTCCAGCGCCGGCCCCATCCAGGCCACTCCGGCATTGTTGATTAACAGATCGATCCGCCCGAGACCGGCGAGGACGGTCTCGACGGCACGGCCCACCTCATCTTCGGAGGTCACATCGGCCGTCACGGCGAGACCGCCGATTTCAGCAGCAATGGCCTCAGCAGCTGCGCCGTCGCGGTCGAGCACGGCAATCGCCATATGCTCGCGCGCCAAGCGCCGCGCGATTGCGCGTCCGATGCCGCCGCCCGCGCCGGTGACCAGTCCGGCCCGTCCGTTCAGCGCATACATGTTTTCAATGCATCCCCAGCCGCCGCGAGGCGAGGCGGGCGCCTTCGGCCAAGGATTTGAGCTTGGCCCAGACGACGTCTTCAGCTACGCGGCCCATTCCCGCCGAAGTATCGAACCCGCAATCGGTGCCGGCAATGACGCGATGCGGGTCGCCAACAGCCCTCGCCACGCGTTCGAGTTGGTCGGCAACGGCCTCGGGGTGCTCGACGAAATTGGTCAGGCTGTCGATTACCCCGGCGATGATGATCTGGTCGTCGGCGAGCGGCAGTTTCTCGAATACGCGGTATTCATGGGCGTGCCGTGGGTTGGCGAAAGGAAAGAAGAAGCCGCCGACATTGGCCTGTTCGATGACCGGCAGGATGTCGGCCAGCGGCACGTCGCAATCGTGCGGCCCTTCGTAATTGCCCCAGCAGACATGCAGCCGGACGCGGTCGCGCGGGATGTCTTTCAGGGCCTTGTTGATCGTCGCGACGACCCGCTCGACAAATCCGAGGAAATCGCCGAGCGGCCGGTCTTGGTAAGAGAGGTGGCGCTCGAGAGCCAGATCGGGGCAATCGAGCTGCAAGAGAAAGCCGCGCTGCACGATCGTCTCGTATTCGGGTTTGAGGGCCGCGCCGAGTGCGTCGAGATAAGCCTCCTCGGTGTCATAATGCTCGTTCTTCATCGCGCCGGCGATGATCCCTGGTGAGGGCGCGGTGAGGAACGGCTCAAGGAAACGGGTGTCGGTCTCCGCAAGAGCCGCCGCGAAATCGGCGCATTCGGCTTCGATCGCCTCTGTACCGAGATAGCGAACCTCGCCAATCGCCTTTGGCGGGCCCATGTTGCTGACCGCCTCCCTGGCGGCGAGCTGCTCTTCCATCATTCGCTTGAAGACCGGATAGCGCAGCGCGTCGGCGCGCGTCCGGCGCTGCCACGATCCGCCAAACCCGCTCATGCGATGGCGGATGTGGAGGAAAAACCCCTCGCGCTGCTGCTCGCCGTTGTTGCCGATGTCGACCCCTGCCTCGGCCTGCTTGCGCAGGATTGAACGCAACGCCTCCCGGCCAAGTTTTTCGATCTCGGCGGCGTCGACCGATTCTCCTTTCGCTCGGCGCACGTAGAGACGGGTAAGCCCCGGCGGGCGCGGCAGGCTGCCGGTATGTGTCGTCAGGATGCGGTCTTCGCTGCGGCGCATTGTCACTCCTTTTGGCTGAATTCCTAGGTTTTCCCGAGTGTAGCGCGAAAAGCGGCGCGCAGAGAACGCCGCGATTGAGAATAAGATCGCTTGTCGTGTTGCGGTGTTTTTCGTAGGTTACAGCTCTTCGTCGCAACAACTGAAAGGAGGTGATCCTGTGTCTATCCCTAAACCGCGGTCATCCGCTGCCGTGACCAGGATCCCCACTCACCTGGAGGTCCTCGCCTGAGAGCGACGGCTCGCGGCCGTGATTGGCCGCCGGTTATCGGTTAACGGAAAGGCCGCCCTCGGGCGGCCTTTCTCATTTGGCCCAGCGCAGCATCGGGCTTAACATTGTCAACCCTCTTGCGATCGAGGAGCGTGGCCGCCATGCCCGACACCCTGACGACGAATTCGCCGATCATCGCCGCCTATCGCGCCGCAACCCCGGGCTCGGCGGCCGCTTCCGAGAAGGCGAGCCGACTGTTTCCAAGCGGCGTCACCCATGATTCGCGCTATATCGAGCCCTACGGGCTTTATATCACGCGGGCGAACGGGCCGCGGAAATGGGATGTGGACGGCAATTGCTACGTCGACTATTTCGGCGGCCACGGCGCGCTCTTGCTCGGCCATAGCCATCCGAAGGTCGTCGAGGCGGTCAAGCAGCAAATCGAGCGCGGCACCCATTTCGGCGCCTCGCACGAGACCGAGATCGCCTGGGCGGAGTGGGTTCTGAAGCTCGTCCCATCGGCCGAGCGGGTGCGCTTCACGTCGTCGGGCACCGAGGCCACCCTGATGGCCGTGCGGCTCGCCCGCGCCTTCACCGGCAAGTCGAAGCTGATCCGCTTCAAGCATCACTTCCACGGCTGGCACGATCACATGACTTCGGGCTATGCGAGCCATTTCGACGGCAGCCCGACACCGGGTGTCCTGTCGGGGGTCGCAGGTGGTCTCCTATTGGCGGAGCAGAACGATGCCGAGGGGCTCGCCCGCGTGCTTGACGAGAACGACGACGTTGCCGCGGCGATCATCGAGCCGACGGGCGCCCATGGCGCGCGGCTGCCGATCGATCCGCCATTCTTGACTGCACTGCGTGAATTGACCCGGCAGCACGGCGTCGTCCTGATCTTCGACGAGGTCGTCACCGGCTTTCGCGTCTCGCCGGGCGGCGCGCAGGCGGAATATGGCATCCGACCCGATCTGACGACATTGGCGAAGATCCTCGCCGGCGGGTTGCCGGGCGGCGCGGTCGCCGGCCGCAAGGACATCCTCGACCTGCTCGACTTCCAGGTCACGAAGGCCTCCGACCGCGAGAAGATCTCGCATCAGGGCACATTCAACGCCAACCCGCTCTCGGCCGCCGCCGGCATTGCGGCGCTCGAAATCGTCGGCACAACCGACGCCTGCGCCCGCGCCAACCGCTATTCTGATATCCTGTGTCGCCAGATCAACGAAGTCCTCGAAGAAGAGCACGTGCCGTGGGCGGCCTACCGAATGTTTTCGAACTTCCACATCTTCACCAACCCCGACCACCGAGCGATCGTCTCGACGCGCTTCGACCCCCTGGAAGAGCCGCCCGAGACCCTCGCCGGCAACCGTCAGGCCGGGCTCGTGCACAAGTTGCGGCTGGCGATGATGACCGGCGGGGTCGACTTCAACGGCAGCCCGGGCGGCATCGTCTCGTCAACTCACGGCGAGTTGGAACTCGACGACACGCTGAAGGCATTGCGCAACGCCATCCGCACGCTAAGGCAAGAAGGCGAGATCTGACGGCTGCCCGTTTTTCTTCTCGCTACTGGATCGCGGCGAAGGCCTCGACCTGCACCAGGAGATCGGGATCGGCCAATTGCGGCACGGGGACCGTCGCGCTCTGCGGCGAAGGCGGGCCGAAATAGCGCTGGCGCAAATCGGCGTTTTTGTCGAATTCGGCAGGCTGTGTGACGTAGCTGACCGTGAACACAATGTCGTTGACCGTCGCACCGCCGGCGCTGAGGCACGCCGCGACATTCTTCCCGACTTGCTCGATCTGGGCTTGCATGTCGCCTTTGCCTACAACATTGCCGGCTCCGTCGCGCGCGACCTGCCCGCCGACGACGACCCAATGCCCACCATCACGTAACGCAACCTTGGTTGTCGGCGGGGAAGCGGCGCAGGGTGGCCCTAAGATGGCGGGTTCCGCGCGCTCCGCCACGGCTTGCCAGCTAGCATCAGCCCGCCTGATGTATTCCCTGGAATGTTCCCGCCATACCGCCAACCAATATTGATTGTGGGTCAAATAGAGCTTCCCGTCGACGATCGCCCAAGCCTCAGGATCGACCGTATCCTTGTGCGCCGTTTCATCGTTCGACACACCCATCGCGCAATACCCGTCGTATTGCGGCGCGTAGCGATCCGGACTCTTGGTGAACAGATCGCGGTGCTCGTTGCTGGCGAAGCGCCACCGTAATTTGTGCCACAAATATTCGAACTCGGCCTTGCCCTGGACAGGTTTCCCATCGGTGAAATACGCGACCGGGTCATAGCCGCTGATCGAGAGTTTCGGTTCGTCGCCGCGAACAGCAGGTACAAGGAGCACCGTCGACGCGAGCCCAAACAGCACCCCCACCAATTTGGATCGAAAAGACCAAAGCTCACACATGGGTTTCTTCCCTGAAGCCAGAGCTATTCCAAGTGTTTTTTGGTTATCGAGTAAGTGGCGTATGATGGGCCTCGTTCGCGGAAAGTCAACGCATTCGCGATGTGCCCGCTTTTAGACCACTCGCCTGATAGTGCGGCCGACGATGGCTGATGTCCTGGACCCGACCTTTCGGAAGCGCAAGCTTGCTGCCATTTTGCACGCGGATGTAGTTGGTTTCAGCCGTCTGATGGGGCAGGACGAGGCTGGCACCCATCGTGCCCTCGGTGAGCTGCGCCGCGCTGTCGACCCACTGATCGCGGCGCATGGCGGACGGATCGTCGGCACCGCGGGCGACAGCTTGCTGGCAGATTTTTCGAGCGTCGTCGATGCGCTGGACTGCGCCATCGAGATGCAGCGTGCCGTGCGTGCGATCAACGATCCGATCCCGCCGGAGCGCCGGCTCGAGCTGCGGATCGGCGTCAATCTCGGGGACGTGATCATCGACGGCGACGATATTTTCGGTGACGGGGTCAATATCGCCGCCCGGCTCGAGGGACTGGCGCAGCCGGGCACTGTTTGCATTTCGCACACCGTCTACGAGCACGTCAGGAACAAGCTCGATCTCGATTACCGCCCGCTCGGCACTCATCGCGTCAAGAACATCGCCGAGCCGGTTCGCGCCTACGCGATAGGCGAGGCCGCCGCAGCACCTCGTCCAAGAAGGCGGAGACTCCGCGCGGTCGCCGTAGGGGCCGCTCTACTCATGGTGGCCGGCCTTATTGCGTGGGCGCTTTACGCAGGTGCAGGCCGTGAGCTGTTGGGGCACGGCGTCACACCCAAGCCAATCGAGGTCGCGAGCCTCGCCGCGCCGGCAAACCTCTCCGGACGCCCGTCGGTGGCGGTATTGCCGTTCAAGAACTTGTCGAGCGATGCCGGCCAGGATTTCTTCAGTGACGGGATCACCGACGACGTCATTACCGCACTCGGCCGCTTCTCGAACCTGCTCGTGATTGCCAAATCGGCCAGCTTCCAATTCAAAGGCTCGAATGCTTCCCCTACTGAGATCGGGCGGCTTCTGGACGCGGGTTATCTGCTCGATGGCAGCATTCGCCGCGCCGGCAATCGCGTCCGCGTCACCGCCGCGTTAACCGAGGCCGCGACCGGGAGGCAAGTCTGGTCCGAAGCATACGATGCCGAGGTCGGCGACATCTTCGCGGTCCAGGACGACATCGCCAGGCGCGTCGTCGGCGCAGCGGCCGTAAAGCTCACCCGCTTCGAGCAGCAGCGCGCTCTGGCGAAACCGACCAGCAACCTCGCAGCCTACGAATATGTGCTGCGCGGTCGGGATTTCTTTTCGCATGCAACGCCCGACGCCAACGACGAGGCAAGCGAACTCTTTCAGCGCGCCATCGATCTCGATCCCAACTACGCCGACGCCTATGCAGCACTCGGCGGCTCGCATTACGAGGCCGTGATATCGGGATGGTCCCAATTCCGCGAGGAAGAACTGGAACAGGCGGAAGCGCTGGCGAAGAAGGCGCTCGGGTTAGATCCGACGACGACGCGAGCTTATCGCGTGCTCGCGGATATCGATCTTTTCAGAAAACGCTACGAGCTTGCGCTGGGGCAGCTCGACCGTGCCCTCGAAATCAATCCCAGCGACGCGGATAACTATGCCCACCGCGGGAGTATCCTGGTGTGGGCGGGCAGAGCCGAGGAGGGATTACCTTG
Source organism: uncultured Alphaproteobacteria bacterium (assembly GCA_963736715.1). Taxonomy (GTDB): domain Bacteria; phylum Pseudomonadota; class Alphaproteobacteria; order ATCC43930; family CGMCC-115725; genus AP-15. The sequence goes on along the minus strand of CAVTQA010000052.1, from coordinate 31,783 downwards.
GCTAGAAGGTGCCCTCCGATTTGACCGCGCCAACGGCTTTGCCGCCGCAAGGCTCTGCATGGGGTATTATTTTGTACGCCGATACAGCGAGGCGGTCGATGCTTGCGATCGTGCCCTCGCCCGTGACCCGGGGCGCAATACCCAGATGATCTCGCATCCGATGCTTGCGGCCGCCTACGCGGAAATGGGCCGACAGCAGGATGCGGACGGCGAGCGGGCCATCGTCGCGCATTTATGGCCATTTCTCGATGCCCGAACCTTCGCCGCGCAATTCGGCACGGAGGAAGCCCGTGACCATATTCTGGAAGGGCTGAAAAAAGCCGGATTTCGATGAAGCTGCCGCGTTCACGCGAGATACCTCTAAAATTAGCGGAAATACGACTATAAATTAACTCTTTGCTCCGTTAGGCTCGTAATGCGCGAGCGGCGGAGCGATGATGGCGGATGCGGCAATCGCGGGCGGGCGGCTCGGCTCGGTTGTGGAATGGCGCGACCGGCTGTGCGGGACGCTTGCTGATCGCCTGGTCGCCGAGGGCGAGCGGCGTCTCTTATGGTTGCCGGTATTTTTCGGCGCCGGGATCGGCGTTTACTTTCTCCTGAAGGTCGAGCCCCCCTTATGGTCTGGTATCGCTGCAGCAATTGCCGGCGTCGGCTCGGTGATCGCGGTGCGTCGGCATCGGGTGTGGCGTGAAGCGGCGCTGGCATTCACTGTTTTTGCCACCGGCTTTGCATTGATGCGGGAGACCGCCTGGGAGCACGAGGCGCCGATGCTGCAGCGGCACCTCGGGCCAGTCGCCGTAACCGGGCGGGTCATCGACATAGATCTGATGGAGAAGGGCTGGCGGATCGTGATCGAAGCCGATCCGTTGTCCGGCGTCGATGCGAGCGAGCAGCCGCGCCGTCTGCGCGTGCATATTCCGGGCAGCAGCGACGAGCTCAACCCGGGCGACCGCGTCAGCCTCAAGGCGATGCTCTATCCAGTGCCCGCTCAGATTTTGCCGGGTGGGCGCGACTTCCAGCGCGAGCTTTATTTCGCCGGGATCGGTGGGGTCGGGTACACCTTTGGCGGCGCGCACCGCATCGCCGGGCCGGAGAGCGAAGGCGGGTGGCGCGAGAATCTGCGGCAGCTTCGCACCGAAATGACCCGGCGGATCGCCGCTGTCCTTCCCGGCTCGACCGGCGGTGTGGCTTCTGCGCTGATTACCGGTAAACGCGGCGCGATCACGGAAGAGGTCAAGCAAGCCTTTCGTGATGCCGGTCTGTCGCACCTGCTGGCGATCGCCGGCTTGCATCTAGGGCTCGTCGGCGCTTTTGTGTTTTTCGCCGTGCGTGGCGGATTGGCGCTGATCCCGCCGATCGCGTTGCGCTATCCAATCAAGAAAATCGCCGCTTGCGCCACACTGCTCGTGCTCGCCTGCTATCTGCTGCTCTCGGGCGCCGCGATCCCGACCCAGCGGGCCTTTGTCATGAACGGCCTACTCTTTGGGGCGATCATTATCGATCGGCTGCGGATCTCGATGCGGGTCTGCGCAATTGCCGCCACGATCGTGCTCGTCATCGACCCCTCCATTCTCGTCGGAGTGAGCTTTCAAATGTCATTCGGCGCGGTTGTCGCGCTGATTGCGGTATACGAGACCTATGGTGCGCGGCTCGGCCGGCTGTTGCACAGCCGCTCGGCGTCGGGAAAGGTGCTGGGCTATTGCGGGGGTGTGGCGGTTACGACCGTGGTCGCAACCTTGGGCACCTATCCCTATTCGATCTATCATTTCCACCATCTCGCGCTTTACTCACCACTCGCCAATGTCATTGCGGTGCCGCTGAGCGCGATGTGGACATTGCCCTGGGGAGTCGTGACCTGCCTGTTGATGCCGTTCGGCCTCGAGCGGCTGGCGCTGGTGCCGATGGGCTGGGGGATCGACATTACGATCTGGGTCGCGGAGCATATCTCTGCCCTGCCGGGCGATGTCTGGGCGATGCCGCGCCTCCCACCGGAAGGTCTGCTGCTGATCTCGTTCGGCGGGTTGTGGCTGTGCTTGTGGCAGGGCGCTTGGCGGCGCTGGGGTATGGTCGCGATCGCCGCCGGCTTCGCCACGATGCTGCTGACCCGGCCACCCGATATCCTGATCGCCGATAACGGGCGCTTTGTCGCTGCACGGGCTTCCGACGGAGATTATTTCATATCCGCCGACAAGGGCGAGAAGATCGTTCGCTCTTTCTTTGCCTCTGAGACCGGCGCGGCGTTGCGGCCTTGGCCTGCCGAGAGAGCGGTGGGAGGCGACCTCGACTGCGCCGCCGAGTTGTGCGTCTACACGGCGCGCGGCCGCCGTGTTGCAATCGCTACCGGCGAAGCCGCGGTCCCGATCAGATGTACCGGGTTCGATGCGATCATCAGCCAAGTGCCGGCCGGCTTTTACTGCCGGTCGCTGATGCCGGTCGTCGACCGGATCGATTCATGGCGGCGCGGCGCTGTGGCGCTGTGGCTCGACAGCGGCGGGATTACGGTAGAGAGCGCCAATGAGAGCCGCGGCGACCGGCCCTGGGTCCCCCATCCGCGCTCTAAGCGCGAACGAGCTCACGCCGGTTCTGAGGAACGCTGACTAAGGCGGCGGCGGCCCGGGACTTTGTTGGTCTCGGTCGCCGCCGGGCCGGGAGGATGCTGGCAGCGGCAAAAAATAGAAAACGGCGGTGGCCGTTACGACCGCGGGCAAGTCGAAAGCACTATGGACGATCACACTGCGCGATCTAGGCTCAAGCCAGTCACTGGCCCCGAAGTTCCTATTCGTCCGCCGACATCAGCGACCAATACCATTGGGCGAAATCGCGATCGAACCACGAGAACGACGTGACCGCCGCGCGTAGCCGGTCGGCGAGCGGATCCGAGCCGATCTCGGGTTCGTCGCTGCGCTGGTTTTCGCCTGCCATCATGTCGATCACCTGAAAGTCGGTCTGCTCGGCAAATTTCGGGATGACGCGGAGCAGCACCGCCCGCCGCGACTGCGCGAACAGCAAGCCGAGAGGGCCGACTTCTTGACAATCGTCGGGTGGGCCATCGAAAAAGAGGTGCGGCGACGACTGCAAAAAATGGCGCAGGTACTTCCAATTCCAGTTCGTACTGTAGCGCGCCCGCCGCACCACTGTCGCCGCCGTCACCCAAGCGGGCACCGAGTTCACCGCAGCCGCTGTCGAGCCGGGCGGATCGGCAAAGATCAGGCCATTGCAAACGCGTACCGGGTAGCTCGGGAGACGCAGCCGCGACGGGTCGATCCGCGACGACAGCTCGGGCTCGACCAGTCTTCCGTCGAGCGCGTACTCCCACCCGTGATAAGGGCACATCAGCCGCTCGGCCGCACCCTCCTCCGCCTCGCATACCGGGTAGCCGGCGTGAAGGCACAGATTGCGCAGCGCATTGAGGCGGCCGCCCTGCTCTCTGGTCACGAGGATGGAGCGCGCGGCGGCATCGCAGCGAAACCAACGGCCATCCTCGGAAAGACGCGTTTCGTGGTCGAGCGCCATGACGGATCGCTGAAAGATCCGCTCCCGCTCGGCGGCGAACACTTGCGGGTCGGAAAACAACGCCGGATCGGGCGCGATTTCACGACCTTCGCGGAGCTGTTCTCCGAGCTCCGTAACGCTGACAGGTAGATCCATCGACAGGTCCGCTGTGAGATCTCGGGGTCCGCCCGCAAATCGCCAGCGGCGGCATCAGATTGAACCGCTTCCGTGAACCCCGTCAAAAGCTTTCTATCTCCCGACGGCCGTGGCTCGCATCAAAGCTTGCCAGCGATTGTTTGGAAAGGCGTGCTGACGAAGTCCCCGATCGAAGTAATGAGAATAACGAAGGCCATCGCGACCAGCACCGCAATCAAAGTATATTCAATCGCGGTAACGCCGCTTTCATCTGCGATCAGACCCAGTACGGGCCCAGCCTTACCCTTGATCCGGTGCTGCGAGAGTGGCGGGCCGTCCATCGCGATCTCCGTTAGCGATCGGTATAGCTGATCTTGGTGCGCAATTAGTACCAAAGGGTTAAGCCTGCGCGAGCAACCGCGCGGCTCATGTCGCACGGCACCACGGTAATCCTTCTCTAACCGACCTTCCTTATTGGTGACCGCCTCCCGCGGCTAGCACCCATGAGGCCCGTCCATCGGAGAGGTCGTGACAACTGCCGCGCTGCGCTTTCTGCACGCGTTGGGCGCCGCGCTCGACCGCCATCGCGTGCTCACCTATTGCCGGATCCTGCTCGCGGTCGAGACCGTGGTGTTTCTTTTTCTGGTTGCCGGAACCCACGGTCTGATCGCGCCGCTCGCCGGGCCGACCAGCACCGATTTCGTCAGCTTTTATGCCGCAGGCGCCTTGGCCGATTCCGGCACGCCGGAACTCGCCTACGACCAGGCCGCCCACAACGCCGCCGAACAGCGCGCCACCGCGCCCGGCGTCGAGTACCGGTTCTTCTACTACCCGCCGGTATTCCTGCTGCTCTGCGCCGCCCTCGCCCGTCTGCCCTATCTGGCGGCCTTCCTCGTCTTCGAGGCGGCGACGCTCGCCCTGTGCCTGACCGTGATGCGGGCGATTTTGGCCGAGCGCGGCTGGTCGGCGGTCATCCCGATATTGGCGTTCCCGGCAGCCTTCTGGACGCTCGGCTTGGGGCAGAATTCGTTTCTGACGGCGGCGTTGTTCGGCGCGGGCACGTTGTGGATCGACCGCCGGCCGATCCTTGCCGGGTTGTGTTTCGGGGCGCTCTGCTACAAGCCGCACTTCGCGCTGCTCGTCCCTGTCGCGTTGCTCGCCGGCCGCCATTGGCGCGCTCTCGGCGCGGCTCTCGGGTCGGCGGCAGCGCTCTGCGGGTTGTCGCTGATCCTGTTCGGCTGGCAGACCTGGCAGAGTTTTCTCGCCGCCGCCGCGGGGTCGCATGCGACTTACGCATCCGGCCGCATCAACTTCGGCGGCCTCATCACCCCGTTCGGAGGCGTGCTGCTGGCGGGCGGAACCCCGAATGCGGCCTATATGGCGCAGGCGGCAGCGACGCTCGGCGCCGGCCTTCTGGTGGCATTCGTGTGGCGGCGTGGCCTGCCGCTGCCGATCCGGGCAGCGGCGCTCGCCGCGGCGACCCTCGTGGCGGTCCCGGTGGCATTGATCTACGATTTGATGCTGGCGGCGGTCGCAGCGGCCTGGCTCGTCCGCGACCCGGCCGGGCTCGCCGGGTGGGAAAGGGTCGCGCTCACAGCGTTTTTCGTGCTCTCGATGGTCCCGCCCGGTCTCGCCGAAGCTTGGCACTTGCCGGCCGGGCCGATCGTGGCGTTTGCCCTCCTCGCCCTCATTGCCGCCCGCGCTCTGCGCACCCTCCCCTCGACCGCCCGCGTCGGTGCAACCCTGGCGTGATCAGCGTCGTACGCGCCCGAACCCTTTTGGTCCCGGGCGAGATCGATTAGCATTCCGTCACTCGACGCATTCTCCGCATCACAAAAGGACACCGACATGCCGAGCTTTGAACACGACGGCGCCCACATCTATTACGAGGAGTTCGGCCAGGGTTTCCCGATCCTGACCTTCGCGCCGGCGGGGCTGCAGTCAGTGATCGAGGTTTGGAGCCAGCCCTCGGCGCCGATCAACCCGACGACCGAGTTCGCCGACAAGTTCCGTGTGATCGCGATGGACCAGCGCAACGCCGGCGGCCGGTCGCGCGCCCCGATCAGCGCGCAGGACGGCTGGGACAGCTACACCGCCGATCACATCGCCCTCCTCGACCACCTTCGCATCGACCGCTGCCATCTCTACGGCCAGTGCATCGGCGGGTCGTTCATCCTGAACCTGCATCAAGAATCAGCCCGAGCGCGTCCAGAGCGCCGTGCTGGCGCAGCCGATCGGCCGCGTCGGCCCGATGGCGCCCGGCCGCCCCGCCCGGTTCAACGGCTGGGCGGAAACCCTCAAGGACCATCCGGAGGCCACCCCGCAAGTGCTCGATGCGTTTTGCCGGAACCTCTACGCCGCCGGTTTCGTCTACTGCGTCGACCGCGACTTCGCGAAGACGGTCCGCACCCCATGTCTCGTACTCGCCGGCAACGACGAGGCGCACCCGTACCCGATCTCCGAGGAGCTCTCGAAGCTGCTCCCGAACTGCGAATTCATCCCGGAGTGGAAAGCCGGAGAGGCGCTGACCGCGGCGAAGGCGCGGGTCGAAGGAATTCCTGGCAAAGCACACGCCGGCCCGGGCATAGCTCTCTATCTGGAATGGGCCGTTTCTGACGCCGCCCTGATCATCAGCGACCGCTTGCCTCGATCCGCGCGCGGTCGCGGCCGGTCATCACGACCCGCATCCCGGCGCGCGCGAGACCGAGCGCGGTGTGCAGCCCGATCCCGGAGCTCGCCCCCGTCACGACCGCGACCAATTGCGCCGTATCTTCGGCCGACGAAATCACCCTCGTACGCTCTAATGGTAGGCTTCTAACGTTCGGCATTCACCCACCTCACCGTCATGCCCGCGAAAGCGGGCATCCAGGGACGCTGGCACGGGCGCCTGTGGTCCTGGGCCTCCGCTTTCGCGGGGGCGACTAGAAAAAGGCAGCCAGAGTCCTCCGTTTGGTTGATACCACTAGCTCGATGGCATCGAATTCGCGTCCGCCATCGGGTCATCGTTCATCTCGTCCCCAGGGTGGCGATCGGCTGATTGTATAACCGGCGCAGGCTGAATTCCTGCATTGCCTATCCGGCCTCGCCAGAATTGGTTAAAGCCTCATCTCCGCGGCATGAGGCGCGACCTTACCGATGAAGAAGACGCCGCTCTCGCGCGGTTGCTGAGCGACACCATCAACGATGATCGCTATCCCCTTTTAGCCCGGATTAGGCTTTTGAAGAGGATCCTCGGCAGGATCCGGCCGGAGCGGTCACCTGCACCACTGCCGCGCCGATCCGCCACAGGGAAATCCATAGGGCCTACAAAAAGTCGCGTAACGGCGAGTTCTGGAAAATTGCTGTGTGCCGTCGCAAAATTCACCGTCTGCCGTGGCACCTTTTGTACTTCAATCCGGAGCCGCATGGGCACCTGTCGTTGCGCCTGAATTTTCGCTCTCGGAGCGGCGGCTCCGCCTCCGGAAATTCTCTGATCCGCGTATCATGGCGACGTAGTTGCGGCGTTTCGAAAAACTTACATGCCTTGTTCTGCTGATTGTAAAAAGCGGCTTCTTCATCCGTCCAGTTCTCGGTATCGATCATCAGGAAATCTTCGGAATTCCTGTCGGTGAATTTGGGCGCATCGATGGCTATGCCGATCACTTTTTTAAGGTGGGGAAATTTGTTTTTTGCGACGCCGCACGCTATGGTCAACATTGCTCGTCGCTTCGGCCGGTACTCGTTCCGTAATCCACGATATCCGTGGCCCGTAGTTGTGAAAAACACATAGCCTCGATCTTGATAATATGAACTTAGGAACGAAACCGAACGGACGTTGCCGTCCATGTTTTCGGGGAACTCCCGAATTGCCCGGCTATATTGTCGGACAAAGCCCTTCGCGCATTCGCGGCTCTTTTGCCATTTCATGAACCGCGCTCCGCCCCTCAAAGATATTTGCATTAGTCACTAATGTACCATCGAGCGTGTTCTGGCATGTCCGTTGTATTATTTCGTCCCACAGATACGAACGTTTGTTAGCGTCCCTTCTGCGTCTATAGGCACCGGATGCGGCAAAACTCCTCCATTCTCCCTCGCAGATAGTGATAAGATCATATGCTTTGTTTCGGGCACGAATGAAATGCCGCTTCGTTCCATGCTTATCCGGTTGACACCCAAGCATACCATTCGGGCAGTTTAGCGGCGGAAACGAGATGCCGCCATGCCCGCCGTTGTCTTGCCCAGCGCGGATCTGCCCTTTCCGGCTTCACTGCCGAGTTCCAACGCCTGTTTCCTACGACACGGCTTGTGCTGCTTACCTTGAAGCCATCCGATGGCGCGACGGTTCGTCTGCGGATGGTGCGGCGAAGCCAGCTAACCTGACCGCTTCGCCAACCGGCCGCAGGTTCTGCGGTGCCGCAAATGTCAGCGGATAATGCGCTGACGGCTGCACGGTCATGGAGCGGACCCGCACGCCGCTGTCGATTTGGTTCTGGCCGCCTACCTGGTTTCGAGCCATACGCCAGGCATCTCGGCCGTCCAATTCCAGCGCCAGCTTGCTTGAACCGCTACGAGACGGCGTTCCAGATCCTCCACAAACTCCGCGCCGGCATGGTCCGACCCGGTCGCGACCGCATCGGTGCCAGCCGCGGATCATGTCGAGATCAACGAAATGTGGGGTCGGCGGCAGGACGCGCGGCGAGGGCCGCGGCGTCCATAATCAAAGCCTCGTTATCGCGGCTGTCGAAGTCCGCCCGCGCAAGCCCGAGAACGTCAAAGGCGTGCCGCGCCGCAACGGCCGATATGCCGGCCTATTCGGATGGAAGTTGTGCCGGATCGTTCGCAAGATCGCTGTGCGGCTTTGTCGAGGCGGCGGTCGAGCCCGGAGCCGTGGTGGTGACCGACGCCTGGGGCGGCTATGCGACGTTGCCCGATCGCGGCTATCGGCATCTGCCGGTCGCGGCGCAAGGTGATCCCAGCGTGGCCGAGGACTTTCTGCCGATCTCCCATTTGATCTTCAGTAATCTGAAAAGCTGGCTGCGAGGTTGCCACCACGGCGTTAGCCCGCAGCACCTTCAAGCCTATCTCAACGAGTTCACGTTCCGGTTCAATCGCCGTTTTTACCCGTTCAATGCGTTCCGCTCATTGCTGGGGATCAGCGGGCAGGCGGTGGCCCCGACGTATGACGGGCTGTACACCGGTTCATGGCAACATCCAAAATGCAACGGCGAAAGCCTGGCGAGCGTCCAGTGAGCTAGGGTACCGACAAAATCGATCACCAAATCTAGTGCTCTTGGGTGTCAACCGGACAAGCATGCTTCGTTCGTTCATTAAAATTGATGAGGTAATGCGCAAGCAGGTCTTCTTCTCCGCAATACGAAAGCACCTGCAAACTGTTTATCGTGTCTTCTTTAGCCGATAAATACTCTCCAAAATCGGCGATAGTATCGAGTTCCCCTAGTATTACCGCGACGTTTTCACTATCAAATAAATGTACGGGGTCGTCCTTCGGTAGCTGAACCAAAAACGGCCATGAAATATCGTCTTGCTTGTCGCCGTACCAGATCCCTAGGCTCCCGGCCACGTTCTCATGGGAAAATTGCCGACAGGCTTGTGCCGCGCCGTGCGCGACGACGATTTTGTGAAACCGGGGATTGGCGCGAAGGCTGACGGGCAACGGCACTGTCCGTTCTTGATCCAGAAAGACGGGGTTTTTTGGGTCTGAGAGATATCGCTGAGCGCCGCGTGCCGTAGCGATCTGCCTGTAAACAACGTTCCTTTTCCACCTTTCCCAAGTGAGAAACACATCCGAGTTCCGGTGGAATTGTCGGCTTTCCCGGTCGAAGAACAAAAACACCTGATCTTCAAAAACAGCTATTAAGTCGCAAAGCTCCTTGCCGTCCGACTTTATCGGGTTGGAGTAGGACCATAGTTTAAGAAATGTTCTGTCACAGAGCCGGGATAGCAGAGTTCTCGGTAGGTGTGACTCCCTGCGACTTTTCGATTTTCATTTGGTTATTTTATAAGCGAGAAATCGTCGCCTGACTGACGTTGTAGCTGCGCGCGACGCTGCGCTGTGTCTCGCCTTCTGCGAGCCGCTTCCGGGCCTCTTGCTGCTGTTGTGGGGTAAGGGTGGGCTTACGGCCGAATTTGACGCCTTTGGCTTTGGTGTCGGCTCGGCCGCGAGCGGTGCGCTCGGCGATGCGTCGGCGTTCGAGGTTCGCGGCAACGCCAAGCACGGCAAGGACAAGCTCGGCAAAATCGGACGTGGTATCGACAACCGGCTCTGCAATGGAGCGGAGGCCCGCGCCGGCGCGCTGCATGTCGCGGGCGATGACCAGAAGATCGGTTGCGTCGCGCGAGAGGCGGTCAACCGCCGGGGTGATAACAACGTCGCCGGGTGCGACGGCCTTCATCAGCTTTTGAAGCTGCGGCCGATCGGCGGTGGTGCCGGTGATCTTCTCTCGGAATACCTTTTCGCAACCGGCCGGCTTCAGTTGGGCAAGCTCGTTGGTCAGGTCTTGAGCGTCGGTCGAGACGCGGGTATAGCCGTAAATCACGCCCGCATCGTGCATCAGAAATGTGCGTCAAAAAGCGCAATTGGATCAGGGCCTTGGTTTTGAACCGAAGATCTTAAATTATGAAAGGGCAGCCTGGTTTCGAGCCAGGCTAGCTTGCTGCCGTGCTCGTCACGGAATCCTTATGCCCAACTCACGAAGCGAATGATCCAAGGCGGCCGGACTTTGCTATGGTAGCAAGCCCGGACGGCAGACAATTCTAGAAATGGCTGTTACCCGTATCAGTGATGAAACGCTCAAGGAAATGGTCGCCCGCCTACCTGAGAATGCGCGCGGCAACAAAGTTATGGAGTCTCTGGGCTGGCTAATTCCGTAGTCCGCGCCTTTCTCACAAATCGATGGGCCAATGAATATATTGTTCCGAATGCCCGTCGCCGTAGCTTTCTTGCAATCGACGAATCGACTCCGCAACGGAGAGAAATTACACTGTATCGTGTGATAGATTTGGCTGAGCTTCTTATTAACTTACAGTGGACGCTGGGATTCGATGAATGCGTAAGGCAACTTAAGCGTGGCAACCTCGAAGGAACCTACGCCGAGCTTGACTTGGGGCGTCTATTATATACGTACGAAGTACCATTTTCCTATGTGACGTCTATTGGCAGGAAACGCGCTGACTACGATGTAGAGATTACTTTTCCCGACGGAACGGTTGCCTGCACCGAAAGCTAAATGCAAGGTTGAGTCCAGCATATTTGATGCCCGAAAAGTCTTCGACTCTCTCAGAGCGTGCTCGCGCTCAGTTACCTAATGATCGGCCCGGTATCGCGTTTGTGAAGGTTCCACAACATTGGCTAACGGAACCACATTTCCGCCCCTTGATGCAAAAGGCGGCGGCAGATTTTTTACAAGACAGCTCCAACATCGTATCGGTAAAATATTATTTATCTCACCTGAGTTTCGAGTTGCATCCTATCTTTCCAGAAGGTGTGATGCGCCATCAACACGCCTTCGAGGAAATCGTGAACCCTACAAATACATTCGACCGCACTAAGGATTGGAAGCTATTTTATCGTGTCGATGTGCCTCCCGCCTGGCACGGGATGCCACCACATTGGAAGAGAATTCTATTTTATCCGGATGGCAAAATATCGAATGACGGTTAGGCAACTATCGTCAACGCCGCATTTTTTCAGGGCCGCATTTTTTCAGGTAAAGAACAAGTCCTTCCGCTAACGATGGAGACTTTTTCGGCCGCCCGGCACCGACGACGAAAACTATTGGGCTGCACCCCGCTCACGGGGCGCCCATCCGAGCGGTTCGAGAAACCGTTTGCTGCGTCATGCTGCTGCGCCGGCTCGTCCTTCGGAGCCTCATGCAGCAACAACAAAATTGCCATAATCACATGGTATCCGTCTCCAGAGGGCATCCGGCGGCGGGCGTCAAGATGACCGATCGAGGTGGAGCGATGACTGATATTTCGCTGCAGAAAACAGCAACGACAGCTAAAAGGGTTCGAGGTCGACCGTTTGCGAAAGGGCAGTCCGGAAATCCCGGCGGCCGGCCTCGCGGCTCGATCAACCGGTCTACTCGGGCGGCGCAGCTGTTGCTCGATGGCGAAGCCACGGCGCTGAGCCGCAAGGCGGTCGAACTCGCCCTTGCCGGCGATCCGACGGCATTGCGGCTCTGTCTCGACCGCACCGTCGCGCCGCGCCGCGACCGCTCGGTCGAGCTGTCTCTGCCGCCGATCGACAGCGCGGCCGACATCCTTGGCGCGATAAAGGCGGTCGCCGACGCGGTCGGGCGCGGCGGCATCACCCCCGGCGAGGGGTTCGCGCTGTCGCAGATGATCGAAAGCTTTCTGCGGGCAATCGACGCGAGCGATTTCGATAATCGCTTGCGGCAAGTGGAGGAGGCGCAGGCAGCAAACCGTCGCGGATCCTTATGGGTATACGGCCCGCTAAGGACCTGAGCTTGAGCCACACTCCCGATACAGCGGAAGACAGCAAACCGACAGCGGAATTGCCGCTGTTACTGCGCCCCGTCGCGGCACTCCAACCCAGGATTTCCGCGGCGGAGCGAAGCCGATCGCTCTATTTTCGCTGCAAAAAACAGCAAAAACAGCTAGGAGCGAGCGTGGGCTCGGCGCAGCGAAACCGCGGCCCGCTCTGCGGTGTCAGCCATCCGGCCTGCCGAGACCCTCACCCGCACCCTCGACTTTGATCCGCGGTCGGCACCCTCTCCCGCAATGCGGGAGAGGGGGAACCATCGCGCCAGCGATGGGTGGGTGAGGGCCTGCCTCCAACACGCCTGCACGCGATCGAGACCGATCTTCCAGTGTCACACCGGCGCGAAGCGCACGACCGCGATCGGCGGCAGCCGCGCCTCCGGCATCGCCCACGAATCGCCGCCGTCCTCCGAGATCCACAATCCGCCGCTGGTCGAGCCGAAGGCAAGCCGCTCGCCGCTTTCGTCGACCGCCAGGCCGTGGCGCCAGACCAAATCATAGGCGTGATGCTGCGGCAGGCCCTGCGTCAGCACTTCGAAGCTGCGGCCGCCGTCGCGGGTGCGGGCGACTACGACCTTGCCGTCCACCGGAATGCGCCGCTCGTCCTTGACCGCGGGGATGAACCAGGCGGTGTCCGGATCGATGGGATGCGCGGCGACCGCAAAGCCGAACTTCGACGGACGGATCGCCGTCACTTCGCGCCACGTCGCTCCGGCATCCTGCGAGCGGAAGACTCCGTTGTGGTGCTGGCACCACACAATCTCGGGGTGCGCGGCGCAGCGCGCCAGCCGGTGGACGTCCTGAACGATCGGATTGTCGCGCTGCTCCGGCGGCATGTACTCGGCATACATGCCGCGGTTGATCAGGCGCCACGAGGCCCCCGCGTCGGTGCTCGCCCATACGCCCGCAGTCGACACGCCGATGCGGATGTCGGAGGGATTTCCCGGATCGATCAGCACCGAGTTGATGCCGGGCTGCTCGCCGCCGGCGACGCCCGCCCACTGCCGGCGCTCGGGCATGTGCCACAGCGCCTCGTTCAGCGACCAGGCCGCGCCGCCGTCCTCGGAGCGGAAGAGCCCGCCGGGCATCGTTCCGGCCCACAGGCGTCCCGGCGCGCCGCCCAATTCGAGCACCCAGATCTTGCCGAGCGACCAGGGATGCGGATCGTCACCGGCGTCTTCCGGCTTCGGCGGGAACGTCGGGACCGCCAGTTCGCGCCATGCGCCGGCGCGGTCGCGGCGCCACAGCTTGGCTCCGAAATGGCCGAGATCGAGCGCCGCCCAGACCGACCCTTCGGCATCCGCCAGCACCGCGGAGACCGGATCGCCAAGGAACTGAACATCGGCAATTTCCCAGACGCTGTTGTTGCGCGCCAGCTCGAAGAGACCCTTGCGAGTCCCGACATGCAGCCGATTCGCCATGCTTCCCCCTCCGTTAGCCACCCGATAATGCTTGAAAGACATAGATCTCTTCGTGCGGACCGACCGGGTCGGTCAGCCGGACGCGGTCGTGGACCGGCTGGCCGTTGACATAGACAGCGACGTGCCGGCGCAGCGCGCCCTGGTCGTCGAGCAAATAACCGCGCAACGCCGGGCGGGACGCAAACACCTCGGCGAGCGCGGCAGCGACCGTCCTGCCTTCGACTTCCGCCGAGGGCGCGGGAAGAAACCGTTGCAACGCAGAGGTGAAGGACACCGTCGGCATGACAATCCTTGATCTTGAAGCGTCACGTTGATATCAACATTTATAGGCCATGTCAAAGTGCGATGATCCGCCTTTCGAGATCACGCTCGAGGTGCGCGACACTTGCCTGTGCCTGCATTTGCAGCGGGCGGCACGGGCAGTCGCGCGGCGCTTCGACGCGGCGCTGCGGCCGTTGGGCCTGACCAGCGGGCAGTTCTCGCTGCTGATGTCGCTAAATCGCCCCGAGGCGGCAAACATTGGCAGTGTGTCTGCCCTGCTGGCGATGGACCGCACTACTTTGACCGCCAATCTCAAGCCGCTCGAACGCCGCGGCCTGATAGCCGTGACGGTTGACGATGCCGACAAGCGAACCCGCCGGTTAGCCTTGACGCCGGCGGGCCGAGCTTTGCTGAGGGCTGCCGTTCCGGCGTGGCGGCGAACCCACGCAGAGATCGAGCATCTACTGGCTGGGCCCACCCCCGATCGGCTGCGCGCCGACCTGCGCGCGCTTTCGTGACCCCGACTAAACGCCTATCCGAGCGCGCCCGATCTGTGCAGCGCGGCGATCTCGTCGGCGGAGAGGTCGAGCACCTCTCTGAGGACGGTGTCGGTATCGGCGCCGAGCTGCGGCGCGGATCCGGATATCCGCCCGAAGCTTGCATGCCATGGCAGGCCGGGCAGAGCGCCGGCGCCGTAAGGTTCCCAGAACCCGCGCTCCTTGAGGTGATTGCTGTTGACGAGGTCTCGGGAATTGGCGAGCGCCGCCGCTGGGATACCGGTGCGCAACAACTTGGCCTCGGCGGCCGTGGCGGGTTTGCGGCGCAGCCATGCGGCGAGCGCCTGGTCTATCGCATTATGGCGTTGCTGCCGCTCGCCAAATCCGAGTTCGGCCATCGAGGCCAGGCCCGGTACGACCGCGCACAGGTTTCGCCACTCCGCGTCGGTGGTCGTGACGATGCTGATCCATTCGTCCTCGCCCGCACAGCGGTAGACGCCGTGCGGGGTGTAATGAGCGGAATTGTTTGCGCGCGGCTCCGGCGGGGCCGCGATCTGGGTTTCCAGCAGCGGTTCGGCCATGGTCCACAGCATCGCTTCGATCATCGAGAAATCGACCCGAGTGACATTGCCGGTCCGCCGCCGGTGCCACAGCCCAGCGGCGACAATGAAAGCGAGCATCAGCCCGCACATCGGGTCGAGCCAGGCGAGCCCGACCCGTGGCGGAATATCGGGGTGGCGATTAAGCCCGGCGAAACCGGCGTAACACTGCAGCAAAGTGCCGTAAGCCACCGCTCGCGCTTCCGGCCCGGTGCGGCCGAGGCCCGAGGCCGAGACATAGAGCAGATCCGGGTTGAGGGCCTGCAGATCGTCGGCGCCGAGGCCCAGCCTGTCCATGACGCCGGTAGCGAAATTTTCGACGGCGACGTCTGAGCGCGCGGCGAGCGCTCGCGCGATCGCGACCGCTTCCGGCCTTTTCAGGTCGAGGACGATGCTTCGTTTCGCCTGGCCGAGAACCGTGTGCAGCTCCGAGGCACGACCGGGGTCGCCGCGTCCGGGCGCCTCGACCTTGATGATTTCGGCGCCCATCGCTGCGAGATAGCGCGTCGCCGTCGGGCCAGCGATGACCCAGCTGAAATCCAGGACGCGAATGCCCGAGAGGGGCATCGGCCCCGCTCTGCGGTCGCCCGAATTGCTGCTGGCGGTGGTGACCCGCAGCCCGAACGGAGACCCCGGAGCCTTGACCGTCCGTCCCCCGAGCCCGATCTTCCTCCAGAACTTGCGGTGCTCGAGCTGCGGGGAGTTGAACTGTTCCGCCGGCTGGCGCAGCGGAAAGCTCGGCACATGAGCGGCCTGCGCGCGATCGGCGATCCATTGCTTGCCGTATTGGCGGCTCCACGCAGACATCAGCGCATGGAGCGCGTCCCAGTTGGCAACCCTGTCGGGCTTGGTGGCGAAGCGCGGGTCATTGCCCCACTCGGGCAAACCCATCACCGAGAGCCACGACGCCCACTGGCGATCTTCGCGGGGCGAGATCGCGACATACCCGTCAAATGCCGGCAGGATAGTCACCGTAGCCCCGTTGCCGTCCGCCTCGCGCTTGCGCGGGCGGGTTTTCCCGGTGAGCCCTGCTCGCGCCAGCTCGGCGATGGCCAAAGTCGCCAGCGCTTCCTCGATCGAGACATCGACGACCGCGCCTGCCGGGACCAGTACCGCGTGCATGCCGGCGCAGGCGGCGGCGAGGCCGCCGATAAAAGCGGATTGTACGCCGACCGGACGGATCGGCGCTTCCGAGAGATCGTCGACCTGTCCTGTCAGCAACCGGGCAATGCCACTCGCAAAGAACAGCGTCAGGTCGGTCGCCCGATCGTTGGCCTTTGGTCCGGTCTGTCCAAACGGCGAGATGTACACCAGCGCTGCGGTCGCATTGAGACGGCGGAGACTGTCGGCGTCGTATTGCAAAGCGCGAAGCTGTTGGGGGCGGCCCTCACAGACGATCAAGTCGGCGGCTGTGATCGCATTGCGGCCCGCCGCAACATCATTGGCGACGACGGACTTGCCATGATTGAGATAGGCCGCGAGAGGCGTCGACATGTCGGGATCGACGCAGCTGACAGCAGCCCTGATATCGGCGAAGAGACGCCCGCAAACGGCGGCAGCCAAGCCCTCGCCGATTTGAACGACCCGCACGCCTTGCAGCAATGACATTTCAGTGCGCCTCGAACGGCCGCACGCTGCGTGGCATGGCCGGCAGCGCCTATTGCTCGAGCCAGGCGTCGTCGAAACGCCAGCCGTTGAAGATACTGTTGACCATCACAGTGACCCCGTGCGCGCGCGGGTAACGGCAGGTGCCGAGGCGGTATTGATAGATGATCGGGCGGGCCGCATCCCCCTGCAGCTGCCGGTCGATCTCCCAGACCAGCTTGCGCTTTTCCTGGTCGGGCTCGACTGACCGCTGCTCGTACATTTTTTCGAGCTCGGGATTGCAGTAATTCGTGTAATTTCGCTCGGAGCCGCAGGCATAATGCTCGTAGAAATAGGCGTCCGGGTCGTCGACCCCCGAGCCCGATAAATTGGCGCCGACCATGAAGTCCTTGCGGGCGATCTTCGGGAACCAGTTGACGGTTTCGACAGTGTCGAGCTCGCCGTCGATGTGGAACTCCTTCATCTGGTCGATCAGGATCACCGCCGGGTCACGGTATTGAGCGATATTGCGCGTTGCGACCTTGATCGGGAGCCGATGCTCGGGCTCGTAGCCGTGCTTTTCCATCAATTTGCGAGCCTCGGCGCGGTTGGCCCGCACATCCGGACCGTAACCGGGCAAAATCTGGAGAATTTCGGGCGGCAGGCCCCATAGTCCTCCGGGCGGCGGCTGCATCGCACCGCTGATGTCTCCCTGGCCTTCGGCGAGAATGTCGATGAAGCTTTTGCGATCGATGGCCAATTGCATGGCTCGGCGAATTTCGGGGTCGTTGAAGGCCGGCGCCTCGCGATTGACGAGCAGGTTTATCGCGAACGGCGTTGGTGTCAGTTCGCAGATCGCCTCAGGAACCTGGCTCTTGATGTCCCGCATCGACTGCACCGTGACCTCGTAGGGAAAGGTCATGTCGAACTTGCCTGCGATAAAGGCGAGCGTCTGCGTCGAGCGGTTCGGGACGATCGTCCATTCGATACCGTCGAGATAAGGCCGGCCCGGCTTCCAGTAATCCGGGTTCTTCGCAAATCGTATGTAATCGTTCGGCTGGAACTCGACGAATTTGAAGGGGCCCGTGCCGATCGGATGCGTGCGCATATCGCGCGCCGGCACGTGGCAAGGGTAGACCGGCGACATGCCGGTCGCGAGCAGCATCAAGAATGCCGGCTGTGGCCGCTTCAGCACGAAAGTGACCCCGGAATCGCCATCGACCGTGACCTCGTCGAGGTTGCGATACCAGGCCTTGCGTGGATTGAGACGAAGTTTTTCGCCGGACTTGCCGAGCAGCATGTCCCAGGTGCATTTGACGTCGTTCGCGGTGAACGGCTTGCCGTCGTGCCATTTGACGCCTTGCCGCAACCGAAAGTTCACCCGCGTGTAATCGTCGTTCCACTTCCAGCTCTCGGCGAGTTCGGGCTCGATCAAGTCGAGCCGGTTCTGTTTCTCGTGCTGATTGAACAGAACGAGATTGTTGAAGACGCCCATGAACGGCGCGACCGCGCAGATCGTCGCCTCCTCGTGGATCGATCCGCTGGGCGGGCTGTCGCGGTGAAAGAATTTGAGCACGCCGCCGCTCTTCTGCGCAAATGCCGGCGGGGCTGCAAGCAAAAAAATGGCGCTTATCAACGCAAGCGCAGGGCGATGTCCTGCATGATCTTTCCCTGTTGTAGAGTTGCGACCATACAATGGAACGGACTAAGCAATCACCGGCGTTGCTTCGGTCAGGCGGCGGCTCCTGCCTCGCCGGGCCGCTGGAACATTCGATGACGGAGGTCAACTCGATGACGCATCGCGCGCAAAAGATAGGCTGGTCTCTCGTTGCAGCTGCCGCAGCGGTATTCTTCGGCTGCGTAACAGCGCATCCGGTCATGGCGCAGAACGTCTCCAACTCCGACGGTCCAGTCGCCTGCGAGAACTTCCAGCGCGGCCCTAATGGTTCCTGGACCGTGCTGCACGCCACGACAATTAGCCCCTGAGGAGTACGGCTGAATCTGGCACCGGGACAAACCTTCGCCAAAACCTTTGTCAGCGGGATCGAGGTGACAACGGTTCTCGATCGCAATTGCGGTAACCAGTAAATTAGGCCGCGGTAGGGGGAGACGATGAACGAAGAAAAAAGTCAGAGGACCGGAGAGGATGATCGCCGCAGTCTGATAACATAGGGATGTGCTAGGATGCGTTGGTACATTCCAGAGGCGATCCCCGACGCATGCAAAGGAGCGCCGGAAAAGTTGCCGCATTGAGCGCCGGCGAGATGGCCGCTGAGCAGAGCCGTGGGGCTGCGCTCTCGATAAGGCTCAGCGCGGCTATCGTAACAGCGACCATTGATGAGCCCCGTGTTCTGACCGTTCGCATCGGGTGTGAGCCGGTCGAGGCGCTGCCCTCCGGCCCGCTGGAGGTTGAGCACCGTACGCTGGAGATCGGGCTGCGCGCCTGGGTCGAGAGGCAGACCAGCCAGAGGCTGGGCTATGTAGAGCAGCTCTACACCTTTGGCGACCGTGACCGCATCGAAACGGGTGAGACGCGACCGGGCCGGGCTCTAACCGTCGCCTATCTGGCACTGGTGCGCGAAGCGCGGCCGAGCGGAGCGGCCGAGGCGCTGTGGCACAATTGGTACCGCTTTTTCCCGTGGGAGGATTGGCGTTCCGGAAGGCCGGCGGCGCTCGCTCCGGTCGAGGAGCGTCTTCGTTCATGGGCGGGGCAGGCAGCGACAGAAGCGGAGCGGCGGCTGCGCGTGGAGCGGGTCGGGCTCACCTTTGCCGCTTCCTGGAACGAGGAACTCGTTCTCGAACGCTATGAGCTGCTTTACGAGGCGGACCTCATCCAGGAGCGCTGGCGAGATCTGGGACGCCCATTGCAGTCACAGGATTGCCCGACCTTCGGGGTGCCCATGGCGGCCGACCACCGTCGCATACTTGCAACCGCAATTGGCCGGCTCCGCGGCAAGATCAAGTATCGTCCGGTCGTGTTCGAGCTGATGCCGCCGGCTTTCACCTTGCTGCAGCTGCAGCGCACGGTCGAGGCGCTGTCGGGGGTGCGGCTGCACAAGCAGAATTTCAGGCGCCTCGTCGAGCAGCAGGGCCTGGTAGAAGAGACCGGGGGGATCAGCGGCACGACGGGTGGGCGGCCTGCGCGGCTCGTGCGCTTTCGCCGCGAGGTGCTGCTTGAGCGCCCGGCGCCCGGTCTGCGGCCGCGCGCCGGCCGCCGTTCGATGGCCTCCGTCGGCTAGTACGTAGGCTGCCCGGTTTCATCTCCTCTCGTTGCGGAGATGATTGTCGCCGCCACGACTCGTTCATTCTGGATGCTCGAATATCCCCCCGCAAGCTAGCTGCAAACCGCTCTATGGCGTTCCTGCCGCGCAATGTTAATGAGAATTTTAAAATTGACAAATCCAGAATAAAAGGATATATTTGGCGTAGTTAGGCAAGGTGGCGAGTCCGGTAACCTGAGCGAGCTGGTTCGCCCGGATCGCGTAGCAGTATGCCGAGGCTCGCCGGGAACATGCCATTCGTGAGGGGTGGCTATAGGTGTTTAGCCTCGTGAGCCGGTTCCTCAGAACTCCGCAACGCCTGAGTTTCCATTGGCCTGTGAGATCATCGGCGGCAAGGCCTGGAGCACGCCGGCGCCTGTCATCGATACTTAAGCGTGATTGGCCTGTCGGACGACGATCCGTCGCTGACGCCAGCTGGCAAATGTCACATAGCACGACGCGCATTGTATCTAACGAGAGAGATTTATGGCGATCACAATTAGCAATCTAACCATTGGCAACAGCGTACCAGCTGGAACAGCTATCGGCGTCTTAACCACGACTGACGCATCGGGGACAGTCATTCCGTGCAATTATATTCTGACGAAGGGGTCTATCGGTTACTTCGCGATCGCGGGCAACAATCTGGTGACCGCGTGGAGCGTGCCGGCGGCGCCGGGATACTACTCAGTCCGGATTCGCGCAATAGGATCGAGTACCATATTCACTGGCTTGGCAACCTTCACGGTCGACATAGCGATGGCCGCTTCGCCACCACCACCGCCGCCACCGCCGCCATCGCCTTCAATCCAAATTAACGGCTCTACGGGCCCGGTGACGGTATTGGCTGGGGCCACAATCGCAGCCACCGTATCAAACGGGCCGGGCAATCCGGGCGATTGGCTGGGCGTCTATGCCGTCGGCGCCCCCACCGGCAGCAGCAACCCGCCATCGTGGAAATGGCTTTCGACCGACGCTGCAGGTAATTCGGTCCCGCCTGCACCGGGCGTCACTGGTGGGACTGTTCACCTTGTTGTGCCGGCGCAAGCGGGGCAATACGAGGTCAGGTTCTTTCTCAACAACACCTTTATCCTCGCCGCGACCAGCGCGGCGATCACGGGAGCCACTGGCGCGCCGCCGCCCGTACCTATGATCGCCGTGACTCCGGGCACCCCTCAAATGCCGGACACGACCCCCCTCGGCGCGGTCGTGGCGACCTACACGGTGGCGATGAGCGATGGATCGCCCTTTGTCGGCACAATCGGCTTTGGTTCGCCGAATTTCGATGCCGGAGGTATTTTCTCACTGGCGGGCTCGCCCACCAGCGGCAACATCATCGTCAACCCGAGCGGGCCCGGCATCGGTCCCAATTTGAGCACGATCACCGATTACATCACACTGATAGCGACGCAACAATGATGAAATTTATTGCCTATCTCGCCGCCATACTGCTCGCCGCCTCAGCCGGCGCGCAGACTTCGACGACACTCAATGTGCCGATCGTCGTCACGCATCAAGGAAGCCTGGCTCAGACGTTGCTGCCGAGGGTGCAACAATCGGCCGGCGGCGGCGTGACGCCGTTTCAGTTCATTGCGGGAACCGGTTCGGCCAACAATCTCGTCGGCAACATCGCCCCGGCAGCGATTTTCCCGGCCCGGCCTTTAGCTGCAACGGCAAAGGTACGATCGTTTTTTGGGGCGCCTCCAACGATATTGTGACAATCGACAATCTGGAGATCTCGGATTGGGTTAACCAAGCCCCGTCGGGCGCGGTCTATGCGGCGCTCGGCAACGTGACCTTGCGTAACGTCTATATCCACGACGGCAATATGGGCCTGATCACTGGCAACAACGGGGCCTTCAATAATGCCATTCAGAAATTCGCACTTTGCGCGCGGCGGTGGCTCAGCCGGGCCCAGCCACAACATCTACATTGGCGAAGGCGGCTCGACCTTTAGCATCGACCATTCGATCTCCGAGCAGGAGCTGGTCGGCCATGAAGTCAAGTGCCGCGCGATCACCACGAACGTCACGCGCAACCTGCTGAAGGGATCGCAGGATCCTTATTTTGTAGACAGCGAGGAGGTCAATTTCGCGCAAGCCATCGGCAACGGCATGGACTCGCACCTCGACAATAACACGCTCGTCAAGGGCGTCGGCAGCAATCAACAGCAGCAGTCCGGCTGGGCGACGGACTTCGAAGGCGGCTACAACCCCGCGCTCGTCTATCAAATCCTGGTCAACAACAATATCTTCATCGACGACGACCCGACGACGACGCACTGGTTCATGTATATCGGGCCGGGCCCCTACGGGTCGGGGACTTCAATCATGGCCAATCCTTCGCCGCCCGACACCTGGAACAACAATGTCTTTGTCGGCGGTCCGGTAAGCAATCCAACCCCCTATGGGTCATACCCTTTTGCGGCTTTCCGCCTCAATCCCGCCGGGTCGCAATACCCCGACCCGGGCCAGGTGACCGAGATCGGCGACGTGCAGTACGCGACGCGGGCGGCGGCCGGGATCACGCAGATGTACCCGCCGCCGCCCGGCTGCACCGGGGCTATCGGCAACATGGCGGTTCCGTAATGACTGTAATCTCGAAACGCTGCACGCGGGCCGCACGCCGAGCTGGTGTTGGGATGCGGAATTCGTAGTGCCCGGACCCCGGAAACGAAACGAAGGGAATGGCGCTGGGCCGGCGTTTCTCGGCGCGCGCCCGGGTCCGCCTCCCAGAAGTCATCCGTGAGATTAGCTAAAATGGCGCGGTCCACCTGGCCACCTCGCGCTTGACCTGGCCCAAATAGCCGCGGCCCGTCGTCCACAAGCTGAGCGGGGGGCTTCACACCTCTGCTGCGAGAAACGAGCGCCCCGCTCGAGGCGGGGCGCAGAGAACGGGACTGGGCAGCTACCTGCCGGTCGCTGAATTACCGCCGCTCGGCGCGGATTGATAATTCGCTCCGCCCTGGTGCGGGGCCGGAATGTTTGCCCCGCCCTGGCTCGGAGCCGGGGTCATGCGGGTGGTCGATGCCGGTGGAGTACCCGTGCCCGTTGTACCGAGCAGGCTATCCCTCGTCTGCCGATCGAGGTTGGCGGTCACGCGCAGACCGTTCTGCTTCTGGTAGTCTGCAATAGCGCGGCGGCTCTGTGGTCCGAGCATCCCGTCAATCTTTCCACTGTAAAGGTTATCGGCCTGAAGCTTTTGCTGGATATCCCGGACCGCGGCGCTAGACATTTGCGTCGCGCGTGAATGCATAGCGGCATGGTGGCTCCAGGCATTTGCCGGAATGGCGCCGGCACAAGTCAGGCCGACGCCGAGGGCGATAGCCGACGCAGTAAGGATTAGTCGCCTCATACCTACCTCCAACCTCATATTCGGGATCCCGACGCAGGGTGCTACCGTTGCGCACGCCTATAACGCTCCTTGCGCGTCGAGCGCTCCGCGCCGCCCCCAGTTTTCCAAATCTCACGATTTCCGTTTGGCGTCTTCGAAGCGCTTGCCGCTGCACCTTCGGCCACCGCACCACTGCGTCAGAGCTGCCGCCGACTAGTCCCTCGGTCCGCTCCCCAAACGCGGCCGGGGTCAGCGCCGACTTAGCGACTTTTTTGGGCCGCCCGTTTATCCTTCGCGATGCATGTCGCTAAGGAACGAGCAATGAGACATGGCTGGGCGCAGCTGGACGGCGTTAGCGCGGACCGCCTGTGGCTACGTCCACTGGGCCTGATCAGCGGCCGAGCCGCAACGGAGGCCGTTGCCTGCGGCCACGCTCGGCAGCTGACCAGTTCTAGCTCGGCGTTTAGTTTGATAGCGGCGCTAAGTCTCGGGCTCGACCGGCGCCCGATCTCGGTGACGGCCTCCGTTGCGGACTTCGAGCTATGGATTGCCGGGGCTGGTGCACGCTTCGCCCAGCGGATGCGAGAGCAGCTCGCGCTCCTGTCGGCCCCGCGACCGCGGTGGGCGGGATTTGATCTCAATCGCCCCATCGTTATGGGCGTCCTCAACGTAACGCCCGACAGCTTCTCCGACGGCGGACAGTGGTTTGATACGGAACGTGCGATCGCCCAGGGCCGGGCACTCTTGACGGCAGGAGCTGACATTATCGACGTTGGGGGCGAATTGACGCGCCCCGGGGCCGGTGAACTCCCTCCGGAGAAAGAGATCCGTCGCGTCGAACCGGTCGTGCGCGCCCTGGTAGAGTCCGGCGCCGTCGTTTCGATCGATTCCCGACACAAAGCAGTCATGGAGGTCGCGCTCGATGCCGGAGCGCGGATCGTCAACGACGTGTCGGCGCTGACGCACGATACGGGAAGTGTCGCTCTGATTTCTCGGCGCGGCGTGTCGGTCCTTCTGATGCATATGCGCGGTGAACCGCAGACCATGCAGCGCGACCCAGCCTACGATTCCCCGCTGATCGAAGTGCTGGAATTCCTGAAGGGGCGCATCGAGGCTTGCATTGCCGCCGGGATCCCAAGGGAACAGATCGCCATTGACCCGGGTATCGGATTCGGAAAACTCGTGTCCCACAACCTTGAGTTGCTCTCCGGAATCGCCTCGTTTCATACTCTCGGCTGCGGCATCGTGCTTGGCGTATCCCGCAAATCGACGATCGCCCGGCTGAGCAAGGGTGAGCCGCCGAAGGCGCGCCTGCCCGGTTCGCTCGCGGCCGCGCTATCCGCGGTTCAGCAGGGCGTTCAAGTCTTGCGGGTCCACGATGTCGCCGAGACACGCCAAGCGCTCGCCGTGTGGCGGGCCATCGCAGAGAGCTGAGCGGAATTCATCCGGGTGGGGCGCAAGCCGGCCGCGCTCGCTCGAGGATGGCGCCGACCCCTTCGGCGTCCGGGAAGACATCGAGCTTTTCGACCCACACCCGAACCCGTGCGACGCGCGGATCGGCAAAGCAAGCATTGCAGACCCGCTCGGCGAAACCCTCGCACAAATCGATATGTCCGGCGTTTGCGACTTCGCGGATCCCGGCTACAATTTTCTCGTAATTGATGATGCGCCGGCGATCCTCTCCGGGGAAGGGGTCCGCAGCCATGAGGTCGACCGAGACGCGAACGCGCTGCCTGCGCTCACGCTCACCCGCGCGTATCCCGATGCTGCACATCACGACGAGTCCGCGTACGGTCACCGTGTAGCCGGCACCCTCAATATTGACTTCCGGACTGCGGATGGTCGTCGGGCTGTTCTCGGTCATACTTCTACCATGCCGAGCCGAAGCGATCGCTGCAATGCGCTACCGTGCCCGCCGCAGGAGCCTGCTATTCCGATTCCGAAGGCGAAGGGCACTCTCTCCTCCTATAACCGGCGGGCGGAGCCGGGCAATTGTCCGTTGGAGCGGAAATGACTGGAGAGACGATCGACATGCGCCAAAAGGTCGGATTGCCGGCGATCTTTGCTGCTTTTTTTTGCCTCGGCGTGGTGAGCTTCGGCGGCGGCACCGCCGGCTGGCTCTATCGCGAGATCGTCAAGCGCCGGCGCTGGATCAACCACACGGAGTTTTTGTCAGGCGCGGCTTTAGCGCGCTTGATGCCGGGCTCGGGCGGGGTCAATCTTACTATTCAGGTGGGCCAACAGCTGCGTGGCGGCCTCGGGGCACTGGCGGCAGTGCTTGGGCTTTTATCGGGGCCGCTGGCAATCATTCTGGCGTTGGCGGCGGGCTACGCACGAATTGACCAAAGCGCGACCCTTCACGCCGTACTCGACGGCGTTGCGGCGGCGGCGATTGGCTTGACATTCGCCACCGGCCTCCAACTCGTGCGATTTAGGCGGGCGAGCGCCGGGCCTCTCGCGGTTACCGCTGCGACCGTGCTCTCGGTCGGCGTGCTTCGCTGGCCAATGATACCGGTCGTCCTCTGCGTCGCACCGATCAGCATCGCCCTGGCGCTTCTTGACAGGCACGATGGCGATGCCTGATGACTTCAGGACATTGCTGGCAATGGCGCTGGTGTTTGCCCCTTTGTCGCTGCTATCGATCGGCGGCGGCGCTGCCCTCCTCGCCGAAATCGAACACCAATCCGTGGACGTTCACGCCTGGACGACGCAGCGCGAGTTTGCCGATCTCTTTGCGATATCGCGTGCCGCACCCGGCCCCGGAACAATGCTCTCGACGTTGATCGGCTTGAAAGTGGCAGGTCTGGCGGGCGCCTTGACCGCGACTATCGCCCTTTACCTGCCGTCGTCGCTGCTCGTCTACGCCGGCGCCCGGCTGTGGAGCCGCGGGCGCGGCTCGGTCTGGCACTCGGCGGTAGAGCGGGGTCTGGCACCGATCGCCGCCGGACTGATCCTTGCCGGCGGGATCACTGTGTTGCGGGTTTCACCTGGTGGCCCCGCCGTCTGGCTTGCGGCAACAATTTCGACGGCCCTGATCGTGTGTCGGCCGCTCCTGCACCCGCTGGTGCTGTTCTTCGCGAGCGGCACACTGTTCGGTCTCGCGGTGGCGCTCGGTTTGTGGTGACCTAAAAAGTCGCGCCCGATTGCAGCCAAGCCCGCACGATCTCTTCGCCGGTGGCGAACCAGATCCGGTCGTGCAAGCGAATGTATTGTAGCGCGGAATCCAGGCCGGCGATGCGGTGCGGCACTCCGATCAGATAGGGATGCAGGCAAATCGCCATCACTCTGCCCGAGTGGGCGCCCTCGGCGTAGAGCGTGTCGAACTGGCGGCGGATCATGTTTTCGAACTGGTCAATCGTGCCGTTCCGGTACTGGAAGTGCGGCGCATCGTTGATCTCGTAAGAATACGGAATCGACACCAACCGCTTGCCGCCGACATCCATGAAATAAGGCTGGTCGTCATTCACCCAATCGGCAACGTACTCACAGCCTTCCTCGGCGAGGAAATCGAGCGTGTGCCAGGTCTCGGCGAGACCGGCGCCTAGCCAACCGACCGGCTTTCGTCCGGTCATCTCGGCTATCCGAGACAGCGTGCGTGCTATCGTCTGGCGCTCCTCCTCTGGGCTCAATTGGTCGAGCCATACGCTGTTTGTCTGATTGTGCCCCAGGATCTCCCAACCGAGTTCGACTGCCGCTCGGACGATCTGAGGATGGTGATCGCAAATATCGCTGTTGAGGGTCGGGCTGGCTCGGACGCCGTGTTTGCTCAGCACATCCATCAGCCGCCAGATGCCGACCCTGTTGCCATAGTCGCGCTGCGCCCAGGCGCGCACCGAAGGCGGATTGCCCGGCGGCGCCCCTGGATGGCCGGCAATGCCGCGAGTAAGAGGAAAAAATTCGATATTGGGGATGACCCAGACGGCTACCCGCGCGCTGCCGGGCCACTCCAGTTTTGGACGGTCGTTGATTGGAGTATAAGGAAACGGGCCGTAATCGCGCGGCTGCATGGCACCTCCCGCGAGCAAATTTGGGTCCGACCAGAATGCCCGAGATCACGACACAATGGGATCGCTTTAATCGAGACTGCACGCGGCTATCCGTGAGACCAAACGCCTGATGGCGTTGACCAGGGTCTGGACGATACCCCAAACCAGCGGAATGCTGACAAAACCCCAGCCGAGGGCGAGCTTGACCCCGTTGCCGGTTCCCGGCGACTGCGGCGCGGTTTCCATCACTGGCTCCCGAATACCGGAGCCGCCTCGACCTCGGCATCCGCCTCGACGGCGGGCTAATGAGCCGCTCGTGCACCGATCTGACAAAGAGGTTGGATATGGTGGGATCGCCCTGCCTCATCGCTGCAGCCGTGCCGTCGGCCTCGCACCCTCTACCTGGTTACAGAGAAAAAATTTCTTCGAAGCCCACTTAACGGCCGAGGAGTGGTAAGGAAGACCACCATCCCTGACCTGGGGCGCTTCGAACGGAGAGCGGCTCTGCTTCCGCCCAACGACAAGCTCGCGATCTGCTTCGCCCATGTCGCCTATCAGCTGTATGAGCGGTTTTCGGCCCTCAATACCGGCATCAACAGTTTCGCCGTTCGCGATCCCGAGACCTTGAAGGACCGGGTGGGCGAGGCCGACGTGCTCGTAATCTCGGGGCTGTGGCACGACGGCCTTCTCGATCGCGCAAGCAAGCTTCGCTTTATCCAGGCGATCGGCGCTGGCACCGACCAGTTTCCGCTCGAAGAACTGAAGAAGCGCGGCATCCGCCTAGCGAGCGCGCGCGGCGTCAACTATCGCGCCGTTGCAGAGCACGCGATGGCTCTTATTCTAGCGCTGAGCCGCCGGCTTCCCGAGGCGCGGGACAACCAGGCAAAGCGCGTCTGGCGCGGCATGATCGGCGATCTCTCCGGGCGGGAGGACGAGCTCGGCGGCAAGACGCTCCTTGTCGTCGGCTTGGGGCAGATCGGCGGGCGTCTCGCGCAGTTCGCCAAAGCCTTCGATATGCGCGTCGTCGGGCTGCGGCGCGATCCCGCGGCCGGCCGCGGCGCGGCGGACGCGGTGCATGCGATGGGAGAGTTCAAATCCCTATTGCCCGAGGCCGATTTTGTCGCCCTCACCTGTCCGCTGACCAGGGAGACCGAGAAACTGGTCGACGCGGAGGCGCTTGCCCGGATGAAATCCTCCGCCTATCTCGTCAACATCGCCCGCGGACGGGTCGTTGACGAGGCAGCGCTCGTCGAGGCGCTTGCCGCACGGCGCATCGCCGGCGCCGGCATCGACGTGACGGTCGACGAACCGCTTGCACCCAGCTCGCCGCTGTGGGGAATGGAGCATGTGCTCCTCACCCCACACACCGCGGGCGAGACTCGGCGATACGAGGACAATATGATCGAGATCCTGCGCGACAATCTAGGGCGCCTCCGGCACGGCGAAGAGCCATTGCGCAATCAGGTGATCTGACCACCCCAATTGAGGATTCAACGATGCGTCGCCAGGCCGCCGCGATGATTGGATAGTCGCCAGATGGTCCCAATCTCCGTTCTCGACCTTTCCCCCATCACCGAAGGCGGCGATGCCGGTCAGGCGTTGCGGAATTCGCTCGACCTGGCGCGTCACGTCGAGGCGCTCGGCTATCGGCGTTTCTGGATGGCGGAGCACCATAACCTGCCAGGGATCGCGAGCGCAGCAACAGCGGTGACGCTCGCCCACGTGGCGGCCGGCACAAGCAGTATCCGAATCGGCGCCGGTGGCATCATGCTGCCGAACCACGCCCCACTGGTGATCGCGGAACAGTTCGGCACCCTCGCCGCCCTGCATCCGGGGCGGGTCGAGCTGGGTCTCGGGCGCGCGCCCGGGTCGGACCAGATCACCAACCGGGCGATCCGCCGAAACCTGCTCGCCGACATAGACCAGTTTCCCCAGGATGTCGTCGAACTGATGGGCTATTTTCAGCCGGCGGAGCCGGATCAGGCGGTGCAGGCGATTCCCGGCGCCGGGTTGGAGGTGCCGATCTGGATACTCGGGTCCAGCCTTTATGGCGCGCAGGTCGCGGCGTATCTAGGCCTGCCGTTCGCCTTCGCCTCGCATTTCGCGCCGGCTATGATGATGCAGGCGATGGCGATCTACCGCGAGCGGTTCCGCCCCTCGGCGCAACTCGCCCTGCCCCATGTGATGCTCGGCGTCGTCGTCGTAGCGGCGGAATCGGACTACGAGGCGCGGTTTCTGTTCTCGTCATTGCAGCAGTCGACGCTCAACAACAGGCTCGGGCGCCGCGGCCCGGTGCCCGCGCCGGTCGAAGATTTGGACGCGCGGCTCGATCCCTACGCCCGCGCGATACTGGACGACGCGCAAGCTTGCGCGATCGTCGGGGCGCGGGACACCGTTCGACGCGGCCTCGATGATTTCATCCGCCGAACCCGCGCCGACGAGCTGATGGTGACGGCGAGCATTTTCGACCACAACAAACGAAAACGATCCTTCGAGATCATCGCGCAAATTCATCGCGCGATGATGGAACGCGCCGGCTCCCTCCTAGACCGAACCTTGCCCTCTTTTGAGCGTAAACCATTGATATAGTTTGCAGCGGTGGTGTCGGTCTGTCTACGCGGTGGGGGTGACGCCGAGCAGGTCGAGGGCGCGGCGCTGGGTAGGGGTAGGGGTGGCGAAGATGGCGATGAGGCGATCGCGCCCGAGACGGACGACATTGCGGGTGAGCGTGGCGAGATCGCTCATGAGGGTGTGGAAGCTGTGCACCGGGAGTGGTTCGCCATCTGCAGGGTCGGTGCGTTTGCGGGCGGCCTTGCATCGCGCGGCTGGCGAGGGCTCGGCCTTGGCCACCGGTGAGGCGCGCTGCGCCGCGGCGGCGGCCGGATCGGGATCGACGAACAGCATCGGGGCGAGGCACCGGCGCATGTGCCATTGCAGATAATAGGCCAGCATGCAGAGCAAGACGTGGGCGCGCACCCGCGGCGCGGTCCAGTGGAACACCGGACGCAGTTCGAGATCGACGGTCTTCAGCGAGCGGAAGGCGTGCTCGACGCCGCTGAGCTTTTGTAGGCGCGCACTGTGGCGGGGGCATCGAACTGTTTGGCCGGCAGGCTGGTGCGGATCACATAGATGCCGTCGAGCGCGGCCTCGGCGGCGATGCTGACGGAGTTTTTGGCAAAGCTGAACGTCTCGTTGGCGATGCTGATCTGGAAATGCTTGGCCATGTGGCGCCGTCCCAGCACTGCGCCAACCGCCTGGCCGATCGCCGCGGCGCCGCGCAGTGGACGGCGCGCCCGCTGTACGCGGACCGCAATGCGCGCGAGCTCGTTCTCGGTGGCGGCCAACAGCTCGGCGCGTTTGCGGGCCCGCTCTTCGGCGAGCAACGGGTTTTTGCAGACCACCAGGCGTTCGCCCGGATAGTCGGGGCTGGTGATCTCGTGGGCCTTCAGCCCACGGGCTTGACCCGTGGGCATGTCGTGGTCATCAAACAGCGAGGGCTGCAACGGCCCGCCCGCGGCGGCGAGCTGCTTGATCGCCGGGGTTCGCAGCGCGGTGATCCAATCCAGACCGGCCGGGCGCAGCGTCTGCTCGATCCGCGCGCTGGTCAGCACTCCGCGGTCGCCCACCATCACCACGCGCTGCAGCTTGAAGCGCTGCTTCAGCTTGTCGATCTGCGCCGCCAGCGTCAGCGGATCGGCGGTATTGCCCTCGAACACCTCGACCGCCACCGGGCAGCCATCAGCCGCGCACATCAGACCGATGACAATCTGCGGCCGGTCACTACGGTGGTCGCGGCTGTAGCCATGCTGCGCCAGTTCGCAGCAGCGTCCTTCGAGATAAGTGAAGGTGACATCGTAGAGCAGCAGCGCGCCATCCTTGAGGTGGCGGCGGGCCAATGTGGCTTCGATGAACGGCTGCTCGCGGCCCAGCCAGTCGAGCGCGGCATAGACTTCCTTGGCGGCGACCTTGCCGAGCGCCAGCATCTCGCCCAGCGAATGGCTGGCAGTGGCGGGGTCCAGCATTCGCGCGGTCGCCAGCTTGGCCGCCGGCTCGAGCAGGCGGGCGACGATCAGCGCCAGCGCCAGATCGCCCCACGGGTCAAGCCCGTGGGCTGAAGGCCCACGGCGTTGCGCCGCCCGGCGCGGCAGCACGGCGTCGAGCGCGATGCGGCGCGCGGTGCCGAGCGCGGCCAGCACGTGGCCGTGTGGCAGCGCGCGGACAATTTCCACCGCCTCGGCGGCGGGCAGCAGTTTGTCGCCGCGCAGCCCGGCGCGGAGTTGCTCGATGCGCTCGGCGGGCCAGCGGGACAGATTGGCGAGGGTTCGGTTTTTGGTCTTGCCGGCCTCGCGATAACTCTCCCGCAGCAGGATGGCGGGTGGTGAGCCTCGGTTGGGGATGACGGCCACATACATGCGCCGTAACGATCATAGAACTACGTGCTTATCAATAGAAATCGACATTTTACATGACCGCTTGTACAACGAATATCAGATCTTTTTAATTGCTTCATTTAAAAAGTGGTCAAAGTTCGGTCTAGCTCAAAGCTCAGACACAGCCTGGGATTGAGAGAGTAATGGCGGGTCAGCGCCGATGGACTAAACCGCTCTCGCGGTAACTTGTAGCGAGAAGAGGGGTCGGAGAAGTAGCGGGAAGCAGGCGTCCTGTCTTGAGTGAGGGGCCTAGAACCTCACCCATGACAGGAGCCCCAATGAG
>CAVTQA010000051.1:0-196109 GCA_963736715.1 uncultured Alphaproteobacteria bacterium | reverse complement strand
ATGCGCGCAACGCCGAGATCGTGTCGAACGCTCGAAGCGCCGAGAACAGCTTGGTCGCGTGCTGAGGCTCCGGCCAGCTGGACAGCTTCGCGCCGACGAGGCCGGTGTCGCAGTTGGCGTACACCATCTGGCCGTGGATTCCGAGGCAGAGCAATACGTTGCGGTCTGGAAACGGCAGCCAGAACTGGTTGCGGTACATGCCGCCTGGCATGAGTGAGACGGTGGGGCTGTCGGCGAACGCCTGCCGGCTGTCGGGATCGCCACGTAGCGAGTCCTCGATCCACCATTCCGGGACGATCTGCTCGCCCGTCATCGACTGACCGCGCTGGACCAGCATCGTGCCGAACCGTGCGAGGTCACGCAGGGTCGTACAGAGCCCGCCATCGAACATCGCGGCGCCGGCCGAGTCGACCGCGATCGCCGCGTCGCTCTCGGCGCCGAGACGCGACCACAGCAGGCGCGACATCAGCTCCGGCATGCGAACGCCTGAGGCCTCCTCACAGACCCAGCCGAGCACATCCGTCTCGCAACTGCGGTACTCGAACGGTCCGCCGTGGGGACGCTGCAGCTGCAATGTGAGCAGGAAGTCGTACATCGTCCGCGGTACACCGGCATGCTGCCGGGGTGCCCACCCGATCGCCTGCTCGATCAGACGGACCTCTGCACCGGGGTTCAGGTAGTCCTCGGAGAAGCGGATGCCCGAGCGCATGTCGAGCAAGTTGCGAACCGTTGCGCCGTCGTAGCCACTGTTCCCAAGTGCGGGCACGTAGTCGGTCACGGGTCGGCTCTGGTCAAGCTCGCCGCTCGCGATCAGCGCACCGGCCACGGTCCCGACCAGTGACTTGCTGACGGACATCAGCAGATGCCGCGTCTCGGCCGGCATTCCGTCGGGGTAGGACTCGGCCAGCACGCAGCCGTGGTGGACGACGATCCAGCCGTCAGTGTCTGTTTCCCCGATGACCTCGCTCACCGTCGAACCTGTCCCGTCGGGGAGCTCGACGGCGACGTCACCGAGCGGCTCAGGCTGTTGTTGGAGGCTGGCGACCGGGCCCGAGCCCCGCGAAATCAGCGCGGTCGGGAAAAGCTCCTCGATGTGCTGAAACGACCAACGGAGCTGTGGGACCGTCTGCCAGTTCTCCAGTGTCACGTCCGAAAGTGGACGGGCAGCTGAGCCGCCGAGCACCGTCAGTGTCCCCTCTTCGCATTGCCTTGCGCGGCCGGGTCAGACTTGCCGATGTCCATCTGCGGAGTATGCGGAGGCGGCATCACCGGGGTGCCACTGTAGTGGGCACGGATCGAGGCGATCAGATGCTTGGCTCGGATCGTCAGCGCGGCGGGCTTACCCGGCGTCCCGGTCTGCAGTCGCCCCTTGGTGACGAGCACGCCGAGGTCCGCGCCCTTCCAGCGGAAGTCACCCGGCCCATAGATCCGCAGGAAGAACGCCTCGCTCTCGTTCTGCAGCATGTGCCAGTCGAGCGCGGCACGGCGGAACACCAGTGCGCCGCTCGAGTCCAGCGAGTACTGACCGGTCGGCGCCGCCGTGTCGATCCGCTCGACTCCCGGCGATACCTCCTTCAGGATCATCTGCGACCACAGGTCGACCGACGCGAGTTCCTGCCAACGCTCATTGATCTCGTCCGTGTCGAGCTGGAAATCGACATCGAGAAACTCGAGCAGGTGGAACAGGAACAATGGGACGTCGGCGTATGCACCGGCGGTGACATTGGTGATCGAGGAGGCGCCGCTGATCCGTGGGTTCAGCTCCCCGAGATACACCTCCTCCGCGTCGACATCGACCAGCACGTCGACCTCGAAGAACCCGCGGTAACCCTCCTGGCCGAGCCGGTCCCCGAGCAGTCGCACGAGCTCCGAGGCCCGGTGGCGCAGCTCGCCGGTCAGCACCTCAGGGAACATCTCGTTGCCACACCAGCCGCCCCGGTAGGGGGTCAGCTGGGGGTGGCCTGTCAGCTCTGACATGAACGGTCCGACGATCGTCCCGGACTTCGTCAGCACCGCCTCGACGGCTATCGGGCGGTTGTTGATCCGCTTCATCACCTTGACCTGCTGGCCGACGATGTCCTTCTCGTGCTTGCGCCAGTCCTCCTCGGAGGCGACGAAGAAGGTCGTCTTGCCGGAGTCGCCGTACGCGGTCTGGACGACCAGGTCGGTGCCAAGCCCGGCTTTCTGCGCGAGCTTGACGAGCCCGTCCCAGTCATCCGCCTCACCCATCGTGTTGGGCACGCTCGGCACCCCGACCTCGTCGCCGAGGCGGGTCGTGACGAGTTTCGAGTCGAGATGGTTGCGCAGTTGCGGCGGACGGAAGGATCAGGTCGTAGCCGAGTTCCTCGCAGATCCGCTCGGTCGCCTCGTCGAAGAACACCATCGCGATCTTTGGCCGGACGCCGGCGCGGCCGCCGGCCGTCGATGAACGCGCGAACTTCGGCGTTCTCCAGTAACCAGTTGTTGATCTCCTCGCCACTGCCGAACTCGCTGTACTGCCTGTGCCGCGGGGTGAACACCCGTGGGTGGGCACCGTCCCAGGCGTCGTAATAGGCGACGTAGGTGAAGTTGCGCACCCAGCGGTCGAGGCCCAACAGGTTGAACGGTGTCGCTCCGAAGAAGTAAACGGGTACGTCGTTGGTCCGGAAGAAGTGTCGGACCTCCGAAATGTTTCGCAGCGGGTGCTTTGAAGTCCGGACCGATGTCGTAGGCGCAAACGCGGCGTCCATCGCCACCGTCGCTACCGGCACCTCGTCGACTGCCCCCGCGACCGGGCCCGTTTCGACAGTCTCAAGAGAGGGCTCGCGGTCGGGCTCCTCGGTCATGCTGGCTCCTCTCTCGCGAGCGCGGACTTCCGCCCGGGACACTAGAGCGAGTGCGTGATCTCCTTGATCACGACGCCCTTGGCGTCGGCCTGCTGCTTGATCGAACCGAGCCCGCTCTGCACGCTGTCGACGCGTTCAGGTTGCCGCCGGTGATGTCCGACTTCAGCGACTCCAGCTTCGCGACCACAGCGGTGATCGGCGTCGCGAGGAAGGACAGCAGCTTGCTGCTCTTGACGTCGGCGATCATCAGCTTCACCTCGTGGTAGACGAACAGCGCCGCGAAGCCGGCCTTGGCGATCTTGAACGCGTGCGTGAAACCGTGCAGGTCACCGGCCTTGAACGGCTTCCAGATGTAGTGGTCGAAGACGTAGTACGCGATGCCCGCGTGCAGCAGGAACTTCGTCACCGCGGCAGCCGTGGCCGCGTGCGCTGTGGCGTCGTGACGAACCGCCACGCCGCACGGTTCTGAGCGACGCCGAGCGACTTGCTGCCGCCCGCCGCGAACATCAGCGTGCCCGCGCAGGCGAGCACCGCAAACACCACCTGAGACGCACACTGACATCCGAATCCCGTTCCTCCGATCCCCAGCAGGATCTGAAGGCGTCTTGGCATCGGCGCGCCAAGACCTTACCGCGACCCGGCGCGCTAGGAAAGGCCGCGAGCGCGACGCCAATCCTCGGCTAACAACGCCCAGCGCTCGTGGTCGCGCCAGCGCCCGCCGATCTTCAGGTACCGCGGCGAGAAGCCCTCGCGCTGAAAGCCCGCCCCGCGCGCGAGCGCGATCGAGGCCTGCGTTGCCGGGCTGGATGTTGGCCTCCAGGCGGTGCAGCCGCAGCTCGACGAACGCGGCGCGCAGCACGAGCTCGATCGCCCTCGCGCATGTAGCCCTGGCCGGCGAACGCTCGCCGGCGGCGTAGCCCGAGGTAGGCGCTCTGCAGCGACCCGCGCGCGATCTGGGAGACGTTGAAGAACCCGACGATCTGTCGTCCGCCGCGCCGGCACACGAGGAACGCCTCGAAGTCGGAACGCCGCGAGTCCTCCAGGTAGGCGGCGAAGCGCGCCGGCGTCGGTCGGCGCGCTCGCCCACGGCCTGTGGAAGGCGCGGCTCTCGCGCATCAGCGCGATGAACTCCTACTCGTCACCGGCCGCGGCGGCGCAGGTAGACACGCGCGACCGCGCGGTCCGCTGCGCTGGCGTCAGCTCGCGGACGCGCGATGCCAGAGACCGGCCATTACCCCGCCAGGACCTGCTCGAGCCGGTAGGTCAGCGCCTCGAGCGCGAGATCCTCGCTGACGTTCAGCTGGAAGCGCTGGCGCGTGTCCTCGACCAAGCTCGACCGCGCGGCGCAGAGCCGCTCGCATCGCCGCCGCGCCCGACCTCCGCGTCGGCCCGCAGCTCGCCCAGCCGGTCCCAGTTGCGCACCAGGTCGGCGCGCCCCGACGCCGAGCGCCGACGAGGTCGAGCAGCCACGTCTCGACCAGGTCGAGCGCCAGCTCGAGCGCGCCGGTCTCGACCCGCCGCCGCGCGCGCCTGACCCGCTCGTCCCACTCGGTCTCGGCGCGCTTGCGCTCGCGGCTGGGCAGCAGCTCGAGCTCGGCCGCCTGCACGCTCCTCGAGCTCGACCCGCAGCCGCTCGCCTCGCGCCCGCACCGCCGCGAGCAGGCTCGTCCCACGGCGCCGCCGCGGCCGCCTCGCCCGCGAGCGCCCGGCGCACGAGCTCCTGCGCGCGCGTCGCGCAGCTCGCCACCCTCGGCCGCGGCCAGCTCCCGCGCGCGCCCGGCGTCGCCGAGGCTGAGCCGCGCGTACGCCTGCGGCGACCTCGGGCGTCGACGCCCGGCGCCGACAGCTCGGCCGCGAGCTCCTCCACCGCCGGGCGCGTCGAAGCGCACCACCTGGCAGCGCGAGCGGATCGTCGGCAGCACGTCCGCCAGCCGGTCGGTGATCAGGATCAGATGCACGAACGAGGCCGGCTCCTCGAGCGTCTTCAGCAGCCGGTTGGCGGCCTCGTCGCCGAGCTGCTCGGCGCTCTCGATCACGAACACGCGCCGCGCCGACTCGAACGGCGTCCTCGTGGCCGCCGCGACCACCGGCTCGTCGATGTCGGAGACCAGGATCTCGTGCGCACCGCTCGGGACGACCCAGGTGAGGTCCGGGTGTGCCCCGGCCAGCGCGCGCGCTTGCGCGCTGGCCGGATCGGGCGCGCCCTGCGCCAGCAGCGCGCGCGGCGACCTCGCGCGCGAGCGTCCGCTTGCCGGCGCCGCCGGGACCGTGGAACAGGTACGCGTGCGAGGGCCTGCCGCTCGGGCTCCAGCGCCGGCGCCGAGCACCGCGCGGGCGTTGGGATGTCGCTCGAGCGCCTCCAGCATCCGATCCACGAGTCGCTATTGCGGCGACCGGCCGCCGTTACAGTCCGCGCGCGATGAGCGACGCGCGGCCGGCTGATCACGATCGAGGGCGTCGACGGCGCCGGCAAGACGACGCTCGCGGCCGGCGCTGCAGGCGGCGCTCGCGCAGCGCGGGCATCGACGTGCGGCTGCTGCGCGAGCCCGGCGGCGTGCGAGACCTCCGAGGCGGTGCGCGCGCTGGTCAAGGACCCGGCGCTGACGGTCGGCGCCCGCGCCGAGGCGCTGCTCTACGCCGCCGCCCGCGCGCAGCTGGTCGAGGAGGCGCTCGAGCCGACGCTCGCGCGCGGCGAGTGGGTGCTGCTCGACCGCTTCGTCGACTCCTCGCTGGCCTACCAGGGCGCGCGGCCGCGGCCTCGGGATCGAGGCCGTGCGCGAGCTCAACCTGTTCGCCACCGGCGGCCTGACGCCCGATCGGACCCTGCTGCTGACGCTCGATCCGGCATCCGCGCAAGCGCGCGCGGATGCCCGGGGGGAAGCGCCCGACCGGCTCGAGCGCGAGGGCGCCGAGTTCTTCGCGCGGATCGCCGAGGCCTACCTGGCAGCTCGCCGCCGCCGAGCCTGAGCGGATCCGCGTGCTCGACGCCTCGCTGCCGCCGGAGCAGGTGGTCGCGCAGGCGCTGGCGGCGCTCGCGGACCTGCTACCCGGGTAGACTGGCTCAGCTGGCGCTGTAGCCGTGCGGGTGCGCCTGGGCGAAGGCCCAGGCGTCGGCGATCATCGTCTCGAGCTCGGGCTTCTGCGGCTCCCAGCCGAGCTCGTCGCGGATCTGCTGGCCGGCGGCGACCAGCTTCGGCGGATCGCCGGGGCGGCGCGGCGCCTCGACGCGCGGCGATCGACGGCCCGGTCACCTGCTCGGCGGCCGCGATCACCTCGCGCACCGAGAAGCCGTTGCCGTTGCCGAGGTTGAAGATCCGGTGCTCGCCCGGCGCGCGCGTGCGCGAGCGCGAGCAGCGTGCGCGTCCGCCAGGTCGTCGATGTGGATGTAGTCGCGCACGGCGCGTGCCGTCGGGGGTCGGATAGTCGGTCCCGAAGATCTGCGACGCGCGTCGCGCTGCGCCCAGCGGCACCTTGCAGGATGTTCGGGATCAGGTGGGTCTCGGGCTCGTGGTCCTCGCCGGCCTCACCGTGCGCGCCGGCGACGTTGAAGTAGCGCAGGCTGACCGCGCCGATCCCGTAGGCGACGCAGAAGTCGCCGATCAGGTGGTCGGCCGCGAGCTTCGAGGCGCCGTAGGCGTTCTGCGGCCGCGGCGGCGCGCGTCTCGGGGATCGGGACCTCGTCCGGCTGGCCGTAGACGGCGCAGGTCGAGCTGAAGACCAGCCGCGGCACGTCGTGAGCGACCATCGCCTCCAGCAGGTTGAGTGTGCCGGTGACGTTCGTGCGGTAGTAGAGCTCGGGGTGCTCGACCGACTCGCCGACCAGCGCGAGCGCGGCGAAGTGCAGCACGCCGTCGAAGCCGCCCGCGCGCAGCGCCTGCGCGGACCTCGCCGGGTTGCGCAGGTCGCCGACGATCAGCTGCGCCTCGGTCGGGACCGCCTCGCGATGCCCGCGCTCGAGGTTGTCGAGCACGACGACCTCGTGGCCGTTCGTCGATCAGCAGCCGCGCGACGATCGAGCCGATGTAGCCGGCGCCGCCGGTGACGAGAAGCTTCATGTGCGCGAGAGGTTCGCACATCACATAGAATCAGCTGCGCCGTGACCGAGGCACAGACGCGCACTTCGAGCTGATCGAGTTCGAGCAGGTCGAGGCCGCGCCCGGACACCGCGCTGCTGCGCGTCGCCGCCCGGCCGTCGGCTCCGGACATGGCGTCGGGACGCTCGACGCTCGTGATCACCAACGGCGAGCACCGTGCACCGGCACGAGCAGCTCCCGCGCTCTGCCGGGCCCGGCCGGTCTGATCCGCGCGGCGTTCTCGGCGCCGCTCGACGCACGTCAGCCGCGGCGCGACCTTCGCGCTCGAGCTGCCCGACGGCGAGATGTGCGCCTGCCCGCCCCGGCGCGACGGCGCGCCCCGCTCGGCATGCTCGCCGTCGCCGGTGTCCGGCGCTGCGGCGACGCCGCCGTCAGCGGACCGGCGGCAGAGGAACCCGGCCGCGTCCTCGCTCTGGTCGACGCCGAACGTCGCGCCGAGGCACGGCGGCTGGCGATCGCCGAGCTGGAGCGCCGGCTGCAGAGCGAGCGCGAGCGGCGCGCGGCGGCCGAGTCCGACCTCGGCGCATCTGCGGACCGAGCGCGACGAGGCGCGCGCCGAGCGCGACTGCGGCGCTCGCCGACCGCGACGAGGCGCTCGCGGACCGCGACCAGGCGGAGGCCCGCGCGCGTGCCGCTGCAGCCGCCGCCGGCGCGCTCGAGGCGCAGGTGCGGGCCGCGCCGACGACCGCCACCCGCGCGCAGACGGCGCTCGAGGCGCAGCTGGCCGACCGCACCTCCGAGCTCGAACGGATGCGCACCGCGGCCGAGGTCGCGCAGGCACGCGCGCACGCGAGCCGCCGGGAGGTCACCGCATTCGATGAGCAGCTCGCGCACGCGCAGGCGCAGGTCACGGTGTTGCAGCAGCCGCTCGACGAGCGCGAGGCCGAGCGTGAGCTCGGCGGCGGTCGGCGATGGACGATGCGGTCGCGGCGGCGCGCGCCGAGACCGCCGGCATACGCGAGCGCGTGACGGCGCTCGAGGACGAGCTCGAACTCGCTGCGCGACCCGATCGTCGCGCTCCGAGGCCCAGCACGAGCTACGACCTCGAGACCGCGCAGGCGCGACATCGACGTCGCCCAGGCCGAGACCGAGGCGGCGCGCACCGAGGCCGAGGCGCTCCGCCACCACAACGCCGAGCTCGAGTCGACGCTGGCCGAGCTCGACGCGGCGCTGGCCACGCGGGCGGCGGAGATCGAACTGCTGCGAGGCGCGGCTGCGGCGGCGGCGAGCGCTCGTCCGCCGGCGCCTCGCGAGCCGACGGCTCGCCGGCCGAGTCAGATCGACGACGCCGACCTCGACGCGCGCCTGGCAGAGGCCCGCGCCGAGGCCTCGTCGGTCCGCTCTCGCCGAGGTCGAGCTGCTGCGCGCGCAGGTGCACGAGCACGGCAACCGGCTCGACGCCGCCCGGAGCTCGCGGATGCCGCGCTGGCGCGGGCCGAGACGGCGGAGGCTGCGCTCGCGACCCAGCGCGAGCGAGCTCGAGCAGCTTGACGAGAAGGTGCGCGAGCAGATCAAGGACGTGCAGCGCAGCCGCCAGGAACTCGTCGCCGTCGCCGAGGCGACCAGCAGCGCACGGGAGCGCGAACGCCAGCGCGCCGACGCTGCCGAGGCCAAGCATCACGAGCTCGTCGAGGTCCGTGCGCGCCGAGACCGAGAAGCGCGTCCGGGCCGAGGAGGCGCTCGTCGCGGCCACCGCGCAGCACGCGCTGACGCAGCGATCGCTGGCGTTCGAAGCCGACCGCGAGCAGGCCTGAAATCGGCCGGCAAATCGGCGCCACGCCGCTAAAATTTCTTGTGCTGCAACGGCCGCGGTTTTCGGCGTTCGGAAGCTCGCGCCAGCAGCGTTCTTTTCCGTCCGACCCAAGCGGGATGCTTCTCGACCCCCTCAGCCACCCCCAGCGAGCCGAGGAAATCAGCTCAAGGCAGCAGCGGAGACGCGAAGGAGATCGCAGGCATGGCGAAGACCCCGCAGACCCCAATCACGGATAGCAGCGACCGGGCAGGGCCTCTCGATCGAGCGGTACTTCACCGACGCCGGGCAGCGATCCGTTCGACGACGGTCGAGTGGGAGCTGCGCGACGCGCGCATCGGCCACGGCGACAAGGTCTCGTTCGAGCAGACGCGACGTCGAGTTCCCCAAGTCGCTGGTCGCAGAACGCGACCAACATCGTCGCCCAGAAGTACTTCCGCGGCCAGCTCGGCTCGCCGGAGCGCGAGCGCTCGGTCAAGCAGATGATCGACGCGCGTCGCCGGCACGATCGCCGGCTGGGGCCGCGAGCGCGGCTACTTCGCCACCGACGAGGACGCCGACAGCGTTCGAGGACGAGCTGACCCACATCCTGCTGCACCAGATGGCGGCGTTCAACTCGCCGGTCTGGTTCAACGTCGGCTGGCATCCGAGGGCAGCCCGAAGATGCAGGCGAGCGCCTGCTTCATCCTCTCGGTCGAGGACACGATGGAGTCGATCCTCGAGTGGAACACCAAGGAGGGCATGATCTTCCGCGGCGGCTCGGGCTCGGGCATCAACCTCTCGAAGATCCGCGGCTCGATGGAGCCGCTGAGCCGAGGGCGGCACCGCCTCGGGCCCGGTCTCGTTCATGCGCGGCGCCGACGCGTGGGCGGGCTCGATCAAGTCCGGCGGCAGACCCGCCGCGCGGCGAAGATGGTCGTGCTCGACGTCGACCACCCCGACATCCGCGAGTTCATCTGGTGCAAGGCCAAGGAGGAGGACAAGGCCGCCGCGCTGCGCGACGCCGGCTTCGACATGTCGATCGACGGCGACGGCTTCCACTCGATCCAGTACCAGAACGCCAACAACTCGGTGCGCGTCACCGACGAGTTCATGCGCGCCGTCGAGAACGACGAGGACTGGCACCTGATCGCGCGCGTCGACCGGCGAGCCGATCGGCGAGCCGATCCCGGCGCGCGAGCTGATGAGCGAGATCGCCGAGGCGGCCTGGCGCTGCGCCGATCCGGGCGTGCAGTACGACACGACGATCAACCAGTGGCACACCTGCCCGAACTCGGGCCGGATCAACGCGTCGAACCCGTGCTGCGAGTACATGCACGTCGACGACTCGGCCTGCAACCTGGCGTCGCTGAACCTGATGAAGTTCCGCCGCGCCGGACGGCACGCTTCGACGTCGAGTCGTTCGAGCACGCGGTCGACATCGTGTTCCTCGCGCAGGAGATCATCGTCTCGCCGTCGAGCTACCCGACCGAGGAGATCGGCGACCAACGCGCGCGCGTTCCGCCAGCTCGGGCTCGGCTACGCGAACCTCGGCGCCTACCTGATGGCCGACGGCCTGCCGTACGACTCCGACGAGGGTCGCGGCACCGCCGCCGCGATCACCGCGCTGATGACCGGCCGCGGCTACCTGCGCTCGGCCGAGATCGCCGCGCGCGATCGGCCCCTACGACCGCTACGCGGAGAACCGCGAGCCGCACAACGCCGTGATGCGCATGCACCGCGACGCCGTCGTACGCGATCGCCGACGCAGACTGCGCCGACACGGCGCTGCTCGAGGCCGCGCGCACGACCTGGGACGAGGCGGTCGCGCTCGGCGAGGAGCACGGCTACCGCAACGCGCAGGCGACGGTGCTGGCGCCGACCGGCACGATCAGCTTCCTGATGGACTGCGACACGACCGGCGTCGAGCCGGACTTCTCGCTGGTCAAGTTCAAGGAGCTGGTCGGCGGCGGCCAGATGACGATCGTCAACAAGACGGTGCCGCTGGCGCTGCAGACGCTCGGCTACGACGACCAGCAGATCGAGCAGATCGTCGCCTACGTCAACGAGCACGGCACGATCGTCGGCGCGCCCGGACCTGGCGGCCGAGCACCTGCCGGTGTTCGACGTCGCCGTCGGCGAGCGGGCGATCTCGCACATGGGCCACATCAAGATGATGGGCGCGGTCCAGCCGTTCATCTCGCGGCGCGATCTCGAAGACGGTCAACATGCCGCAGACGGCGACCGTCGACGGACATCGCCGACGCCTACATCGCAGGCGTGGCGGCTCGGCGTCAAGGCGCTGGCGATCTACCGCGACGGCTCCAAGACCGCGCAGGCGCTGCGCACCGACGCGCAGCAGGACGCGCCGGCGCCGGTCGACGTCGAGGCGGAGATCGAGAAGGCGGTGGCCGAGGCGCTGGCCACGGTCGCCGCCGCGGCGCCACCGGATGCCGCGCGAGCGCCAGTCGATCACGCACAAGTTCTCGATCGGCGGCCACGAGGGCTACATCACCGCCGGCATGTACGAGGACGGCACCGTCGGCGAGATCTTCCTGACCGACATCGGCAAGGAGGGCTCGACGCTGCGCGGGATGATGAACGCGTTCGCGACCGCGATCTCGATCGCGCTGCAGTACGGCGTGCCGCTCGAGACGCTCGTGCGCAAGTTCAGCTACATGCGCTTCGAGCCGGAGGGCATGACGACCAACCCGGAGATCCCGTTCGCCAAGTCGATGCCCGACTACATCATGCGCTGGCTCGCCTCGCGCTTCCTCGACGCCGACCTGCAGGAGGAGCTCGGCATCCTCACCCCGGAGGTGCGCGCGCGCAAGGCCGCCGCAGGACGCGCTGACCTCGCACTCGAGCGACACCTCGGTGCCGGCGCGGCGACATCCAGCCGGCACGAGCGCGACCACGAGCCGGACGGCGAGCGGCAACGGCGCGTCGGCGCGCCGGCCGCGTCGGCCGCGAAGCCGGCCGCGTCGGCGCTGACCGACACGCCGCCGGTCGTCCCGGCCGCGTCGGCCAGAGCCGTTCGGCCTCGACCTCGGCCCGGCCTGCCAGCAGTGCGGCGGCATGATGCAGCGCACCGGCACCTGCTACACGTGCTCGAGCTGCGGGTTCAACACCGGCTGCGGTTAGTTACTAGTTGGTTAGCTGTGGCCGTTAGCTGTAGACGAGTCAGCTAACGGACAGAGGTTCTGGGGCGGCGACCCGAAGGCCGCCGCCCCAGAATGACCGTCAGCGGCGCCGGTCGCCGACGCGGGCTTCGATGCCCGGGAGCACCTGCGTGCCCTCCTCCCGGACGGCCTGCAGCTGGTTCGGGTCGAGCCCGAGCAGCTTCAGGATCGTCGGAGCGACCTGTGTGGTCTCGACCCACCGATCGGACTGGCCGGGCGAGACGTTGCCCGGCGCGTACACGACG
This sequence comes from uncultured Alphaproteobacteria bacterium, assembly GCA_963736715.1. Lineage (GTDB taxonomy): Bacteria > Pseudomonadota > Alphaproteobacteria > ATCC43930 > CGMCC-115725 > AP-15. Next base: position 184,034 of record CAVTQA010000051.1, on the reverse strand, counting down.
AGCGGAACGTCCCGGTCGCCCGGGTTGTCTCCGCCGTGCTCGGCGATCTTGGAGCCGGTCGTGTAGATGGTGCCGACCTGCGCGATCCCGAACACGTCCGGGTGGTGCGGGTCGGAGTTCGCGACGCCGAAGAACCTCGCCGACTCCCGGCCGGCGAAGATCTGCTTCAGGCCGGAGTGCTGCACGGTGACCGTCTGGCCCGCGTAGTTCACCGCCGGGGCGCTGTGCGTCCACAGGTAGTTCTTGACGAACTCGGTCGCCTGCTGGGAGCGGTCCGACAGCCACCACAGCAGCCCGTCGTCGTCGGCCTCCTGGACGACCAGCGTCGGGTTGCTCGGGTGCTCCGCGGCCCACGCGGCGTTGACGCCGGAGATGATCGGACCGTCGTCGATCCGCTGGAGCTGGCTGTTGTTCAACGGCGACTGGCCGTGCTTGGCCGTGAGGATGATCGCCGTCGAATCGGTCTCACCGGCGGCCTGGATCGCATCGACCATCCGCTGCAGCGAGTCGTTGACGTAGTCAAGCGCGCTCTGCAGCAGCGGCCCCGGCACCTGGACGCCGTTCTCGGTCACGTAGCCGCCGGGCAGCGATGGGCCCTCGGTGTAGTTGCCCTGCGCGTTTGGCCCGATCAGCACCGCCGGGGAGCTCTTCAGCTTCTCGGCGGTCGAGACGGTCTGGAAGTTCATCCCGTAGATCGCCGGCGTGCCGACCTTCGGCCCGGTGCCGGAGTGGTCGTAGCCGTTGATCCAATTGATGACCGCCTGGACCTTGTAGGAGTCGTACTGCTTGGTCGCGGCGTTGTCGGCCGTCCACGCGCCGTCGACCGGGTACGGCACGCCGTTCGGCTCGACCGCCTGCGAGTCGATCTCCGGCCCGAAGAAGTCGTCGATGCTCATGCCGTTCGAGCCTGGGCCGTTGAACGACGTGTAGATCGCGTGCTTTTCGGCATACGCCGTCCGCATGCCGGCGTTGTGGATCACCTGGAAGATCGTGTTGACCCCCAGGAAGTCCCACGGCTGGATCGGCTTGCAGGTCTTCGGGTCGACCGGGTACGTCGCCGGGTTCAGCCCCGACTGCGGGTGCGGGCTCAGGTTCATGATCTTGCCCGGGTCCGTGTCAATGCCGCCCGGGTAGATCGAGCCGCCCTCATCGAACGACGGGAAGGTGTTGCCGCTCCCGTTGTTCAGCAGGTCCGGCACGGCGGGAAGCTTGTCGTCCGGCGAGTCGTAGATCACGTTGCCGCCCGGGACCGGCCCGGAGCAGTTCGTCGTGCCTGCCGGGAAGACGCCATGGCTGTACTCATCGTCGTAGTAGATGCCGGTGACCTTCGGGTCCCCGCCGGTCATCAGCGCCGTGCCGCCCGGATCGGAGTCCGACGGATCCGCGGTGTGGTCGTTCGTGTACTCCTGCCCGCCCTCGGCGAGCTTGGCCAGCTCCGAGTTCGGATGGTTGGCCACATACCAGTCGAGGTCGGACTGGTGCATGCCATCGACGGAGATCAAGAGAACGTGCTGGATCCGGGCGTGCGTGCGGGTGCTCCGCGACCGCCGGTCCTGCTGTCAGGCCGGTGGGGATCGCCACTGCGGCCGCTGCGGCAGCCAGGGCCGCGACCCGTGTTCGTGCTTTCATCGCGCGTCTCCTTGGTCGGTTTGAACGTCTAAAGACGTGGGGCGGCCGCTGACCCTATAGGTGCCGACACGGGCAGTCGTGAACGAGGCGTGCCCGGCAGATAAGGTGCACTTAAGCCGTGTGCGCATTCACAAGCGCGGCGGACCGTGATTTCGACCGTCAGGTATGATCGAGTCTATCCCTAGATGACGGTTAAAGTGAACCGAGACCGACGCAGTGCGGCTGAACTTCGCCACTGTTAGCCGCGTTGAGCGGGCGCCGAGCAGGTCCCAAGCGGGTCTCTGCAAGCGAGCCGCTGAGATAAGCTCGGTCACGTGGCCAGCTGGGCGCAATTCGTCGAGGCGTCTCCTGAGTTCGCACAACGCGTCGAGGCGCTGTTCTCCGCGTACAAGCATCACACGATGGCAACTGTGCGAAAGGACGGCGCGCCGCGTATCAGCGGAACCGAGGTGGAGATCGACTCAGGCGAGCTGTGTCTCGGGATGATGCCGGCGACACGACGTGCCGCTGATCTTCGGCGCGATCCCAGGATCGCGATTCACAGTCATAGCGTCGACCCTCCCGAGGACGATCCTGGCGCTTGGAGCGGAGAAGCAATCCTCTTTGGCCGCGCCGAAGAGCTGATCAGCCAGGAGCGGGCAAGCGACCGGTTCTGTGTTGACGTCGAGCAGGTAGTCCTCACGTGGCTCGATTCTCGCGTGCTCGCGATCGAAACGTGGACGCCGGCGCATGGACTTGTCCGTTCGGAGCGCGACTAGTTCGTCGCTGTCGCGTCACGTCGGATTGTTGCGACCCAGGACAGGTCACGCACGAAGGGTCCCGTTGCCGGGACCCTTCGTCGCTACCGGTCGGCGATGCGGCTCTTAGATGGAGGTGATGTAGCCGCGCATGTAGCCGAGGTGGCTCATCGAGAACGGATCACAGGGCTGAGTGCACATCCACATGAACTTGCCCTGCTTGTGAACGAGCAGCGTGTAGGTGTGCACACCCGGGCGCACGATGATGTTGACGCCGGCGCCGCCCATCGTCGTGATGCTATGGGCGCCGCCGTCGGTGTTGTTGATCACGAGCTTGACCGGCTGGCCGGCGCGCACCGTGAAGTTCGTCACGCTGAAAGCGTCATGCAACTTGCCGTCAGGGCCAGGCTTGACCCCCGGTGAGACGCTCAGATAGATCGTGCGCTCGATCGGTGTCGCGCCGGAGACCTTGACCACGTTGACGACCGGCCGTGGCGGCGCGGCCTGCGCCCCGCTGATAGCGAACACGTCGATCGCAATCAGCGCGAGCACGACGCCCAGCGCCGACAGCACGGCGACGCCGATGCCCCTGCCCATGGTGGCTCCGGCAGGGTCGCTCTGCTCGTGAAGATCGAAGTTGTGAGAATCAGTTTGCATGGGGGTGTCCTCCGTTTGCCCTTTACAGCTTTAGTTTCGATCTTGAGAAGCCGCGCTACGTCCGTCTGAAACGCGTGCTCTGCTGCCCGAATCCCCGTGTCGTGACTACGTAGAAGACACCGCACCATGGTGCGGGTTTCCCACAGGCGTGAAACGAGGCTATGCACCGATTCCCAGCGCGGTCCGGTGCTCTTAGGGTCGGGAGACGCTTTATGCGAGTGTGCGGAGACGCTGCAGGCGCAGGACATTGCGCGCCGCACTCGATGTCCACTGATGGCCGCTACCTACAGTGCTGCGTGCGCGGCGGCATGCATGCGCCGCTGCGTCAAGTGACTGCAGGCGTGGCGCGAGGTAGCGCGCGTGAATCTTGGTTGCTGGCGCCCAGATCGGCTCGGCGCTGACCCTGGAATGGGTGCCCCGGCTGCCCGTGACCTGCGCTCGCATGTACAAGGGTCCGCCGCCACTAAGCAGCACGCCGTGGATTGTCGCGACCAGAGGCTTCGGCTCGATCGCCGCGCCTGCTAGCGCAGCGATCGATTCGGCAGCGGCGTCAGCTTGCTGAGCAGCGATACCGCCGAGCTTGATCGGGAAGTCGGTCATGTCGCCGGCGGCGAACACCCCGTCGAGCCCCGTGACTCGGCTGTGTCGGTCCACCGAGATGAAGCCGTGCTCAGCGCTTCGGGGGATGCCAGGGACGGCTGGGCCGTGTAGCCCAGGCAACGTGACGACGTGATCGACTGCGAGTGGCGCCTGTGCGGTGGACACCGTAAGGCTCCGCGACTCGTGCATCACGGAATGCGTGGAGGTGAGAGTCGTGATCCCATACGCGCCGAGCCGGCGCGACACGGCGGCGCTTGCGCTGGTACCGAAGATCTCTAGTGGCGCCTCCTCCGGCGTGACCACGGTGATCTGCGCTTCGATATTCATCTCGTAGGCACGTGCGGCGGTCATCAATGCGAGTTCGTAGATCGGCAGCGGCCAGCTGGTGGACTCTGGGATGACGAACGCGATTCTGTGGACCCACCCGCCTTCGAGGTCCTGGATCAGTCCGTGGAGTTGCTCGTCGAGCCGACCTGGATCGATCGTCAGCGCGTGTCGCATCGGCGCGCTTGGCCGCGCGCCGAGGGCCAGCAGAAGAACGTCATACGCCAGTTGCTCTTCCTGCTCGGTATGCACGACTCGCGCAGTGGTATCGACCCACTTGAGCGTGTCCGTGTAGCGCTGAATCTCGAGGTCGGCGACGATCTGGTCAAGCGGATAGGAGTGCGCTACTTCGTGGCCAAACGGCTCACCGACACTCATCGGCCGGTAGACGAACCGGTCTCCTGGTGCCACTAGTGTCGTCTGAACCAGGTCGCCGTACTGTTTGAGCGCCAGGGCAGCCTCAAGCGCCGCGACACCGCCGCCGACAATCAGAACCTTGGTCTGTTGGGCTGAAGAATCCATGCGCCCACGCTACCCCTGCGTCCCGTGGCCAGACAGCCGGGTAAGACCGCCTGCTCGTTCAGTAGTTCTCCACCGGCGCAGCCCCGCCCCTGCTCTGGCGAGCCTTACGATGCCAGTCCCGAAGCGTGGGTCCGTAATGACCGGCCACTCAGATCCTGGTTGCAGGAGTCTTGCGTGGCCTGCCAGACTTCGCGGTGAACGCGAGTGCGGAGCGGGCACGATGATCGCCGCGATCTTCAATCTCAATCATCCGGCGCACACGGTGCATTGGCACTTCATTGACCTGTCCGTTTCGAACGTCATCGTGATCGTGTTGATGCTGGTCGTGTTCGTGGTCGCGATCCTGGCGCCGTTCCCGGGGCACGGGAGGGGCGGCGTTGACCGCGGTTGATCCGCCGACGTGGACAGGGAGGCTGCGCGAGCGACTGGTTGCAGCGCTGCCGCCGGAGAAGCTGCTGCCCGACAGGCAGCCGTCGTACATGGCGTCGTGGATCTACGTCTTCGGGGCGCTGACGCTGGCCTCGCTGGTCATGATCATCGGCTCGGGGACGATTCTGGCGTTGAAGGGGCCGGGGTGGTGGCACGTCACCGGGATCGGCCACTTCTTCAACAGCGTCCATCTGTGGGCGGTCGAGCTCTTCTTCTTCTTCATGGTGATTCACCTGTGGGGGAAGTACTGGATGGCGGCCTGGCGAGGCGGCCGCGCGCGAGTATGGATGACCGGTGTGGTCACGTTTCTGGTCGCGATCCCGTGCGCCTTGACCGGCTACGTCTCGCAACAGAACTTCGATGCGCAGTGGATCTCGACCCAGGCGAAGGACGCGATGAACTCGATGGGCATCGGCTCGTTCTTCAACCTCATGAACTTCGGGCAGATGTACAGCTACCACGTGTTCCTGCTCCCACTCGCGGTCGTGGGGCTCGTTGTCGCGCACGTGCTGCTGGTCCGTAGGCACGGGATCGTGCCGCCCTTCCGATTGGACGCGGTCGGACCCGTCAAGCCGTCCGGCGATCAGCCGGGCGCCGGCGATCAGCCGGAGCCGGCGTGAGCAGCCGCGAGAGCCGCCGGATCGAGGACGAGTCCTACCGCACCTGGGAGGGCGGCTATCGTCGCTACGACATCCTCAAGGAGGCGACGGTCGCGCTCGGCGTGGTCGCCACGCTCGTACTGGTGCTGACGATCCTGTTCTCGTCACCGGACCTCGCGCCGAGCACAGTGAAGAGCTGGTCGCGCAGCGACCCTGTCGACTTCGTCACAACCGCCGCGACGGAGCTTGACCACTCGAGCTTCTCCGGAAGCTACGGCCCGCCGTACAACAACGGCACCGGGGCCGTCCAGCACGTCTGGTTCATCCACCTTCAGCAATGGCTCGGGATCAGCACCCCAATCAACTCCGCCCAAGACTTCGTGCTCGCACCACTGCGCTCGCTGACGCAGCAGCCCGCCGTCCAGCACGCCGTCTCTGCCTACGAGGCCGCGTCCACAAGCACACAGTCTGGCTGGACGAGCGCGTACGAGAAGGCGCTCACCGACGCGAAGGCGACCGCGACCGGAGGCGTCTCCGTAAAGCCGGGCAGCTACGGCCCGGTGCCGGAGATGATGGGGGCGCTGCTGACCTTTGCGCAGTCCGGCGGCCTCGACGGAGCGTTGCTGGCCAGCAAGCAGTTCTACCAGACCGACTACACCAAACCGCTGCTGTTCATGGCCGACGGGGGCGTGTTGGCGAACCGGGCGACGACGCAGAACCTCACCGGCAGTCAGTGGGGAATGATGAACGAAACCGGCAGCTACCCCGGGCAGGTGTGGCTCTGGCTGTACACGTTCTGGTACCAGATAAAGCCGTTCTCGACCTCGGCCAACGCCGACGCGCTCGTGATGACGGTCATGATCGTCCTCAGCACCGCGCTGGTGCTGGTCCCGTTCATTCCCGGGCTTCGCGACCTCCCCCGCCGAATCCCGATCTATAAGCTGATCTGGCGCGACCACTACCGGATGCAGCGCACCGACGACGTGTAACCCGCCCCGGCAGCGCACAGTCAGAGTGCCTGCCGGTCCGGCCTGTCAATAACGGCGGCTGAAAGGCGGCTAAGAGTCAGCGTAGGCTGCGGCGATGTCGAGTCCCGACAGCACGCCGCACGGATGGCCGCTGGAGGTTTCGACCACGATCAGATGATCGACTGAGTGCTCAACCATGATCCGTGCGGCCTCGTCCACGGATGCCGTCGACTGCACCGTGACGACCTCTGTGGCGGCCGCCTCGCCAGCGGTCTCGTCGATCGCGTCAGCGGCCGCTGCAGCGATCTCAGCGACGGTGATGAATCCGAACGGGCGGCGCGCGTGGTCAGGGTCGGCAACAGCAACCGCGTGAACACGCTGTGCCGCCATCAATCGCGCCACGACGCGGAGCGGAGTCGTGGGGTCGGTAGTGAGAATGCCGGTGTGCATCACGTCGGACACACGGACATGTGAGAGCGTGGGGTCGTGGATCGTCATCGCAAGCTCCGTTTCAGCGGATTCGTTGGCTACAGCAGAGCCTAGGCCCACATCGCTGCCTGCCCATCGCGTCGCTGCCGTACTTCCGCTCAGTACTTCCCCGTAGCTGATCCCCCGCGAAATGGCCGCCGCCACGACTACCGGATCGGTCACGCTCGCCCTTGCTGCGCCACCGCCTGCGCCGACTCGGCAGCAGCCTGGGGGTCGAGGTATCGACCACCGGGAGTGATGGGGCGGAATCGCTCGTCGAGCTCATAGACCAGTGGGATGCCGGTGGGCAGGTTCAGGGCAGCGATGTCCTGATCGCTGATGTGGTCCAGATGTTTCACCAGAGCGCGCAGCGAGTTGCCGTGTGCTACGACGATCACGGTCATGCCCGCCGCAAGATCGGCCACGATCGCGTCGTACCAGTATGGGAGCAGCCTTGCGACCACGTCTTTCAGGCATTCCGAGCTCGGCACGAGCTCGGGTGGTAGCGACGCATACCGCGGATCCCTGGCCTGGGAGCAGCGGTCGCCCTCGGTCATCGCTGGAGGTGGGACATCGTACGAGCGTCGCCAGAGCATGAACTGTTCCTCGCCGAACTCGTCCCTGGTCTGGGCCTTGTTCTTGCCCTGAAGCGCGCCGTAGTGGCGCTCGTTCAACCGCCACGACCTGCGTACGGGCAGCCATTGCAAGTCGGCCGCCTCGAGCGCGATGTTCGCGGTCTGGACGGCCCGCTTGAGCACCGAGGTGTGGACCACGTCGGCGCGAATGTCTGCCTGCGCGAGCAGGCGCCCACCGTACGCGGCCTCGCGCGCGCCCTTCTCCGAAAGGCCGACATCGACCCATCCGGTGAAGCGACCCTCGCGGTTCCATTCGCTCTCGCCGTGCCGCAGGAGCACCAGAGTTTGCATCCGCCTGTCACCTCATCTGCAGCAGGATTTCGGGTGAAGTTAGACGACGCCAGGCGACCCGGTATCCGTGCGCCGCCGCATACAGCACGTACGAACTACGTGCTGGGCAACGCCCTAGGACAGAACTTGCGCCGCCGCGCCAGCCTGGTTGACGGCCAGGATCGCACGCTGGTTTGCCGCCAGCAGAGCTCTCGCCGAGCGCGGCGAGAGATGGTCACAGACGAAGTCCCAATGCAGCGAGACGAGGTCACCCGGGCCCGGTTCGGTGATGAACGCGAGGTCATCCGTTCGCCAGCGCACGGTTCTCGGTGCCGCGTGCGCCGAGAACCAACATCCCGTCCTCCCAGAGCAACGGCCGAGCGCTTACGGTCAGGGTGTCCTCGGCATCCACCGACTCGACCACCGCCGGAGTTGTGCGGCACTGGTCGAGGATGTGCAGCGGCTGGTCGACGATCCCTGTGCGCAGGAGACCGAGCCACGGGTAGACCGCGAACACGTGGAAGCAGTGGTGGGGGACAGCTCCCGCGGCGACGGTGTCGTTGATGTGTTCCCGGGCGCGGCCGATGCGCCCGCGGAAGCGATCGTCGACGTGTCTGACAAGCTCACTCGGGCTGACCCGGTCGAGCAGCTCGTTACCGACCCAGTAGGCCTCGACGACGCGGGAATCGAGAGGATCGCTGATCCCGTTGGCGCCGGCTATCAGGGCGAGGTAGGGCCAGGCCCCGTCAAAGGTCCTAGCCGCCTCTGCCAGCCCAGGATCCGAGACGTGGGCGTCTCCGTATTCGAGCAGTTCGTGCGGGCGGTCCGCGCCGCAGAGTCCGAGCGCGTTAGGCGGGTAGGCATAGCGTGCGAACAGCAGCGGCCCGGGGGTCGCCCCCGTAGGCGTTCGAGAGATCACGCCGATCTCACCGCGCCGGAGCGGGGGCTGCGCAGCGACGTCCAGGCCATGACCGCTGATCCGCCGCAACCAGCAGCAGTGCCGGAGCGTTGATCGATGCCGCCCCCGCAGTGCCGGCGAGCAGCGCGGTGATCACGGCGCCGAACACCAACACGGCGGTGACGTCCACCGCCTGGGCGCGTGCCAGTGCCGCATACCAGGTGCCGACATAACCGGTCAGCAGCACCCCGGTGAGCAGAACCCAACGCCATTGCAGGCCGCTCATGCTCAGTAGTTGATGGACCTTGCCGGTGATCAACACCCAAGCGATCAGCAGCACCGCGCCCAGTGCCATCCGGGCGGTTGCAAGGATCTGTGCGTCAAAGCTTTCCATCAGCCGTTTGACGTAGACGATCTCCACTGCCCAAAGCAGCGTCGCGGCGAGGATCATGGCCTCGCCAGTGCCGAATGTGACGTGTCCGGCCTTGCCGGCGAGCCACACCTGCCCAGCCATGAGCAGCGCGATGGCGAGTGCGTGCGGCCAGCGGAAGCGCTCGCGCAGGAACGGCACGGCCAGCAGCGCGACCCAGACCACGAGCGTCTTCTGGATGAACGCGGCCTGCGTGGATTGAGCACGGGCCAGCCCCTCGAAGAACAGTACGAACGGCACCGAGCCGCCGATGATCGCCACCACCAGTAGCGGCAACGCGGCGCGCCTCGGCGGCACACGCAACGCGCGCCGCGGGCGCGCTGCGGCCAACGCCACCAGCAGCAGCACACCGGCGACGCCGTTCTTGGCGGTCGTGTAGACGGTCGCGTCCGGAAAGTGCTTGACACCCAGGCCGTTGACGTAGATGGAGACGCCGCTGATCACAGCGCTGACAAAAGCCAGTGCGATCCCGGTTGCGCGAGTACTCATGGCTGATCGCCTTCCAGGTCACTGCCCGCAAGGCGCAGCGCGAGCGCCTCACGAGCCGCTTCAGGGTCGAGGATCTCGACCGGGATGCCGAGATGCAGCAGCAGGTGAGCGCCTGGCTGCGCCTCCGGCACGAATGAGAGCGGGACGATGCAGCCATCCTCGAGCTGGCCCAGACGGTACTCCGGCGTCGTCGTTGATCTCGACGAGCTTCACAATAGAGCCGAGGCACATCACGCCTCCTCCGGGTCACGGATCTCGAGCTCCACGCTTTCCAGCAGCACATCGTTGGCGTGGGGAGCGCTGATGTCGTCATTCAGCGTGGCCACAACCTCGGCGCCCTCGGCGACGGTCCCGCGGCTGGCGTCCACAAAGTGCTCGCGGAAGTGCTCGGGCGTGAAGTGGGACAGCGCTCCGAGCTGAACCACTACCCGAGTCACGCGCTCGGCACCGCCCTCAATCGCGGTCGTCTCGATCTTGCGAGTCAAGTCGGCCATCAGCGCATGCTCATGCACGATTCGCTCCGTTCGGTTCAGCCGTTTGCGGCACCAGCTCTGCCAGGCGGTCCAGAATCTCGAGCGTGACCCGTTCCGCCGCCTCGGCGACACTTGCGCTGAGGCCCTCGCCGGCGTCAAAGTCTTCCCCGGTGATGCCGTAGACGAGGACGCGGCCGTTCAGCTTCCCGAGCGTGCGTGCCAGCTCGATCGTCTCGCCGAGGCCAAATGCATGGGTTGAGGCGCCGAACACGCTGCCCGGCACCGGCTCGTCGGTGGCGTCGAAGCGCTGGATCAGCCCGGGAACGGCTCGCGGTTGCCACCGCGTCCACGAGTATCACCAGCTCCGCGCTGGCGAAGACATCCAGCAGCGTGGTCGGCTCGCCCTCGAGCGTGAGGATCTCCACTCCGCTCCGGCACGCGGTCCTGCAGCCGCTCAGCCACGTACAGGCCCGCGCTGTCGTCACGGCGAAAGCGGTTGCCGACGCCGACGACGACGTGACGCTCGCCGCTCATCGTCTGGTCACCTCCAACCGCAGGAAGTGCGTCGCACAGGAGATGCAGGGGTCGTAGTTGCGGATCGTCTGCTCGCACAGGCCGCGCAGGCGCTCGTCATCGCAGCTCGAGGTGGCGCTCGACCACGCTGCGCAGGTCGTCCTCGATCGCCTGCTGGTTCTGCGAGGTCGGCGGCACGATCTGCGCCTCGAGGATCGTGCCGTCGCCGTCGATCCGGTAGCGGTGGTAGAGCATCCCGCGCGGCGCCTCGCTGGCGCCGTGGCCGCTGCCGGCGCGCGGTTCGACCGCGCACCGCCGGCGCGTCGGGCTCCTCGTAGGCCTCGATCAGCCGCAGCGCCTCGTCGCAGGCGTAGACCGAGCTCGACGCTGCGCACGATGATGCTGCGGAACGGGTTCCCGGCACGTCTCGCCGAGCCCGGCCTCGCGCGCGAGCCTCGCGCGCGAGCGGCGATAGCTGGTCGTGGTTCGAGCGAGTAGCGCGCCAGCGGCCCGCACGAGGTAGGTGCCGCGTTCGCGCAGCCGCGAGTGCAGCGCGTCGAGCGCTCGACGTGCTCCTCCTCGAAGTGCTCGTCGTACTCGGCGGCGTCGATGTCGAGCCCGCGGTCGGAGACGATGCGCCCGCGCTCGATCGCGTACTCGTCAGGGTGCGAGAGCGCGACGAGCTCGCAGTCGACCTCGTCGCTCGGGGAAGTCGAAGCCTGCCGTCCAGCGGCACCGTCTCGAGCGGCGACCTCGCGCGCCCGCTCGAGCGGCTCGACGAGCGCCGCCAGCTCGCGCTTGCGCGGCGCCCTGTAGAAGCCGCCGACGCGGACGTTGATCGGATGCATCTCGCGCCCGCCGACGACGCGCATCACCTCGTTGCCGGTCTTCTTCAGCTGCAGGCCGCGCTCGACGATCTGCGGGGCGTCGCGGGCGAGCTCGACCGCGCCCGTGATAGCCGAGGAAGTCGGGCGCGTGGAGCATGTAGATGTGCAGCGCGTGGCTCTCGATCCACTCGCCGCAGTAGAGCAGCCGGCGCAGCGTCGCGGATCGGCTCGGGCGACCTCGACGCCGCAGAGGCTCTCCATCGCGTGTCACCGCGCTCATCTGGTAGGCGACCGGACAGATCCCGCAGATCCGCGCGGTGATGTCGGGTGCCTCGGCGAACGTGCGGCCGCGCAGGAACGCCTCGAAGAAGCGCGGCGGCTCGAAGATCCGCAGCTCGCACGTCGCTCCACGCGGCCAGCCGTCGATCCGCACGTGCATCGCGCCCTCGCCCTCGACGCGCGCGAGGTAGTCGGTCCGGATCGTGTGCGTCGCTCACTCATCGCGTCCGCCACCTTGCGGAACGGCTCGGCTGCGGCGTTGAAGGTCTGGAAGACCCGCGTCGACCGCCGTCGGTCGCGTCCAGGCCCTGGCTGCGCAGCAGCGGGATCAAGCGCGTCGGTGTTCGGCGTTTCCATCGGCCCGAAGCAGCCGAAGCAGCCGCGGTTGTAGGCGGGACAGAGCGCGCCGCAGCCGGCGTGGGTGACCGGACCCAGGCAGGGGGTCCCGTGCGCGACCATCACGCAGACGGTGCCGCGGCGCTTGCATTCGGTGCAGACGCTGGTCGATGGCGATGCCGGGCTTGCGGCCGATGCAGGAAGGCGCTGATCACCTCGAGCAGCTGGCGCTTGTTGATCGGGCAGCCGTGCAGTTCGAAGTCGACCGTGACGTGAGCCGCGATCGGGGTCGAGGTCGCGAGCGTGGAGATGTATTGCGGTGAGGCGTAGACGGCCGCGGTGAACTCCGTCGACGTCGGCGAAGTTGCGCAGCGCCTGGATCCCGCCGGCGGTGGCGCAGGCGCCGATCGTGACCAGCGTCTTCGACATTGCCCGGACCTGCTGGATCCGCTCGCGGCATCGTGCGCGGTGGTGATCGAGCCCTCCACCAGCGAGAGGTCGTACGGCCCCGCGACGCTGTGCGCTGGTCGCCTCGTGGAACTCGGCGATCTCGACCGTCGTCGGCCAACGTCAGCAGCTCGTCCTCGCAGGTCGAGCAGGCTCAGCTGGCAGCCGTCGCAGGAGGCGAATTTCCAGACGGCGAGCTTCGGCTTTGCGGGTGCGCGCTCACAGCTCGCGCACCCGCATCCAGCGGCGCCATCTCAGCGTAGCGTGTAGACGGGGCCGTCGCGGCAGATCAGCGTCGGGCCGAGCTGGCAGTGGCCGCAGAGCCCGACGCCGCAGTCCATGTGGCGCTCCATCGAGAGGTGGATCTGCGTCGCGGGGCACGCCGCGGCTCGAGCAGCGCCTGCGCCGTGAAGTCGCATCATCACCTCGGGTCCGCAGACGAAGGCGTGTGCCGAGTCGCCGGCGAAGCGCGCGGCGTCTGACCAGCTTGGGGACGACGCCGACCTGGCCGTGCCAGCGCGCTGTCGGCGTGGTCAACGGTCACCGCCGACCTCGGCCGCGTCTCGCCAGCTGCTCGAGCTCGTCGAGATAGAGCAGTTCGCCCGGGTTGCGTGCCGCCGTAGAGCACGCTCAACGTCCCGAAGCCCGGGCGGCTGGCGATCACAGTCGCGGATCAGCAGTGCGCAGCGGCGCCAGGCCGATACCGCCGGCCACGACCACGACGTCCCCGCCGGCGGCGCCGGCGAGCGGCCATGACGTTGCCGAACGGCCCGCGCATGCCCAGCACGCTGCCCTCCTTCGCGGCGCAGATCGCTCGCGAGACCGCGCCGACCGCGCGCACGGTGCAGCACGACCTCGCCCCGCTCAGATAGCGCCGCTGACGGAAATCGGCACCTCGCCGATGCCGAACGCATAGACCATCATGAACTGCCCGGGCGCGATCGACCGGGGCCTCGCCGCGAACGGCTTCAAGCGTGAGCGTCAATGTGTCGACGCGTGTCCTGCTGACCGAGACGCGGACCCGGAACGGCTGCGGCACCATCACGCCCGGGTGTGGCCGGCTCAGCGACGGTCATCGGTCCCGTAGACGTCGATCAGTCGCAGCCGCGTCCACTGCAGACGCTCGATCATCGACCTGCGCAAAGCGTGACATCAGCTCATAGCCCAGCGCCGGATCGGCCTCGCACTTGCCGCGCAGGCAGGCGCCGTCAAAGGCGGTGGCGCGCACGGTTGTCAGTGCGCGTGCGTCCAGATGCCAGCGATAGGGCGGGAACAGCCAGGACCAGCCGAGTACCTCGCCGGCTTCGAGCGTCTCGATCGTGACGGGGCCGCGCGCTGGGAAGTAGGTCTCCAGCGCCGACGCTGCCGTGACGGACGAGGTAGAAGGCATCCGCGGGATCGCCGCGCGCGGATGATCTGCTCACCCGCGTGAAACTGCACGTTGCTCGCGCATCCGGCCAGCAAGGTCAGCGTCTCGCTCGCGAGTCCCTCAAACAGTGGGATCTCAGCCAGGAGGCTGTCAAGTCTGTTGTGGCATCGCGGTCCTCGCGTCGCCCTGATCGCGGCCACTTCTTCGGTGATGTCGATCCCGACCGGGCACCAGGTGATGCAGCGCCCGCAGCCGACGCAGCCCGAGGTCGCCGAATTGATCGATCCAGGTCCCGAGCTTGTGCGTCATCCACTGGCGATAGCGGGCGCGCGACGAGCGAGCGGATGCTGCCGCCGTGGATGTGGGAGTAATCGATCGAGAAGCACGTGTCCCAGACGCGCGTGCGTTCGGCAACCGTCGCCGCCGAGGTCGCTGGTGTCCTCGACGGAGGAGCAGAAGCAGGTGGGGCAGACCTGGGTGCAGTTGCCGCAGCTGAGACACCGGTCGGCGACCTCATCCCAGCGCGGATGTTCGAGGTTGCGTGCCAGCAGATTGCGAATGTCGTCGGTCTCCATGGTGCGCCCCATCTGGGCGGCGGTGGCGGCGATCGGCCGCACCGGCCGCGGTCAGGTCGGCGTCCGTGGCAGGCCGCTGAGGCAGCTCCGCAAGCACGGCGGCACCGCGGTCGCTGCCGGCTTCCGCCAGGAACCGGTGCTCCCCGTCGAGCAGCTCCGTGAGCGCCAGGTCGTATCCGGCGCTGGCCTCGGGGCCGGTGCCCATCGACGCGCAGAAGCAGGTGCCGCCGGCGGTGATGCAGTTCGACGGCAACCAGGAAAGCGTCCTCGCGCTGGTTGGCATAGTCGCGGTCCACGTGGCGGCCGCCGATGAAGACCCGGTCCTGAATCTCGATCGCGTGCAGCTCGCACGACCGCACGCCGATGAACGCCATCGGCTTTGCCTCGGTCGGTTCCTCCTCGACCACCATGTCGTCGCCCGGCGAGCGCGTGGCACGCCAGAGCCGCAGCCTCAGGACGAAACAGGAATCGCTTCCAGGAGTGCGGACCGACCGCGTAACCGAAGCGCGCGCCGTCCTCGCGGCGCTTGAGGCGGTAGCTGCCGCCGCTCTGCTCGTCGGTCCAGCCGATCGGAAGCTCCGAAGCGGCGCCCAGGTCGTCATAGATGATCGCGCCGTCGCGAATCTTCGGGCCGAGCACGCGGAAGCCCCGTACTCGCAACGTCGCGAGCAGGCCGTCGAGTGCCTCGAGCGGAATCACAGCCGGCGCGGTCTTCTGGGCCTGCACCTATGCTCACCTCCCACGGGTTGCCGCGGTTGCCGCTGCTGATGTGATCGCTCCTGGCACTGAGCTTATGGACCACTGGTCAGCGCGCAAATCAGTAGTTCCCCGCGCATGACCGAGACGAGTCGCGATGCACCAGGACGGCCGACGGAAAGAGCTGAGCGAGATGGAGACCGCTCATATTTTACGGCGGCCAGTCGTGGATAAGTACTGAGTGGCCATCGCGATTGTTCCCGATTGCGCGCCGTCGCGCGTGGGCTAGGTTCGAGGAAGAGTCGGCGTGTCACGGCTCGCCAGGTCTACAGAGCGTTCCAGAAAACGAGGTTGCGATGACTGTACGAGTAGCGATCAACGGCTTTGGTCGTGTGGGCCGCAGTGTCTTGCGGGCCGCCTATGAGCAGGGTGCGGACATCGATGTCGTAGCTGTCAACGATCTCGTCGACGCCGGCACGCTCGCGCACCTGCTGAAGTACGACTCCGTCTTCGGACGGTTTCCTGGGGACGTGACGGCCGAGGACGGCAGCATCGTGATCGACGGCGTGCCGATTTCCACGCTCGCGCAGACGAACCCGGAAGCGTTGCCGTGGGAGGAGCTAGGTGTTGAGGTTGTGATCGAGTCCACAGGACGGCTTCGGACCCGCGCCGGCGCGGCTCAGCACCTTGAAGCTGGGGCTAAGAAGGTGATCATCTCGGCGCCTGCGAAAGGCGAGGAGCCGGTCGACGCGACGGTCGTACTCGGCGTCAACTTTGATCAGGTCTATGACCCGGATGTGCACCAGATCATTTCGAACGCTTCCTGCACGACCAACTGCCTTGCCCCGGTGGCGAAGGTGCTGCATGACGCGGTCGGGATCAAACATGGACTGATGACGACCGTGCACGCGTACACCGCTGACCAGAATCTGCTGGATGGGCCGCACAAGGATCTGCGTCGTGCGCGGGCCGCGGCGCTCAACATCATCCCGACGTCGACCGGAGCGGCGAAAGCGCTCGGGCTCGTGATCCCTGAGCTTGACGGGCGCCTCAACGGCTACGCCGTGCGAGTCCCGATGCCGACCGGCTCGCTCGTGGATCTCACGATCGAGACCGAACGCACGACAAGCCGCGAGGAGATCAATGCGGAATTCGAGCGGCTCGCCGACAATGGCGCGCTGAAGGGAATCCTCGCGTACACGGAGGATCCGATCGTCTCCTCAGACATCATCAAGTCCCCGTACTCGTCGACCTTCGACGCGTCACTCACATCGGTCAACGATGGCACCCAAGTGAAGGTCGTCGCCTGGTATGACAACGAGTGGGGCTACTCGAGCCGGCTGGTCGATCTCGCGCAGCGCGTCGTCGTTCCCGTCGCGCAGACGGTCTAGGGCGTTGTTCCCGTGTCGCTGCGTGTTCTACGGATGCGCGCTGCTCGCCCTAGGCGATGCTCAGACCATGGCAACAGCCCCTCAGAAAACCTCCGTCCTGGCGGATCTGACCGCAGGAGACCTGACGGCCTCAGGGCTCGTCACCTGCTTCCCCGACGACGGCCTGGCAACGGTCGCATCGAACCTGATCCGTCACGACGTCCACGCCGCGCTAATGCTCCCGCATGATGGCGGTTTGCCATTGCTGGTGACCGACGTGGACCTTATGCGGGCTGCGCTAACGCACGTGAATCGCGTCGAAGACATCAAGGTCACCCTCGAGCCTCCTGCAGCGCTTCGTGCTGACGCGCCGGTCTCTGACGTGGTGGCGACCATGGCTGAGCGGTACGTCCGGCATCTGCTGGTCACCGATCCGGAGACCGGCGCTCCGATCCGCCTCGTTTCCGCGTTGGATGTGGTTGCGGCGCTCGGCGGTGTCGATCCTGACCTCTCCCGCCAGCGTCGAATCGCGCAACACCGCCCACCCGCGAATGCGACATCGCTGCGCGACGCAACCGTTGATGACGTCGCCCATCTGGGCATCCTGACCTGCATCGCCGGTGCGTCGCTGCTCACGGTCGCCCGGACGATGGCTGAGCGGCGCGTCCACTGTGTCGCGATAGCCGGGATCGAGCATCGCGGCGAGCATCTCATCTGGGGGCTGATCGAAGACATCGACCTCGTCGTGGCCATGCACCGTGACGCACTCTCTGAGCCTGCCGCCAGCATCGCGAGGAAGTCACCAATCGCTGTTGAGATGAGTGACTCACTGATCCATGCTGCCGAGTTGCTGGTGGAACACGACGCGAGCCATGTAGTTGTGGTCGGGCCAACCGGGCTCGCCGCCGGCATCATCTCGACCCTGGATGTGGCAGCCGTTCTCGCGACCGGCTTGGTCAACTCCGTGCTGGAGTCCCGTGGTCGCCGCTGGAACGGGCGAGCAGGCCTGATCAGCTGGGATCGGCTCTGTAGGCGTTCGCGGCGCGTAGCGCTTTGACGTAACCCGCACGCTCATACGTTGACCCATCCTGGTCGCGCGGCACACTGAGCATCCCGCGGAATGCCTCTACAGTGCTGAATCCCTTCGCGGTCATCCACCTCGAGAGGCCGTCCAGTAGCACGCTCGCGTGCTCGGGTCCGTGACGCAGAAGCGCAGAAGTACTCATCACCACATCCGCTCCGGCCAGGAGGTAGGCGGCCACGTCGGCCGCGGTCTCGACGCCGGAGCTGGCCGCCAGTGACGCGCTCACATGACCGCGCAGTAACGCGATCCAGGCCCGCGGGAGGCGCGCCTCGTGGGCGCTTGAGAGCTCGATCCCGGGCACTATCGCGAGCCTGTTCGCGTCGATGTCAGGCGCGATGAAGCGGTTGAACAGCACCAGCGCGTCTGCCCCAGCGGCGTCAAGCTCCCGGGCGAGCTCGCCCAGGGAGCTGAAGTACGGGCTGAGCTTCATTGCGATCGGGATCGTGACCGCCGCCCTGACGTTCGCAAGCACTTCAAGCTGGCGTTGCTCGACGTCACGTGCAGGGGTGTGCGGATCACCGGGCATGAAGTGGGTGTTCAGCTCGAGCCCGGCTGCGCCCGCGTCCTGCATCGCCCGTGCGTAGGCGCCGAGGGCGCCGGCCGTGATGCCGTTGAGGCTGGCAATTACCGGCACGTCCACCGCCGCCGCGGCACGCTCGAGCAAGCTCACGTAACGCCGTGGGCCAGGGTCCGCCTTTGCCCCGGCGGGGAAGTAGGAGAGGGACTCAGCGAAGCTCTCGCTGCCTGCGTCCAGCAGTCGTCCACCGCGCTCGGCGTCGTGTCGCAGCTGTTCCTCGAACAGCGACGGGAGTACAACCGCGCCCACGCCCGCGGCCGCCAGGCGGCGAACGCCCTCAACCGTGCCCGAAAGTGGCGATGCCGACGCAATCAGCGGATTGCGCAAAGCCAGTCCCATGTAGCGGGTCGGTAGCTCAGTCATCGCTCACGCGGGAGTCGGCGGTGAACCTGTTGGCGCCATGGGTGGCCATCTCCTCATAGACCTGCCAGCGTTGTGCGAGCGCCCGCTCGGCAAGCGCATGTAGCCGCTCGGCCTCCTCCGGCTGGGTGTCGGCAAGAGTGCGGTAGCGCAGCTCACGGTCGGTGTAGTCGGCGAGCGGGATCCGCGGCCGCGGCGAGTCCAGCAGGAATGGGTTGCCATCGTCACCGCGCACGAGCGGGTCGTAGCGGACCAGTGGCCAGTAGCCGCTGGCGACCGCCCGGTGTTGCTGGCCCAGCCCGTCGCGCATCTCGATTCCGTGAGCGATGCAGTGGCTGTATGCAATCACCAGTGACGGTCCGTCATACGCCTCGGCTTCGCGGAACGCTCGTAGCGTCTGCTGGGGATCGGCGCCGATCGCGACCCGTGCGACGTACACGTTGCCGTACGCGATCGCCTGCAACGCCAGGTCCTTCTTGGCCGTCGTCTTGCCGGCCGCGGCGAACTTGGCGACCGCGCCCAGCGGTGTCGCCTTCGACATCTGCCCACCGGTGTTGGAGTAGACCTCGGTGTCGAGCACCAGCACGTTGACGTCACGGGCGCTGGCCAGGACGTGGTCGAGGCCGCCGGCGCCGATGTCATATGCCCAGCCATCGCCGCCGACGATCCACACGCTGCGCCTGACGAGGTGATCTATGACGCTACGTAGATCCTCGACTGCGGGCCCGCTCAGATCGCTGAGCCGGCGCTCCAATTCTGCCACCCGTGCACGCTGGGCCGCGAACTGGGACTCGTGCAGCTGTGGTGCTGCGAGCGTCTCATCCACCAGTTCGGCGCCGAGCTGTTCACGCAGCTCGAGCAGCCGACGGCGTGCCACCCCCGTCTGCTGGTCAGCGGCCAGCCGGAAGCCGAGCCCGAACTCAGCGTTGTCCTCAAATAGTGAGTTTGACCATGCGGGGCCGCGTCCGTCGGCGTCAGTCGTCCAGGGTGTGGTTGGCAGGTTGCCACCGTAGATCGACGAGCAGCCGGTCGCGTTGGCAACCATCAGCCTGTCACCGAACAGCTGCGAGAGCAGCTTGATATATGGCGTTTCGCCACAGCCCTCGCAGGCGCCGGAGAACTCAAACAGCGGGTCCAGGAACTGCGTGCCGCGTACCGTCCCAAAGTCGACCCGTGAGCGGTCGATCACTGGCAGCGACTCAAAGAACGCGATGTTCGCCCGTTCAGCGGTCAGCCGCGGCTCGCGAATGGCGAGGTCTATCGCTTTGCGGATCGGTTCGCCCGGCGCGGTGACCGGACACGCCTCGACACAGAGCCCGCAGCCGGTGCAGTCCTCGAGGTAAATCTGCAGCGTGTAGCGCGCGTCCGGTAGACCGGGCGCGGTGAGCGCCGCCGACTGGAACGCGTCGGGCGCATCCGTCAGGCACCCGGGGTCGTAATGCCGGGAGCGGATCACCCCGTGCGGGCAGACAAAGCTGCAGTTGCCGCATTGGATACAGAGCTCGGGGTCCCAGGCCGCGACCAGTTCGGAGATGTTGCGCTTCTCAAATGCAGAGGTGCCACTCGGATAGGTGCCGTCCACAGGCAGCGCGCTCACGGGGAGCTCGTCGCCACGCCCGGCGATCATCATCGCGGTTACGTCCCGCACGAACACCGGCGCGTCGGCGGGCACGATCGGGTCCGGTTCGTGGTCAGCGGTCATCTGGAAAGGCGTCTCGATGCGATGCAGACCCGCCAGCGACTGGTCAACCGCCGCCAGGTTCCGCTTTACGACCTCCGCGCCGCGATGGCCGTATGTCTCCTCAATCGCATGCTTGATGAGTGGGATTGCGTGCTCGCGCGGAAGCACGTCGGAGATCGCAAAGAAGCAGGTCTGCAGAACCGTATTCACCCGCCCCGCGAGGCCAGCCTCACGGGCGATGCGGCCGGCGTCAATCGAGTAGAGCTCAATCGACTTTGCAAGGATCTGCTCCTGAACCGGACGTGAGAGCGAATCCCACACGCGGTCCGGTGGGTGCGGGCAGTTGAGCAACAGCGTGGCCCCGGGCGCCGCACGGTCCAGCACCTCAGCGCGGTCAAGCAGCCTGAACTGGTGACAGCCGACGAAGCTCGCCTGCGAGACCAGGTACGGCGCGTGGATCGGCTTCGGCCCGAAGCGCAGATGCGAGACCGTCTGGGAGCCAGATTTCTTTGAGTCGTAGACGAAGTACCCCTGGGCGTGGAGTTCACCGGTCGAACCGAGGATCTTGATCGTGTTCTTGTTAGCGCCGACGGTCCCGTCTGAGCCGAGGCCGAAGAACACCGCGCGCACCGTCTCCGGCGACTCGATCTCCAATGATCGGTCGTATGGCAGGCTCGTGTGGGAGACGTCGTCGTCGATCCCGATCGTGAACCGGCGTCGTGGCCGCTCGCGGGTCAGTTCCTCCAGAACGCCGGCGACCATCCCCGGATTGAACTCCTTGGATGACAAGCCGTAACGTCCGCCGGTGACGAGCGGCATCTCCGCCAGATCCCCGTCGGCATGGGCCTCGCTCAGGGCTGCCAGCACGTCCAGGTACAGCGGTTCGCCGATCGAGCCGGGCTCCTTGGTCCGGTCGAGCACCGAGATCTTGTGGACGCTTTCCGGCAGCGCCCGTATGAGTTCCTGCGCCGGGAAGGGCCGGTACAGCCGCACCTGCAATACGCCCACCCGCTCACCGCGAGCATGCAGTGCCGCCACCGTCTCACGCACCGTCTGCGCGCCGGAACCCATCAGCACCAGCACCCGCTCGGCCTCGGGATGGCCGCTGTATTCGACCAGGCCATAATGGCGGCCGGTCAGCGCGCCAAGCTCGTCCATCACCTCCTGTACCACGCCCGGCGTGCCGGCGTAGAACGGATTGACCGTCTCACGCGCCTGGAAGTAGACGTCGGGGTTCTGCGCGGTGCCGCGTATGAACGGCCGCTCGGGCGACAGTCTGCGCGCACGATGGGCGTTGACCAGCGCGTCTGGGACGATCGCGCGCAGTTGATCATCGCTCAACAGCTCCAGGCTGTTCAGCTCATGTGAGGTGCGGAAACCATCGAAGAAGTGCAGGAACGGCACTCGCGACCGAAGTGTCGCCGCGTGGGCGACCGCCGCCATGTCATGGGCCTCCTGAACGGAGGCCGAAGACAGCAGCGCCACGCCGGTCTGGCGAACCGCCATCACATCTGAGTGATCGCCGAAGATCGAGAGTCCCTGAGCGGCGAGTGACCGCGCCGCGACATGCAGCACCGCCGAGGTCAACTCCCCGGCGATCTTGTACATGTTCGGGATCATCAACAGCAGTCCCTGTGAGGCCGTGAAGGTAGTGGCCAGTGCGCCTGCTTGCAGCGACCCATGCAAAGCGCCGGCGGCTCCGCCCTCACTCTGCATCTCGACCACGCCAGGCACGGATCCCCAGACGTTCTGCAGGTGCTGGCTGGACCATTCGTCCGCGAGTTCCGCCATCGGCGAGGAAGGCGTGATCGGGTAGATGCAGCACAGCTCAGAGAGGCGATACGCGACTGAGGCTGTGGCCTCGTTGCCGTCAACTGTTACGCGCATCAGCGAGCTCTCCGGGACCATCTCTATCGCATGCACTGGGCACTGCGTGAAGCACGCCTCACAGCCTGTGCAGCGGTCGTAATCAAACCGGTAGCGGTGCCCCGGCCCAAGTTTTATAACCGCATCCTCAGGGCAAGCGCCCAGACAACCGTCGCACTCGCAGCAGTTCCCGCATGAGAGGCAGCGTCCAGCCTCGAACGTGGCCTGCTCAACGGAGAGCCCGCCGACCACCTCCATAAAACCCGTGACGCTCTCCTGCGGGGCCAATTCCGGCTGAGCGCGCCTGGCGGCGTCTCCAAAGAACCACAGGTTCAACAGCCCGAACTCCGCGATCTCGTGCTTGGGTGCACGCTCGTCGACGGTCCCACGCAGCCAGGCGTCGATCTCTCGTGCCGCGCGCTTGCCATGCCCGGTCGCGATGGTCGCGGTCCGCTCACTCGGCACCATGTCGCCCCCGGCGAACACCCAGGGACAGCCGGTCTGAAGCGCGCTCGAGACCTCGACGGTGCCGTCCTTGTCGAACTCGATCCCGGGAACGCCGCGCAGGAAAGTCGGTGTCGGCGCCCTCGCCGAGCGCCAGGATCACGGTGTCGGCAGCGAGCGTCTCAAACTCGCCGGTCGGCTGCGGGAAGCCCGAATCGTCAAGCTTCATCACCTCCACCTGGAGCTCCGGCCCGTCGACCGCTGCGATCGTCCGCAACCAGTTGATCTGGACTCCTTCGCGCTCGGCGTAGGCGGCCTCCTCCTCATGGGCCGGCATCTGCTCACGCGTGCGCCGGTAGATGATCAGCGTCTCCTCAGCCCCGAGCCGCCGCGCCACGCGGGCAGCGTCCATCGCGGTGTTGCCGCCGCCGTAGACCGCCACCCGCCGGCCGATGACAGGCGGTTCGCCAGCTGCAACGTCATGCAGGAAGGAGAGCGCGTCCACGATCCGGCCGGCGTCGCGACCGGGGATGTTCACCTGCTTGGAGAGGTGCGCTCCGACAGCGACGAACACCGCATCAAACCCGCCCTCCTCGCGCTCTGCGACCAGGTCCATGACGCGATGCCCACCGGTGAACTTGATGCCGAGCTCATGCAGACGCTGCAGCTCGCTGTCGATCACTTCACGCGGGAGCCGGTATGAGGGGATCCCGTAGCGCATCATCCCGCCGGGCTCCGCGCCGGCGTCGCGAATCTCGACTGAGTGGCCGAGCCGCGCCAACTGGTAAGCGGCTGACAGGCCGCTCGGTCCCGCGCCGATCACCAGCACCCGCCGCCCAGTGGAGACGGCTGGAGCTTCGATCCGCCATCCATGTTCAGTCGCGAGATCGCCAAGGAAGCGCTCGACCGAGTGGATTCCCACGGCCGTGTCCAGCTCCGCGCGGTTGCACACGCTCTCACACGGGTGGTAACAGATACGTCCGTGGATCGCCGGCAATGGGTTGTCCGCCACGAGCTGACGCCAGGCCCGCTCGTACTCGCCCGCGTGGACATGAGCGAGCCACGCCTGGATGTTCTCGCCAGCCGGACAACCCGCGTTGCACGGGGGCAGCAAATCAACATAGACCGGTCGAGAGTCACGGACCGGCCCGGCGTGGGAGTGCCCGTGAACCAGGTCCGGAAGTGCGGTTATGTCAGGCCGCGAGGCTGCCATCTAGCGTCGTGTTCATCGCCGGGTGCCGCGGTCCCGGGCGGCGTCGAGCAGCACTCGCTGCTCAGCGGACGCCAACAGTGCTCGGGTTCGATCGACGACATCGACGTTCACCGAGACGCAGTCGATTCCGGCACGGACGAGCAGCTCGGCGTACTCGGGATGGACCGAGGGCGCCTGGCCACATATCGAGGTCTGCAGGCCCAGCTTGCGCGCCGTCGGGATCAGCTGACGCAGATACCTGGTCACTGCCGGGTCGCGCTCGTCGAAGGTCTCGGCCAGCACCTCATTGTCACGGTCGGCACCGAGCAGGAGCTGCGTGAGGTCGTTGGAGCCGATCGAGATGCCCGTTACGCCGAGTTCTGCGTAGTCGGCGAGGTTGAACAGCACCGATGGCACCTCCGCCATCACCCACAGCTCGAAACCAGGCCGCTCGAGCAGGCCGCTTTCTGCGATCAGATCGCGGCAGCGTCGCAGCTCTGTGGTTGTGCGCACGAACGGGAGCATCACGTGCAGGTTCGTGTGACCCTCGTCCCAGACGCGACGCAGCGCGGACAGCTCGAGCCCGAAGACCTCGGGCTCACGCGTGTATCGCAGCGCTCCGCGATAGCCGATCATCGGGTTCGCCTCCTCCGGCTCAAACTGCTCGCCGCCACGCAGGCCGCGGAACTCGTTTGTGCGGAAGTCGATCGTCCGGTAGGTGATCGGCCGGGGGGCGAACGCGTCGGCGAACGTACTCAGGGCGTCAGCCATCTTGGTGACGAACTCGTCACCGCGGTCCTCTTGCAACAAAGTGCGAGGATGGTCGCCGCCGAGCGCCTCCAGAACCATCAGCTCAGCACGCAATAGGCCGACGCCGTCCACGTCGAGCGCCGCCGCGCGTTCCGCCTGCGAGGGCTCGGACATGTTGACCAGCAGCTTCGTGGCGGTGACCGCGCGGGGTGAGCCGGCCAGAGCGCCAGCGGGCGCACTGGCCGGAGCGGGCGCTGGTGCCTGGGCGCCCTCGATCACGACGCCGTGCGTGGCGTCGACCGTGACGATCTCACCGTCACGCAGCTTCTTTGTCGCGTCGCCGGTGCCGACCACGCATGGGATGCCCAGTTCGCGCGACACGATCGCCGCGTGGCAGGTCATTCCACCAGAGTCGGTCGCGATTGCCGCGGCGCGGCGCATCAACGGCACCCAATCCGGCGTGGTCATGTGCGTGACGAGAATGTCGCCATCGCCGAGTCGTGCAGCGTCGGCCAGCGTCGAGAGCACTCGCACGGCTCCGCTGGCACTGCCTGGTGCTCCGCCCAGCCCGCGTAGCAACACGGTGCCGGTGGTCACGCCGGTCGGCGCCGTCACGGTTCCAAGCAGTGTCGTGATCGGACGGCTCTGCAGCATCCATACCGCGCCATCGGGATCAAACGCCCACTCGGTGTCCTGGGGGGAGCCGTAGTGCGCCTCAATCTCGCGCCCGAGCTTCGCCAGGGTGAGCACCTCCTCGTCGGTCAAGACCGGCGTCAGCGCCTCCTCCTCGGAGAGTGTCGCGAGTTATGGTTCCACCCCCGGGGATCGAGACGATCGTAAGCTCCTTGTGGTGAACCTCGCGCGACCGGATTGAGACCGCGGCTTTGTCGACCAGATATCGATCAGGCGAGACCGAGCCGGAAACCACGGCCTCTCCGAGCCCAAATGAGCCTTCGATGACCAACTGGTTGCGGTCCCCGGTCGCGGGGTTTGCGGTGAACATCACTCCGGCCCGGGTCGACTGGATCTGGCGCTGAACGACAACCGCGATGTCCATGTCGGCCTGGCTGAGATCTTTGGATCCCCGGTAGTAGACCGTGCGGGCCCCGAACAACGAACGCCAGCAATGGCGCACCGCGTCGATCACGGCGTCAGCGTCAATGATGTTCAGGAAGGTCTCGTTCATCCCGGCGAATGACGCGGCGGCGGTGTCCTCGGCTGTCGCTGAGGAACGGACGGCGACCGGCACTGCGCCGTCGCTTCCGCTCAGTTCGCTCGTATGCCTCGCGGATCGCGTGCTCCAGCCAATCGGGCATGGCGGCTTCGTCAAATAGTGCGCGAGCCTGTTCAGCGGCTTGCGAGAGGGCTGCGGTGTCCTCGACGTCGACATTGTCGAGCAGTTCAGCCAGGCGTGTGCGCAGACCCGCTTCTTCGCAGAAGGCCGCATAGGCGGGTGCGCCGATCACGAAACCGGGAGGTATGGGAAGGCCGGCAGAGGTCAGCTCTCCGAGGTTGGCGCCCTTGCCGCCGGCATAGTCAACATCGCCTTTGCGCAGCTCTGAGAAGCGACGTACCGGCTCCGTTGCGGAGGG
The DNA here is from genome assembly GCA_963736715.1 of uncultured Alphaproteobacteria bacterium. Lineage (GTDB taxonomy): Bacteria > Pseudomonadota > Alphaproteobacteria > ATCC43930 > CGMCC-115725 > AP-15. The sequence goes on along the minus strand of CAVTQA010000051.1, from coordinate 157,948 downwards.
AGCGACAGGTTGGGTGACTGGAGGTGCTCATCGTGGTCTCCAATTCGGGTCTACGTTGAAAGTGCTGCCTCGCGCGAGTTTCCCCAGTGGCGCGGAGCACCGTCAGCGCCGCTATGCCGAGAGCCGTCATCTAGGTTGCCGTGCAGTCGGGAGTGCGCATCGTCCAGCGACGTTACGCTCGGCCAGAGCGAAGTCCATCAGTTGGTTGCACGACCGTGGCTGCGGACAACTACGGGCGGCCAGCGCCTCATCCGAAGAACACGGCCGCCGTGTCGTAGAGCCGCAGAGTCCAACGGCTTGGCTGATTGCAGCGGCTGCTCCAGGTCAATTGTCAGGACCTCTGTGCCGGCCAGCGCAGTCATCGTGCCAAAGCGGCCCGCGAGGGCAGCGTCGGTCGCGGCTGTCCCGAATCTGGTGGCGAGAATGCGGTCATAGGCGATCGGGGTGCCGCCGCGCTGCACATGGCCAAGGATCGTTGCGCGTGTCTCATAGCCTGTGCACGCTTCGATCTCGTGCTGCAGCATGGTGGCGATGCTGCCCGGATGCGCCGACCCAGGTCCGTCCAAGCGACTCGCGTCTGCGCTCTGGTCGTCGACTGTGTGTGGCCGGGCGCCTTCGGCAACGACGATAATCGAGAAGCTGCGCCCGCGTTGGTGGCGGCGGTGGAGTTGCTCACATACAGCGTCCACGTCGAACGGCCGCTCAGGTATCAATATCGCATCGGCGCCGCCAGCCATCCCAGCGCACGTTGCGATCCAGCCGGCGTTGCGGCCCATCACCTCGACAAGCATCACGCGGTTATGCGATTCGGCTGTCGTGTGGAGTCGGTCGATCGCATCTGTTGCGATCTGGACCGCCGTATGAAACCCAACGCTCGCATCAGTGCCTGCAACGTCGTTGTCGATCGTCTTTGGCACCCCGACGATCGGTATCCCCTCGCGCCACAGATCTCGCGCACCGCGGAGGGTGCCATCCCCTCCGATTGCAACGAGTGCGTCGATGCCGCGAAGCGACAGGGTGCGCTTGATCGCGTCGAGGCCCTCGCTCCCAAGTGACGTGGGGTCTGTCCGCGACGTGCCGAGGACCGTGCCGCCGCGCGTCAAAATCCCTGAGGTGCCGTCGAGCGTCAGTTCGATCGCATCGTCGTGCAACAGCCCGAGCCAGCCGTTGCGAAAGCCCATGAAGCTGTGCGGGCCCTGCGTCAGGCCGCGACGGACAACCGCCCGGATGACCGCATCCAAGCCCGGACAATCCCCGCCGCCGGTCAGCACTCCGATTCGTGTCATCTTGCTTGACTCCCGACCGTCTTTACCGTGGTTTGCGAGATAAGGTCTCTGATCATCAGCATTACTGCTGTACCTGCCGGGCACAACGCGTAATTTCACGCGTCCGTGTGCGTAAATTCCCACGGCAGTGGTTCGACTGCAGCCCAACCTGATCGGCGCTATGGGCTTCGAAGCGCGTCGAACGCAGGCGGGCGTGGAACCGGCTTAGCGGGGCCGCGACGGAACCGCCGGATGCATCCGTGGTTTCCCGCTCACCGGGCCGCGGCTATTAGCTCCAGGCGATCGGCTAACCCCGGACTGCGGGTTGCCCGCGACTGCATATCGTTGACATCTATGGGCAGCACCCGAATTCGGCGGCTGCCAAATTGCGGCAAGTATCCGGAGGGATCATGCAACAGGCCTCGTCAGTCACTCTGCTTTGTTATGACGGTTCAAATAGCTCGAAGCATGCGATCGCTGCAACAAGCGAGGCGCTCTCGACAAACAATGTCGTCGTCCTGCATATCTGGAATCCACCGGTAGAGGCTCTCGCGGACTCATACAGCGATCCTGGAACCCCTCTTGGCAAGTCGCTCGACCAGCTCGAGGCCGAAGAGATTGCTCGCGCGACAGCGCTCGCACAGGAGGGTGTGGATCTGGCTCGTGCGGCTGGCTGGGACGCTCACATGCGCTTGGAACGTGCGGATGGGGCTGAATGGCGCGTGATCCTCGATGTCGCCTCGTCACTCGACGCCGGTTTGATCGTGCTCGGGACCCGCGGCCGGACGGCGATTCAGGACGGCTTGCTCGGCACCAGCGTGTCCAGAGACGTGCTGCACCACTCGTCGCGTCCGGTGCTCCTCGTGCCGGCGCCGGTCGAGGCAGACTCGCCATCTGACGGTGAGGCTGCGATCCCGGCTACGGCGGCTAATTGAGCCTGACAACACGTTGATCGGGCGCGGGAAACCAGGGATTCCACGGGCTTCGCCAACGGCAAGCATCTCTCGTCATGGACACACCTGCGATCTACACCGACCGGCTGACCAAAAGCTATGGTCGTACGCTCGCGCTGGATGGTCTCAGTCTGACTGTTCGCCCCGGCGAGGCCTATGGGTTCCTCGGCCCGAACGGCGCGGGCAAGACGACCACGATCCGGCTGCTGCTCGGGCTCCATCGCGCCAGTTCCGGCACCGCCCTCGTGTTCGGCCTCGATGCCTGGAACGAGCCGGTCGCTGGGCATCGGCACGTCGCCTACGTCCCAGGGGAGCCCTTCCTCTGGCCGTCGCTCACCGGCGCTGAATCGCTTGAGTTTCTCGGCCGGCTCCACGGAGGGACGGACGTCGGCTACCGCGACCAGTTGATCGGGCGCTTTGAGTTGGATACGGGCAAGAAGGTGAGGGCGCTTTCCAAAGGTAACCGCCAGAAGATCCAACTGATTGCCGCGCTTGCCACCAGAGCTGACCTGCTCCTGCTTGACGAGCCGACCAGTGGTCTTGATCCGTTGATGGAGATGGCGTTCCGGGAATCGGTTCGCGAGGCGAAAGATCGTGGGCAGACGATGTTCCTTTCCTCTCACGAGCTCAGCGAGGTCGAGGCCACCTGTGACCGCGTCGGGATCCTTCGCAGCGGCCGGCTCGTCGATCAGGGCTCTTTGTCCGAGCTTCGACACCTGAGCGCGCAGACCATCGAGGTTACGTTCGACGGACCGGCGCCTGAACTCGGACCGTTGCCCGGAGTGGCGAGCCAGGCCACCGGTCCGAATTCGTTGCACCTGGAGGTTTCAGGCGAGTTGTCGCCTCTGCTCGCGGAGTTGGCCAGCCATCGGGTCACCTCGCTGACCAGTCGTCCGCCCTCGCTTGAGGAGCTTTTCTTGCATCACTACGACGGCACTGATGAGCACGGCCGTCCTTAGTCCCGAGGCGGAGCCGCGCCGCTGCTGGAGAACTCACGCGTCGGCCCGGCGTCGCGCTGTTGCTTGCACGCCGCACGCTTCGCGATGCGCGAGTTCGCACGATCGCGTTCTTCTACCTGTTCGGCATCGTCGCCTACGTTCAGCCTGTCGGCTTTCGCAGTGCGTTTCCGAGTCTGGAGAGCCGGATCGCATTCGCTCGGAGCTTCGGCCACAACAAGGCCGTCGTCCTGTTCTACGGCAAGGCCTACGATCTCCTCACGGTTGGCGGTTACTCGGCTTGGCGGGTCGGCGGAACGCTGGCGATCTTTGCCGCGGTGTTTGGCGTTCTTGCTTCCGTGCGAGCCCTCCGCACCGAGGAGGACTCGGGTCGTGCTGAGCTGGTGTTGTCGAGCATCGTGGACCGACGGCGATACCTGACGGCTTCGCTGGCCGCTGTTGGAGCCACCGCATTAGCGCTTGGCGGTGCCGAGACCGCAGGGCTGCTGGCCGGTGGCCTCCCGGCGGGAAACTCGCTTCTGCTCGCGCTTTCCACGGTCTCGGTCCTCTGGGTGTTCGTGGCGGTCGGCGCTGTGATTTCACAGCTGGCGTCCACCCACCGGCTGGCGCTTCAGCTCGGTGGCGCCTGCGTTGGGCTGGCGCTGCTGGTTCGCGTGATCGCCGACACGGCTAACGGGGTGGGCTGGCTGCGCTGGTTCACCCCGCTTGGCTGGGCCGAAGAGCAACGTCCGTTCACAGGGGAACATCCACTCGTCGTGCTGCTGCCGCTGGCTGTCGGCGCCATCCTATTGGTCCTCGCCGCGCGCCTTGCGCAACGACGCGATGTCGGCTGCGGGATTCTGTCTCCGCGCGAGCGTTCAACACCGCGGCTGGCGTTGCTGTCCTCACCCACGGCGCAGGCACTGCGTGGGGAACTCGTCGGTCTGGCGACATGGATCGCGGGTGCCGCGGTCTTCGCGATCATCATCGGCGTCCTCGCCAAGAGCACTGCTTCCGCCGGGCTTGTCCGCGCAGTTGCAGCGTGAGCTCGCGAAGCTCGGCACGGGCTCGATCACCACGCCCGCAGGCTATGTCGGACTCACCTTCCTGCTGTTCGAGCTTGCCGTTCCTCTGTTTGCCGTTGCTCAGGTCTCGGCGCTCCGGCGAGAGGAGTCTGAACAAGCTCTCGAAACGCTGCTGGCACTTCCGGTCGGGCGATATCGCTGGCTGAGTGGGCGTTTGGCTCTGGCGGCCGGCGGGGCTGCAGCGGTCGCTCTGTCGGCAGCGGTGTTCGGCTGGATCGGCGTCACGGCCTCAGGCGCGTCTCTGTCGTTACCGGAGATGCTCGAGGCAAGCGTCAACTGTTTCGCTATGGCCACCCTCTTTCTCGGACTTGCCGTCCTCCTTTTCGGGATTGCGCCCCGTGCAGCCTCGGCCGGCGCTTACGTGCTGGTGACGGTGAGCTTCCTCTGGCAGCTGTTCGGTGCGCTTTTGTCGCTCCCCCACTGGGCGCTTGACCTGACGCCATACGCGCATCTCGGGCTCGCGCCAGCGCAACCCTTCCGACCTATTCCCGCCCTGATTCTCGTTCTCATCGGAGTCGTAAGCGCATCGGCCGGAGCTCGCAGCTTTCCGTCAACGCGACCTGGCCCAGGCCTGAAAGAAGACTCAATGTCGCCGCAAACATCTCCCCCAATGATCCCCAGGCTGACGTGACCTACCCCCGCGCTCGTGAGGCCGACGTCGTGCTACGCGATGGCTCAACAGTTCACGTGCGTCCGATCCGGACTGAAGATCGTGCCGGGATCAAGGCATTTCTGGAAACGCTCTCGCCCGACGCGCTCGTATTCCGGTTCTTCGGCACCCCGGATCTGACATGGGTGACGAACTGGTCACTCGACGTGGACTACTCAGATCGATTCGGATTAGTGGTGGAGACGGGAAGCCCTCGGCGGATCGTGGCTCATGCCGCCTATCTCCGAGTTGATGCCGAGCGCGCGGAAGTCGCGTTCCTGGTTGCCGACGAGCTGCAGGGTTTCGGAATATCCACGACCCTATTGGCGCATCTGGCCGAGGTCGCCCAGCAGCACGGGATCGCGACGTTCACCGCCGAAGTCATGGTCTCCAACAATCGGATGATCGAGGTCTTCCGTCAGAGCGGATTCCCTGTTGAGATCCGATCCACTCCCGATGGGCTTCACATGGAGATGCCGACCTCGCTCTCGCCCGCGGCGCAGGCCAGCTTTGAAGATCGAGACCGGATCGCTGCCGTCGAAGCCGTCCGCCGGGTGCTTGAGCCCAGGTCCGTAGCCGTGATCGGCGCGTCGCGAGCTCGCGAGTCGATCGGCGGCCTGGTCCTGCACAACCTGCTCGCGTACGAGTTCAACGGTCGTGTCTACGCGGTCAACGCGCATGCAGACACCGTGCAGTCACTTCCCGCCTACCGATCAGTCGGCGATCTTCCAGAGCCGGTCGATCTCGCAGTCGTGGTGGTTCCGGCTGAACACGTCGTGGCCGGCCGCCGCGGAGTGTGCTCGCGCAGGTGTGGGGGCACTCGTCGTGATCTCGGCCGGGTTCTCCGAGGTTGGCGGCGTCGGCGTCGAGCGCCAGGCGGAACTGCTGGCGGTCTGCCGGGACTCGGGGATGCGAATGGTCGGCCCCAACTGCCTTGGCGTGCTCAACACCAGCGCGGCGGTCCATCTGAACGCCACATTCGCGGCGCGGCTCCCGCGAGCCGGATCGGTTGGCTTCATGTCCCAGAGCGGTGGGCTCGGCATCGCGATCATCGAGGCGGCTGCACGTCTCGGTGTTGGTCTCTCGTCCTTTGTCTCGGTCGGCAACAAGGCTGATCTGTCCGGCAACGACCTGCTCTGCTACTGGGAACAGGATCCAGCGACTGAGCTGGCGATGCTCTACCTGGAGTCGTTCGGCAACCCACGCAAGTTCGCTCGGGTCGCTCCACGCTTCGCCCGAAAGAAGCCGGTTCTGGCGGTCAAGAGCGGCCGCTCGGTGGCCGGTGCTCGCGCCGGTTCCTCCCATACTGGCGCGCTGATTGCCGCGTCAGATGTGACCGTCGACGCCCTATTCGAGCAAGCCGGCGTGATCCGCGCCGACACGCTGCACGAGCTCTTCGCGGTGGCCCAGCTGGTCACGAGCCAGCCGATCCCCGCAGGTGATCGCGTCGCGATCGTGACAAATGCCGGCGGACCCGGCGTGATGTGCGCGGACGCGTGCCAGGCCGACGGCGTCGACGTGAGCGAGCTGCCACCTGAGGTGCAGGCCGCCCTGGCCGCTTCACTGACTTCTGGAGCCGCTGTGTGCAACCCGATTGACATGGTTGCCGGCGCGTCGGCTGAGGATTACCGCAGCACGCTCAGGACGCTGATCAGCACCGAAGCGTGCGATGCGATTCTGGCCATCTACGTGCCCACGCTCGCCGCCAAAGCTGCAGATGTGGCGACCGTACTCCGAGAGGTCGCGGAGAACCAGCGCCGCGTGGCAATTGCTGCCGTCTTCATGACGGCCGAGCCCCCGCCTGTGGAATTGCGCTCGGACACGCGTGACGGTCCCGGGGTACGAGTATCCAGAAGACGCCTCCCGTGCTATCGCTATGGCAGCCCGATATGGGCGCTGGCGGGCTCGGCCCGAGTCGATGCCGATCAGCTTCGACGACACCGATGGCGTGGGCGCCGCCGCGATCATCAGCAGTGAGCTCGCCGGCGGCGGGGGATGGATGCGCGCCGACCGGGTCGCCGAGCTGTTGCGGTGTTACCGGTTGCCGCTGATCGAGACGAGGCTGGCGGCCGACGCCGAAGCGGCATCGAAGATCGCCGCTGAACTCGACGCACCGATCGCCCTGAAGGCCATCTCGGCGGATCTCATTCACAAGAGCGACGCCGGCGGCGTCCTTCTCGACCTTAGCGGGGACGAGATTGTCCGCGCTGGGGCGGCTGAGATCGAGTCCCGAGTCCGCGCAGCAGGGTACGAGCTAGACGGACTGCTGGTTCAGCCTATGGCTCCGAAGGGTGTCGAGCTGATCGTCGGGGTGGTCCACGACCAAAGCTTTGGTCCGGTGATCGCCTGCGGTGCAGGTGGCACCGCCGCTGAGCTGGCAAAGGATGTGGCCGTCCGGATCACGCCCATCGGTGCGACTGAAGCCGCGGCGATGATCAGATCGCTGCGCTCGTACCCGCTGCTGGACGGCTACCGGGGCGCCGAGCGGTGTGACGTCACGGCGGTCGAGGACGTGATCTTGAGGATCAGCGCGATGGTTGAGGCCCACCCGGAGATCGCAGAGCTCGACTGCAATCCCGTGATCGCGACTGCTGCCGGTGCCGTGATCGTTGACGCGCGGGTACGGATTGAACCCGCGCCGGCAGATGTCCCGCGACCGTCGCTCAAGGCTTAGGCTGGCTGATGCGCGCGTCGTAGCACGCGGCGTGAAACAGCGTGCTTCCGTAGGAAGCGTCGAATCGCGCTTCGGCGGCGAGCGAAGTGCGCCTCGCGACTTGACCGGTGAGCTCGACCATTGGTTCATAGACGCCAATGGGCTCCTCGCAACACTCGCAGCCGGACGCCGGCGGCAGTATCGAACCTGCGACCGAGTTCGCCCGTTATCCACGCGTGAAAGGGTGCCTGGCGTCGGTCACAACGCGCAACGGTGGATGCCCGAGTCACGGCTGCGGAGAATTACGGATACCCGCTTCACGTCTCCTTCTCTCGCGACCCGTGCAGGGCTTATGCTCCTGAGCCGGGAACTCATGGCGATCGAGACCGACAAGCTGCGACCGACTGATTGACGTTGGCCGTTCGCTGGTGACGGAGCTGGATTTCGAGGCCGTGCTTCAGCTGATTCTGGCAGAGGCGCAGGTGGCGACCGGGGCGCGTTACGTCGCGCTTGGGGTGCTGAATGACCGGCGGACCGAACTCGACCGGTTCCTGACGCTCGGGATCGATGACACCACCAGGCTTGCGATCGGGGACCTGCCGCGTGGGCGTGGCGTGCTCGGCGTGTTGATCAAGGAGCCGCGTCCTCTGCGCCTGAAGACAGTCGGATCACATCCGCAGAGCTATGGGTTCCCTGCTGGTCATCCGCCGATGACGAGTTTCCTTGGAGTCCCGATCGAGATCCGCGGCGAGGTTTGGGGCAACCTCTACCTGACTGACAAGCAAGGCGCGGAGGAGTTCACCGAGGAAGATGAGGCCATTGCGATTGTGCTGGCGGACTTCGCGGCCACGGCTATCGATAACGCGCGCGCATACGAGGGCAGCGAGCGCCGCCGGCTGGAGCTTGAGCAGGCGGTTCAGGGCCTTGAGGCCGCACAGCACATTGCCGGAGCGATCGGAGGGGCGGGCGGCCTCGATGGCACACTGGAGCTGGTTGTCAAGCGTGGTCGCGCGCTCGTCGGGGCCCGGAGTGTGCTGATCATGTTGCGCGACGGTGACGATCTGGTCGTAACGGCCAGCGCCGGACACACTGTGGAGGCGCGCGGGCGTCGGATGCCGGTGGCGCAATCGACCTCCGGCCAGGTGCTCGAGCGGGGACGACCAGAACTGGTTACCGATGTCGCGTCTCGGCTTCGGATCGCGCCTGACGAGCTCGGGGTGCCGGATGCGCACACGGCGTTGCTTGTCCCGATGATGCATCGCGGCGTCGGGCTCGGTGTGCTCGCCGCCTTCGATCGAGGTCAGGACGCCGAACCATTCACAGAGCGAGACGAGCAGTTGCTACGAACGTTCGCCGCTTCTGCCGCCAACGCCGTGGCGATCAGCCGCTCGGTTGAGGCTGAGCGTCTGCGTAGTGCGATCGCGGCGTCTGATGCCGAGCGAGGCCGATGGGCACGAGAGCTGCACGACCAGACCCTGCAGACACTCGCCGGTCTGCGGGTGGGACTGTCGTCGGCTCTGCGAGCCAACGACCCAACGAGCTACGCCGACGGCCACCCAGCAGGCGATCGACGACATCGAATCCGAGATCAAGAACCTACGGGCGATCATCAGTGACCTGCGGCCGTCGCTACTCGATGACCTTGGGTTGCAAACGGCACTCGAGGCGCTGGTTGAGCGCAGACGCACGGCCGGGCTGGCGATCGATTTCGAGTTCAATCTCCCCGACGCGGCGGCACAATCGAACGACGAGTCGTGACCTCGAGACCGCCGTCTACCGGCTCGTCCAGGAGTCGTTGACCAACGTCGCCAAGCACGCCTCCGCGAGCACCGTCCGTGTCGCCGTCGTCGATAGCGATGAACAGGTGACCATCGAGGTCAGTGACGATGGTCGCGGCTTCGATACAGAAGCGCGAAACCCCGGTTTTGGGCTCGCGGGTATGGGCGAGCGGGTGTTCCTGCTCGGCGGGTCGCTCGAAATCGAGTCCGGGCCGGACGGCACACTCGTCCGAGCCCGAATCCCGACTGGCTCGACTCAGCAGGCAGCCGCAGATGCCGATCAGGTCGCGTCCTAGCGCGTAACTGACAAGCGCCGCACGGTTGTCGAGTCCGAGCCCGCGGTGCGTCTCGCCTCGAGTCCCTCAGCGACCTCGGGCGTGACGTAACTCTCGCCTCGTCGAGCGGCACGGACCGCGGGGGCGAGATCACGGTCGGCGTATTCCTTCAGGACGTAGCCGAGCAGCGCCGGCGTCCAGCGCCCGCTCGACGAACGCCGGGCTGTTCTCCATCGTCAGCACCACGACCTGGGTCTCCGGGACGCTACCGCGGAGTTCCCCAACCAGTCCCAGCGCCCATCCCGTCGGTAGATGCAAGTCGAGGATCAGGACGTCTGGCAGATGCCCGTGGACACAGCGCGCGGCCGTCTCCAGATCGATCGCCTCGGCGACCACGGTGACCCCGTCCTCAGCGTCCAGCAGCCGCTTGAGGCTGCGACGCATGGCAGCGTGATCATCGGCCAACACGACCCGGATCGGGTCTGGGTCGCAGGCGCCGACGACACTCGTAGTAAACGGGGCGAGCCTCAGGTCTGTTGGCATCAGTCCACCGTAGGCCGCGGCGTGCGGTTCAGCATCGAGATGAACCTGCGGGCTCGCTGCGGAAAAGGCGCAGCGTTGGCCGCGGAGTTCATCCACTGCCCGGCAGGCCGTTTCGGCTCTGTTCGCCTAACGTTCCGTGTCTGTGCCCTTCGACAGCGACGATTCAACAGCGAAAAGCGGCGAAGTGATCGATTCCGATCACTCGGGAAAGAGCAAGGTGCCACCGTCCTCGATGCCCCAGGACAAGGGTGGCTGGCGGGTCGCCCCCGCGCCGGATGGTCGCGGGATGCCGGAGCATCACAAGCCCACTCCACCGCATCGTCTGCGTGCCTTTTGGATGTTTGTGCTCGCGTTGCTGGTGATCAACTGGTTGTCGGTGTTGTTTGTTCAGCCGTCCGGACCGCCCCGGGTAACGGTGCCGTTCAGCCCGTACTTCCTGCAGCAGGTGCAGGCCGGTCACGTGAAATCGATCTCGACGAAGGGGGATGAGGTCGAGGGCACCTTCACGACCAAGGTTCGCTACCCAACCAAAAAAGCGACCGCCACGAAGCTGTTCGCGACTCAGGTGCCGCGTTCTGGAGTAATCAGGAACTGACAACGCTGCTGCGCTCGGAGGATGTCCAGGTCAACGCGCAGTCGACCACGACGAGTACCTCCCTGCTGGCCGAAATCCTGCTCGGCTTCGGTCCGACGCTGCTGCTGGTAGGCGTGTTTGTGCTGATCGCGAGGCGCTCGATGACCCGCGGCGGCGGCATGGGCGGGCTCGGTGGGTTCGGGCAGTCGAAGGCGCGCCGGGTTGATCCTGAGAAGATCCGGGTCACGTTCGACGACGTCGCAGGGATCGACGAGGCGAAGGGCGAGCTTTCAGAGATCGTCGATTTCCTCCGCAGCCCGGACCGGTACGTCCGTCTCGGCGGGCGTATGCCGCATGGGGTGCTGTTGTCCGGACCGCCCGGGACCGGCAAGACGCTACTGGCGCGCGCGGTTGCGGGGGAAGCCAACGCGGCGTTCTTCTCGATCGCGGCGTCAGAGTTCATCGAGGCGATCGTCGGTGTCGGCGCTGCCCGGGTCCGGGATTTGTTCGCCAAGGCGAAGGAAGCTGCGCCCGCGATCATCTTCATAGACGAGCTCGACGCGATCGGGCGCTCTCGGCAAGGCTCCGCGTCGGTGACCGGCGCCAACGACGAGCGCGAACAGACCCTGGATCAGATTCTCACCGAGATGGACGGGTTCGAGTCAGAGCAGGCCGTGATCGTGCTCGGCGCAACCAACCGTCCCGAGATTCTCGATCCGGCGCTGCTGCGCGCGGGGCGCTTCGATCGCCGCGTCGTCGTACAGCCTCCCGACCGCGACGGCCGAGAGCAGATCCTCAAGGTTCACACACGCTCGATTCCGCTCGCCGCCGATGTTGATCTCGGCGCGATTGCCGCGTCCACACCCGGGATGGTCGGAGCCGATCTCGCGAACCTCGCCAACGAGGCGGCGCTCCTCGGCGCACGGCGCAACCACGAGCGCGTAGAGATGGCTGACTTCACCGATGCCTTGGAGAAGCTGATGCTCGGCGCGCCGCGCGGAACGGTGCTCAGCGACGAGGATCGCGAGCGAACCGCGTACCACGAATCAGGCCACGCCCTTGTCGGGATGCTCACGCCGGACGCCGACCCCGTGCGAAAGATCTCGATCATCCCGCGCGGAATGGCGCTCGGCGTCACCCTCTCCACGCCCGACGCCGACCGCGTGTCTTACTCACGCGAGGATCTGGAGGCGAAGATCCGGGTTGCCCTCGGCGGGCGCGTGGCCGAGGAGGTCGTTTACGGCAAGATCACAACCGGCGCCGAGTCGGACATCGAGCAGCTGACACAGATCGCGCGGCACATGGTTGGACGGTGGGGAATGAGCGACAAGATCGGACCGATCGCTGTGCTGCCCAGCGACGCCAGCGGCCCGCTTCTTTCCAGGCACCAGCGAAACCTCGGCTGACACCCAGCGACTCATCGACCAGGAGGTGCGACGCCTCGTCGACGAGAGCCATGCCCAGGTGACGCAGCTGCTGATCGACAACCGAGACAAGCTCGACAGTCTGATGCGGGCGCTCCTTGCGGCCGAAACACTCGACGCGAGCGACGCCTATGCCGCGGCCGGCCTCCCGATGCACAGCCCAGTGCAGCAGCAGACGTCGGTCTGAACGGTCAGTTACCGCCTTCGGTAGTGATGAGCCGGTGCTCTAGCGCATACCCGACGAGCGCAGCGCGGTCTTCAAGGCCGAGCTTCTGCTGGATGTGGGCTCGATGGGTTTCGACGGTTCGTACTGACAGGAACAATCGCTCGGCGATTTGCGTGTTGGTGTGACCGAGAGCGATCATCCGCAGGACCTCGACCTCTCGCTCCGAGAGCCCGCCCGGGGGACCGACTGGTGCGGCGGCGACCTTGGCGCCCAACCTCGGGTTGAGATAGCTCTCACCCGCGTGCGCGGCGCGTACCGCGTCTATCAGTTCGGTGTCAGCCGCCTCTTTGAGTACGTAGCCCAGGGCGCCAGCAGTTAGCGCTTCTCGGGCGTAGGCGGGCTCATCCTGCATCGTCAGGACCACGATCTGCGTGTCCGGCGACTCGGCGCGAATCGCCGAGATCGACGAGAGGCTCGACTCGGCACCCATGTTCAGGTCCAGGACGAGCACGTCTGGTCGATGGCCGCGGACATAGCGACGAGCCGACTCGACATCATCGGCCTCGGCCACAACCTCAAACCCTGCCTCGGCGTCGAGCAGTGCGCGCAAACCGCGCCGGACAATCGCATGATCGTCAGCAATGACCACGCGCACCGTCGGGCGGTCAACATCCGGGCCGTCCACAGCATCGTTCATGAACATGAACCTATCGCTTTCGCCGACAGACGCGCTTTGGTGCGCTACCGGTCAGACGCCCCGTCGTGATGCGGTCTGCGATGTCAGACGCTCGAAGGTCAGACGTCCAGCGGCAGGCCGCGCGGCGGCACCGGCGAGGACTGGACGATCGACGTGACGGTCTGGCCGTCGACGTTGAAGCGGTCGAGGATCTCCTCGAGGTGCTCGACCGAGCGGACGTGGGCGGTCATCACGTAGCAGTCGTCGCCGGTGATCCGGCGGCAGTCGACGACCTCCGGCGAGTTGCGAGCGGTCTCCGCGACCTCCTGGAGGCGACGAGGGAGTGGGCGCACGCGGATCACGGCGGCGATCGCGAGACCAAGGGCGTGCGGATCGATTCGGGCGTGGTATCCGAGGATCACGCCGTCGCTCTGAAGGCGTTGCAGGCGTTCGGCCACCGCCGGCGCGGAGAGGCCGATCCGGCGACCCAATTCGGCGAGGCTGAGGCGAGCATCAGCCTGGAGTTCGCCAAGTAGACGCAGGTCGACCTCGTCGAGCTCACCAGCTTCGGCAGATCGGCCATTTTGCCTTCGATTCGTAGGCATTCAAATGAGAATACCACTGATTATCCATGTACTAGGACTAACCACTAGGGCAACCTACGGTATGTGAGTTCCCGAGCCGACCCGAACGGCCCGCTGCCCGTTCGCAAGGGGCGTCCGCCGATGCCGCGGCCGCGCATGCCCGGCATGCGCCGCCACGTCGACGAGGCTCCACCCCAGCTGTACTTCCTCGTCAGCGCCGCCTTCCATTACCTCGGACCGTCGTTCGCAGTGCTGCTGTTCGCCCGCGTGCCGGTCCTCGGCGTCGCCTGGCTGCGGATCGCCTCAGCTGCGGTGATCTTCGCGTTCTGGCGGCGGCCCTGGCGACTCGTCGCCACCCTCGATCGCGACGGGCGCGTGCTGCTGCTCGCCTGGGGCGCCGCGCTCGCGGTGATGAACTGCTGCTTCTACACCGCGATCAGCCGGCTGCCGCTCGGTACCGTGGCCGCGATCGAGTTCCTGCCGGTCGTCGCGCTCGCGGCCGCCGGTGCTCGCAGCGCCCTCAACATCGGAGCGCTCGGACTCGCGGTAGGCGGCGTCTACCTCCTGAGCGACGTGCAGCTCAGCGCCCACCCCGTCGGCCTGATCTTCGCCTTCGCCAACGCGATCCTGTTCGCCGTCTACATCGTGCTCGCCGACCGTGTCGCCAAGCACCCGGCGATCAGCGGCATCGACGGGCTGGCCTTGGCCATGCTCGTGGCCGCCGTGATCGTCACCCCGATCGGCGGCTGGCGCGTCGCGCACGCCTTCACCGATCCGGTCGTCCTGCTGGCCGGCATCGGCGTCGGCGTCTCTTCCTCGGTGATCCCCTACGTGACAGACCAGCTCGCGCTCGCACGACTACCCCGCGCGACCTACGCGCTGATGGTCTCGCTCCTACCCGCGATCGCCACGGTGATCGGGATCGTCGTCCTGGCGCAGCTCCCGACGCTGCAGCAGGTCGCGGGCGTCCTGCTGGTGACGGGCGGGGTGGCCCTGCACCGCGAGCCGGCTCCGACCCTGGCCGAACCGCCACCCTCCGAGACAGCGGCACCATAACCTCCCGGCCCCGTAGGGTTCAGGCATGCCCGCCGTGGCCGGAGAAGAGAATCGCCCGGAGACCACACCAGCCGACGCGTCGCGGCAGCCGTACACCCGCGCGCAGCGCCTGACGCTGCTCGCGTGCATCCTCGGCTCCTCGGCGGCGTTCCTCGACGGCACGATCGTCAACGTCGCGCTGCCGGCGATCCGGGCGACCTGCACGGCGGGCTCGCGACGACAGGAGTGGGTCGTCGACGCCTACCTGCTGACGCTCGGATCGCTGCTGCTCGTCGGTGGCTCGCTCGGCGACGTGTTCGGCCGCCGCCGGATCTTCGCGCTCGGCGTAGCGCGGCTTCGGCGTCGCCTCGCTCGTCTGCGCGGTCGCGCCCGGACGCCGCGGCGCTGATCGCCGCGCGCGCGCTGCAGGGCGTCGCCGCGGCGCTGCTCGTGCCGAGCACGCTGGCGCTGATCATCGACACCTTCTCCGAACATCAGCGAGCGGCGGCGATCGGCACCTGGACGGCGTGGACCGGGATCGCGACCGTTGCGGGTCCGCTGCTCGGCGGCCTGCTGGTCCAGGCGGGCTCGTGGCGCTGGGTGTTCGTCGTCAACGTGCCGCTGGTGCTGGCCACGCTGTGGCTCGTGCGGCACATCCCGCGCGCGACCGCCAGTCGGCGGACGCCCACGTCGACTGGGTCGGCGGGCTGCTCGGCGCGCTCGGGCCTGGCGGGCCGATCTTCGCGCTGATCGAGCAGCCGACCTACGGCTGGGGCGACCCCCGAGTCTGGGGCCACGCTCGGCGCTGGCTGCGTGCTGCTGATCGCGTTCGTCGCTCTGGGAGCGCCGCTGCCGCGCGCCGATGCTCCCGCTCGAGATCTTCCGCTCGCGCAACTTCAGCGTCGGCAACCTCGCGACCTTCTGCGCTCTACGGCGGCGCTGAGCGTCGCCACGTTCTTCCTCGATCGTCTTCCTGCAGCAGGTCGGCGGCTACCGGCCGCTGACGGCGGGCCTCGTCGCTGCTGCCGCTCTCGATCCTCATGTTCCTGCTGGCGCAGGCGCTTCGGCGCGCTGGCCGACCGCTTCGGGCCGCGCCTGTTCATGGGGATCGGCCCGATCGTCGCCGCCGTCGGGACTGGTGCTGCTCGCGGCGATGGGGACCCACCCGCAGTACGTAACGGAAGTGCTGCCGGGCGTCGTGCTGCTCGGCATCGGGCTCTCGATCACGGTCGCGCCGCTGACGGCAGCGATCCTGAACGCCGCGCCGTCAACGCATTCGGGCGTCGCGTCGGGCATCAACAACGCCGTCGCGCGCATCGCCGGGCTGATCGCGATCGCCGTCGTCGGAGCGGTCGTCGCCAGCGGCTTCTCCTCCCAGGTCGATCAGCGGCTGGCGCGCCACGACGCGCCAGCCGCTTACCGTGTCGCCGTCACGCGGGCGGCGTCGACCGCACTGCAGACGCGCGTACCGGCGGGCTTCAGCTCGGCCGAGCGCACGCACGTTCACCGGACACTCGAGCACGCGTCGCTGGACGCCTTCCGCCTCGCGATGCTGATCGCAGCGGCGCTGGCGCTGGCGAGCGGGGTACTCAGCCTGCTCGGCATCGCGACCAAAGAGACGGCCTGACAGCGGCCGCCGCCGCGCAGCCGAGCGGACTTCAGGCGATCACAGGCTCAAGCAGGGCGTCGATCTGGCCGATCGCCAGGCCCATGCCCTCCTGCATGCCCATGCCGAGCATCCGCTCCATCTGCTCGACGTCTGACGAACCGGGTCTGGACAGTCATGCGCGTACCGGTGTCGGTGCGGCTCGAGCGTCACGATCCCGGCCGGCCGGGAGCGACGCCGGGGGCGGGCTCCCCGTCGTCACCGGCGAAGCCGTTGGCGAACTCGATCCGCCGCGGCTTCTCGAGCGCGTCGATCCGCCACCAGCCGCCGGTGTCTGCGCCCTCGGGCCCGGTCATGTAGTAGCGCGACTGCCCGCCGACCACGAACTCGTGGCGGGTGAAGGTGGCCGGGTAGGTCGGTGGCCCCCACCAGCGCTCGAGCTTGCGCGGCGTCCTCCCACACGTCCCAGACGCGCTCGGGCGGCGCGTCGAACTCGGCGACGATCGTCAGCGTGAGCTCGTCGGCGTTGGTGTTGCTGCTGATGACCGTCATCGTGTCTCCTTCTCCTCGTCCGCTTCGGCGAGGATCTCGGCGATCTTGGTTCGCGCGCTGGATCCAGAGCTGCTCGAACGCCTCGAGCAGCGTGGTCGCCCGGCGCAACGTGTTCCGGTTCGGCAGCCACGAGTTGCTCCCTCCCACTTCTGTGCTTGCTGACGAGCGCCGCGCGTTCGAGCACCGCCACGTGCTTCTGCACGGCCGTGAGGCTGATCTCGTAGTGGCGCGCGAGCGCCGACACCGACTGCTCGCGCTCGATCGCGCGGGCGAGGATGTCGCGGCGCGTCGAGTCCGCGAGCGCGTGGAACACGCGGTCGGCCTCGACGTCCGAGAGCGTTCGATTCGACAGCAGACCTACAACCATATGGTTGTAGGTTACACGTTCAGCGTCGTCGGTGCAAGCCCGGCTCGCGGCATCGGCGCGGGAGCTCGCCGCGGCGGTTCCGCATGCGCCGAGCGACGCGGCAAACTCTGCGAATGCTCGCTTTCGCGATCGGTTGGGTGACGCTCTCGTCCCTCGCAACCGCCGCCGGCACGCTCGTGCTGGCGATCGCCACGTTCGCCGCGGTCCGCTCGTCCAACCGCTCGGCGCTGATCGCCGAGGTGGCGCTGCAGGAGCAGCGCAGGCCGATCCTGGTCCCATCGCGCCTCGACGACCCGAAGCAGAAGCTGAACTTCGCCGACGGCCACTGGGTCAGCGCCGAGGGCGGGCATGCAGCCGCAGACCACGTCAATGGCAACGTCTACCTGGCGATCAATGTCCGCAACGTCGGCAATGGCATCGGCGTCTGTCAGGGCTGGTCAGTCAAGGCCGGACTCACGATGAACGAGGCAGCAGCCCAACCACGACCCGGAGGAGGCCTTCCACATGCAGACGCGCGACCTCTTCATCGCGGGCGGCGACACCGGCATGTGGCAGGGCGCGCTGCGTAATCCGGACGACCCGCTGCGGGCTGCGCTGGCCAAGGCGATCGACGAGCGCGAGACGATCACGATCGAGTTGCTCTACTCCGATCTCACCGGCCGCCAGCGCGCGATCACGCGCTTCGGGCTGCTGGCCATAAAGCACGACGACAAGGACGACCAATGGCTGGCGAGCATCAGCCGGCATTGGTTCCTGGATTTCGACGGCCCCAGGCCCGACAGCGACGAGCTCGCGGACGCGATCGACGTGGTCCTGCGCGAGACCAGCATCCCGACCGAGCGACGCTGATCGCGCGCCATCGGCGCCCGCGGCTTAGCGCCGATCAGGCGGCCGCGCCGATCCGGTCAAGTTCCGCCACGTCGTCAGCCGACAGCGTCAGCTCCGAAGCCGCGACGTTCTCGTGCAGGTGCGCCGAGGAGGACGTGCCCGGAATCAACAGGATGTTCGGCGAGCGCTGCAATAGCCAGGCGAGCGCGACCGTCATCGGGCTCACACCGAGGCGGGCAGCCACGCCGCTGAGCGCATCGGACTGCAGAGGCGTGAAGCCTCCGAGCGGGAAGTACGGCACATAGGCGATGCCCTGCTCGGCCAGCAAGTCGATCAGGGCGTCGTCGCTTCGGCCTGCGACGTTGTAGAAGTTCTGGACGCACACGACGGGTGCGATCGCCTGCGCCTCGGCGATCTGCTCCGGCAGGCGGTGCTGATGCCGAGATGCCGGATCAGCCCCTCGCTGCTGCATCTCGGCCAGCGTCCCATAGCACTCGGCGATCGAGCCGGCGACGGCCCGTACCGTCATCGCCGCCGCCGACGCGCATGTTGACGACGTCGAGCACGTCGACGCCTAGGTTCTCGGAGGTTTCCGTGCACCTGCGCGCGCAGCTGCTCCGGTTCCCGCGCCATGGGCCATCCGCCCCTCGACGTCCCGCTCGGCCCCGACCTTGGTCACGATATGGAAGTCCGTCCGGATATGGGATGCAGGGCCTCACGGATGATCTGGTTGGTGACGTGCGGTCCGTAGAAATCGCTCGTGTCGATGTGGGTGATCCCGAGTGCGACCACCTCGCGCAGCAGCGCGACCGCGGCTGCGCGGTCGCGGGAGGCCCGAACACGCCTGGGCCGGCAAGCTGCATCGCGCCGTAGCCCATGCGCGTGACGGTGAGTCCGTCGGTCATCGTGAAGGTGTCGGTGGAGATTGTCTGGGTTGCCACTGGCTTTTCCTTTCCTTGTGCCACAACGATGGTGCACCCGGACGCGGCACGCCACAAGAGGCCGAGCAGGGTTTCGCCACGGCGCCGCGTCGCCTCCTGTAGAAGTACACGCATGAACGACAAGACATTCGTGATCGTCGGCGCCAGCCTCGCGGGCGCCAAGGCCGCAGCGGAGCTGCGCGAGCGCGGCTTCGACGGGCGGGTCGTGCTGGTCGGCACCGAGCAGGAGCTGCCCTACGAGCGGCCGCCGCTGAGCAAGGACTACCTGCGCGGCGAATCCGAGCGCGACGGGATGCAGGTGCACGATCAGGCCTTCTACAAGGATCAGGAGATCGAGCTGCGGCTTGGGACGACCGCGACGGCGATCGACCGGCCGCCGGAAGCGTCGAACTCGGCGGCGGGAACCGGCTCCGGTTCGACGCGCTGCTGCTCACGACCGGCTCGAGCCCGCGTCGACTGCAGCTGCCCGGCGCGGAGCTCGACGGCATCCACTACCTGCGCACGATCGCCGACAGCGACGCGATCCGCGCACGGATTCGACGCGCGGCGGCCACCTGGCGGTCATCGGCAGCGGCTGGATCGGCTCCGAGGTCGCCGCGAGCGCCCGCCAGCGCGGCGTGGAGGTGACCATGGTCGCCGACGCAGGCGCTCCCGAATGCGAGGGTCTTCGGCCAGAGCGGTAGGCCAGTTCTATCGCGACCTCCACGCCGGCCAGGGGGTCGAGTTGGTGCTCGAGCGACGGCGCCGCCGCGTTCGAGGGCGACGGGTCGGTCAGCGGCGTGCGCACCGATTCGGGTCGCGTGGTCGAGTGCGACTTCGTCGTGGTCGGCGCCGGGGCCACGCCCAACGTCGAGCTCGGCCAGCGGGCCGGGCTCGACACCGACAACGGGATCCTGGTCGACCCGCGGCTGCAGAGCTCAGCGCCGAACGTGTTCGCGGCCGGCGACATCGCCAATCACTGGCACCCGTTCTACGAGCGGCGCGTGCGCGTCGAGCATTGGGCCAACGCGCTCAACCAGGGGCCGGCGGCGGCGCGATCGATGCTTGGTGACCACGGCCCCGTACGACGAGCTGCCGTACTTCTTCTCAGACCAGTACGACGCCGGCATGGAGTACTCGGGGCTGAACGCGCCCTCCGACGAGGTCGTGTTCCGCGGCGACGCCGCCAGCGGCGAGTTCGTCGCCTTCTGGCTGCACGACGGCGTCGTCACCGCTGGGATGAACGTCAACGTCTGGGACGTCAACGAGCACGTGCAGGCGCTGATCCGCTCGCGCAAGCAGCTCGACGTGGCGGCGCTGACCGACCCGGACATCGACGCTCGAATCAACTGGTCTGATCTCAGGCCGAGCGAGGGCAAGGTCGAGCAGCAGCAGCGCCAGCGACGTATTGCTTATATCGGGACCTTAAACGACCACCAGATCGGGGCGGTGATCAATACGGCCAAGGTCGAGCCTGGCTCCAACGTCGTCGTTTTCGGCCTCGGCGGCATCGGACTCAACGTCATCCAGGGTGCCCGTATGGCCGGGGCCGACATGATCGTCGGTGTCGATCTCAATCCAAAGCGGCGGGAAATGGCCGAAAAATTCGGGATGACCCATTTCGTCAACCCGAAGGAGGTTCAGGGTGACCTCGTCCCCTATCTCGTAAACCTGACGAAGGGCGGCGCCGATTACAGCTTCGAGTGCATCGGCAACGTCAATGTCATGCGCCAGGCGCTCGAATGCGCCCACCGCGGCTGGGGGGTCAGCGTCATTATCGGCGTCGCCGGCGCCGGCCAGGAAATTTCGACGAGACCCTTCCAGCTGGTAACCGGCCGCGTCTGGAAGGGAACCGCCTTCGGCGGCGCGCGGGGCCGCACGGACGTGCCGAAAATCGTCGACTGGTACATGGAAGGCAAAATCAACATCGACGATCTGATCACGCATAAGATGGCTCTCGACGAGATCAACAAGGGCTTTGATCTGATGCACGCGGGCGAATCCATCCGCAGCGTCGTCGTCTACTGAGCTCGCCCGCTCCGTCGCCCTCTTTCGCACCGCGCACTGCGGATATGGTGCCGAGCCCTCTCGCGGGCGCCGGTCAGGTTCGGCGGCCCCAAGCGAGAAAGCCGTCGTTTTTAAAGCCGGGTTTTCCGTAGGTGAGAGGGGTGCCTGCCAGCGTTTCGACGCGGCCTCCAGCGGCCTCGAGAATAGCTTGCCCGGCAGCGGTGTCCCACTCCATCGTCGTGCCGAAACGCGGGTAGAGGTCAGCCTCACCGGCGGCGATGACGCCGAATTTCAGGGCGCTGCCACAGCTCTTGCGGGCCCGCACTGGATAATCCTGCAGGAACTCGGCGAGCCGCCGGCTGTTCTCGTGCGACCGGCTGTGGATGATGACGAGCCCGTCCTCAGGTGCGCGTGCGTGGATCAGCTCTGCCGCGCCACTACCGCCGCGGCGGCGGGTCGCGGTGCCCGGACCGCACGCGGCGTAGGTCAGACCGACCGCGGGCCCGTGGACGACGCCGAGCACCGGCCGCCCTTCCTCGACAAGCGCGATCAGCACTGCGAACTCGCCGTTCCGCGCAATGAACTCGCGAGTACCATCGATCGGATCGATGGCCCAGAAGCGATCACAGCAAGGCGGTGTTCCCTCGGACTCGCATAATTCCTCGGCGACGCAAGGAATGTCGGGAAAGGCTGACATCAGCCGGTCGATAATGATCCGCTCGGCGGCCAGATCGGCTTCGGTCACCGGCGTCTTATCGGTCTTGTGGTGAACGTCGAATTCTTCTGCATAGACCTTGAGGATGGCCTCGCCGGCGGCCACTGCCGTCCGGCATACGATGTCGAGCATTTCTTGACGATCGGCGCTCATGCCGCTTTCCGTTGCTCGGCGGCGCGGATCGCCCGCCACACGCGCTCCGGGGTCAACGGCATGTCGAGATGCTCGATGCCGAGTTCGGCGAGCGCGTCGACGACCGCGTTGACCAGCGCGGGTGGAGCGCCGATCGCCCCGGCCTCGCCGGCGCCCTTGACGCCGAGCGGGTTGGTGCGGCACGGCACGATGTTGTAGGCGAACTCGATCGCCGGCAGGTCCTCGGCGCGGGCGATGCAGTAATCGGTCAATGAGCCGGTCAGCAACTGCCCGGTCTCGGGGTCGAAGACGGTTCGTTCGAGCATCGCCTGGCCGACCCCTTGCGCAACCCCGCCCTGGACCTGCCCGGCGAGCAGCAGCGGATTGATGACCGTACCGAAGTCGTCGACCACGAGATAGCGCAAGATGTCGATATGCCCGGTATCGGGTTCGATCTCGACTTCGCACACATGACAGCCATTGGGGAAGGTCGGCTGCGGCGGCGTGAAATGCCCGCTCTCGTCGAAGCCGGGCTCGACCCCGGGGGCCTGCCGCGCCGGATCGAAGGCGGCCCGCGCCACCTCCTCGATGCCGAGCCGGCGATCGGTGCCGCTAACCGAGAAGACGCCGTCGGCAAATTCGACATCCGCCTCGGCCGCCTCGAACAGGTGCGCGGCGATTCGGCGCCCCTTGGCGATCAGC
Source organism: uncultured Alphaproteobacteria bacterium (assembly GCA_963736715.1). Classification (GTDB taxonomy): domain Bacteria; phylum Pseudomonadota; class Alphaproteobacteria; order ATCC43930; family CGMCC-115725; genus AP-15. The sequence continues at coordinate 135,524 of CAVTQA010000051.1, read as the reverse complement.
TTGTCAGCAGCCTGGACCAGAGATGCACCGCCGACCGGGATCGAGCGCGAGCCGCCGGTGCCGCGGCCAAACGAGATCGCCGCGGTGTCGCCTTGCAAGACCCGCACCTTGTCCGGGCCGACGCCGAGACGCTCGGCGGCCAACTGCGTGTAAGCGGTCTGATGCCCTTGTCCCGACGACTGCGTCCCCATCAGGATCGTCAGGGTGCCGCTAGGGTCGAAGCGCAATTCGGCGAATTCATCGGGCGGGAAGCCCGATTGCTCGATATAAACGGCGTGCCCGAGCCCGCGGTAATGGCCCCGCGCTCGCGTCGCGGCGCGCCTTGCCGGAAAGCCGGCGAGATCGGCGGCGGCGAGCGCCTGGTCCATGTTGCGGGCGAACTCGCCGCTGTCATAGTTGAGCCCGAGTGGGGTCTGGAACGGCATCGCCTCGGGCTTGATGAAATTGCGCCGCCGCAGCTCCTCGGGAGGCACTCCGAGATCGCGCGCGGCATAATCAACCAGTCGCTCGACGGCATAGGCCGCCTCCGGACGGCCGGCGCCGCGATAGGCGTCGACCGGCACGGTGTTCGTGAACACTCCCTTGACGCCGACATGGATCACCGGGATCGCATAGACGCCGCTGTGCATGACGGCCCCCGATGCGGTCGGAATCTCCGGCGCGAAGTTCGACAGATAGGCGCCCATATTGGCAATCAAGGTGACGTCGAGAGCAAGAAAACGGAGATCCTCATCCAAAGCCAATTCGAGCCGGGTGACGTTGTCGCGGCCCTGCGTGTCGGTCATGAAGGCGTCGGAGCGGTCGGGGATCCATTTCACCGGGCGGCCGACTTTCCTGGCGGCCCACAGCACGAGTACATGCTCGGGATAAAGAAACAATTTCATTCCGAAGCCGCCGCCGACGTCGCGCGTCACGACGCGGATCCTGTTCTCGGGTATCTTGAATACGTGGCCGGCGAGCAGATTGCGGACGAAATGCGAGCCCTGCGTCGAACTCCACAGGGTATAGGTTTCGTCCCCCGGATCGTATTCGCCAACGGCGCCGCGCGGCTCCATCGAATTGACCACGACCCGGTTGTTGACGAGATCAAGGCTGATGCGATGGCGCGCTGCCGTCATTGCGCGCTCGACCGCGGCCCCGTCGCCGACCTCCCAATCGAAGCAACGATTGCCCGGTGCCTCGTCCCACACCTGCGGCTGGCCCGGATCGAGGGCGCACGCCGTGTCGACGGCGGCGGGCAGGGGTTCGTAATCGACGGCGATCAGTTCGGCGGCATCGCGCGCCGCGGCGGAGGTTTCCGCGACGACCATCGCGGCCGTGTCGCCGACGTGCCGCACTCTGCCGCGCGCGATGGCCGGATGCGGCGGCAGCACCGATCGTGAGCCGTCGCGGTTGGTGATGGCGCTGACGCAAGGGATGTCGCCGATCTCGTCCCGCGCGAGGTCTTCTCCGGTGAAGACGGCAATCACACCGGGGGCGGCGAGAGCCGCGGCTGCATCGATCCCCGTGATTCGGGCATGCGCATGCGGTGAGCGCAGCATGAAGGCGTGCGCCTGACGGAGCCGGCTGATGTCGTCGACGTAATTGCCGTGGCCGGTGATGAAACGCCGATCCTCGACGCGGCGGACCGGCTGACCGATGCCGAACTGCTTCATGGGACATGACCTCCGAGGCGCGTCACAATAAGGATAGGGTCGCGGAGGCTCGGCGGCCATGCCTTTCGGCGGCAGAAAGAGGGAGCCACCGAGGCGGCTCCCCGTGGCGAGAGCGCTACCGTTCTTCCCGCTCGCCCTTGTGCTGCTGCATATAGGTCCGGGTGTGGTGGTGGACTTCACCCTTCTCGTCGCGGTATTCGCGTTGTTTCAAGTCGGCATCTTCCGACCCGCGATCCATCATTGCTGCTAGACAGCCGTGTGATGTCCCTTTGAAACACCGTGCCGGCACGGCCGTTACCAAAGATCGGAGTGAATTCCGGATTGTTGTCTTTGGGCTGACAAAGAAAACGCAACAGTAGGCAAACTGATGCCCAAAGCAGCGACAGTCATTGAAACGGATATCCCGGCGCGGCTCGACCGATTGCCCTGGACACGATTTCACACTCTCGTTGTCGTGGCGCTCGGCATCACCTGGGTTCTCGACGGGCTCGAAGTGACTGTGGCGGGATCGATCGCCGGCGCTTTGATGGAGAGCCCGGTATTGCATTTCACGGCGGCCGAGGTCGGGCTCGTCGGCAGCGCCTACCTCCTCGGCGCGATCACCGGTGCGGTGCTGTTCGGCTATCTGACCGACCGCTTCGGCCGCAAGCGGCTGTTCATGGTGACGTTGGGCCTTTATTTGACCGCGACGGCGGCGACGGCGTTGTCTTGGGATTTCTGGAGCTTTGCCGTGTTCCGTGCGTTGACCGGCGCCGGCATTGGCGGCGAATACACCGCGATCAACTCGGCGATCCAGGAACTGATTCCGGCACGCTTTCGCGGTCGCACCGACCTGGCAATCAACGGCAGCTTCTGGCTTGGCGCGGCTCTCGGCGCAGGTGGCGCCATCGCCTTTCTGCGGCCGGGTATCTTGCCCGCGGATTGGGGCTGGCGCGCCGCCTTCGGCATCGGCGCGGTGCTCGGCCTCGGTATCGTCGGCTTGCGCCGATTCATTCCGGAAAGCCCGCGCTGGCTGATCCTGCACGCCCGTCCCGACGAGGCGGAAAAGGTGACCGAGGAGATCGAGCGCCGGGTCGCGCATGCCGCCGAAGCAAAACTTCCGGCGCCGTCGGGCGGAAGAATTCGCCTCGCCGCAAGCTCGCGCACGCCGATGGTGCGCATGGTGCTGGCGATCGTCCGCGACTATCCGCAGCGCGCTATCCTCGGGCTCGTGCTGATGGCTACGCAGGCGTTTTTCTATAACGCCATCTTTTTCACTTACGCACTTGTCCTGACGAAATTCTACGGCGTGCCCTCGGCCTCGATCGGTTGGTATGTGCTGCCCTTTGCGCTCGGCAATTTTTGCGGACCGCTCTTGCTCGGGCCGCTGTTCGACAGCATCGGGCGCAAGCCGATGATCGCCTCGACCTATGCTCTCTCCGGCGTGCTGCTGGCGATCGTCGGCTATCTCTTCCGCGAAGACGTTCTTACCGCCGCACAGCTGACCCTGTGCTGGACCGGGATCTTCTTTTTCGCCTCGGCGGCGGCGAGCTCGGCCTATCTGACGGTCAGCGAGAGCTTCCCGATCGAAGCGCGGGCCCTCGCCATCGCCTTCTTCTATGCGGTCGGCACCGCGCTGGGCGGCGTCGTCTCGCCGTGGCTCTTCGGGACTTTGGTCGGTTCGGGAGAGCGCGGGGCGGTGTTCTACGGATATCTCTTGGGCGCCGGCTTGATGGTGATAGCCGCGCTGACCGAGATCGCGATCGGCATCAAGGCCGAGCGGCAACCGCTGGAAAGTGTGGCGCGCCCCATCTCTGCCGTCGGCGATTAGGCGAAGGCCGGCGCGACCTCGTCCATGAAGCGCGCCATCTCGTCCTTGACCTGCGGATGCGGCTTCAGGCCGACATTGAAGTAGACAATGACTTCGTCGAAACCGGCAGCCTCGACCTTTTTCAAGGTATCGGTGATTTGGGCGGGTGAGCCGAGCAGCACCGAATTCTCGGTCAGGTCCGCGGGGCGCACACTGCGCAACCGGTCGACCATTGCGACGAAATAGCGATAGCTCGGCGGCGCGGTTTTCGGATCGCCGGGGAAGGCGGCGATCACGCATTCCTTGTAGTAGCGGATCTGCCGGGCCCGCGCCGCCTCTTCCTCGGGTTTCGTATCGGCGAAATGAATGAAATAGCTGCACATCAGCCGGCCCGGGGGCCGATCATGCCCAGCGCAGGCCTTGTGATAGAGCTCGGCGACTTGCCGCAGCCCGCCATAAGTCATCGCCGCCGCGAAGGGCGCGACGATCAGCCCGCAGCCGAGCCTGCCCGCGAGTTCGATCGAGGGCTGCGAGAACGAGGCAACATATGCCGGGATCGGGCGCTGCAAGGGTTTTGGCGTAATCGCGACATCGTCGAACCGGTAATGCTTGCCGTGGTGCGAGATAGGCTCCTCGCTCGCCCACAGCCGGCGGACCACCTCCATCCCCTCTTCGAAGATTTCTTGGTTATCCTCGAACGAGACCCCGAGCGGCAGATACTCGCGCCGGTCATAACCGCGGCCGGCGGCGAAATCGACGCGCCCTTCGGAGAGCAGATCTAATGTCGCCCATTGCTCGGCGACTCGAATCGGATGGTGCAGCGGCAATACGGTTACGGCGGGCGCCAGACGGATACGCTGGGTGCGCGCGGCGACAGTGGCGAGCACCAGATCGGGGCAGGACAGGACGCCGAGCGTGCTGAAATGATGTTCGCCAATCCAAGCGGAATGCAGCCCCACTTCCTCCGCGTAAACCGCCTCGTCGAGGATATCGGCGACAAAGGCGTTGGCGTCGCGTCGGTTGTCGGCGTAGTGGTTGTCGCTCAGCGTGAAATAGCCAAAATCCATGCGCTCCTCCTGCCCGCCCGAAGATGCGCCCGGCATTTGGTGCGTGCAAGCGCTCGCGCGCCGACCACAATCATAACTTGTTTCGTAGACGCCCCCATTCGCTCCAGCGATCTTGGTAAACGCCTACTAACCGCCGCCACCTCCTCCTGTCGAACGCAGTCTGTTCCCGAACTGCCATCAACCCGGAACATGCAATGAGAAGAAGGCAATTTTTCGATCTTGATAATCGCAACGCAAGTGTGCGCCAAGGCCGAATTGCGTCAGCTCGTGTTTGCGACAGCGCGGGTCAGCGTTTCACGCCTCCGCGGACGCTTTATCGAGAAATACATGCGCCGAACCGGGAATTGAGGAAGACGTCGGGATTCGCGTCCGCCGAAAACGGTCAAGCACCATCGATGCTATCCATCAGGTGGTTGTGGTTGAGGCGGTCAGGGACGGGAATCCAAGGGGAGCAATTCTATTTAGCACCCCGTTTGCGAGGGGCGCTATCGAAGGTGAGAGGCAACCGTGGGCTGGAGCCTCGGCCTCCTGCCCACGGAGCGGCTACAATGGGCTACGAAACTGACTAACGAGGATAAGGAGATTGCCGTATCTCGCCGCCACCCGAACCCTCGTAGAGCACTATCAAATAGTCGGTCTTGTCATAACCTTCCTCACGGTAGGTATATGTGATCCGTACCGTTCTCTTAATCGTTAGCGGCGCTGAAGTCCACACTTCTGCCGGATCGTAGTCCACCACCTCCTTTTGAATTTGATTGATGTTGTGGGGGGCCGGTTCCCCGGGATAGATATTCATATCCTGCGTGTACGGGTTCTCATCGAAGACCAACTTTCCGAGATCATGTTCTTTAGACATAACGTTGTTCTCCTTTGCAATGTTGCGGTTGCGGCTGCTGATTCCGTCCGGGCAGTTGGGTAGCCGATGTTGACGGCGATTATCGACCAGCGAAGGACTTAGGTTACCTGCGCCGTTGGTGGTGTGAACTGGTTCACACGACGGATAAATTTTTCAACCTGATGCATCATTGGCCGCCCGCAAGCTGGCGGATAGGCAAACCGGAATCGAGCCGGGCGAGAGCTGCATCAACCCGGCTGAGCTCGCCGTGGGTATTGAGCGTTTGGAAAACCGCTCGCGCTTGGCCGAGTAACCTTCTTGCCTCTGTGACATCCCCAGCGCCCTGCCGCAACGCCGCCAGCGTGACAATGGCTTTCCCGCAATCATTTCGCGCCCCGACATGTTCGAGAATTTCTACCGCCATCTTGGCGCAGTCCTCAGCAGCCGATGGTGCTTCGGCGAAGAGATATTCACTAATCAACCAGCGAGCACGTCCCTCGAAGTGTGGGCAGCCCGCTGCGCGGCTTGTGTTGAGCACATCGTTTATCAAGGGCTCGGCGCGGTCGCGATCGCCTCGGCGAAGGTATCCCTCCGCCAGCCACAAGGCGTAATTGAAGTAAGTGAAAGGCGAGCGCGAATTCTTGAACCAATTGACCGTTTCTTCGAGTTCCGTTATACCAGCATCGATCCTGCCTAACTTGATTTCGGCGTATCCGTGGGCCGCCTTCGCCATGGCGACATCTCGCTGAGGAGGGCCGAGCGCAAGCGCTTCGGCGCAGCACTCTTGTCCGCGCTGTGGATCGCCCTGCAGAATATAAGTCACCCCCATGCGCCACCAGCTGACGGCCCGGAGGCGGAGATCATTCAGAGTCCGACCATAGTCCAGCGCACGGCGAGAATAGGCTCGGCTTGCGTCCCATTCGCCGAGGTAGTTGGCGGCCGAGCTCAGATGCCAGAGGGTTCGGCCCGCCCACCAGAGATCACCGCGCGTTTCAAAGCTTTTAAGGGCGCGTTCGCCAGCCTCAAGCGCATCACGCGGCCGGCCGGCCACGATATAGACCTGCGCCAGGCAGGATTCCGCGAAAGCATTGATCTCCTCCAAATCGGACGCCGACGCGATGGCCATTGCCTCGCGGCAGTGTTCGATCGCTATTTCCGGCCGGGCTCCGGTCAAGCTGTGTAGGAACCCAATCCAATAATGCCAAGTGGCCCGGCGACGGGGGTCGCCGCTCCGCTCGACTAGGTCGCGGATTTGATCGAGGGCCTCGATGTGTTCGGCATGCTGCCCCAGGGCAAATTTGACTTCGGCCTGTTTGATCACGGCATCGATGCGGCGCAGCCGGTTGGCCTCGGTGTCGGGCAGCGCGTTGAGATGGTGGAGCGCGTCGTTGAAATACCGCAGCGCCGCGCTGTTGGCCCAGCGGCGCTGCGATTTTTCGGCGGCCAGGATTGCGTAATCAACGGATTTCTCGGCTTCGTTACTGCGGCCGAAATGCAACGCCAGCAGTTCCGCGACCTCCTCCGCCCGGCCACTGTAGAGCTCCTCGAGTGCGCGTCCGATGGCGCCGTGATAGGCGCGGCGATGCCGCTCGAGCAGGCTGCCATAGGCGGTCTCCTGTGTGAGCGCGTGCCGAAACACGTAAACCGACCCCTCGGTCTCGGCCCGCTGGTAAACGAATTCGAGACGGACTAACTCGCGCAGCTGGTCTTCGAGGCCCGGGCGGTCCTGCCAGACGGTGCGCAACAGTGGCAGCGGGAACTCCCGCCCGATGACCGCGGCAATCTGCAGAAGCCGCTTTGTTTGCTCCGGAAGGCGGTCGATGCGCGCCATCACGACGTCGTGGATCGTGTCCGGCACCATCAGGTCAGTTCGTAAGTCTCTGGCCTCGCCGGCGTGCAGCGCCAGTTGCTCGAGAAAGAACGGGTTGCCGTCGGCCTTGGCGACGATTTCCTGGGTGACAAGATCGATGAGATGCTCGGCCCGCAGCACCGAGCGAACCATCCGGGTGCTGTCGTCCTGGGACAATGGCTGCAGCGGCGTTTGCCCGGCGTAGGATTTGTCTATCCAAGGCGGGCGGTAACCGGGGCGATAGGTGGCGAGGAGAAGGACCCGCGCATCGCGGATGTTCTCCGCCAGGAACCCGAGGAACTCTTCCGAAATCTTGTCGACCCAATGCAGGTCCTCGAGCACCTGGATCAGAGGGCGGCGCAGGCTTCCTTTGACTGTCAGCTGGCGGAGGGTTTCGAAAGCCTTGCTTTTGACCGCCTCGGGATTTGACAGCGCCGGCGAGCCAGCGGCATCCTTGATATCCAGCAGATGGAGCAGGACCGGCCCGTCCTCGTCCGGATCCATCCCGACCTCGCGAAGGCCCGCGCGAACCTTCTCGGCGACGGTATCGGGGGTGTCTGTCTCGACAATCCCGCAGGTGCTGCGCAACAGATCGAGAGCCAATAAATAAGGGATCGCGGTGCCATAGGAGAGGCACCGTCCTTCGACCCAGGTTGCCCGTTCGTCAGCAACCTGCCGCCGGAATTCGGCGAGCAGCCGAGATTTGCCGATGCCGGGCTCACCCACGAGGCCGACGGCTTGGCCATGTCCGTTTTCGACCTGCCGAAGAAAATTGTTCAAAATCGCGAGTTCGCTCTCGCGATCGACAAAAACCGCCGTACGAGGCGATGTCGATTCCCGGAGCCCGGATCGGCGATGCGAGACGCCGAGCAAACGGTAAGCCGAGATCGGCTCGGCCTTGCCTTTGAGAATGAGCGGTCCGACCGGCTCGACACGCGTATAGCCTTGCGCCAGCAGGCAAGTCGCCTCGCTCAGCAGGATCGTTCCCGGCTCCGCGGCTTGCTGAAGCCGGGCGGCCACATTGGCCGTATCACCGATGACTGTGTAGTCCATCGCCAGATTGTCGGCGACCGGGCCGAAGACCACCGGACCCGTGTGGATGCCAATTCTCACCATCAGAGAGAAGAGCTCGGGATGGGCCGCTGCGCCGCCTTCGAGGAGCGCCCGTTGTATGGCAAGGGCCGCCAATAACGCGCGCCTTACGTGGTCTTCCTGAGTGAGCGGCGCCCCGAACAAGGCCATGAACCCATCGCCGGTGAATTGCGGCGCCGTGCCGCCATAACGGTGCACCTCCGCCAGGCTCGCCTCGAGAAAGGCATGGACGAGGTCGCGCATCCCCTCGGCTCCGAGCCGCTCGGTGAGCGGGGTCGAGTTGACCATGTCGCAAAAGAGGACGGTAACTTGCTTGATTTCGCCGGGAAGCGTGCTCACTGTCCCGGCGGTCCGAGGCTTCGGCGTATAGGGTTCCGGCGCAGCCGCCTCCCGCAGCCCCGGCATGCCGAGCGGCGCACCGCACTGCCCGCAGAATTTGTGCCCGGGAGAGTTGGCAGCGCCACACGACGGGCAGATGGAACCCAGCGGCGCCCCGCACTGCCCGCAGAACTTCATGCCGTCGGGGCAGTCAGCTCCGCATCGAGAACACGTCATTTCCGGGCGCCTACCCGCCGCCGGTCATTGTTCGCATGGTTGACGGCGCCCCTTAGGCCCGACCCCATAATTCATTCGTCGCGAGCCGTGCGCCTTCCGCCAATGCCGCCAATTTGGCCCAGACGACGCTGGGATGCACCTCGCAGGACGTTGAGAAGCTGGCGAAGCCGCAATCGGCGCCGGCGATCACGTTCTCGCGCCCGACGACGCCGGCAAAGCGCGCAATCCGCTGGGCAACAGTTTCGGGATGCTCGACCAGATTGGAGGCATGGGTGACGATTCCGGGGATCAATGCCTTGCCTTCGGGCAGCTCAACGGTTTCCCAGACGCGCCATTCGTGCTCGTGCCGCGGGTTGGCCGCTTCGAAGGAATAGGCGCCGGCCCGCACCTGCAGCATGATATCGACAATGTGCTTCAATTCCATGTCGTGCACTCGCGGGCCCATATTGATGCTGTAGCAGGTATGATAGCGGACCCGCTCCGCTGGGATGCCGCGCAGCGCGTAGTTCAGCAATTCGACGCTGGCGGTCGCCCATCTGCGGCATTCGGCGAGGTCGATCCCGGGGTGCATCGCCCAATGGCTCGCCAGCTGCGGATCATCGATCTGCAGGACGAGGCCGGCATCGACGATCGCCTGGTACTCCTCGTGCAGCGCGTCGGCGATCGCGATGCGGAACTCTTCGTCGGTTTTGTAATACTCGTTGGTGTTCCAGTTGGCGAGATTGGCCGGGGACACTGCCGGCATGAAGGCTTCCTCGCAGGCCACTTCGGCGAGGGCGGCCTTCAGATTGTCGATGTCGCGCTGCAGCGCGTCCCGCCCGCGGTAGGCGATCGGACCCGTGCACACCCATTGCGTCGGCGGAGTCTCTTCCGGCCGCTCCAGGCATTTGCGACGCCCATTGGTAATATTCGGGAAATGCCAGATATTCCCGCGATTGCGCCCAGTTGCTGCCGCGGCCGGCGCTCTTGCGCGGCTCGATGCCGGCAAGACGTTCGTTGACGTAGGGGATGAAGCCGAACCGCCCCATCTCGCCGTCGGCAACGATATCGATGCCGCTTTCAGCCTGCTTGCGCACTACTTCCGCGACCGCGCTTTCGACGCGGCGCGCATAGCCCCCTGCGTCGAAGGGCTCGCCCCGCTCCTTGGCCTGGATCATTTCCAATAGATCCGGCGGCCGCGGCAGGCTGCCGACATGGGTGGTGAGTATTCGCTGCGTGCTTCGCTTCATCGCGCCCCTCCCGTCTGGCCGGACAGCGTAGCGCGAAATTCGGATCAGGTCAGCACCGTGCGCAGCGCTGCGATCGACGCCATGGAGGGAAGATTTTCGGGTCAGCCACCGCCATTCCCACCCGCGTAGCCGATCAGCAAATGTTCCGTGGCATAAAAACCAGTATACTTGCCACCGATATCCTTCAAAGGATAACGATATGTGACGCGGAGAGCCCTCTTGATGGTTTGGGGCTGTCCCCTAAACGTCCAGGTTCCGGAGGTATAGTTTGCGATGTAATCGTCCACCTCCACCTGAAATTGTTCAAAATTAGAAGATGCTGGCTGGCCCGTTGCACCTTGCGGTCCCCCTTGGGGAGCAGCCGAAGTTCCTGCCTGACCTGTCGCGCCTTGTTGTCCTGTTTGGGCAACTACAGGAGGGGCACCTGGCGGATTGTCCATTTCGGTAGAATACGGGTTCAGACAACGAATTAGCATTCCCAGGTCTCGTTCATTTATAGGCATTTGTCTCTCTCCTCCGTGGTTATGGGTGATCTGAGCTTCTGCTTGATTCGTGCCGATGCTCGCCGTCTTGTTAGCTGGATGCGGCTCGCCAATTTACCAGACCGACCCGTATTTGGTGTGAACTAGCTCACACCTGCCTACAAACTATTGCGCTAAAGCGTCATTATGGAGCGGGATTATGACCGCCTTCGAGCAGCTGGACCCGCTCGCCGCGATCGAGCGCAGCGAGCGCCGCTTCGACCCGGATCGGTTCGTGTACAGTGCCGAGTGCCCGGAAAATCGCCTTTGCTTGGTGGAGCAGCTGCCGCGCCGTCGCGACGTCTCCGGCGCGCTGGCGCAACGCCGCTCGGGTGACCATCGCCTTGGCGAGATCGTTTTGCGCGCCGACCTGCTCAAAAATCCGCATTGCCGTCTCGATGTAATCCTCGGCGGCGGCAGCCGATTCCCTGGCAAGGCATTCCCCCATCAACCAAGACGCGCGGCCTTCATAATGAAAATAGCCCGCCGACCGGCATGTGCTGAGTAGGTCTTCGATCAACGGTCGGGCGGTGGCGCAATCGCCGTGGCGGAGGTGGCCCTCCGCAAGCCAAACGGCGCCAATCACATGAGTCCAGCGCATGCGAGAACTTTCAAACCAGGCAAGACCCTCGCTCAGTTCCGAGATGCCCGCGTTCGGGTGGCCGGCTTTGATTTTTCCGTAACCGCGGACCACACTGGCCCATGCGACGTCGCGTGGGATGGGCGCCAGGGCCAGCGCTTCGTTGCAGCATTGTAGGCCTCGTTCGAGGTCGCCGCGCGCGATGTGCGCCACCCCCATCCGTGTCCAGCTGACCGCTTTGAGCCGGACATCGTTGAGGGCGATGCCGTGCTCGAGGCCACGCCTACAATAATCGAGACTAGCCTCCCATTCGCCAAGGTAGTTGGCTATTGCAGTCAGGTGCCAGAGCGTCAGGGCGGCCCACCACGGATCGCCGCGGGCTTCGAAACTTGAAACGGCACGTTCACCGGCCTCGAGCGCGTCATGCAGCCGGCCCGCTACCATTAGAACCTGGGCCAGGCAGGACGCTGCAAAGGCGTCGATCTCCTCCAGCCCGGAGGCCGACGCAATCTTTCCCGCCTCACGGCAATGTTCGATGGCGACCTCCGGCCGACCCCCGCTCACGCTGTGCAAGAACCCTGTCCAGTAATGCCAAGTGGCGCGGCGGTGCGGGTCGTCGGTCTCGTCGACAATCTGTCGAATTTCTTCCAAGGCTCTGATCTGCTCGGAGTACTGCCCGAGCGCATATTTGACCTGTGCCTGCTTCAGTACGGCGTCGATCCGGCGCAGCCGGTTCAGTTTGGTATCGGGCAGGGTGGCGAGACGGCGAAGCGCGCCCTCGAAATACGTCAGCGCTTCGCTGTTGGCCCATGCCCGTCCTGCCTTCACCGCGGCCGAGATTGCGTAATCGACGGCCTTGTCGGTATGGCCGCTTCGGCCAAAGTGAAATGCCAGGAGTTCTGCAACTTCGTCGACACGACCGCTGTACAACGCCTCAAGCGCCTGTCCAATGGCGCCATGATGAATACGGCGTTGTCGCTCCAGCAGGCTGCCATATACCGCCTCCTGCGTGAGAGCATGCCGAAAAACAAACATGCTCCCGTCGGCCACAACGCGTTCATAGACGAATTCGAGACGACAGAGCTCGCGAAGCAGCGTTTCGAGCGGCTCCGTGCCGCGGCAGATGGCGCTCAGCAGGCGCAAAGAAAACTCCCGGCCAATGACCGAAGCCAGTTGTAAAAATTGCTTCAGCTCGTCCGGCAGCCGATCGATGCGCGCCATCACGACATCATGGATCGTGTCCGGCACCATCAGGACCGATCGAAGGTCCCTCGCCTCGCCGGCGTGCAGGGTCAACTGCTCTAGAAAGAGGGGATTGCCATCCGCCTTGGCGACGATCTCCTCGGTGGCCAGCTCGATAATCCGCTCAACATTCAGCACCGAGCGGACGACGTCGAAACTGTCGTCTCTCGACAATGGCTGCACCAGCATCTGTACAGCGTAGGATCTGTCGGTCCACGGCGGACGGTACCCCGGCCGATGAGTTGCCAGCATTAAAACGCGCACTGCGCCGGTATTTTCTGCGAGGAAGCCGAGGAATTCTTCCGATATCTTGTCGACCCAATGCAGATCCTCGAGCACCAGGACGAGGGGCCGTTCGAGGCTCAATTTGATGGTGACTTGGCGGAAGGTCTCGAAGGTTTTTGCTTTGACGGCTTCGGGATTGGCAAGGGTGGGCGCTGCACCGGCGTCCTTGACGCCCAACAGATGCAGCAGCACGGGGCTGTCCTGATCGGGATCCATCCCGACCCGCTCCATACCCGAGCGGACTTTCCCGATGATCGACTCCGGGGTGTCGGTCTCCAGAATGGCGCAATTACTGCGCAGCAGATCGAGCATCAGCAAATACGGGATCGCGGCGCCGTAGGAAACACACCGGCCCTCGATCCAGGTCACTCGCTCGCTGGCGAGTTGCCGCCGAAATTCGGAGAGGAGCCGCGACTTGCCGAGGCCGGGCTCGCCGATAATGTCGACTGCTTGCCGGTCGCCGCTTTCGACCTGTCGCAAGACATCGTTCAGGACCGCCAGGTCGCTCTGCCGGTTGACGAAATTTGTCCTGCGAGCTGCGGTGGACGGCCGGAGGGCGGCGCGCGCTTGCGAAATATCCAGCAGACGGTACGCGGTGATCGGATCGGCCTTACCTTTGAGCACGAGCGGACCGACTGGCTCGACCCGAGCATAGCTCTGCGCCAGTTCGTAAGTTGCCTCGCTCAACAGGATCGTCGCCGGCGCGGCGGCTTGCTGAATCCGGGCCGCGACATTGGCGGTGTCGCCGATAGCCGTATAATCCATCGGAAATCGATCGGCGACTGGGCCGAACACCACCGGACCGGTGTGGATGCCGATCCGCACCGGCAGATCCAATTTTTCGACGCCGCGGGGGTCGTCGGTCCCGCCGAGCGCCCGCTGGATCGCCAAGGCCGTGAGCAATGCGCGCTGGACATGGTCTTCCTGCGTCACCGGGGCGCCGAACAGCGCCATGAAACCATCGCCGGTAAATTGCGGCGCGGTGCCTCCGTAGCGATCCACCTCGGCAAGGCTCGCGGCCAGAAACGAGCTGACGAGGTCGCGCATCGCCTCGGCCCCGAGCCGTTCGGTAAGGGGCGTAGAACCGACGATGTCGCAAAACAGCATGGTAACCTGTTTCATTTCGCCGGGAAGCGCAGTCCTGGGCATTGCGGCGGGGTTGGGGATGAATGGCCCGCGCGCAACAGCTTCCTGCAGACCCGGCTGGCCGAGTGCAGCGCCGCAGTGACCGCAAAACCGGTGCTCGGGAGGGTTGCCCGAGCCGCAAGACGGACACGCGACGCCCAACGGCGCGCCGCACTGTCCGCAGAACTTCATCCCGGCGAGATTGTCGGCGCTACACCGAGGGCACCTCATGCCGAGCCTCCACGGAGCGCCGGAAACTCAAGGTTGCGCTTTTCCAGCCTAGTCCCCTCCCGCTCGGACGGTCAAGATTTGGCGAGTGCGGCCATGCAGCCCAACTCTCCATGTAAAAAGGTTAATGCTAAAGCCCGTCAACATGATAGAATGCTAACGAGCATAAGGCTCAATGTAGCAGCACATCGACCGACGGCGCTTGCTCTGGCGAGAGATAACTTTCTCGCCTTCTTGCGTGCTAGAAGGGATTTGTAATGAACGCCCCGACGCATCAGGAAAAGCGGCAGATTTTCGAACGTCATCCTTTGTTCGGAAAGCTGAGCGCCAGCGAGATCAACTCGCTGATAAGTTATGCCCGACTAGAACACTATCCGGCCGGCCACGAGATCTTTGCCAAAGGGTCGTCTGGCCAAAGCTTGGTCGCCGTATTGCGGGGAAGCATCAAAATAAGTTCGCTTTCCAATGAAGGCAAAGAGATCGTATTCAACATTATCAATGCTGGTGAAATCTTCGGTGAAATAGCGGTCCTCGACGGTGAAGAGCGCAGCGCGGATGCGACGGTGATGACCGACTGCGAGCTCTTGGTGTTGAACCGCAGAGATTTTTTGCGACTGCTTGAAAATCGGGCGGATCTTTGCATGACCTTGCTGAGAATTCTGTGCCGGCGGCTACGGCAGACCAGCGAACAGGTCGAAGATGTGATGTTTCGGCATCTCGAGTCGCGACTGGCAAAAGCCTTGCTGCACCGCGCCGAGAGCGTCGGCCTGCACGGGCTGCAAAGCACCTCCGTGGAGCTTCATCTTTCGCAGAGAGAACTCGGCAACATGGCCGGAGGCAGTCGGGAGAGTGTCAATAAAATTCTGCAGAACTGGCATCGCCAGGGGCTGATAGACCTCGGCAAGTCGTCGGTGCTTGATCCGCGATATCGAGGCGCTTGAGGCGGCTGATCTGAGTTTCTCGAGGCCGGCCGTTCACCGCGCCGGGCCCGGCTCCTATATCGGGATACCCGGCAACGACCATCTTTCGCCCGATGTCGCCCTCCGCTCCGCGGCCCGAGACCTGGATCAAGACAACGCCGCCCGGGCTCTATTGCGAGCCCGGCGGCTTTCATATCGACCCGAGGCTCCCGGTGCCGCGCGCTGTTGTCACGCACGGGCACGGCGACCATGCCCGGCCGGGTAACGAGCGCGTGCTGGCGACACCCGGCACGATCGCGATCATGCAGTCGCGTTATGGCGAGCTGGCCGGAGGTTCGCTGCAGCCGCTCGACTATGGCGAACCCATCGCGATCGGCGGGTCGGGGTGCGTCTCCTCCCCGCCGGCCACGTGCTGGGCAGCGCGCAGATCGTGCTCGACTACCGCGGCTCGCGGGTCGTCGTCTCCGGCGACTACAAGCGTCGGGCGGACCCGACCTGCGCGCCGTTCGAGCCGTGCAACTGCGATCTCTTCATTACCGAGGCGACCTTCGGATTGCCGGTCTTCCGCCACCCGCCGGACCGGCTCGAGATCGACAAGCTGCTGCATTCGCTGAGCCTTTTTCCCGAGCGCTGCCACGTTGTCGGGGTCTATGCGCTCGGCAAATGCCAGCGGGTTCTGGCGCTGTTGCGCCGCGCGGGATACGACGAGCCGGTCTATCTGCACGGCGCCCTGATCGGCCTGACCGAGCTCTACGAAAGCCTCGGAGTGCCGCTCGGGCCGGTGCTGCCGTGGGCCGAGGCGACGCGAGAGGCGCTCAAGGGCCGCATCGTGCTGGCGCCGCCCGCTGCCACGACCGACCGCTGGTCGCGGCGGCTGCCCGACCCGCTGGTCGCGATGGCCTCGGGGTGGATGCGGGTGCGCCAGCGGGCCAAGGCGCGCGGCGTCGAGTTGCCGCTCGTGATCTCCGATCACGCCGACTGGGATGAGCTGACAGCCACGATAGACGAGGTCGCCGCCGAGGAGGTCTGGGTCACCCACGGCCGCGAGGAGGCGCTCCTCCATTTCGCGACGAAGAGAGGCTACCGCGCCCGCGCGCTGGCGCTCACCGGCTTCGAGGAGGATGAGTGAACTGCCTCGCAGCTCGCCTCGACGTGGTGATGTTCATCCCCTCCGAACGCAAGCTGAGGTTCAGAGCATTCGTGGTACGGAAATTGCCGGTTGCGTGGTCGCCCGACCGGCGGTAACGTGATACATTTGGGTAAGAGAGGAACGGCAAGTTTTGGTAACGAGTAAGGCAGACTGCCGATCCCGTGCGAGCGAGGATCATTTTGAAGGAGCCCCACGCAATGTCTGGCGGATCAGCACGAATAACTCTGGTCAACGATCTCAATCGGGTCTACAGCCCAGAGAATATTGTGGAGACTGTGGCCCGTCTGCAGAACGTTTCTCGCAGAGCAGATTTTCTCGCGATCAACAGGGAGCTCGGGGTGCTAGGGGTAATGGACGAAGCAGCGTTTCGTCGCTACCGGAGAGACTTGCCGATTCCGCGGCTCATTCAGCAAATTCTCACAATCACCCACCACGCCGCGCTGTTTCGCCAACCGCCCACTCCGATGCACTTCGAAATCAACGTTGCAACTGACCCGTCGATCGATATAACCGGCGCCGGTCGGTTGATTTCGATCACATTGAACCGCCCGGATCCGCAGCCACGCGCCCGGTGACCATCATCGCTGGCGCATCAACATGGACCGCACCCGAACCCTTGCCCGCCACTCTGTCCGCAGCATCGACCAGGTCTCTCATTAGAGCATCGGCTTCCCTTAAGTCCGGCACGCTGCGGTCTTCAGTGAACCAGCCGCGGGCAGAGGCCAGAAGGTCGAGGGCCGCCGCGGGTTTGTCGTGGTGGAGCCAAAACCGCGCGAGGCTTATCGTGGAGCGCAGTTCCCATAGCTTAGCCGACTGGCTCTGAGCGATGCCGATTGCACCGAGCAAATGCATTTCAGCAGACTGAGCGTCAAATATTGGAGCTGCGCTCAGGATAATGCCCTTGAGTTGGTGGAGTTCGGCGTCCGTCCAAATTTCGCCGCTGGTTGCGGAAACCCGCAGTGCCTCGTCGACGTACCGCAGTGCGGTCGCGAGATCACCCGCACGCGCGTATGCGTCGCCGATAAACCCGGCGATGCTCCCCATCGCGACGTCGGTACCTTCGAAATGGGACAGCGCCTGCCTCAATAGGGCAAGGCCGTACTCGACCCGGCCTTGGCCGACGGCAGCCCATCCGGCATAGCACCGTCCGCGCGCCAGCCAGTACGGAAAGCCCTGTTCATCGGATAAGATCACCAGTTCTTTTGCGCGCTCTTGGACAAGCTGTTCGTCGCGCATCAGCCACGCCTGTCTGCAGCCCATTGTCAACGCCATTGCAAGCGAGGGGTGATGGCTTAATGAGCGGGCTCGTTCGATAGATCGCTGCGCCTCGCGAGTAAATTCTCGGCCCTGGCCCAGGCAAGCCAGTGTAAGAGAAAGAAAAGCACGTGCCAGAACCTCGTGGTCATAGGGGTGCGGCCTGCCCAAGCCGGCCGCTGCACCTATACCGGGTTCCGCTAGGCATCTTTCAAACAGGCTATGGGCCTCGACAAAGCGCCCTCCATAGGCGTAGTTTATGCCGAGCGAAGTGACCGCCACGATTCGGACGATCGGGTCGCCTTCGAGCTCTGCCAAGGCTACCATTTCTTCTGCTACGACCAGAGCAGCAGCGAGATCGCCGATATGGACTTTATATGCCCAATCTCCGAACAGGGCGCGACTTAACAGCTGTCGCTGACCGGCCCGCCGCGACAGCGCGACGGCGCTCTCTGTCATCGAAGCAAGCTCCGCACCTCCATAGCCTTCGGCAATAATCGAAACACTGCCGAGAGCAAGCAGGAGCCGGGCTTCCAAGGCGTGCCGCTCGTCGCCTTCGGACATCGAGCTGATAAGCTCTAACCCTCGCCCCAGGTGGGCGCGCGCCTCGGCGATCGCCGATCGGCTGATTGACTGTTCGCCGGCGCGCCTATAGTAGTCGACCGCCTTTTCAATGAGCCCCGCCCGGGCGCAGTGATGGCCGAGCAACTCGGGCTGCGTAAGCTCTATGTCCGGTACCAGTTGCTGAAGCGCGTTTGCGATCTTGGCGTGGATGACGCTTCGGCTACTGCGCAAGAGGCTCCCATAAGCTGCATCCTGCACTAACGCGTGCTTGAAGCGATAGACTGCCTCGGTTGGCTGACCTCGGCGAAACATCAGACCCGACGCCACCAGTTGGTCGAGTGCATCGCACAGCGCCGGTTCGCGCACTGGCGCTACGGCGGCGAGCAACTCGTAAGAGACCTCACGGCCGATCACGGCACTAACCTGCGCCACCTGCTTTGCGCCGGGCAGGCGATCGAGACGGGCCATCAGGGAGCCCTGAAGCGTACGGGGAACCGTAGGGGCGGGCGCTCCCTCCGGCGTACCGAGCCGGCTTTCCACTATGCTTTTGGTCAGCTCCTCGATGAACAATGGCACTCCGTCCGCCTGTGCGACGACCAAGTCCAGGATTTCGTGGGGAAGGGCCGAGGCGCCGTCAATTTGACTGGCGACGATCGCCGCTTCCCGTCGACCTAGGCGACTCAGCGTCAGCAGGGTCACATTCATCTGGCCGATCCACGGAGCATCAAACTCCGGCCGGAAAGTCATGACCAGCAATACGGGAACGGCCGGGATCCGATCCAACATCAGATCCAAAAGGTCGCGGGTAGTCGGGTCGGCCCAATGGGCATCCTCAAGGACCATAAGCACGGGCCGAATGCCCGCGAGACGCTCTAACCAGCGACAAAGCAGATCGAACGTCTTTTCTTTCTTTCTCTGCGAGCTAAAGGTGAGCGCGGGAAGGCGGCCGTTGGCATCGAGCGACAACAAGTCGGCAATGAGCGCCATGTCCTCCTCAGACGGACGCGCCGGCGCCAGAACCGCTTCCAACTTGCTCAGTTTTTCCTCTAACGTGTCGTCTCGCCCAAAGGCGGCGGCGTGCTCGAGTTGAGTGATGATCGGGTAGAGCGCGCTGTCTCGATGATACGGCGAGCAGCAATACCGCATGCACGCGTAGTCCTGGTCGCCAAGGTCCTGCATTAGCGCAGCGACCAGGCGAGACTTGCCGATCCCGGGCTCACCCGAGATCAGAACCACCTGACCTTCGCCATGCCTTACCTGGCGCCAGCGCCGAACGAGGATGTCGACCTCTTCGTCCCGACCGACCAGCGGGGTCAGCTCTGAGGTATGGAGCGCCTCGAAGCGACTTTGCAAGGCCCTCTCGCGCAGCACGCGCGATACGGAGATGGGCAGGTCGAAGCCCTTTATGTTGACGGGACCAAGATCCTCGCAATCGAACAGCCCACGGATCTGTGCAAGGGTCGCTGGGCAGATCACAAGAGTTCCCGGCTCAGCCAAAGATTGCAAACGAGCCGCGAGATTCGGGGTCTCGCCGACCACCGCGTGCTCTTGGGTAGGCCCGGGGCCAATAACATTACCGACGACGACTAGGCCCGTTGCAACGCCGATCCGTATTTGAAGGCGTTGGCCGTGAATTAACGTCAGACCGATTTCGCGGATGACATCAAGACCGGCCCGCACGGCGCGCTCTGCGTCTGCTTCATCGGCTGTCGGCCACCCGAAATAGACCAGCACTCCGTCACCCATATAGCGCGCTACAAACCCGCCAACTTTGGCTACAGCAGCGGCCACTCGGGAATGATACTCAGCCATCAGCTCTTGTAATTCTTCCGGGTCGAGGCGAGATGCGAGTACCGTCGACCCGACCATGTCGCAAAACATAATGCTGAGCTGCCTGCGTTCCGCATCGGGAAGCTCTAACGGCGGCGACCGAGCACGCGTCAGCCCGTCCATTTGGAGGTCCCCACTGCCCAAGGCCGCACCACATTCGCCACAGAAGCGTTTGCCGGCCGTGTTCGGATGGGTGCAAGAGGGACAGCGCTGGGGTAAAGGCTCGCCGCAGTCGCTGCAGAATCTCTTTCCATCGGGGTTTGTTGCGCCGCACGACAAACAGTCCACGCCGACATCTCCCTGATTGGCCTGGATTGGCACCTGTTAACTTACCACGATACGGTCTCGTTTCCGAGCGGACTATCAACCGAGACCGCTGACGCCGAGCTGTCGGCATCCATAGTGGGTACGAAGGTGTCGGTTCCTCCCTCGCTCTCTATATCCGAAATACCCAACTGAAAGGCCATAGTGTCGGAACACCGGGACAATTTGGGCCAAAATTAGGCCGCGCAAGTCAGGAGCTTCTATCGCTATAGAGACAACGCTTGCGCTGAGTGGTTTTGACCTTCATAGTGGGAGAATAAACTACCTCGGAGTTCGATGGCGGGCGTTTCTCGTTCAATAACCCAGGGACTAGTGTCGGCTCGCAAAGAAACGGGGGCTAGATCAAATGCTAATGTGGGATTCGACAGCTGCCGCGCCGCTCGAAGGCCTAAGCGTCATCGATCTCTCGCGTTTCGTTTGCGGCAATATGTTGACCTTGCTTCTGGCCGATTTTGGTGCCGATGTTGTCAAGGTTGAGGACCCGAAAAAAGGCGATCCGCTTCGCGCGCTACGCGAAGACGGGGTGAGTGTGTTCTGGAAGGTCTACGCGCGCAACAAACGGAGCCTTGCGCTCGATCTCAGAAGGAAGGCGGCGCGAGCCGTGGTGCTTGATCTCGTCGAGCGGGCGGCCGTTTTTGTCGAGAGCTTCAGAGTCGGGACTCTGGAAAAAATGCAACTCGGCCCCGAGGTCTTGCTCGGTCGGAATCCGAATCTTGTGATAGTGCGAATCTCGGGCTTTGGACAGACCGGTGCCTACCGCGATCGGCCGGGATTCGGCACGCTCATCGAAGCGATGTCGGGATTTGCCGCGAAGAATGGCTTTCCCGACCGTCCGCCCGCATTGCCTAATATGGCGCTCGCCGATATGGTAGCGGGTCTTTATGGTGCATTTGCAGTAATCATGGCAGTGCGTAACTCCGAACGAGGCGGACGCGGCCAGGTGATCGATCTGTCTCTATTGGAGCCGCTCGTGTCGATCCTCGGTCCCGATCCCGCGATATACGCGCTTTCGGGAAAACAGCCGTCACGCACCGGCAGCCGCTCGGATGCTGTCGCACCCCGTAATGTCTACCGTACCAGAGATGGTCTGTACGTCGCGATCTCGGCGTCCGTGCAATCAATGGCCGATCGGCTGTTCAACACCCTCGGCCGTTCGGACATGATCGACGATCCCAAATTTCGGACAAACTCTGATCGCATGGAGCACATCGACGAGGTCGACAGAGTCGTACAGGACTGGGTTTCAACATTAAATCGGGATCAATGCCTCGCTATATTGCAGGAAGCTGAGGTCACAGTAGCACCAGTCTATGACATTCGCGCGTTTATTGCGGATGAGCACGTCAAAACCCGGAGGGTTCTGATCGACGCTCCGGATGCAGAGGCGGGGCAAATTCTCATGCACAATATCATTCCTCGCCTTTCGGAAACGCCCGGGGCTTTGCGCCGGCCCGCACCCGAAATCGGCCGCGACAGCGAGGAGGTACTCTCTGAGATCGGCTACGATTCCGTTCGAATTGTCGACCTTGTGGAACGAGGCATCATTACACTGGGGCCCGTCGAGCGGCCGAGAAGCCAAGCCTGAGCGTGCCGTGAACAGGGTTGTCCGGGATGGGACAGCACCCGGCCGCCTCCCTTGTCGAATTGGCCCCGGGCGGGATCCGGGTTAGCCCCCCGGCTGGCGCTGGTCGGTTTCGACGCGGAGGAGGAATGGGCCGCTTCGCGGCCCTCCTCGATGCGCTGCTGTTCACGCCGTCGCGCAATGGCAAGTTGCGGCTGATGCGGGAATATTTTGCGGCTGCGCCCGACCCCGAACGGGGCTGGGCATTGGCGGCGCTGACCGGCGAGCTCGTCTTCGACGAGGCCAAGCCGAGCCAGGTGCGCGCCCTCGCCGCCGCCCGCGTCGACCCCGAGCTGCTCGGCTGGTCTTATGATTTTGTCGGCGACCTTGCCGAGACGGTGTCCTTGATCTGGCCCGCCGCACCGGGTGGCGCAGGCCACGTCCCAAATCTTTCCGAGATCGTCGAGCAGCTGAAAGGGGCGAGCCGCAGCGAGGTCCCGGGCCTGCTCGAACCGTGGCTCGACGCGCTCGATGCGACGGGGCGCTGGGCGTTGTTGAAGCTCGTCACCCGCGAGCTGCGGATCGGCGTCTCGGCGCGGCTCGCCAAGACTGCGCTCGCCGAATGGAGCGGGGTCGACCTCGACCGTATCGAAGAAATCTGGCATGGCCTCGTGCCGCCTTACCAGCCGCTCTTCGATTGGCTCGAAGGCCGCCACCCGCCGCCCGAGGTCGGTGATCTGCCGACCTTCACCCCGCTGATGCTGGCCCAGCCGCTGGAGGACACCGACATCGCGGGGCTCGACCCGCGCGACTATCTCGCCGAGTGGAAATGGGACGGCATCCGCGTGCAGCTTGTCGCGCGCGACAGCGAAAAGCGCCTCTATTCGCGCTCGGGCGACGATATCGGCGCAGCCTTTCCCGATATTTGCGCGGCGATGCCCCCAGAGGTGACGCTCGACGGCGAGCTGCTGGTGATCCGCGACGGCGAGGCTGCGCCGTTCAATGACCTGCAGCAGCGGCTCAACCGCAAGACCCCGACCCCGAAATTGCTGCGCGATTTTCCCGCCGCAGTCCGGCTTTACGACATGCTGCGCGAGGGGCCGGAAGACCTGCGCGGCCTGTCTTTTGCCGAGCGGCGGCGCCGGCTCGAAGCGTGGTATGTGCGGGAGCCGCGCCCCGCTCTCGACCTGTCGCCGATGGTGCCGTTCACCAGCTGGGAGGAGCTCGCGGAATTGCGCGACGGGGCGCGCCAGCGCGGCATCGAGGGGCTGATGCTGAAGCGGGCGGATTCCCTCTATGTCTCCGGCCGGCCGAAGGGTCCCTGGTTCAAATGGAAGCGCGGCGCGCTGACCCTCGACACGGTCTTGATGTACGCCCAGCGCGGCCACGGCAAGCGCTCCTCGTTCTATTCCGACTACACCTTCGGCGCCTGGCGCGGCGACGAGCTGGTGCCGGTCGGCAAGGCCTATTCCGGATTTACCGATGAGGAATTGCGCCGTCTCGACCAATGGGTGCGCAACAATACTGTGCGGCGCTGGGGGCCGGTGCGTGAAGTGGCCCCGCAGATCGTCCTCGAAGTCGCCTTCGACAGCGTCCACCGGTCTACCCGCCACAAATCGGGCGTGGCGATGCGCTTCCCGCGCATCCACCGCATCCGCTGGGACAAGCCCTTCCACGAAGCAGATACCCTGGAGACACTCGAACGCCTGCTGACGTAATCGCACCGTCTCTCCTGTTTCTGCACTGAATCTACAGCAGGCGTATTGCTCGTGCCCGGATCGTTCCACACTGGCACGACCGCGGCCCTGACTGTTTTATTATGGCAATTCTAGAGCGGGTTTCGATCGAGTCGCTGCACCCCGCCTATGCTGTTGGTCGGTTTGGCGTGCATCACCCCCACCCCGACCCGCCCCCCATCGAGGGGGCGGGAGTGTGCTTTCGGGCCCTCCCCCTTGATGGGGGAGGGTTTGGGAGGGGGTGAGACCGCGATGCAAATTCGGTCGGAAACTGCTATAGTGTTGCGGACCAGCAAGGCGGTCGCAGAAAAAAAGAGCCCCGCTTCGGCGGGGCTCTCACCTGGCGAATATCGCCGCTAACGCTTGGCGTCGCGACGCTCGCCCGGCCCTTTATGTCCGGCCTCCACCGCGATTTCCGTGTTCCTTTCCTTGCTTTCGTCAGGCACGTCGCGGCCGACCGAGCCTTGGTTTTTGACGCCGTGCGCGCGCTCCTCGCCCTTGCTGCCGCTGGTCGTGTGGCCCCCGCCGGCGATATCGCGCTGCGGCTTCTCGTCCGTGCCGCGTTTCGAGGTCTGGGATTGTTCTCGACCCGCCATGATAAAAGGCCTCCACTGGTTCAGTCTTCGCCGCCATCGGTAGCTCAGGACGACGGCTCAATAAGACAACCCTCCTCCGAGCAATGCGGTTCCCAAAAAGCTTGGCTGTGCCTGGCAAGTGCGGAGAAAGGCGGCGAGAGAAGCGGCGCCCCTACAGAGCGCCGCTTACAGGTGCTTTTTAGACCGGCCGTATCCAGTACTGGTCGATCCGCCCAGTGTATGAACGGTCGTCCCAATTCGGCATGTCGCGCGAGGTGTAGCTCGGGGCGCCCTCGAGCCTGTTGCGGTCGAGATCGACGACATAGCCGCCCAAACGGGTGTCGTAGGTCAGCATTTTCCAGGGCAGCGGATGATAGCTTTCGCCAATCCCGAGAAACCCGCCAAACGACATCACCGCATAGGCGACTTGGCCGGTATGTTTGTCGATCATCAGGTGATGCACCGAGCCTAGACTTTCGCCTCTGCGATCATAGACGGAGGTGCCGGCGACCTTTTCGGAGGAAATAAGCCGGTTAGTTTCGTCTGCTTCCAGATGGGTAGCAGTCGTCGCAGTTCTAACGTCGCTCATTGCGTCGTCTCCTGTTGGCCGTAGGTAAAAGGCAAACAAGAGGTTCAGACGGGGGTTCCGATATTGTGGGGCGCTCAGCCGGCGCCTTGCGGGCGGTGCCGTTTGACAGCCTCAGGATTGGTCGAGTCGGCGCCCATATAGATGCCGCGCTCCCAACTGCGCTTTAGCGGGTCGACGACGTTGAGCGACATTCGCCCGATGCGCTCGATCTCGATTTCCACCTTCTCGCCATTCTGCAATGCGCCGAGCCCCTCGTGATTGGTGCCGCAGGCAATCAAATCGCCGGTGTTCAATGTCATGATCGCCGAGGCGAACCCGACGAGCTCGGGCACTCGGTGCTCCATGTCGTCGGTGTTGTAGTTGTGACGCAGCTGGCCGTCGTTCCAGAAGCGCACGACCAGATCATTGGGCTCGGGGATCTCGTCGGCGGTCGCAATGCAAGGGCCGATCGGCGCGAAGGTATCGAACGACTTGCCGAGCCAGCTGCCGGCTTTCCAAGTCCGCCTCCCTTCGCCGCGCGCCGATACGTCAATGAGGCAGGTATAGCCAAACACGGCGCTCCGCCAATTCGCCTGGCTGACCTTCTTGGCCGGGCCTTTGATGACGAGCGCCAGCTCGGCCTCGTGCATGAAGATCCACGGTTCGGTGAACTCCGGCAGAGCGATCGTGTCGCCCGGCCCGACCACGGCCTCCGGGTTTTTCAGGAACATATTTAAGGGTCGCGCCTCGCGCTGCGCGTGTTCCCAATAATTGGCGATGCAGCAGAGGATTTTGCCGGGCCGCGGCAACGGCGCCCGCAGGCGGACCGAGCTCAACGGCAACGCGTCGCCCTCTGCCGCCCGGCGTTCGAGAGATGGCCGCAGCCGCTCGAACCCATCAATCAGCACCTGCATCGTCAATTGCGGGGTATGGCCCTTCTCGGTAATGCCGGAAATATCGACGACACCGCGATCGGTCAGCAGCCCGGGTACCGCCACGTCCCGCCCGGGAGTCTGAAAAAGCACCAGCTTCATGATTCCCCTCCCAATTCCGCCGGCGAGATTAGCTGGTTTGATGCATGGCAACTATCGCGATTCTCGGTTTGACACGCTGGAGACCCGAGGCCGACCATTGCGCGGCTGCCGACGGGAGAGCGAATGATGGTCGAGATACGCCGCATGGGTCCGCAGATCGGTGTCGAGGTCACCAGCGTCGGACGTCAAGACCCTCGACGACGCAGGGTTTGCGCCGATCTATCGAGCCTGGCTGGACTACAACATCCTCGTCGTGCGCGACCAGGAGCTCGAAATCCGCGACTTCCTGCAATACAGCCGCCGCTTCGGGCCGGTTGTCCCGCACCCGTCGAAATCGACGCGCCATCCCGAGGTCCCCGAGATCACGATGCTCGGGATCAACAAATTCGATGCCGACGGCAAGCTCAACGACGCCATCTATCGTCGCGGCGCCGAGGGCTGGCATACCGACGGGGCCTACAATCAGCAGCCCTTCAAGGCGACCCAGCTCTACGCGCTCGCCGTTCCGAGCCGTGGCGGCGACACTTTGTTCGCCAATGGTTACGCGGCCTATGACGCCCTGCCCGAGCGGTTGAAGCGACGGCTCGACGGGGTAATGGGCGCCTTCTCCTATGGCGGCCGCCGTGGCGGGTCACCGCTTCTCGACAAGGATGACCAGGATTGGAAGCCGGTATTTCATCCGATTATTCGCACCCACCCCGAAACCGGCCGCAAATCGCTCTATTTCGATCCCGGCAAGATCGTCGACATCGCCGGCTGCGACCGGGCGGAGAGCAATGCGCTGATCGCCGAGCTGAAGGGCTACATGATCCAGCCCGATGCCGAATACCGCCACAAATGGCGCAAAGGCGATATCGTCATCTGGGATAACCGCTGCTCGTATCACAAGGCGGCCGGCGACTACCCGCCGGAGGAGGACCGCATCCACTGGCGGGTGTCGATCAATGATTTCGGCGCCGAAGCCCGCGAGGCTGCTGAGTAAGGCGGCTCCTCACGCCGAGATTGCTTCGCTCCGCTCGCAATGAAAGATGCATGTCATTGCGAGGAGCGCAGCGACGAAGCAATCTCCACGACCGCGCCCAACTCACGCAGTTGCAGCGCCGTCGACTGGGAATGCGGCGCCGGAAACGAACGAGGCCTCGTCCGAAATCAGGAACAAGGGCGGCATTGGCGATCTCCTCGGGCTTGCCGGTGCGGCCCATCGGGTTCTGCCGGCCTCGCATTTGGACCAGCGCCTCCTTGTCCTGTCCGGCGGTGCGCTGCTGGTCCGGCCGGGATACGAAGATCCGCAACATCGGCGTGTCGATCGGGCCGGGACAGATCGCATTGACGCGAATTTTATCTGGGGCGAGGCGCTTGGCGAGCGAGCGGACGAAGCCGACCACGCCGAACTTTGCCATCGAGTAGACCGGGCTGAACGCCGAGCCTTGAATGCCCGAGGTCGAGGCGGTGTAGAGCAGAGCGCCGCCGCCGCGGGCCCGGATCTCGGGGATCGCCGCTTCGGTCGTCACCAGCACAGTGCGCAGGTTGAGGTCGAGCGCGATCTCGAAATCCGCCATGTCGATGCCCTCGATCGAGGCGGGACCGGGATGGCCGACATGGTTCCACACGAAATCGAGCCCGCCAAAGGCATTAGCGGTGCGCCGCACGATGCTGTGCGCGAAATCGTCCTGGCGCAGATCGCCGACGAGGCCGAGCGCCCGGCCGCCCGCGGCGGTGATCTCGCCGACGACTGCATCGACCCCCGCCTGATCGATGTCGACGACGCCCACAGCCGCCCCTTCGCGGGCGAACCGTATCGCCCCGGCCCGGCCCATCCCGGAAGCCGCCGCCGTGACGATGCCGATTTTATTTTCGAGCCGCATGGTTCCACTCCCCTTGCAATTTACTCCGCGGCGACGGCGGCAGCGCGCGCTGCCGGCGCTGTTTTGCGCAACAACAACACTAGTGGCAGACCGGCGATAACCATGATCATCATCAGCTTGAAATTGTCGATATAGGCGACCATCGCGGCTTGACGCGTCGCCATGGCATTCAGCGCGGCGATGCCCGATGGGTCGGTCAGGCTGTACGGTGAGGCCAGTTGCGATTGGGCTAACGGATTGTCCGGCCGCAAATGCTCGATAAGTCGAGAGTGGACGACCTGGGTATTCTCGGCCAGCAACGCTTCGACGACCGCGATGCCGACGCTGCCGCCGATGTTGCGCATCAGGCTGAAAAACGCGGTGCCTTGAGTCAGCAACTGACGCGGCAAGGTCGAGAAGGTTACCGTGCTGAGCGGGGTGAACACGAACCCCAATCCAAAACCTTGCATCACGCCCGTCACGATGATCGGGCCCATCCCCATATAAAGCGAGAAGCCGGTCATCTCCCACATTGCGACCGCAGTCACCAGAAGACCTGTCAGGATGACCAGCCTGATGTCCACCCGGCCAATCAGGCGCGCGACGACAAGCATGGCGACCATCGTGCCGACACCGCGTGGGGCGG
Organism: uncultured Alphaproteobacteria bacterium; assembly: GCA_963736715.1. Classification (GTDB taxonomy): domain Bacteria; phylum Pseudomonadota; class Alphaproteobacteria; order ATCC43930; family CGMCC-115725; genus AP-15. The sequence continues at coordinate 107,466 of CAVTQA010000051.1, read as the reverse complement.
TCACCAGCCCGGTCGTCATGACCGGGTAGTTCATCAGATCCTGCAGCATTGTCGGCAATAAGGTCATGGTCCCGTAAAGCGGGATGCCGACAAGGAACATCATTACCGTGCCGACGATGCAGTTGGTGTCCTTCAGCAGGTCGCGATTGAGGAATGACCGCTCGGTGGCGGTCGCGGTGTGTACGATGAACAGATAAATAGCGAGCCCGGAGATCGCCGCCTCGACGCAGATCTCGGGCGAGCCGAACCAATCCTTGAGCTCGCCACGGTCGAGCAGCATCTGTAAGGCGCCGATCGCCAGGCTCAATGTGGCGAAGCCGAAGAAGTCGAACCCCTCGCGGCGACCGTGACGCGTCTCGCGGATGAAGATCAGGATGCCGGCGGCGGCGAGAACGCCCGCCGGCACGTTGATGAAGAACACCCAGCGCCAGTTGTACTGGTCGGTCAGCCAGCCGCCGAGCGCCGGGCCGATAATCGGGCCCAATATGACGCCCATGCCCCAGACCGACATCGCCTGGGCATGACGGTGGGGTGGGTTGATCTGCAGCAGTACCGATTGTGACAGCGGGACGAGCGCCGCCCCGCAGATACCCTGCAGCAACCGATAGATCACCATTTGGGCAAGGCTCGTTGCCACCCCGCACAAGGCCGACGCCACGGTGAACCCGGTGACCGAGATGAAAAACACCCACTTGATGCCAAAGCGCCCGGCGAGCCAGCCGGTCAACGGCGTCATGATCGCCGCCGCGACAATGTAAGAGGTCACGACCCAGGAGATCTGATCCTGCGCCGCGGAAAAGCTGCCTTGCATGTGCGGCAGCGCGACATTGGCGATCGTCGTGTCGACGCCCTGCATGAAGGTCGCCAACATGATCGAGACGGTGATCGCGCCCCGGTTCGCGACCGGGGCGCGCGTCTCATCCGTCACCGCTCCGCGGCTCGGGTTGCCGGCCCCGTCAGCCAGGCGAACATGCCCTGGACCCGATCTAGCCAAGGCCGGCGATGGCGGGTGTCGACCTCGACGGTCGCGCTGAGCCCGGCCTGCAGCGGCGCGTCTTGGTCCAAATGCACAAGGCTGAGGCGCACCGGCAGACGCTGGACGACCTTCACCCAATTGCCGGTCGCATTCTCGGCCGGAAGCAACGAGAAGGTCAGCCCGGTGCCGGGGCTGAGGCTCTCGACCTTGGCGTGAAATTCAACATCGGGGTAGGTATCGACCTCGACCGTCGCCTCCTGGCCCGGCCGCATATGAGTGAGCTCGGTCTCCTTGAAATTGGCCTCGACCCATATTCGGTCGGTTGACATCAACGAGAATAGCGGCGTCGAGGCGTTGACGTAGTCGCCAACCTGAAGCTGGTCGACTTTGGTAACGATCCCGTTCTCGGGCGCGCGGATTTCCGTATAGGAAAGATTGAGCTCGGCACGGTCGAGCGCAGCTTGTGCGTGCTGCACCATCGGGTGTTGCTCGAGAGGAATCTCCGGATCGCCACGCGATGTTGGCGAGGGCGACGGCGACGTCCTGCTGCTTGGACGCGAGTTGCGCGCGCCCGGTTTCATACGTCTGCCTGGCCTGATCGAATTGCTGCTGCGAGGCCGTGCCGGAAGCGACCAAGCGTTGCTGCCGCTCGAACTCGTGCTGCTGATAGTCGACCGTGGCCTCGGTCGCCCGGGCATCCGCCCGTTTCTGGTGATAAGTCGCCTTTAGTCGCGTGAATTTGGTACCGCACGGTGGCGAGCTGCGCTTTGGCTTCATCCACAGCAATCTGGAATGGGCGCGGGTCAAGCCTAAAGAGCACCTGACCAGCAGCGACCTTCTGATTGTCCTTGACTTTGATTTCGACGACTCGGCCGGAGATGTCGGTGCTGATCGCAACCCGCGCAGCCTGGATATAGGCGTCATCGGTCGACACGTAGCGCCCGCCGGTCAGGTACCAGTAGCCCGCCGCCAACAGTACGAGGATCGGCCCCGCGAGCATCAACGGCAGCCGCAATCTCTGGCGTAAGGGGCGGCGTCGGGCGAGAACCGCGGGGCGGCCCTCGAGCGGGCCTCGCAGCGCGCCGATCGTCGTTGCGTCGTTTTCGGCGGACGTCGTCAATGATGGCCTCCGACAGGCGACAGTTCCGCATGGCCACTCGGTGCGCGCTCGGTCGTCTCGTCGAGGTCGGCGAAGTCCGCCGCCAGTGGCAGCACGCGCTCCGAAAGGTTCCGATGTACCCGCCGCAACAGTTCGATCAGCTGCTTTCCCTCGTCTTTAGAGAGGCCGGCAAAGGACTCGGCACGGACCTCGTTCGAGAGATCCAGAATGCGCGCCAGGATCGGTCGGGCCTTGTCGGTCAGAACGAGACGGCGGGCGCGCCGGTCACCGGGCTGGGGTTGCCGCTCGATCCAGCCGTCTTCCTCCATCCGGTCGATCTGCCGCACCAAGGTCATCGGCTTGATTTCGAGCAGGTCGGCGAGGCCGGCCTGATTGATCCCCTCGTTGCGCGCGAGATAGCCGAGCACCTTGCATTGTGCGCGAGTGAGCCCGAGGAAAAGCAGCGCGCGCTGATTGAACCGGCGCCCGAACAACCGGGCGACGTCGTGAACGAGAAAACCGAAGCTGCGATCGAGGTCCATGGGCCTAACACCAAGAAATACGCGAAAGTGATAATAAGCTATAGCATCAAATTCCGCCACTACCGCCGCGGTGGAACTTGCGCGCGGCTGGTAGTCGGGAATTCGATGGCTCGTCCCATTAGCGGGGCTCGTTCATCATCGGGCCACCTCGGGCCGCAGCACCGGGCGCGCCCGCCGGACCAGCAGCAATAGCGGGATCAGCAGAAGCACGATCATCATCATCAGCGCGTAATCGTTGACGTAGGCCACCATCGCGGCCTGCCGGGTCACCTCGGCGTTGAGTGCGGCAATCCCCGAGGGTGTGGTGAGGCTGAACGGCGGCGCCAACAACGGGGCCTGGGCGAGCGGGTTGTCCGGCCGCAGATTCTCGATCAGGCGCGAATGCACGATTTGCGTGTTCTGGATCAACAGCGCCTCGAGGACCGATATGCCGATGCTGCCGCCGAGATTGCGCATCAGGCTGCGCATCGCCGTCCCCTGCGTCAGGATGTGCCGCGGCAGGTTCGACAGGGCCATCGTATTCAAAGGCACAAAGGTGCAGCCCAGCCCGAAGCCTTGCAGCAACCCCGACACGATCACCGGCGCCATTCCCATCTGCAGTGAAAACCCGGTCATCTGCCATAGCGAGACCACCGTCAGCAGGAACCCGGTCAGGATGAGCAACCGGTTGTCGACCCGGTTGATCATGCGTCCGACGAGGAACATCGCGATCATCGTGCCGGCGCCGCGCGGAGCGGTTACCAGCCCGGTCGTAAATACCGGGTAATTCATCAGGGACTGCAGCATCGTCGGCAACAGCGCCAAGGTGCCGCTGAGGATGCCACCGACAAAAAACATCAGGACCGTGCCAGCCATGAAGTTGGGGCTCTTCAACAGGTCGAGGTTGATAAAAGATCGGTCCCTGGCCGTGGCGGTATGAACGATGAACAGATAGAAGAAGACGCCCGAGACGAGCGCCTCGACCCAAATCTCGGTCGAGTTGAACCAATCCTTGAGCTCGCCGCGGTCGAGCATCATCTGCAACGCGCCGATCGCGATGCTCAATGTCACAAAGCCGAAGAAGTCGAAGGCCTCGCGATGAGTGTGGCGCGTCTCGCGGATAAAAACGAGGATGCCGAGGCTGGCGATTACGCCGACCGGCAGGTTGATGTAAAAGATCCAACGCCAGCTGTAATCTTGGGTCAGCCAGCCGCCCAGCATCGGGCCGAAGATCGGCCCCAGCATGACCCCCATCCCCCAGATCGCGATTGCCTGGCCGTGCCGCTCCGGCGGGTTGATCTGCATCAGCACCGATTGGGAGAGCGGGACGAGCCCGGCGCCGCACGCGCCTTGCAGCAGGCGGTAAATCACCAGCTGGGTAAGGCTGGTGGCGCTGCCGCACAAAGCCGAGGCGAGGGTGAACCCGGCCACCGAGACCAGAAACACATATTTGATGCCGAGGCGCCCGGCGAGCCAGCCGGTCAGTGGCGTCATGATCGCAACCGCGACGATGTACGAGGTCAGTACCCAGGCGACCTGGTCCTGGGCCGCCGAGAGGCTGCCCTGAATGTGCGGCAAGGCGACATTGGCGATCGTGTTGTCGACACCCTGCATGATCGTCGCCAGCATGATCGAAGCTGTGATCATGCCCCGGTTTGCAACGGGTGCCCGTGCCTCGCTCCTCACCTGCCGTTATCCGTCAACGCAACAACTGTCCTTTATCGATGATAAGCCAGGCTGATGAGTTTGCAAAGCATCGATCGGGCACCGGCGCCGCGCGGCTGATCATCGGAAATTCGATGGCTCGGAAGTGCACGTAATGGTGACAAGCCGTTGCCTAAGCCTCTATCCGGATGCAAACTTCGTCAGGAACCGGCGCCGGCCCCTCACGGGGCACGGTCGTCAAAGGGAGGGACGATGCGATGACGGCGAAAATCCAATTCCTGCAGAAGGTTGCTGCGATCGGCGTCGCTGCGCTGCTCGCCGCCGCGCCGACACGGCTCAGCGCGCAGCAGCCCCAGCACTCCGCGATCAGCATTGGCGAGCATGATCTGGGCGGGGTCGTGGCCGGCAAAAACGGGCCCGAAGCCGGCGTGTGGGTCATTGCCGAGACCACCGGGCTGCCGACGGGATTCGCCAAAATCGTCGTCACCGACGATCAGGGACGCTATGTCATCCCGGACCTCCCGCAGGCCAATTACGACGTCTGGGTGCGCGGCTACGGGCTCGTCGACTCGCCGAGGGTCGTGACGACGCCGGGGAAGACGGTCAATTTGACGGCCGTGCCGGCGCCGAATGCCGGGGCCGCCGCGCAGTATTATCCGTCGATCTACTGGTTTTCGATGCTGAACATCCCGGACGAGGGTAACTTCTCCGGGCCGAACCGTGACGAGAACATGCCGGAGAACATCAAGAGTCACACGGCATGGCTAAATATCATAAAGACCACCGGCTGCATCGCCTGTCACGGGATCGGCACCCTCGGGACGCGCACGATTCCCGCCGCGCTCGGCCAGTTCGACAATTCGGCGGAAGCGTGGGCGCGGCGCATTCAGTCGGGACAGGCAGAGAACAATATGGTCAATACGATCAGCCGGGTCGACCCGCAGCTGGCCTTCCAGTATTTCGGCGATTGGACCGATCGGATCGCCAAAGGCGAGCTACCGTTTGCGCAACCGGCGCGGCCGCAGGGCGTCGAGCGCAATATCGTGCTGACATTGTGGGACTGGAGCCGCGAGACGGCCTACATGCACGACCTCACTCCGACAGACCGGCGCAATCCGACCGTCAACGCCAACGGCAAGCTCTACGGCTCGACCGAGGACAGCACCGATTACATCCCGGTTCTCGACCCGGCGCACAATTCGGCCAGCGAGATCAAGCACCCGGTGCGCGACCCGAACACGCCGACCTCGAAGACCGCGCCGATGGAGCCGTCGCCCTATTGGGGTGCCGAGCCCATTTGGGACAGCCAGAGCACCACGCACAACCCGATGATGGACGAGAAGGGTCGGGTCTGGTTCACCGCGAGGGTTCGTCCGCCGGCAAACCCGGATTTCTGCAAGCAGGGATCGAGCCACCCCTCGGCGCAGGTCTTCCCTCTGCAAGAATCCGGCCGACATCTGTCGATGTATGATCCGGCGAGCGGGAAGTTCACGTTGATCAGCACCTGCTTCCCGACGCACCATTTGAATTTCGCGACGGACGCCAACCAAACGCTGTGGACCAGCGCCGGCGGCCCGCAGACGCCGGTTATCGGCTGGCTCAATCGCAAGATGTTCGAAGAAACCGGCGACGAGCAGAAATCGCAGGGCTGGTCGCCGTTCATTCTCGACACCAACGGCAACGGCAAGCGCGACGATTATGTCGAGCCCAATCAGCCGGTCGACCCGACCAAGGACAAGCGCGTTGTCGCCGGCCTTTATTCGGTCTCCATAAATCCGGTCGACGGCACGGTCTGGGGCACCTCTTTGGGGTATCCCGGCTATGTGGTTCGCGTAAACCCGGGACCCGATCCGACTCACACGGCGTTGACCGAAATCTACGAGCCGCCATTACCCGGCTACGGTCCGCGCGGCGGCGACATCGACAGCAAGGGCGTCTTCTGGGCCTCACTGGCGAGCGGCCATCTGGCGAGCTTCGACCGCAGCAAATGCAAGGTCCTGAACGGCCCGACCGCGACTGGCAAGCACTGCCCCGAGGGCTGGACCCTCTACCCCTTCCCCGGACCGCAGTTCAAAGCCGTCAGCGACCCCGGCAGCGCCGAGTCGAGCTATTACACTTGGGTCGATCAGCACAACACATTGGGTCTCGGCAAGGACGTGCCAATCGCCACCGGCAACCTCAATAGCGCACTGCTGGCCCTCGTCGACGGCAAGTTCGTGGTGCTGCGCGTCCCCTATGTGAACGACTACTTCACAAAGGGCATGGACGGGCGCATCGACGACCCGAATGCCGGCTGGAAGGGCAAGGCGTTGTGGACGACCTACGGCACTCGGACGATGTTCCACCTGGAAACCGGCAAAGGCACCTTCCCGAAGGTCGTGCGCTTCCAGCTCCGCCCCGACCCGCTCGCCGATTAGCCGAGGACCGTCAGCTCTGGCCGGCGACGTTGCGGCGCAGCCGTTCCTGACTGGCGGCCGGCCAGACCTCCGGGATCTTGTAAAACGCCTCGAAGGCAGGTTTGTCCGGCGGCAATGCGAACCACGGCAGCTTGCTTCTGGTGAAGATGTGGACGTCCGGCTCCACCCCTTCCGGATGATCCAAGGTCCCAACCCTGACGAGCAATGTGTCGCCGGGCGCTGCGTGGTATTTGCTCCACAGCCGGGTCATGCAATTCCCGCAGAAGAACACCTCGTGCGGCTTGCCGCTGCCCGCTGTCAACATGAATGATTTTGGCAGACTGTGGTCGGCCTCGACGTAGTTTTTCTCGATCCAGATGTTCAGAACAAACGCACTGCCCGATATCTTCTGACAGTCCCGACAATGGCAGGCGTGCACGATCAGCGGCGGCGCGGTCAGCCGATACCGCACTCTCTCGCACGCGCATCCCCCTTCCACAGCCATCTCCGTCCTCCCTCTTGGGCTCAGTGCAGTGCACCCCAAAAGTAAGACACGAAAAAACAGTTTCCGGGAAGAGAACTGATGAAATAGCAGTGGAGAGCGGCCGAGGGCCGCTCCCGCCGTAAACTGCTGTTACCGCCCCGGGAACGTCGCCACCCGGGAACGTCGCCACGAGGCCGTTATCGGCGAGGAGCGCGTGAACCCTCTGGCCGTTTCTCATTGCATCGCCCGATCAGCCTTGCATAAAATCCAACTGCTAATGCACGCTTCTCGTTGAGATTATTCAGCTACATCAATATGCCTCAATAATGCCTCTCGCGGATTAAGTTGGGAACGGGTCAAGATATGTACTGTTTGAGCCAATGTTTGTAGTGGCGGGAAGCGAAGGCGTGTGACGCAGCAACAAAAAAACCCAGTCGATTTCGGCCGAACACCCGACGGGCATCACGCCGCGCTCTACACGCTTTCGAACGAAAGCATGCGCGTTCGGATCACCGATTTCGGCGGGCGCATCGTATCAATCGAGGTCCCGGACCGATCAGGGAAGCACGGTCATGTGGTGCTTGGATTCGACGACGTCTCGGAATACGTGTCCGCCGGGAGTTCCTTCGGAGCTTTGCTCGGGCGCACCGCCAATCGGATAGGCGGCGGCGCCTTCACCCTCGACGGGCACACCTACCGCTTATCTAAAAACGAGGAACACGCCACTTTGCACGGTGGCCGGCAGGGCTTCGACAAGCTCCTGTGGCGCGTCGAGGAGGCCGGCGACACGCACCTAATATTGGCTCTGGTCAGCCCTGACGGCGACCAGGGATTTCCGGGGGAGTTGTCGGCCACAGCCCGGTATTCAGTGGAAGGGAACACGCTGCGGCTGTCGCTGGGGGCGGCGACCAGCAAACCAACTCCGGTGAGCCTCAGCGCTCATCCCTATTTCAACTTGGCCGGTGTTCCTGCCGTCGACATCTTTGGACACGAAATAACGATTGCGGCGGAGGCATTCCTGCCGACAGACCGGCAGCAGATTCCGACCGGGGAAATACGGCCGGTCGACGGCACGGTTTTCGACCTTCGCCAGCCGACCGCCATTGGCACGCGAATCCGGCACGCTGATCAGCAACTGCTGTTCGGCAAAGGGTACGATCATTATTTCGTCCTGAGCGAGGCCCCGGCCGAGCCCCTCAGGGTTGCGGCACTCGTATTCGACCCGCAAAGCGGGCGAACCCTCGAAGTCCTGACCACGCAACCGGGGACGCAATTCTACACCGGCAACAACCTGACCGGTTCGGTGGCCGGGCGCGGCGGCGCCTATCGTCAGTCCGCGGGATTAGCGCTCGAGCCGCAGGGTTTCCCGGATGCACCCAACCGGCCCGAATTCCCAAGCACCGTGCTCCGACCGGGAACGGTCTACCGACAGGTGATAGCCTACCGCTTCACGACGGACTGATTGCAGATCAATCGAGCAACCAGGGCGCCGCGGAGGCCTGGGCAATTTGCCGTATCTGGTTCAGGAGACCCGGGCCAACCGGGATTCCCTCTTGCATGCGCTTTGCCGCGTTATTCCACTGCGGATCGCCCGCCACCATGACAGGCTGAGCGGGATCGATGGGCTTTGTGGCCCGGAGGTCGTTGCAAAAGCGGGTCACGTCGGCGGCGAATTCCTCGCGGTCGCGGAACAGACCCGGATCGATCGCGATCAGGCAATGGCCGATATCGTTGCCATGAGGCTTTCTCGTGTGCATCGGGTCGGTGATCAAGGTCGCACCGGACAGACATGAGCCAAGGATGTTCACCATCACCGCCAGCCCGTACCCCTTGTAGCTGGAGTTCTCCGGCGAGCCCCCGAGCGAGGTGAGGAACCCTCCCTTCTCGCGCGCCTCCAACGGATCGGTGCTGGGGAGCCCGTCCTTGTTCAGTACCCAGCCGGGCGGGCATTGGAGTCCCTTCATTGGACTTGTTGCGGATGCGGCCGGCGGCCACGGTCGTCGTCGCCATGTCGAGCAGAAACGGCTGCCCATCCGTCGTCGAGCGGCAAAGGACCAAGGGTCGGTGCCGAGCTTTGCCTCCTTGCCGAAGGTCGGCGCGACCTGGATGCTCGAAGCGCCCGTGCACGCCATGCCGATCAGCCCCTCCTTCGCCGCCATCAGCGTGTAATAGCCGGTCGCGCCGAAATGGGCCGAGTTGCGCACCGCGGCGATGGCCATGCCTGACTGCTTTGCCTTGTCGATCGCGACTTGCATTGCGAAACGCGCCGGCACGTGGCCGAGCCCGCCGTCGCCGTCAACCAGAGCGGAGACCGGAGTTTCCTTGATGATGCGCGGCCGCGCTTCCATGTTCGCCCGGCCGTTGCGGCGCAGCCGGTCATAGCCAGGGAGCATCGATACGCCATGGCTGTCGATGCCGTGCAGATCCGCCCAGGAGAGAATGTCGGCAGTTGCTTCCGCATTGTCCTCCGGCATGCCCCAGGCCAAGAGGATGGCTTTGAGCTGTGCGCGATGCTTGTCGTACGGTGCAGGCATGGGCGTCTCCTCCACTTGGTCGGCGCGCAGCCTTGCGCAACAGGCCACTTCCGGCAAGCTTGCAGTTCGGCCAACAAGCGCACTGCTCACTTTCATTAAAGGCCGATGGCATGGACCCGACGTATTTTGGAGCAGAACAGGTAACCGACGAAGATCGGGCTTACCGGGGATCGCGTTTTTCCGAAGTCCGTGACGCCATATTTGCCAACCCTTACCAGAAGGTCTGGGGTGGTCCCCGCGAACCGCCGCTCCCCGTCTATGATGTTACGTTGCCGAACGTGCTGCGAGGGGCGCTGCCGTTCGGTCCGCCCTATCTTTTTCGGCAGGCCGTCGCGAGAGCCGTCGATTCGAAGGCTGATCTGCGGTGGGGCGTCGATCGCAAAGGTTTCCGGCGGATCATTCATCCCAACGGAATATGCCTGACCGGCCTCTGGGAAATATCCGAGCACACGCCCTATTCCGGCTATTTTCGAACGGGGAGCCGAGCGCTGACGGTCGGGCGCTACTCCACTTGCTGCAATGAGACGCGGCGCGGCCGGGAACGATCCCTGTCGCTGGTCGGCAAACTGTTCCCGACCGCAGACCCGGGCCATGGCGAGCCGCTCCGCACAGCCAGCTTCATCACCCAGCAAGATCTCGGCGGCGAGCGGACTGACTACATCAATGACGCCGAGCTGCGCAACGCGCCCAATACCACGAGCTGGCGTCGCGGGTTTGGCGTGCCGATACTGCTCGTCGAATCCATTCTGTTTGGTAAGACCGACAAGCAACCCACGCAGCGACAGCTCTATCAGATTGCCGAACTGGATAAACCGGACGGCGAGCCGACCCGCGCGCCGGCTTTCATGCGGTTGCTGGTCGACCCCGCACAGCCGCGCATTCCCGGTGAAGCACTGGATTTTCGCGATGAAATCATGGCGCAAATCTATGATCGAGGCGATCCCACCCCAAAGCGCAGTCTGACTTTTCACATCGAGGTGACTGACGAGGGTTCGACGCACGGCCCCGCATTCTTTCAGCGGCGCAGGTTTGGCAGTTGGACGCGTATTGGGCGGCTGGTGTTCAATGAAGCGGTTGCCTCTTACAATGGCGATTTCGTCATCCACTTCAATCACCCGACGTGGCGGGATGATCGCGACGATCCCTCCACAGCGACGCGCGTCAATGAGCAAAAGGTGCGGTAAACCCGACCGCAGGCGCTTCAGTAGAAACGGAGGCCAACGCAGCACCGGAGCCGCATGAGGCGAACCTTTTGCCGCCCGCCCCCGACAGATTGTCTCGTCCAAGAAGCTCGTAGATGATCCCTCCGTTAGGAGGCAAGAAAGGCGGCATTTATTCGTCATTCCCGCGAAAGCGGGAATCCAGGGGGGCGGGGTCTCGATCGCTGGCCCCTCGACCTCCGCTTTCCGCGGGGGCGACGAACTCCAGAGGGAAGCGAATATGGACAGCTTCAGCGCCAGCGACGGCATACGCCTCGGCTATCGCATCGACAACTTCACCGACCCGTGGAAGAAGGCGCCGATTTTGCTGCTGCTGCATGCGGCGATGGGCAGCGCCCGCCGGTACTACGCGTGGGTCCCGCCGCTCAGCCGGCATTACCGGGTCGTGCGCATGGATTTGCGCGGCCATGGCAGCTCGGAAATCCCGCCGGCCGACGGCGAGCTTACCCTCGACCGGCTGGTGCGCGACGTCATCGAGCTGATGGACCATCTGGATTGCACCAATGCCCATATCGTCGGAAATTCGGCGGGCGGCTATCTCGGCCAGCAACTGGCGATGAACCATGGCGAGCGGGTGCGCAGCCTGATGCTGTTCGGCTCGACGCCGGGTCTTAAGAACAGCCAGGCGCCGAGCTGGATCCCGCAGATCCAGGCGAAAGGCATGCGCACCTTCCTCGCCGAAACGATCGCGGACCGTCTCCCGTTGGACCAGGTCGATCCGGGGCACGTCGAGTGGTTTCTCGACGAGGCCGCCAAGAACGATCCGGCCTATATCGGCAAATTCGTGTTGCTGATGGCGAGCTACGACTGGAGTGACCAGCTGACCCGCATTGATTGCCCGACGCTCGTCGTCGTGCCGGGCGCCGAGCCGATCGGCTCGACCGCGAATTACGAGCCGTTCCGACGGCACCTCCGGGATGTCGAGATACGGGTCTACGAAGGCGCGCCGCACAACATCTGCGACGCCTTCCCCGACCGCTGCTCCGGCGACGTGCTCGATTTTCTCGGCCGCCGCTTCGGCCTCGGCGCCTGACGCTCAATCCAAAACTTCGACGTCATCGCCCACGCGGATTATTCCCTCCACCAGGACCGCGCCGTAAACGCCCGCTGTGCCATCGTGACCCCGCGCAACTTTGCGCAGCACCTCCGGGTTCGGCTCGGCCGTGTCCGGATCGAGCGTGATCATCTGGCAGCGCGGGTCCCGGTCGCCGACCGAGACCACGACTCTCGAGCCGATCCGCAGCCTGCGGCCGACCAGACCGTCTTCGGAAAAGCCGCCCGCGGCTCCAAGATCCAGATACACATTGGCCCGGAAGCGCCGCTTATCGAGGATGGCTCCGACCTCCTCACCAAGCTGCCGCACGGTCTGTAGCGAAAAGAGCGAAATCGGGCGGCAATCCGTCATCGACCGCTCGGAGCGCAGCAGTGTCAGCGAATGACCATCATCGGTCCCGTCGGCCAACTGGCGCAGCAGCGCCGGATCCTCGACCGCCAGCACGTCGCCGGTCGGCGTCGCAACCTCCAGCGCTAGGTCGGCCGGGCCGGCGCCAATGGGATTGAGTATCGGAGAAAGCGCCTCCGCCTCTGCCAGGTTTGGGGGGACAGCGGCTCTTCCCGGATGGCGAAAGCGCGGACGGTACAGCAACATCTCATGCCGCTCTCGCCCCGTAAAATACGGAAATCCGGCTGGCGCAGCCGAGCTTTTGAAAGCGTAGAGCCGATCGCCATAAACGCCCGAAAAGGAGGCAAAAATTTCCGGCAATTCCTCACCCCGCATGCTTTTCACCGGATAGCGCCAGACGCTCTCAACCTGACCGATGATTGTCATAACAGCCGCTTCCCTGTTTCATAGTGATTGCGGACGATATCAGACGGTCAACGCCATCACCATGGGGCGGCGGCTGATTTCTCCTTGCGGGACGGCCACCCGCTCGCGGACGGCTAATCCCCAATTGGAAATCGTTGCTGGCGCTCTGTTAAGAATGGCAGCACAATGCACCGAGCACATCCGCGGAGGACAGAGCATGAGCGCACGCAAAGAGTGGCACCCCGAGAAGGTCCGTTCCGGGCTCACCCATCCGGTCATCGACGCCGACGGCCATTGGATCGAATACGGGCCGGTCTTCGCCGAGAAGGTGCGCAAGGCCGCCGGCGACAAGGCGGCGGACGGGCTGCTCAGGCACATGCGCCGCATCCCCGACGCGCTGTCGCTGTCGATCGCCGAGCGGCGCCGCCGCGGCATCGCGATGGAAGGCTATTGGGGGCGCCAATCCACGAACACCTGCGACCGCGCCACCGCGATGATGCCGCGGATGTTGTACGATCGTCTCGATGAGCTCGGGATCGATTTCGGCATCATCTATCCGACCGCGGGGCTGGGCATAGCGCGCATCGAGGATGACGAAACCCGGCGCGCCGTGATCCGCGGCTTCAATATCGTGACCGCCGATTACTTCCGCGATCTCAGCGACCGTCTGACCCCGGCGGCGGTGATCCCGATGCATACCCCCGAGGAGGCGATCGCCGAACTCGAATTCGTCACCCGGCAGCTCGGCTCCAAAGTCGGCATGTTCGGCAGCGGGATCAGGCGGCCATTACTGGGGGCCAAGGGCGTCGACCCCGAAATCGCCCGCTTCGCGGCGCATTACGACCAACTCGGCCTCGACAGCGACTACGACTACGACCCGGTCTGGCGGAAATGCCTGGAACTGAAGATCGCGCCAACCTTCCACACCGGCGGCCGCGGCCTCGGATTGCGCAACACGGCGAGCAACTTCACCTTCAACCATATCGGCCATTTCGCCGCCGCCGGGCACGCGGTGGCCAAGGCCATATTCCTCGGCGGCGTCACGCGGCGCTTCCCGGATTTGCGCTTTGGCTTCCTCGAAGGCGGATCCGGCTGGGCCTGCCAGCTGTTCGCCGACCTGATCGAGCATTGGGAGCGGCGCGGCAAGGCAGGGCTCGAATACATGGACCCGAAAAAGCTCGACCGCCCGCTGCTGGCGCAGCTGGTCGAGAAATACGGGTACAAGGACATCGGCGACGAACTGCGCCGCCGCGACGGCTGGCCCAATCCGGGTGACGACGAGCTCGACGGCGGGGTCCCGGTGCACGACGATTACGCCGCGTGCCAGATCGCCCGCAAGGAGGACTGGATCGACCTCTATGCAAAGCCGTTCTTCTTCGGCTGCGAGCCGGACGACCGGATGAACGCTGTCGCGTTCAGTAAGCTCAACCCGTTCGGCGCCCGGATCAACGCGATCTTCAGCTCCGATGTCGGCCATTTCGACATCCCCGACATGCGCATGGTCCTCCCCGAGGCCTGGGAATTGGTCGAGGACGAGCTGATCACCCGGGACGACTTCCGCGACTTCACCTTCGCCAACGCGGTGCGCCTCTTCGGCACGCAGAACCCCGACTTCTTCGAAGGCACCCCGGTCGCCGACGCCGCCGCCGAAGTGCTCGGCAAGACGCCGGTGCGCGCCGCGGCGGAATAGCCCCTCACCCGTCTCGCTGCACGCGCCACCGTCCCGAGAAAATCCGTTCGGGACCCGGGTCAGGGGAAACGTGATGCCCGGCCTCCTGGTGGAGGCCGGGCATTTTCGTTCCTGTCGCAATATTCGCCGAGTTCTATCGGTAAGGGTTCCAGCCGTAATAATAGGGCTGCGATGCCGGATAGTAATCAGTGGGGGACGGGCCGTAATAGCTCGGATAGGGCTGCGGGTTGTAATAGGCCGAGGCTGGCGGCGGCCCATAGGCGTAAGCCGGCGGGGTCGAGTTGGCGATCGCCGCGCCAGCGATGACGCCGCCGAGGATGCCCAGCCCGATCGCCGCTCCGGCACCGCTGCCGGCATGCGCCGGTGTCGGGGTGGTCAAAGACAGCGCGGCGACGGCGCCGGCCAGCGCCACGCCTTTTCCGATCTGTCCGAACCGGCTGAATACTGTCTGGTTTATCTTCATTGCCCTCTCCCTTCCTTAGCAATCTCAAGTTCGATACCCCGGATATTGGATCGCGCCGCTGGATCGCTACGCCGGAGAGTCCGCCGCCAAGCTTCCTCAGGTTTCCGTTACGTTCTCGATTGTGAATGGGCTCGCGATTTGGGATCGTCGACAGGATGTAGAAGGAGCGCGCCGATATGAAGGTGCTGAGGGGCGGAAGGCTGATCGACGGGACCGGAACCGGGCCGCAGCCGGGCGCGACGATCGTGATCCGCGATGGGCGGATCGAGGCGGTCACCACCAAAGCCGCCGGCGAATGGCCGCCGGATGCCGAGATCATCGACGTCTCGGGCATGACCATCCTGCCGGGCCTGATCGACTGCCACGACCATATGGCGTTTCACGGCTACGATCTGGCGCGGCGCTGGGGCATCGAGGAGCCGCAGAGCACCCGGACGTTGCGTACCGCCAAGGTCCTCGAGCAGACCTTGGCGATGGGATACACCGCGGTGCGCGACGCCGCCGGTCTCGACGCGGGGTTCAAGCGGGCGATCGACGAGGGATTGATCTCAGGGCCGCGGCTCGTCGTCTCGCTGTGCATCATCTCGCCGATCGGTGGGATCGGCGACCGGGTCAGCCCGTCCGGGTTTTCCTGCTGCGTGCCGCACGACCCGCTGCTGCCCGACGGGGTCGTCAACAGCCTCGCAGATGTCCGCCCGGTAGTCCGCCGGGTAGTGCGGGCCGGCGCGGATGTCATCAAATGCGCCACCACCGGCGGGGCCAGCTCGCGCCCCGAGCACGGGCCGCGCGACGGCGCCTTCAATCTCGACGAGATGCAGGCACTGACCGACGAGGCGCACGCGCTCGACCGCCGCGTGATGTGCCACGCGCTCGGCGGCCGGGGCTTGCGCGTCGCGATCGAAGCGGGCGTCGATTCCATAGAGCACGGCTGCTACCTCGACGAGGAGCCCGAACTGCTCGACGGGATGGCACAGCGTGGGATTTTCTTTGTGCCGACCTTTGCGGTGTACGATTTCCATCGCAAATCGCCGCTGCCGCATATTCGCGAACGGGCCCACCACCTGCGGGAGCACCATATCCAGAGCCTGCGCCGAGCATTCGCCGCCGGGGTCAAGATCGCTGCCGGAACCGATGCCGGCGGCCACGGTCACCCGCAGAACGCGCTCGAAATCGAGTGCCTCGTCAAAGCGGGGCTGAGCCCGCTTCAGGCATTGCGGGCGGCGACCGGATGGGCCGCCGAGTGTCTCGGCCGCGAGCACGAGTTTGGCACAATCGAAAAGGGCAAGCTCGCCGATCTGATCGTCGTCGCCAGGTGATCCGCTCGGCGACGTTACGATCCTGCAAAACCCCGACCGCATCGCGCTGGTGCTGAAAGGCGGCGAGGTTGCGGCGACCGGATGCTCGACGCTGGAGCCGCCGCGGGAACATTGTAAAGGAGGCATCGAGCATGACCGGCCCAACCCGCCCGCTCGCGCTGGTCACCGGAGCTTCGAGCGGCATCGGCGCCGATCTCGCGCGAGAGCTGGCGAAAGACGGCCACGATCTGGTGCTCAGCGCGCGCACCGTGCCGGCGATGGAGACGCTCGCCGCCGAACTGGAGGCATACGGCGCGAGCTCCGTCGTCATTGCCGCCGATCTCGCCAAGCCCGAAGCTGCAGCAGAGCTGGCGGGCGCACTCGAGGCTCGTGGCTTGCAGATCGAGGTTCTCGTGAACAACGCGGGTCTCGGCGGCGTCGGCCGGTTCGATCAGATGGACTCGCAGCGGGTCGGCGACATGCTGATGATTAATGTCGTGGCGCTGACCGAGCTGACCCGGTTGCTGGTGCCGGGGATGGTGGCGCGCCGACGCGGCAAAGTATTGCTGGTAGCCTCGACGGCGAGCTTTCAGCCGGGCCCCCGGATGGCGGTCTATTTCGCGACGAAGGCCTATGTGCTGAGCCTCGGTGAGGCGCTCACCTATGAGCTGCGCGGCACCGGCGTTACTGTGACGACATTGTGTCCCGGCGCCACCGCGACGAATTTCTTCAAGGCGGCCGGCGCGAACGAAATCGCTTTGCAGCCGGCGATGAGTGCAGCGGAAGTGGCACGGATCGGCTATCGTGCCTTGCGCGCCGGCCGGCGCGTCGTGATCACCGGAATGCTGAACCGAATCCTGGCGCTCGGCGGCCGATACGCGCCGCATTCGCTTACGCTGCCGGCAACCGCCGCCTTGATGTCGCGCCGCTAGGCCTTTCGCATCGGCCAAATCGAATGAAAACGCGTTGGATCGGATGGCTGGGTGCACTGTTGTCGGCGCTGGTGATCACCGGCCATTGTCACGCGCAATCCGTTCTCACTTACCACGGCAGTTCCGATCGCAGCGGCAACTTCATCGTGCCCGCGCTGATCTGGGAGCGCGCTCGCTTACTGCATCTCGACCCGAGCTTTCACCCGCAATTTCCCGGTCATCTCTATGCTCAGCCGCTCTACTGGCAGCCGCCGGGGTCGACTTCGGGAATGCTGATCGTCGCCACCGAGAACGACGACGTTCACGCCATCGACGCGCGGTCGGGAAACCAGATCTGGACGCGGTCGTTGGGCCGGCCGGTCCCGTTGTCGACGCAGCCTTGCGGCAATATCGACCCGCTGGGGATCACTGGCACGCCGGTCATCGACGAGGCGACGCAGGCGGTCTATCTCGACGCAATGGTCGGTGACGCGTCCGGCGCACATCACCGGGTGTTCGCCTTGTCCCTCAAGGACGGCGCGCCATTGCCGGGCTGGCCCGTCGATGTTGCCGAGGCGCTGACCGCCCGCGGACAGCATTTCAACACCCGGTTCCAGAACGAGCGCGGCGCGCTCGCCATTCTCGACGGCAGGGTTTATGTGCCTTACGGCGGGCATTTCGGGGACTGCGGCGACTATCACGGCTGGGTCATCGGCATTCGCCTGCAGGACCCGCGAGACATCGTCAGTTGGAGCACCCGCGGGCGGGGCGGCGGCATCTGGGCGCCGGGCGGGATCAGCAGCGACGGGCGCGCCCTCTTCGTTGCCACCGGCAACACCATGGGTACGAGCGCATGGAGCGACGGCGAAGCGGTGATCCGGCTGATGTCCGACCTGCGTCACGAAGAGCGGCCGCAGGACTTTTTCGCGCCCTCGGACTGGCGCGCACTCGACGAGCGCGATGCCGATCTCGGCGGCAGCAACCCGCTGCCCCTTAATGTCCCGTCGGGGGAGGTGCCGTCCGGGGCCGGTTCCAAGCCGCTTGTCCTGGCGCTCGGCAAGGATGCGCGCGCCTATCTTCTCGATGGCAACAATCTCGGCGGCATCGGAGGCAGCCTGGTTTCCAAGACCGTGTCGACCCGCCCGATCCGAACCGCGCCGGCAGCCTATCCCGCTGCCGACGGTGTATTGGTCGCGTTCCAAGGTCCGGGGGCGAATTGCCCGCCCGCCCGCGGCGGCAACAACCTTACCGTACTGTACATCCGGGCCGGCTCCCCGCTCTCGCTCGATACAGCTTGGTGCGGCGCTTTCAGGGGAGAGGGCTCGCCGATCGTGACCACGACCGATGGCCGTGCGAACCCGATCGTCTGGATCGTCGGCGCCGAGGGCGACGGGCTACTGCACGGCTATCGAGGCGATACCGGTGAGCCGCTGTTCAACTGGCGGGGGCGCTGGTAATGCGATGACGGGGCTGCGACACTTCCAGACTTTACTGGCGGCCGGTGACCGGCTCTATGTCGGGGCCGACGGCCGCATCTACGCCTTCGCCTTTTAACAGCCGCCATGGGCGGCGCCGGATTGTCGATGACGATTGCAAGAGACCTCATGAAGCCGGCGACCTGGCTCTTTCTGCTGCTGCTCGGTTTCGGGGTTTGCGCCGTTGCGGTCGCCGCGAGCTACCCCGCCCGGCCAATCACTCTTGTTGTGCCGTTTCCGCCGGGAGGCCCCGCCAGTGTTGTGGCCGATATCGTGGCCCCGCAGCTAGGCCAGCATCTCGAACAGAAGGTCATGATCGACAACCGCACCGGGGCCGACGGGATTGTCGGCAGCGAGTTTGTCGCCAAGGCACCGCCTGATGGTTATACGCTGCTGCTGACCACCAACTCACACGTCATCCACCCCGGAACCTATAACTCGCTGCCTTTCGATACCGAGAAGGCATTCGCTCCGGTATCGCTGCTGGTGGCCTCGCAATACCTCCTCGTGGTCAACCCGTCGCTGCCGATCGAATCCGTCGAGGAGCTGATCGCTTATGGGAAGGAGCACCCTGGCGGGCTCACCAGTGCCTCCGGCGGGCTCGGCGGCCCGACCCAAATGGCCTTCGAGCTGTTCCGGCTGACTGCCGGGATCAAAGTTGAGCAGACCGCTTACGATGGCGGGGCTGCCGCGTTGCTGGCAGTTGCGAATGGCGAGGCGCAAGTCATGATGGCGCCGATCCTCGCGGCGATGCCGATGGTGCAAGACGGGCGGCTGCGCGCGCTCGCGGTCACCGGCCGGCACCCGGATCCGGCCGTGCCGGAATTGCCGACCATATCCGACACGCTGCCCGGATTTTCCGCATTGTCGTGGTACGGGATCTTGGCGCCGGCGGGCACCCCATCGGCGGTAATCACTCGGCTCAACACCGAGCTCGATCGCATCGTCCACGAGCCCCAGATCGAGAAGCGCTTTGCCGATATCGGCGGCGAGGCGATCGGTGGCCCGCCCTCGACGCTCGCCTCGCTGATCCACGACGAAATCGCACGCTGGCGGCGGGTTGCCAAAGAGGCCGGCATACATATCGAATGACGGGCTCAACGGTGATGCGGCAAGAATCGAGGATCGCTTCGCGAGAACCAACCTTGATCTGATGAGGAGTCGCTATGGTTGATTTCGCCGGCAGCCATGTCGTCGTAAGCGGTGGGACGGGCGCCCTGGGCCGTGCGGTCGTTGGCGCATTGCGCGCCGCAAACGCGGTCTGTCACGTCCCCAATCTGATAGCTGCCGAACTCGACGGTTTTCCGTTCACGGCGGATGCGGGAGTGCACATCGTCCGCGAGATCGACGTCGCGGACGAAGCCGCGGTCAAGCGGTTCTACGATGCTCTTCCGCCGCTCTGGGCCTCCATTCACCTCGCCGGGGGGTTCGCAATGGCGCCGATTGCGGAAATTTCCGGGGCGGATTTCACCGCGCAATTCCACATGAACGCGTTGTCCTGCTTTCTATGCTCGGCGGCCGCCGTTGTTGCGTTTCGCGCGCGCAAGGCGCGGGGCAGCGGCACGCCCGGGGGTCGTATTGTCAACGTCTCGGCCCGGCCCGCCATCGAACCGCGGCTCGGGGCGGGGATGACCGCCTATACCGCCTCCAAATCCGCAGTGGCAGCGCTCACCCAGGCGCTGGCGCAAGAACTGACCGACGAGCAAATCTGGGTCAACGCAGTCGCCCCTTCGGTCCTCGACACTCCGGCCAACCGGGCGGCGATGCCGCAGGCAGACCATTCGCGTTGGGTATCGCCCGCCGATCTCGCGGAAGTCATCACCTTCCTCGCCTCGCCGGACAATCGCGCAACACGCGGAGCCGTGATCCCGGTCTATGGCGGCTCGTGATTTCCTCCGCTGCTTTTCCCGCAGTGCAACATATTTTAAACATAAATTGATAAAGCTTTACCAGTTTTAATGTTGCGTCGCAGCATGGCGGGTTTATGGTGTTCGCAGCCGAGGGATGAGCACGAGGTTGCGGGATGAAGCACCATCTGGTCCGCCTCGACCGGATCGCCGGCGAGTTGAATGCCTGGCTGTTAGCGATAGCGATCGGCCTGGGCATGCTCGATTTGACCGTTCTGGTTGCCAAATGTCTGCCGCCGCTACCGCGGCCGGCGGCTGCAGCCAGCGCGGACGGTCCGGCAGGCGCTGTAGTGCAATCTCCCTCGTCGCAAACCCCTGATGTTCGGAGCTGATCCGGCAGTTGCGGAGAGGAGGCCGCGATGCACGTTGTTGTTGGACCCATTGTGACGAGGAATGGAGGCTTTGCGTTCGATTCGTGGACTCCCGGCCACGGATTGAGCCGCGGCTATTCCTATCGGCGAATCGAAGACGCCCATTACGCCCGCAAAATGGAGATCAGATCCGGTGCGGGGAGCGTAGCCGGCCCGATGGTGGCCTGCAGCACGCTCGATGAATTCACCTCGGTGCTAGCCAAAGACGCCGGTACTGAGGGTGCACGCCCTCATCCCTGAGGCGAATCGGGGCCACATCGCTGTGGTTTTCTCCGGCCCCAATGATTTTGTCCGACCTCTCTGGACCAATCCGACGCCGCGCCTAACATGACGGCGAGCGGAATTGCCCCAGAGAGTGGAATGACCGAAAACCCGTTCTTTGAAAGCTGGACCACGCCGTTCGGCATGCCGCCGTTCGATCGCATTCGGCCGGAGCACTTCCCGCCGGCCTTCGATCGCGGCATGCAGGAGCAGATCGGCCGAAATCGCCGCGATCGCGGGTTCCGCCGCGGCGCCGAGCTTTGCCGACACGATCGAGGCATTGGAGCGCAGCGGCCGGTTGCTCGAGCGGGTCAGCCGAGTGTTCTTCAACCTCGATGCGAGCAACACCGACGACGCCATCGAGGCGATCGCTCGGGATTACGCGCCGCGGCTCGCCCAGCACCAGATCCGCATTGCCCTTCGACCCTGCCTCTGTTCGCGCGCATTGCCGACCTCCACGCACGGCGCGCGAGCCTCGGTCTGGATCCCGACCAGCTGCGCCTCATCGAGCGCTATTACCTCCGTTTCGTGCGCAGCGGGGCCCTTTTGAACCCCGCGCAGAAAGAGCGCATGGCGGCGATTTCCGAGCGCCTGGCGAGCCTGCACACCCTTTTCGGACAGAACGTGCTGCACGACGAGCAGGATTGGCAACTCGTCCTGGACGAGACGGATCTGGACGGACTCCCGGGATTTGTCAAAGCCGCGGCGGCGCAGGCCGCAGAGGAACGCGGATTGGCGGGCCGCTATGCCGTGACATTGTCGCGCTCCGCGGTCGAGCCGTTTCTGACTTTTTCGTCCCGCCGCGATCTCCGCCGCGCGCTGTGGGAAGCATGGACCGCGCGCGGTGCACGCGGCGGCGCCAGCGACAACGCGCCGATCATCCGCGAGATTTTGGCGTTGCGCGCCGAGCAGGCGCGGCTGCTCGGTTATGAAAACTTTGCCGACTACCGCCTCGACGACACGATGGCCAAGACCAGCGCGGCGGCCGAGCGGTTGCTGCTGCAGGTCTGGGAGCCGGCCAAAGCCAAGGCGCGGGACGAGCGGGCGGCGCTCGAGGCAGTGGCCCGCGCGCGAGGGTCTCAACGAGGCGATCGAGCCCTGGGATTGGCGGTATTACGCGGAGAAGGTCCGAAAAGCCCGGTACGACCTCGACGAGGCGGACATCAAGCCGTATTTCGTGCTCGACAACATGGTGCAGGCGGCATTCGACACCGCCGGCCGCCTGTTCGGGCTGACCTTCACCGAGCGCGACGATCTCCCGGTCTATCATCCCGATGTCCGGGTCTGGGAGGTTCGCGACGAATCCGGCAATCATGTCGGGCCTTTTCATGCACGACAATTTCGCCCGGCCCGGCAAGCAGTCGGGCGCCTGGTCGAGCCGCTACCGCGATCAGGAAAACATGGACGAGCCGGTGGCGCCGATCGTCGTCAACAACAACAATTTCGCCCGGGGGAATGCCCGGGGGGATGCGGCTGCGGGCGAACCGACCCTGTTGAGCTTTGACGACGCCAAGACATTGTTTCACGAGTTCGGCCACGGTCTGCATTCATTGCTGAGCCGGGTGCGCTACCGCTCGCAATCCGGCACTGCGGTGAAACGCGATTTCGTCGAGTTTCCGTCGCAGATCTTCGAGCACTGGATGTCGGTGCCGGAGACATTGCGAAGCTATGCCCGCCATTACCGGACCGGAGAGCCTCTACCCGAGGATATGCTGCGCCGGCTTCTCGCCGCGCGGAACTTCAACCAGGGCTTCGCCACGGTGGAGTATACGGCCTCCGCACTGATAGACCTCGATCTGCACCGTGTTGCGGCGGACCGAGACCATCGACCCGGCTCGCTTCGAGCGGGATTTCCTGGACCGGATGGAGGTGCCGAAGGAAATCGGGCTGCGTCACCGTCTGCCGCACTTCCAGCACCTGTTCGCCGGAGGCGGTTATGCCGCCGGCTATTATGCGTATCTGTGGGCGGAAGTGCTGGACGCCGACGGTTTCGCCGCCTTTACCGAGGCGGGCAACGCCTTCGATCCCGAGCTCGCCGCGCGCCTCGAGGCGATTTACAGCGCCGGCGACACGCGCGACCCGATGGAGCTTTATTGCGCGTTTCGCGGGCGCGAGCCGGCAATCGCTGCGTTGTTGCAGCAGCGCGGCCTGGCGGCGGCGCAAGCCGGTTGAAGGCCAGGCAGAGTCGCGGCCAATACCCGTGACCCTGCCAAACCGCTACAGATTGTTGACGCCTTACGACTTCGTTTGCCTGGCGACCACGTGGTCCTTGATTTTCTCGTAGGTCGGCTCGGAGACGACTTTCTTCGAGACGAGCTGGCTCTTGTCGCTGTAAGGGCGGCCCTGGATGATCTTAGTGGCGTCGCTGTCGCTGACACCGGGGAGCATCTTGAGCTCGGCCGCAGTCGCACTGTTGATGTCGACCGTATCCATCTTCGGCGCAGCCGCCGTGCTCCGCGCCGTCGGTGCCATAGTCGATGACGGAGAGGTGGTGTTGGGAGTAGTTGTCGTCGCTGGCTGAGCCATCACCGGCCCAGCAATAGTCAAGGCCAACAGCCCCATGGGCAGTCGCGAGAACTTTAGCATCTTTATCTCCAATTAGGCGGCAACTACGCCGTCGAGTTCCAAAACGGCGACATAGGGGAGTTCTTCCTTCCATGCTTGTCCGGTTGACACCCAAGAGCACTAGATTTGGTGATCGATTTTGTCGGTACCCTAGCTCACTGGACGCTCGCCAGGCTTTCGCCGTTGCATTTTGGATGTTGCCATGAACCGGTGTACAGCCCGTCATACGTCGGGGCCACCGCCTGCCCGCTGATCCCCAGCAATGAGCGGAACGCATTGAACGGGTAAAAACGGCGATTGAACCGGAACGTGAACTCGTTGAGATAGGCTTGAAGGTGCTGCGGGCTAACGCCGTGGTGGCAACCTCGCAGCCAGCTTTTCAGATTACTGAAGATCAAATGGGAGATCGGCAGAAAGTCCTCGGCCACGCTGGGATCACCTTGCGCCGCGACCGGCAGATGCCGATAGCCGCGATCGGGCAACGTCGCATAGCCGCCCCAGGCGTCGGTCACCACCACGGCTCCGGGCTCGACCGCCGCCTCGACAAAGCCGCACAGCGATCTTGCCGAACGATCCGGCACAACTTCCATCCGAATACGGCCGGCATATCGGCCGTTGCGGCGCGGCACGCCTTTGACGTTCTCGGGCTTGCGCGGGCGGACTTCGACAGCCGCGATAACGAGGCTTTGATTATGGACGCCGCGGCCCTCGCCGCGCGTCCTGCCGCCGACCCATGACTTGTCGATCTCGACATGATCCCGCGGCTGGCCACCGATGCGGTCGCGACCGGGTCGGACCATGCCGGCGCGGAGTTTGTGGAGGATCTGGAACGCCGTCTCGTAGCGGTTCAAGCCAAGCTGGCGCTGGAATTGGACGGCCGAGATGCCTGGCGTATGGCTCGAAACCAGGTAGGCGGCCCAGAACCAAATCGACAGCGGCGTGCGGGTCCGCTCCATGACCGTGCCAGCCGTCAGCGCATTATCCCGCTGACATTTGCGGCACCGCAGAACCTGCGGCCGGTTGGCGAAGCGGTAGGGTTCGCTGGCTTCGCCGCACCATCCGCAGACGAACCCGTCGCGCCATCGGATGGCTTCAAGGTAAGCAGCACAAGCCGTATCGTCAGGAAACAGGCGTTGGAACTCGCGCAGTGAACCCGGAAAGGGCAGATCCGCGCTGGGCAAGACAACGGCGGGCATGGCGGCATCTCGTTTCCGCCGCTAAACTACCAATGGTATGCTTGGGTGTCAACCGGATAAGCATGCTTCCTTCGAGGCCAAATAATTTTCTCGGAAAATTTTTTGCTTTAGGCGGAATAAATTGCAATTACAGTTTCTCCCCCAGGAGCGGAAACATTCCCCCCGCTACGGGACAGTGTGCCGCCTTTACTCGGCCGCCTTCGCTGTGCTTCGGCGCCGCTCACCGGGCCGCTGATAGCGCCGTCCCGGCCATCCGGTAACACCCGTTCGCGCAACACCAAGCTAGTACCTGGTTGCGTAAATTAGCGTATGTCGTACGCATCTCGCTTCGGTATCCTCGCTCGGAAGGGACGAAAATCTCCGTCGTCCCCGCGAAAGCGGCTGTAATCAGATCGGTAGCTCCCTCCAATCGTCGCCCCCGCGAAAGCGGGGGCCCAGAGCCTGCCCCAGGCTTGAACAGGGGGCAAGTGACTGAAACCCCTGGGTTCCCGCTTGCGCGGGAACGACGAACGGATCGAGTTGGCGCGCCACCATTAATTTTGATTACAGGCTCGAAAGCGGGGACCCAGAGCCTGCCCCCGGCATGAACGGGGGCGGCCGACGGGGCATGAGCGAGAATCGTCCTTGCGTCTACATCCTCGCCAGCAAGCGCAATGGTACGCTTTATGTCGGTGACACAAGTGATATTGCGCGCCGTGCTTGGCAACATCGTTCGAATGCTGTCGGTGGATTTGTTCGCGATTACGGAGTGTAGGTTAGTGTTTGTCGAGTTTCACGAGACAATGGCCGATGCGATCCTCCGCGAAAACCGCATCAAGAAATGGCGCCGCACGTGGAAACTGGAGTTGATCGAGCGCCATAATCGGCAATGGCGTGATCTTTTACGAGGAGCTGGGGTGAGAGGGCTCGCCCCTGTTCACGCCAGAGCCTGCCCCTGGCATGAACAGGGGGGCAGGCTCTGGGTCCCCGCTTGCGCGGGGACGACGAACAGGGTGGAGTGCCGCACGCTAATTTTCGCAACGAGGTACTAGGCACGGGGATTTCCTCCCCGCGCCGCGTGGAGCGCGATCTAATCCCTACCGGCACCGCCGAGGGCCGCAGCCGGGCGCAGAAGCACGGGCAGCGCATGGGCCGGAAACCGAAATTGACCGAGACGCAGCAGGCCGAGGCCCGCAATCGGCGGGCCGAAGGTGCCACCCTTGCGGAACTCGCGCGCAGCTACGGCGTGGGGAAAAGTACGATTTCCCGGCTCGCCTAGATTTTGTGTTCGCGCGCGCCAAGCAACCGCGCAGCGGGTCAAGTCTATCGCCGCGCCCGCCCGACGGCGCCAGCAAGTCCAAAACCGCGCCCCGCCTTGTTTTCACTTCACCGCGCGGGTGAGGAATTTGGCAGTCACTTCGCCGCGCTTTCCAGAATAGGCAATTATGCGACTTTCGCGCGGTCGCAGAGCGGCAAGTCAAACACTAGATGTTGAAACCGTCACTGCACCCCCCTCCGGCGCGCCCATGCGCTTTGCGCAGCCCTCAGAGCGGCAGGCAAAGCACTACATGTCGATGCCCGCCTACGGAGAGCCTCCGGGCGCGCAAGCGTCTACCGCATCAGATCGTCTGTCGTGATCTCGATTGAGCCGTTGGGCTGGACAAGCCCCTGGTCGAATTTGATGCGGGCAATTTCCTCTAGTCGATTGCGGTACTTGTAAAATTTAGCTTCGTGCGCTCTGGAGTCCGATGGGGCAAGCTGCTGTAATGCCTCGACCCTGACATGGATCGGCACGGTCTTGCCATCGCAGCTCACCATCGCGAACGATGCGTGGGTCGTGGTCAACGTGCACCGACGGCGAAAACGCTTCAGCGGCATTGCTGCTTTTCCCTATGAACGCACTATCTCCAGGTGAGAAGCGTAGTTAGTCTCCAGCCCGGAGGACGTTATGACCCGTACCCACAGGTTTTCAAGTTTTTGTCGGGCTGTAGGTTTGACCGTGAGCACTATATTTCCTTTGGGGTCTGTTTCGGCAGACGGCGCGCCGGACTTGGCTTGTAGCTCTTCAGCTAACATCGCCAAAGTGACGGAACTGATACAAAAGACTCTTTCGGGCGGTAATGGGGGGCTGAAACTGGCGGCGGCGCTTACCGCTATCAGGACCACCGAGACAACGAGTCGGAAAACCACCTGCGCGGCTGAACTTCAGTTAGACGCTGTTTTCCCCGAGCACCAGGAAAAAATCTACGAAACTCCTACGCCCGAAGCGTTGGCAAATTATCACGCGGCGATAAAACAGTGCGAGGCGGCTAAAGGGGAATTACAGAAGTACGAGAGTCTCGTACGGAACGAGACAACTATGGCAGATGTGCTAGCTAGAGAACGCGCCGCGCGATTGCAGAAGAGAGACCCCGGACAATTGTCTCAAGACTTCGTTGACAAAGTTTGCGCGAAAGGTGTCCAGGTCAGCTGTGAGACAGCCAAGAAGCAATGGCGTGACTATAACGAAAGCGAACAACGTCGACAAACGCCTTTGCAGTGTGGCACTGTTCTAGGAGGCCCCTGCGCACGTCCAGACGTGGAACAAGCCTGTGCTGAAGCTGACCCCGCTCACGACCCCGCTCGTTCATATCATGTAGAGGATATCCCAGCATCATCAGCGCCCTATCTTACGCGATCTATGGGCTATACTCTTGAGCGCACCGACGACGGGCAAGTCTACGTAACGATCTTCGATTGAAAGGGGTGGAGCCGCCGCGCGGGTTTAGAGGCGAACAAGACCCCTACCGACTGCGTTCGCGCGCATCACGGGGTTGGCGCAGCGGCGACGCTGTTAGCTAACCTTCCAGAAAGCTATTTTATCCGTCAAATCCGTGCCAGCAATAGCCTGACACCGCCGCGCGGAGCGCTTGGTTGTTTGCCCGCACCAAACGTGATTTGCCGCTCCCCCTCCGAAAACACGTGCCTGGTATGACGCACGAAATCATCCCTCTCACGGGAAGCTATATGTGACGTGTAACCTATGGAGTTTTTCTATGACGCAGACACGAAAAGCAGCTTTCCTCGACCGCCTTTCGCCTAGCGTGATGCTGCGTGCCAGAGAACTTGCGGCAGCCCGTGGGGCTATCCACTTCTACCTCGGGATCAAGGGAACCGGAAAATACCCAAACCTTCAGCTCAACTACGCTGGCGGACGGACAGAGGCGATCTCCGGTCGGACATTCAAAAAGTATCGTTCCCTGTATAGGTTCGACCCGCACAACCTCATCGGGCCGTTTGGTACTACCGACCAAAGTGCCGCCTAACCGCTAACCGGGCGGGCTGTGACAGGCCCGCCCATTTTCCAGAATCGCCGCGTGGTGGGGGACGGCCCGGAATGGCCAATCGGCGCACAAAGCTGGGTGATTCTTCCTCCACGGATTACACAATCACGCAATTGCCATATTCGCATTGTATTATCCCGGGCATCGGCACCCGTGAGCGGGTGCGAGATTGCGATTGAAGGAGTTGCCGATGCCTGATCTCGACCAGATAAAACAGGGGGAACAGGGGGCGCGGGACGGGGGCGGGCGGTTCGCCAAGGGGCGGTCGGGCAATCCCGCCGGCCGGCCGCGCGGCTGCCGCGACCACGTCAACCGCGCTGCCCGGCTGTTGCTCGCCGGCGAGGGCGAGGCGCTGACCCGCAAAGCCGTCGAGCTGGCGCTCGCCGGCGACCCGGCGGCGTTACGGCTGTGCCTGGAACGCATCGTCGGGCCGTATCGCGAACGCGCGGTCGAATTCACGATGCCGCCGATCCGCAACGCCGCCGATCTGGCGGGTGCGATGGCCGCGGTCGCCGACGCGACGGCGCAGGGTGCGGTCACCCCGCGCGAGGCGATGCAATTCGGCCACGTCATCGAGGCCTATGTCCGCGCGGTCGAGGCAACCGAGTTCGAGCGGCGCTTGCGCGCGCTGGAGGCGGCCGATGTCCAGCCTGCTTGATACTCGCCTCGACCGGGAGGAGGGGCGGCGAACGGCGGGCGCCGCCGAGCAAAGCTCGGCCGCGCTCCGCCGCCGTCACACATGGCGCGCCGCGGCCGCGATCGGCACGGTCATCCGTAGCGCGCTGGCGCGCGCCGGCGTCGATGCGGCGCAGGCCACCCGCCTTTGTCTTGCCGACGAAGCCGCCGCGGCCCTCGTCGCGCTCTCCGACACGCCGGAAATGCAGCGCGCCGATAGCGACGGTCCGGCGGCTGAGGATTGCGTAGCGGGAGACGCCTTCAAGCCTAAAATCCTGGCGCTGGCGCGGGGCTTTGCCGACGCGCCGCCGCCCGATTTCGCCAAAGCCTCCTTCGCCGAACTGTTTGCCTGGTCGCTCGCCCAGCCGCCAGCGGAATGATCTTGCCGTGTATCCTGACACTCTTGCCATCTCCAACCGTCGTTGCGAGCGACAGCGGGCGCTTGGCCGCAAAATTCCGGGAGGCGGAAACGGGTGGGTTACTTCCCGATGCAGAAATCGCGGAAGATCACGTCGAGCAGGTCTTCGACATCGACGGCGCCGGTGATGCGGCCGAGGCTGCGCAGCGCAAGACGCAGGTCTTCCGCGCGCAACTCGGGCAACGCGGCGGAGAACGATCGCCGCAACGCTGCCGCGGCTTCTTCGAGCGCCTGGCGGTGCCGCGCCCGGGTCAGCACCGGCGCTTCGATGCGGTAGGTTTGCGCAACCCGCTCGCCGAGCACCGTCAGCAATCTGTCGATGCCTTCGCCGGTCAGCGCCGAGACTGGCAGCGCCGAGACTGGCAACGCCGAGCCCGGTAATGCCGGCGGCAACAGATCGGTATCCGCCGCCGGCGCGAGATCGATTTTGTTGGCGACCAGGATCGTGTCGGTTCCGGGCCAAGCCGACGCGCCGGCGGCGTCTGCGGGTTGCGCAATATCGAAAACGAAGAGCCGGATTTCGGCATGCTCGGCTCGCTGCACCGCTCGACGCGTGCCTTCCTGCTCGATCGCATCCGCACTGTCGCGCAGCCCGGCAGTGTCGGCGAGCACGACGGGATAACCCCCAAGATCGATCGCGACTTCGATTACATCCCGCGTGGTGCCTGGGACCGGCGAGGTGATGGCCACGTCGCGACGCGCAATCCGATTGAGGAGGCTCGATTTGCCGGCGTTTGGCGGGCCGACGATCGCGACGTCGATGCCGTCGCGCAGTCTTTCGCCGCGATGCCCGTCGGCCAGGTGGCGCTCGATTTCGACACCCAGCGCCTCGGTCTCGCTTGCGATGCGATCCTCGATCTCCGGCGGAAGGTCCTCGTCCGGAAAATCGATTGCCGCCTCGAGGTGCGCGAGGATGCGGGTGAGACGATCGCGCCAGCCACGATAAACGTCACCCAGCTCGCCGCCGAGCTGGCGCAATGCTTGGCGGCGCTGAGCCTCGGTCTCGGCCTCGGCCAGATCGGCGATTGCTTCGGCCTGGAGCAGATCGAGCTTGCCGTTGAGGAAGGCGCGGCGGGTGAATTCGCCGGGCTCCGCGAGCCGCAACCCGAGCCGGGCGAGCGCCTGCATGACGGCTGCGAGCACGGCGCGGCTGCCGTGCAGATGGAGTTCCGCCACATCCTCGCCGGTCGCACTCCGCGGCCCGGGGAACCACAGAACGAGCCCGTCGTCGAGCGCGTCTCCGCTCTGCGGATCCACAAGGCGCCGCCGCTGCGCGACCCGCGGTGGCGGCACGCCGCCCGCAAGCAGCGTCACCGCCCTGCGGGCATCCGGTCCGGAGAGGCGCAGCACCGCGACGGCAGCGCGTCCCGCCGCCGTCGCCGGCGCGAAAATCGTCTCCGCGGCCGGATCGTTCAGCAGGATCGAGAGCCCGCTGCGTGCTCAGGCATTGGCGGCCGGAGTGTTTAGAATACTCATGGCGGTCTGCACATCCTCGCGCACCGCCTGGTGAAGATCGCCGATGACGACCACCGCCTTTACTGCTCCTCCGGCCTGCTGTTCCGTCGCCAGTGGCGGCCGGATCTCACTCACGGCGGATCTCTTGACCCACACCGGCGATGCGTCAGGTCGCGTCAGCTTCACCAATGGCGGATCGACCCCGAGCCGGGCTACCAGCGCCGCCGCATCCTCGGTCGTCACCAGCACCCCGCGATCGACGCCGTGCACATAGGTATGAGGGCCGAGATCGTGCGGGTAGGGGCCGGCAATCAGGGTGACGGCGTTCTCATCGACGGCGACCTCGGTTCCGTCGAGCGCGCGAACGGCGATCATGCAGGCCTCTCCTCGAGCGTCGACATGGAGTCGGACCTCGCCCTGCGGCTGAGTCAAGCGAGATCACGTCCGAGTTGACCGGCTCCGGTGTTAGTCGTTTGATCGAGCGCGGGTCTCCGAGATCATCCTGGGAGGAGCACGCCATGGCCGGCATGTTGGAAGGCAAAACCGCCGTCGTCACCGGCGCCGGCGGCGGCATCGGGCGGGAGATTGCTATCGCAATGGGGCGCGCCGGCGCCAAGGTCGTGATCAATGATGTCGGGGCTTCGCTGTCCGGCGAGGGCCAGTCTGCAACGCCTGCCGAGGAGACCAAGCAGCTGATCGAGCAAGGCGGCGGCGCAGCCGCCATCAGCGCCGATTCCGTCGCCGAATGGAGTTCGGCGCAGAAGATCGTTCAGGCCGCACTCGACCATTTTGGCGGGCTCGACATTGTCGTCAACAACGCCGGCGTGCTGCGCGATCAGATCTTCCACCGGATGACGGCCGAGGACTGGCTTGCAGTGATCTCGGTCCACCTCAACGGGAGCTTTTTTGTCAGCCGTGCGGCCGCCGACCAGTACCGCAAGCAGGAGAGCGGCGCCTATGTGCACATTACCAGCACCTCGGGGCTGATCGGCAATATGGGGCAGGCCAACTACGCTTCGGCAAAGCTAGGCATCACCGCCCTGTCGAAAGCGATCGCGATCGACATGAAGCGGTTCAATGTGCGGTCGAATTGCCTGTCGCCCTGGGCGTGGAGCCGCATGACCCAGTCGATCCCGGCGCGAACCGAGGAGGAGCGGGCGCGTGTCGCCAAAATTCAGCAGATGACACCGGACAAGAATGCGCCGATGGCGGTCTTTCTCGCCTCCGACGCGGCGCGGGACGTGACCGGTCAGGTGTTCGGCACGCGGATGAACGAAATCTATCTCTTCAGCTCGCCGCGGCCGATCCGCAGCCTGCATCGGGCCGACGGCTGGACCCCCGAGGACATTGCCGAGCACGCTCTGCCGGCACTGCAATCCTCGTTCATGCCGCTCGACCGCTCTGGTGATGTTTTCTCCTGGGACCCGCTCTGATTCCTTTGGCGCGTATATTGAGAGGCTTCCGGTACGGGGTGCTGGCGGCCCTTGCTCTCGGCCTGTGCGGGACGGCAAGCGGCGAGCAGGCGAGCCCGTCGGAGGCCGCCGCCGGACAGGTGCTGGTGATGTCCGATCTGCATTTCGACCCGATGGCGGATCCTTCGCTGGTCGATCAGTTGGCAGCGGCCGAGCCAGAACAATGGAGCGCAGTGCTCGACAGCTCCAGTGACCGCAGCCTCGGCCGATACGGGCGGGACAGCAATTGGATGCTGCTCCGCTCTGCCCTGCAGCACATGGCGGAGACACTGCCGAAGCCGGCCTTCGTGCTGATACCCGGTGATTTCCTCGCACACCGCTTCCGCCAGGAATTCGATGCCACGGCGAAGGACCATTCGGATGCCGCCTATCGCATCTTCGTGCGGAAGACGATGCAGTTCCTTGAGCAACAGCTCGAGCAGACATTTCCGGCCACGGTGATCCTTCCGGCGCTCGGCAACAACGACGAAGAGTGCGGCGACTATGAACTGCAGCCCGGTGGACCGTTTCTCATCGACACTCTCCCAATTCTTCGCCGGCTCGTCGGCACCGCCGGCGGGCCCGGTTTCGACCGGGACTGGCAGAGCTACGGCAATTACAGCGCTCGAGTCTCCGGCATTCGGATACTGTCGACGAACACCAATTTCCTGTCGGTCCATTATCGTAACGCCTGCGGGTCGGCCGCCGACGGAGATCCGGGGCGGGCAACGCTCGCCTGGCTCGAGGCCGAGCTTGCGGCAGCAAAAGAGGCCCAGGAGCGGGTCTGGCTCCTTTATCACATCCCGCCGGGCATCGACGGCTATGCGACGCTGCGGCAAGGCTCATGCCCAGGCACGATGATCCCGATGTGGGATCAGGCCTATGCCGGGGCTTTTCTCGCTCTCATGAAGCGCTATGCCGATGCCGTCGCCGTCAGCTTCGCCGGCCACACCCACATGGACGATTTCCGCCTGATCGCCGACGCCGAGGGACGCTACGGATTCGCGGTGATCACTCCGGCGGTCAGCCCGATTTTTGGCCAGAACCCTGCATTTCGGACTGTAAGCTTCGATGCCGCGGGCGAGATTCTCGATCAGACGACCTATGATCTGACGAACTTACCGCAGGCGACGACGGCCGCCGGGGGCGTTCCGGCGGAATGGCGGGCGGAGTACACCTTTACTCGGCAATGGAGCCTACCGCGGGTCGATCTGCCGAGCCTCGACCACCTTTACTCGCTGATCACAGACGTTCCGGCAGAGGGCGAGCAATGGCACAGGATCTTCCCGGTATCGAGCCCGGTCTATTGGGCTCCATTCTCCAGCGGAGATGAGCAACTGGCGCAGGCGATCCGGGCGTTCCGTTGCGCATCGGGAAACGTCGCCCCGTCGAATTACCAGCAATGCTACTGTAGCGGCCGAAACTAGCGGGATAGCCGCTTCAGGCTCGGTAGTACCTCGCCCGATGGTCCGGTCTCTCCGACGGTGCGAAAATGCTTGCGATCAGCACCGCCATGATGCCGGTGAGAAAGATCCCGTCGAAGGTTCCGGCACCGCCGATCGAAGCGATCGGCGCCCCCAGCCCTTGTACCTTGTCCAGGTTGAGAAGATCGGCTCCGATTAACGTGCCGAGCGAGCCGCTGATATAGGCGAGCGGCGCCGCATGGCTGCGTGACAGCAGCAAGGCGACGGCCGCTGCCGAAAGTGGGGGGACAAAAACAGGAAGCGCGATGCCGAGGCCAGGAACCGGACGGGCAAGCCAATGGCACACCGCCGCCACCACCAGGGTGGCGATAACAGCGCTGATCCATATTCGGTTTCTGAGGTACAGGAAAATAGAGAGCAATCCGGGGATCAATGCGCCGCCGACATTGACGGCGATCACCGTACCAGGCCGGTTGATCACCTCTGGGATCACATAATGCATGCCGAAGTACCAGATCTCCTGCCCTGAGACGATCTGCTCCCCAGGCAGCGTTGCCACCGGGATATTCAAATAGCTGCCGGCCAGGGAGGCCAACAATAGAAGCAGTGCAGCATGAGGGCCCAAGCCCATGCTCAGGTAGGCCGAGCGCAATGCCTGCACCTCGATCCATGCGATGAGGGCGATAAAAATCAACGCCAGCAACGAGAAGTGCGGCAGGGCAAGAGGGAGGTATTGAAGCTTGTCCAAATCCATCTTTCGTGTGTTGATCCGGGTTGCCGGGGATCTCCGCGCAGTTCGCCGGCAGTTTCCATTCGGGACGCGGCTGTCCCATGTTTGACGAACGCAACTCCTCGCGTGCCGATCCGAGTTCGCGGTTGAAACTCGGTTCCGGGCTGATGCAGGGGTGAGATGTTAGGAAGTTATAGCAGCCGGTATGGAGGTGCGTGCTAGGCTCCGCGACGCTGCATCGAAGAGGAGGAAACCATGGCGCGATCGCAACCATCAGCCGCCCGCGAGCAAGTTCGCAACATAGTGCCGGGGCTGATCGACCTCAGTGAAAGGGTGCTGTTCGGTGAAGTCTGGGAGCGTCCCGGTCTCTCGAAGCGCGACCGCAGCCTGATCACCTGCGCGACTTTGATCGCGCTCGGCCGCGAAAAGCAGCTCGTCGGTCATTTGCAACGGGCGCTCGACAACGGCCTCACCAAAAACGAGCTCAGCGAAGTGATCACGCATCTCGCTTTCTATGCCGGCTGGCCGGCCGCCATGACCGCGGCCCTCGTTGCCAAGGAGGTTTTCGACAAGAAATAGCGCCGGTAGATCCATCAACCGAGTGCGGGAGGGCGAGATGAAGATAGGGTTCATCGGGTTGGGAATGATGGGGTCCGGCATGGCCGCCAACCTGCAAAAGGCCGGGCATGATCTGGTCGTTCACGATCTGCGTCGATCGGCGGCCGAACCCTATCTGACCGCCGGCGCCGTATGGGCGGACAGCCCCCGTGCGGTCGCCGAAGCGGCCGAGGTCGTTTTCACCTCGCTGCCCGGACCGCCGGAGGTCGAAGCCGTGGCGCTCGGCGACAACGGCCTCCTCTCCGGCATGAGCCGCGGCAAGACCTATTTTGACCTGTCGACCAACTCGCCGACGATGGCTCGCAAGATCAATTCCGCCTTCGCCGAGCGTGACGTGTACATGCTCGATTCCCCGGTCAGCGGCGGGCCGCGAGGTGCTCGGACCGGGAAGCTTGCGCTGTGGGTCGGCGGCGACGAGCAAATCTTCAACCGCTACAAGCCTGTCCTCGACGCGATGGGCGACAAGGCGCGCTATGTCGGCCCGATCGGCGCCGGCTCGGTCGCCAAGCTCGTGCACAATGGCGCAGGCTACTGCATCCAGACCGCGCTTGCCGAGATGTTCACGGTGGGCGTCAAGGCCGGGGTCGAGCCTTTGGCATTGTGGGAAGCGGTGCGGGAGGGCGCCAGCGGACGGCGGCGCACTTTTGACGGGCTGATCGACCAATTCCTGCCCGGCAAATACGAACCGGCGGCTTTCGCGTTGCGTTTGGCGCATAAAGACATGTCGCTCGCCACGCAACTCGGCCGCGACTTCAACGTGCCGATGCGTGTTGCCAACCTGGCGCTGGCAGAACTCAGCGAGGCCCTTAACCGCGGCTGGGGCGATCGCGACTCGCGCTCGCCGATGCTGCTGCAAGAGGAGCGCGCCGGGGTCGAAATCCGCGTCGACCCGAAGCGCCTGCAAGAAGCGCTCGATCGCGACCCGCCGGTCTCGGGCGACCGGAAGCACGGCTGAATCTGCGAACCTGCCTAACGGCCTGGTTTGCTGAAACCACAATTTACCAATTGACAATAGCGTAAGCAGGGAGTAACCTTGGCCAGGGCCCAAGCTGCTTTCGGGACGACCGGATCAGCCAGCCGGAACGGCGGAAAACAGCGAAGGAACAGCCAAAGCTTTCGCTGTTTTCGTAAGCTCCGGAGGGTTGTCGTCCCAGCATTTCCGCCAAAAACCGGCTCTGGATGACTGATATTTTTTGGGGACGCCGAAAACAGCCAGAAATGTTCGGTTCGACTCCCAAAACGCGCTCGTCATAACATCGCGGCTCGCCTCGCTCGAAATTTTCAAACCGCCGATTTCTCGATAACCGATCGGGCGCTATAGTCGGTTGGAGGGCGGTCGACCGCCGGCATCGGGAGGAGTGACGAGAGATGGATGGACTGGGCGTGGAGCTGGATTGTCTCGAAGGCGTGCGGGTCGTCGACTTCACACAATTCGAGGCAGGTCCTTCCTGCACCGAGGCGCTCGCCTGGCTTGGCGCCGAGGTAGTCAAGATCGAAAACCCGAAGACCGGAGACCCCGGGCGCAGATTGCGTCCCGGTCAGCCGGATGACGACCCCTGGTATTTTCACCAGTTCAATGCAAACAAGAAGTCGGTCACCCTCAATCTGAAGTCGCCCCGCGGCCTGGAGATCGTCAAGGAGTTGCTCAAGAAAGCCGATGTCACGATCGAAAACATGGCGCCCGGCACGATCGAGCGGCTGGGTCTCGGCTATGACGAGGTCAAGCAGCTAAACCCGGCCATCATTTATTGCCAGGTCAAGGGCTTTGGCGCCGGCAGCCCGTACGAGAAGAACCTGGCCTTCGACATGATCGCACAGGCGGCGGGCGGCCCGACCAGCGTTACCGGCTATGGCGACCGCCCGCCAGTGAAACCCGGCCCGTCCTTCGGCGACACCGGCACCGGGATGCTGATGGCGATCAGCATCCTCGCCGCGCTGCGCAAGCGTGACCGCACTGGCAAAGGGCAGCGGCTGCAGGTCGCGATGCAGGACGCGATGGTCCATTACATGCGGGTGCCGTTTTCGCGCACGCAGCTCAGCGGCCAGGCCCAGCTGCGCGGCGGCAGCGACCGGTCCCAGCCCGGCGGGCTCGTGCCTTCGGCGCTGTACCCGTGCAAGCCCGGCGGACCGAACGACTATGTCTATGTCTTTACTAGTCGCGCCAATCCGGAGCATTGGACGCGTCTGTTGAAGGTGATCGGCCGCGAAGACCTAGTCGGCAACTCCCTCTACGACACCAATCAGGCCCGCAGCCAACGCGCAGCCGAGGTCGACGAGATCATCGCCCAATGGACCCGCCAGCACACCAAGGAAGAGGCGATGAGGATCATCGGCAAGGCCGGCGTGCCCTCGGGCGCCGTCTTCGATACGCTCGAGCTGATGAACGATCCTTCGCTCACCCAACGCGGCATCATGCAGGTGGTGCAGCACCCGACGACCGGCGCGGTGAAAATGCCGGCTTGGCCGGTGCGCTTCGACGGGGCGCCCCCCAAGGTGAAGCCGTCGCCGCTGTTGGGACAGCACAGCGCCGAAATCCTCGGTGGCTGGCTCGGCATTGGCGCGTCGGAAGTCGAGGCGCTGCGCGCGGAAGGGATTATCTGACCAACCCAGTCTCAACGCCCCGTGCTCCCCTGGTAGCACGGGGCAACGTTGATCTTGTCGATCTTGTGCCGATTGCCGTGGGCTTCACTAAAGATCGCGCAGTGGCGTCCCTCGAGCGTAATACGCGCGACAAAAAACTGAAACTCCTTCGGATGGCTGCCGAATGAGACGGAAATCGTATCGCCGACCCGGATCCGCGGCGGCAAGTCGATGTGGTGATACGTATTGCAGGAGGTGGTAACGAGCCAATCGCGGCACTTGGTCAGCACGCCCGTGCCGCCGGGCTCGACGGCTAGGACGCTGCCGGGCTCGCGCGCTGAGGTTGGAGTTCCTGTTGCCGCTGCGAGCAACAGCCCCGCGATCCAAGTGCGCAAACTCAACATGCTTCGCTGCTTGCGTCCCACGTGGTAAATCTGCCCCTCCCATCACGGCCTTTCAACCAGACGAGGAATCCGCGATGAAGCTCTACTATGCGCCCGGTGCCTGCTCGATCGGTATCCACGTCCTGCTCGAAGAGATCGGCAAACCCTACCAGACCGAGCAGGTGAATCTGCGCGACGGCGCGCAATTCAAGCCGCCTTTCACGGGAATCAACGCTAAAGCAAAGGTTCCGACTCTCGAGCGCGACGATGGCTCGATCCTCACCGAGTTTCCGGTCATCGCCCGCTGGCTGGCTCGCCAGAACCCGCAGGCGAATCTGATCCCGAAAGACGAGGAAGCCGACACGCGGGCGATGGAGGCGATGGAGTACATCGTCGGCAACATTCATGCCCAGGGATTTACGCGGATTTTTCGCACCGACCGTTTCGCTCCGTCTCAATCGGATCACGAGGCAGTGAAGGCGACCGGCCGCGAGAACGCCGAGAAGGGGTTCGCGTTGATCGACAAGCAGCTCGAAGGCAAGCAATATCTGGCGGGCGAGTTTTCGATCGCCGACGCGGCGCTGTTCTATGTCGAATATTGGGCGGCCAAACGGGCCGGCATCCAATTGCCGAAAAGTTGTGCCGCCCATTTCGAGCGCATGATGTCGCGGCAGGCAGTGAAGCGCGCGCTGCAGCAGGAAGGAATGAACTGAGGGTCGGTGGGAAGAAAACCCTCACCCGAGATTTTTGGGAGTCGAACAAATGGATGGAAACGCGGTATCCCCGAACTGTCTCGCCGGCATTCGGGTGCTAGATCTGACCCAGTTCGAGGCCGGAACGAGCTGCACCGAAGCGCTCGCCTGGATGGGCGCCGAAGTCGTCAAGGTGGAGCCCCCGAAAGGCGGTGAAGCCGGTCGCCGCGGCGTCGCGGATCCGTATTATTTCATGGCTTACAACGCCAACAAGAAGTCGATCACCGTCAACCTCAAATCCGAACGCGGCCTGGCGCTGGTCAAGGACATGGCCCGCAAAGCCGACGTCTTCACCGAGAATTTTGCGCCCGGCGCGGTCGAGCGGCTGGGCCTCGGCTATGATGTCGTTAGCGCGCTCAACCCGCGGATCATCTATGCGCAAGTCAAGGGTTTCGGCGCAGGCAGCCCTTACGAGAAGGGGCTGTGCTTCGACCCGATCGCGCAGGCTTGCGGCGGCGCGATGAGCATTACCGGCGAGCGCGACGGCAAGCCGATCAAGCCAGGGCCGACCATCGGCGACACCGGCACCGGCATGCTGCTCGCATTCAGCATCGTCAGCGCGCTCTTTCAGCGGGCCTCAACGGGCAAGGGCCGGCGGTTGCAGGCGGCAATGCAGGATTCGGTCATGCATTACAGCCGCGGCATGTTCATCAGGCAGGCGCAGACCGGCAAGCCGGCGCAGCGGCAGCCGGCCGGCGGCAATCCACCTCACGGTATTTTTCCGTGCAAGCCGGGCGGCCCCAACGACTATGTCTATCTTCTTACCAGCCGCGCCAATCCCGAGCACTGGCCGCGCCTCTTGAAGCTGATCGGACGCGAGGATCTGATCGGCGATCCGCGTTACGACACGGCGGCAACTCGCGTCGAGCACGAGGCGGAGGTCGACGAGATCATCGCCACTTGGACGCGCGAGCGCACCAAAGAGGAGGCGATGGCGCAGATCAGCGGCGCTGGTGTGCCAGCCGGAGCCGTCTTCGATTCGATGGAGCTGACAAACGAGCCGAGCTTCGCGAAGCGCGGCATCCTGCAAACCGTGCACCACGGCGACTGGCAGATGACGATGCCGACCTGGCCGGTGCGCTTCGATGGCGCCCCGCCGCCGATCAAACCCGCGCCATTGTTGGGCGAGCATACCGCCGAGGTGTTCGACGAGTGGCTCGGATTGGACGGCGCGGAGGTCGAGGCGCTGCGCGGGCAAGGGGTCGTCTAAACACGCGCTTTCGGTTGTCTCCCGCGCGAGCGGGACGCCGACGAGGTCATCGAGTGAGGCGACGGGGCTTCATCGCTGTTCTCGGCGGAGCGGCGGCGTGGCCGCTCGCTAAGCCGCTCGCCGGGCACGCCCGGCAGCCCGAGCGGGTGCGCCGCATTGGCGTGGTGATAGGCTACCCGGAGAAGCACCCTTCGGCTCAGGCGTTCGTCACGGCCTTTGCGCATGCGCTAAGCGCATACGGGTGGGTCGAGGGTAAGAATATCCAGATCTACTATCGGTATGCCGCGGGCGATCCAGCTCTGTACGAGGCCAACGCGGCAGAGCTCGTCGGTCTGCCGCTAGACGCGATTCTGGCGAGCCCCGGGCCGGCGGTTGTCGCGCTGCGGCAGAAGACG
This sequence comes from uncultured Alphaproteobacteria bacterium, assembly GCA_963736715.1. GTDB lineage: Bacteria > Pseudomonadota > Alphaproteobacteria > ATCC43930 > CGMCC-115725 > AP-15. The sequence continues at coordinate 67,237 of CAVTQA010000051.1, read as the reverse complement.
CGCACCATACCAATTGTTTTCGTGCTCGTGCCCGATCCCGTCGGGCTTGGCTTGGTTCAGAGCCTCGCGCGGCCCGGCGGCAACGTCACTGGGTTCAGCTCCTACGACGCCCCTATCATTGGAAAATGGCTTCAGTTGCTGAAGGAAGTCGCGCCGGGCGTTACGCGTGCCGCGGCCATCTTTAATCCAGACACCGCTTTAGCCCCCTTGCTCAACCACGAGATCGAAGCCGCTCGCTCCTTCGGCGTGACGATGACGCTTTCTCCGGTGCACGACGTTGCCGGCATTCAGGAAACGATCGCTGCTGAGGCGCGCGAGCCCGGTGGCGCATTGGTCATTTTGCCAGACAGCTTCACCCTTACCCATCGCGATGTCATCGTCGCAGCCGCGCTTCATGATCGATTGCCGCTGATCAGCTGGACCGACTTTGCAAGGGGCGGGGGCCTGATGTCGTACTGGTTCGACCCGGTCGAGCTGTACACGCGGGCGGCATCCTACATCGACCGCATCCTCAGGGGCGCTAGTCCGGCCGACCTCCCGGTTCAGTACCCGACGAAGTACTCGCTAATCATCAACCTCAAGACCGCCAAGGCGCTCGGCCTCGCAATTCCGCCAAATGTTCTCGAGCTGGCCGATGAGGTCATCGAATGAGGCGGCGTCAGTTCATGGCCGTTCTTTCCGCGACGGCGGCATGGCCGCTGGCGGTGCGCGCCCAGCAGCCTGAGCAGATGCGCCGTGTAGGGGCATTGATGCCTTTCCCCGAGAACGATCCGGTCACTCGGGCGAGTGTCAAGGCCTTTGTGGGCGGGCTGGCGCAGTTGGGCTGGGCCGAGGGTAAAAATATACAAATCGATTACCGCTTCGCTGCGGGTAATCCGACCCTCTTCGAGAATTACGCGGCGGAGCTGGTCAGGCTGTCGCCCGACGTAATGCTTGCAGGCAACACGCCGGCGGTCGCGGCGCTGCGGCAGCAGACGCGCACAATACCGATTGTTTTCGTACTCGTGGCCGATCCAGTCGGGCTGGGCTTTGTTCAGCGCCTCGCGCGGCCCGGCGGCAATATCACCGGGTTCAGCGCCTTTGACCCGCCGATCATGGGGAAATGGCTTCAATTGTTGAAGGGGGTCGCGCCGGTCGTCAACCGGGTCGCCGTGATCTTCAATCCGGGCACCGCACCTTACGCATCATTGGCCGACCCTGTGATCGAGGCCGCCGCCCCGTCCGTCGGGGTGACGGTGACGCTGGCTCCGGCGCACGACGACGCCGGCATCGAGGAGGCGGCTGCTGCGCAAGCGCGCGAGCCGGGGGGCGGCGTCATCGCTTTGCCGGACAGTTTTAACGAGACACACCGGGACGTGATCATCGCCGCCGCAGCCCATCGCAGCTTACCCCTAATCGGCCCACCCTCGTTTCCCAGGGCCGGCGGTCTGATGTCCTACTGGTTCGACGTGGCCGAGCAATACGGGCAGGCGGCATCCTACATCGACCGCGTCGTGAGGGGCGCCAGCCCCGCCGGCCTCCCGGTTCAGTACCCGACGAAGTACTCGTTGATCATCAACCTCAAGACCGCCAAGGCGCTCGGCCTCACAATTCCGGAACGCGTCCTCGAAATCGCCGACGAGGTGATCGAATAACCCTTCGCAGTGGCCCGTAGCAGACTATTCCGCCGCAATCGCTGGCCGCTCGCCCAAATGCTGCAGGCAGCGGTCGACCCAGAGTTTGGTGAGCTTTTCCTGGACGCCGTTTTGCGACAGGCGGCGGCGCAGGGTGCGAAAATCGACGCGGTCCATTTCCTGATCCTGGTTGAAGCAGGAGAAGACGACCGTCTCGGTGCCGGTCACCGGATCGCGGTGGCGTTGCAGGCACTGCGCGCAGATCTCCTTCATCATGCACTGCATCGGCGAGTTGATTGAGGCGATCGCGCGGTGATCGGGGCGGAAATAGCGCTTCAAGCCCGCCTGCCGCGCCTCGGCGACGGCCGCCATCATGCCGTCGGAGCCAATCGCGATGATGCGGTCGACCGCCGAGAGAGGGATCGCCACGGGCCCGAGTGCGCCGCGGCCATAGGCCTCGATCGCCTCGACGATATTGCCGACAAAAGTACGGTCCTGCGGCCGGCTTGGCGCAAAGCCGGGCAACTCGTCGCAGCACCACACGACGCAGTCGGCAGCGTGCTCGATCTCGGGGACCTTGTAACGGTCCTGCACGAGCTTGTAGCCGGCGAAATAGAGGACGCGCGAGCCGCGCGCGCGGAACGCCGCGCCGATCGAGAACAAGACGGCATTGCCGAGCCCGCCGCCGACCAAGAGCACGGTCTCGCCCGAGGGCGTCTCGGTCGGCGTTCCGGTCGGCCCCATCAGGATCACCGGCTCGCCCGGCTTTAGGAGGGCGCAGAGGTCGGAGGAACCGCCCATCTCGAGCACGACCGTCGACAACAGGCCGGCCTCCATGTTGATGCCGGCGCCGGTCAGCGCGAGCCCCTCCATTGCCAGGGTCGTCCCATCGACCCGCGACGCCAGGCGCTCGTAATTCTGCAGCCGATAGAACTGACCGGGCTTGAAGGCGCGCGCGGCAATCGGCGCCCGCACGACGACCTCGATGATGTTCGGCGTCAGACGGACGATCTCGTGCACTCGCGGGCGCAGCTCGTAATCGAGCCGAGCCGCCAGCTCGACCGGCGCGGGCGCCGATGGGGTACGTCGCGCGAGCATCCGGCTGACCACCGGATAGCCCAGGGTGGCGCCGCCCATGGCCTTGACGACATTGCCAAAAAAACTCGGATGGAGGTCGCCAAAAAAACTGACTGCGCGCCCGTCGCGACGCAGATGCGTTAAGACCCGCACCGCCGAAGGCTTTACGACCCGCTCGGGTGTCACCGGGTTGCCGTCTTCGTCGAGCGCCCGGAAATAACGCCCGTCGAGGGTGATGTTCGCGGGATCTTCGCGGCCGAGCACGGTGTTCGGCTGGGTTCCGGCGGCGACCAGGATCGTGCGGGCCGGCAGCACGACCTCCTCGCCCGGGCCCTGGTTCGGGTCGGGGCGATGGCCGCCGACTTCCGTCACACTGTGCCGGGTCAGCCGCAATGCGGCGGCTTGGCCGAAGAGGTCGACATCGACCTCGACCGGGGTCAAAAGCTCCGCAAAGCGGATCCCCTCCTCCATCGCCTTCGCGACTTCCTCATGGTTGAGGGTGTAGCTCGGCGAGTCGACTAGGCGGCGGCGGTACGCGATTGTCACGCCGCCCCAACCGTCGATCAGGTTGACGAGTCGCGGCGGGCGGTCTTCGCGTTGGGCGGCCTCGCGCTCCGCGCGGATCGCGCGGGCATGCTCGATGAATTCGGCCGCGACCTCGCGCTCCGGCGGTGTCCATTGCGCACGCACCGCCTCCTCGCCGCGCTCGGCGACGAGGATCTCATACCGCGACAGGAATTTCTCGACCTGGAGCGGATAATAGGCCAGCGACTCGGTCGCCGTGTCGATCGCCGTCAGACCGCCGCCGATCACGACGACCGGCAGCCGCACGGTCAGATTGGCGATGCTGTCGGTCTTGGCCGCGCCGGTCAATTGCAACGCCATCAGGAAATCGGAGGCCTGCCGCACCCCCGGCGCGAGACCGTTCTTCATCGGGATCACGGTCGGCCGACCGGCCCCTGCGCATAGCGCAACATGATCGAAGCCCAGCTCGAACGCGCCGTCGATCGTTATCGTGCCGCCAAACCGCACGCCGCCATACATCGAGAAACTCGCCCGGCGTTCGAGCAGCAGGCGCACGATCTTCAGGAAATTCTTGTCCCAGCGAACGGTGATGCCGTACTCGGCAACCCCGCCGAATCCCGCCATGACGCGGTCGTCGAGCCGCTCGACGAGGCTCGCGACATCACGGATCGGCTCGAACGGGTGCCGAGCGCCATCGAGAGTGACGCCCCCGATCTCGGGCGGCAGCGGCTCGATCTTGAGGCCATCGATCGCCGCGACGAAATGGCCGTCGTTCAACAGGTGATGGGCGAGCGTGAAGCCCGCGGGCCCGAGGCCGACCACAAGCGCCTTGTAGCCGCTGTCCGGCCGCGGCAAAGGCCGGCGAATGTTGAGTGGGTTCCACCGGGTCAACAGCGAATAGATCTCGAAACCCCAGGGGAGGCCGAGCACGTCCTTCAACGTGCGGGTCTCGATCTGCGGGATGTCGACCGGCTCCTGGCGCTGGTAGATGCAGGCCTTCATGCAGTCGTTGCAGATGCGGTGGCCGGTCGCCGCACATATCGGGTTGTCGACCGCGACGACGGCGAGGGCGCCGAGGCTGTTGCCGCGCGCCTTCACCAGGTTCATTTCGGAGATCTTCTCCTCTAGCGGACACCCCGCGAGGGTGACGCCGAAGACGGTTTTCTTGAATGCGCCGTCCTTCTCCTTCAGGCCCTTGGAGCAGCTGTCCTTGCCCTGGTTGTGGCACCAGATGCAGTAATTCGCCTGGTCGAGCGCGCCGACGAGATCGGTGCCGGGATCGGTGAGCGCAAAGCCGTCGCGCCGGCGCCAGTCGTCCTCGGGCCGCCGCAGCATTGTGACCCCGTCGCGCTCGATGGTCTCGACCGGAACGAGATGGTGCATGTCCAGCCGGTGCGGCACCTTGAACAGTACGCCGCGCCGATGTTTGCGCCGCCCCTCGGGGGACAATGTCGCCCAGGCGGCATAGCGCTGCGCGACGTCCAGCGCCTCCGCATTGCCGGCCTCGTGCTCAAGCCAAGCGGCGACATGCTCGGCATAGGAGCGCTCCCAGGCCTCTTCCGCCGGAGAGCCGATCAGCGCGTCGAGCTCGCTGGCCAATGCGGGCCCGTCGATGGCTATCGCGTCGGATTCCTTGACCCCTTTTACGGCGCGGCGCTGCACGAAGAGGCGTTTGACCGAATAGAGCGGCGCCAGCTCGTGGTGGCGCGTTTGCAATCTCCGAACCTCGGGCGAGATGCCGAACAGCTCGCCGAGGAAATCTTCGAGATGCGGTGCGACATCGACCAGCAGGTTCGGCTCGTCGAGCCGCTCGATCGCGTCCGGATCGCGCCGCGCCGTCATCAGCCGGTCATGCAACCCGGCATCGGCCTCGGCGAGATGAGCGACGAACGCCCGATCGAGACGCACGAGGCCCTCGCGGTCATAAAGATCGGCAAAGGAGAGCCCGTGCTGGAGGACGAGGTTGGTCATCGGGACATGAATGCGGCGAGAGCCGCGCCCTCAATTTTCGTCAGGCGGTCGAGATGCAGCGACACCCTCTAAATTGGGTCGATTGGCTGCCAATAAAGAAGAGCGGATCCGGAAGCTGCCATGCTTCGCTTCCCTTTCGCGATATGGTCACGTTTAGGATGCGTTGCCGAGCGCCGGAGGAATGTCGTGCGTCCTTCGAGGCCTCGCTTCGCGAGGCGCCTCAGGATGAGGGCATTTTCTTTTGCCATCAACCACCATGCCCTCGTGCTGAGGAACGACCCGGCGCGCCGGGGCGCGTCTCGAAGCACGCACGGCACCCGATCCAGCGCATTCTCTCCAGCCTCTCCGCTCGACCCATTCTACTCGCCTCGACCTGAGGTTCATCGAATTGTCACCGTCCTGTTGCAGGCTTATGGCATTGTTCAATTGACACGACGGCTCGGCATCAGGGGCGAGGGCATGGCTGGGGACGCGTTCGACTATGATCTTTTAGTGATCGGTTCCGGGCCGGCCGGGCAGCGCGCTGCAATTCAGGGCGCCAAGCTCGACAAGAAAGTCGCGATCGTCGAACGACGGACCGTGCTCGGCGGGTGCAGCGTCAATCTCGGCACGATCCCGTCCAAGACCCTACGCGAGGCGGCGCTCGAGCTATGCGGCTATCGTTCGCGCGAATTTTACGGCGCATCCTATACCGTGAAACAGCACATCACGATGCAGGATCTGCTGTTTCGCACCGACCGGGTGATCCAGCACGAGATCGACGTCACCCGCCACCAATTGAGGCGCAACGATGTCGAGCTGATCGCGGCGACCGCCTCTTTTGTCGCGCCCGACGCCGTTCGCCTCGACTACGTCGACAGCGCCACCTCCCGCACGGTCAAGGCAAAGAAGATCATCATTGCCGCCGGGGCGGAAACCACCCGCGACCCGCATATCCCGTTCGACGGCGAACGAATTTTCACCAGTGACGACGTCCTGCAGCTCGATCGGCTGCCGCGGACCTTGGCGGTTGTCGGCGCCGGCGTGATCGGATGCGAATATGCCAGCATCTTCGCCGCTCTCGGCGTTCGGGTGACCCTGATCGACAAGCGCGACCGCTTATTGCCCTTCGTCGACCACGAAATCGTCGACGAGTTCTGTCATCATCTGCGCGAAAATCGGGTCACCCTGCGGCTCAACGAGAGCGTCGGCAGGTTGGAGATCATCGAGGACGAGCACGGCCCGCGCGTCAGGCTGCACCTCGACAGCGGCAAGACGATCATTGCCGAGAAGGCGCTCTATTCCGTCGGCCGGACCGGCGCGACCAGTAAACTCAACCTCGCGGAGGCCGGCCTGGCGCCCGACAGCCGCGGCCGGCTGGTAGTCGACGCGCACTACCGCACCCAGGTTCCCGGCATCTACGCTGTCGGCGACATGATCGGTTTTCCGGCGCTCGCCTCGACCTCGATGGAGCAAGGCCGTCTGGCGGCGTGCCACGCCTTCGGGGTCAAGGCGCACAGCGTCCCCGAGCGCTTTCCGTACGGGATATACGCTGTTCCGGAAATCTCGATGGTCGGGAAGAACGAGGAGGAGCTGAGCGAAGCCGCCACGCCCTACGAGATCGGCAAGGCCCGCTACAAGGAGATCGCTCGCGGCCAGATCCTCGGCGACATCACTGGACTCTTGAAGTTGATATTTCACGGCGAGACCCGCCAGCTTCTCGGCGTCCACATCATCGGCGAGGGGGCGAGCGAGCTGATCCATATCGGCCAGGCGGTATTGTCGTTCGACGGCAAAATAGATTACTTCATTGAGACGGTGTTCAATTATCCGACCTTGGCGGAATGCTACAAGGTCGCGGCATTCGACGGGATAAACCGGCTCGGCATCTTTGCAGAACAATCAGAAACTACCCTGACTGTCTGACTTACGACGTTTCGGGTGAAACGGCGTTCGCCCGGTCGAGCACCGCGTTGAGCAGCACGTTGCAGCCGGCGGTCAGGTCTTCGGGCTTGGCGTCTTCGATTTCGTTGTGGCTGATGCCGCCGACGCAGGGTACGAAAACCATCGCGGTCGGGGCGACGCGCGCCAGGTAGACGGCGTCATGCCCGGCGCCGCTGACGATGTCTTGATGCGGATAGCCCTGGGCCTCGGCGGCGTCGCGTACCGCGCCGACGAGTTCGGTGTCGAAGGGTGTCGGCGGAAAATACCAGAATTCCTTGACCTCGACTGCGAGGCCGCTCGGTGCCGCGGCAGCTTCGCAGGCCTGCCAGAGCTCCCTGTCCATCGCGCTCAGCACCGTGTCATCGGGATGACGGAAATCGACGGTGAAGAAAACGCGTCCGGGGATCGTGTTGCGCGAATTCGGGCTGACCTGAACAAAACCGACCGTCGCACAGGCATAGGGCGCATGTGCGTGGCCGATGCGGTTGACGGCGTCGATCATGCGGGCGGCACCGACCAGCGCGTCGCGGCGACGCGGCATTGGCGTCGGCCCGGCATGTGCCTCTTGGCCGGTAACGGTAATCTCGTACCAGCGCTGGCCCTGCGCGCCGGTCACGACGCCGATGGGCTTCCGCGCGGCTTCGAGGATCGGTCCTTGCTCGATATGCGCCTCGAAATAGGCGGCGATGGGCCGACCGCCGATCGGCTCCGGGCCGGCAAAGCCGATCCGCGCGAGCTCTGCCTCAAGCGTGACGCCGGTCACATTGTCCGGCCGCCCCAGCCCCTCGGCGAGGTCGAAGACGCCGGCGAAAACTCCCGAGCCGACCATCGCCGGCGAGAAGCGCGAGCCTTCCTCATTGGTCCATGCGACGACCTCGATCGGCGCCTCGGTCTGGTAGCCGAGATCGCTGAGCGTGCGCACCACTTCGAGCCCAGCCATGACGCCGTAGGCGCCATCAAATTTACCGCCGGTCGGCTGCGTGTCGAGATGGCTGCCGGTCATCACCGGCGGGAGGTTTGGGTCTCTACCGGGACGGCGCGCAAAGATGTTGCCGATCCTGTCGACCCGGACGGTACAGCCCGCCTCCTCGCACCACCGGATGAAGAGCCACCGCGCCTCGCCGTCGAGGTCGCTCGCCGCGAGCCGGGACACGCCGCCCTTCGGCGTCGCGCCGATCCGCGCCAGCTCCATAAGACTCGCCCACAACCGCCCGCCATTGACCTGCAGGTTCCGCATTCCGCTATCTCGCTTCTCGCTTCGCTAGGGTGTTCGGTCCATATCGAACAAGGTTATACATTCTACTCCAGGCGCGCTGCGGGAAGGAAAGTCATGGCGGAAAATGGGCGGCTCTCGGCAAGCGGGATCGAGCTCGAAGTGGTCCGACGCGGCTCAGGGCGCCCGATCCTGGTGTTGCACGGTTTTCAGACCGTCGATCCCGAAGCGCGTTTTGTCGGTCTTCTCGCCCGACAAGGCGAGGTGATCGCACCGTCCGGACCAGGCTTTGGCCATTCCCCGCGGCCCAAGGATTTCGACACGGTATACGATCTTGTCCATCTGTACCTGGAAGTGCTGGACAACCTGCCCGGCGAAAAGGCGACGCTGGTCGGCTTTTCGTTCGGCGGCTGGCTGGCGGCGGAGCTCGCGGTTGCGTGCAGCCACCGGATCGACAAGCTCGTCCTCGTCGATCCCGTTGGCATCAAGATCAGCGATCGCGAGACGCCCGATATTCTCGACGTCTTCAACAGATCGCCTGACGAGGTCAGGCGGGCCAGCTGGCACGACCCGGAGAGGTTCGCGCCGGATTTCAATGCAATGTCTGACGAGGCGCTGACCGTCTACGCACGCAACCGCGAGGCGCTGTGTCTCTATGCCTGGCACCCGTATATGTACAACCCGCAATTGCCGCGCTGGCTCGGGCGGATCAAGGTGCCGACCCTGCTGATCTGGGGCGAGAGCGATCGGGTCGTGACCCCGGATTACGGCCGTGCCTACAGCCGCCTGATCCCGGGTTCGCGGTTCGAATTGATCGAAGCCGCCGGGCACCACCCTGAGATCGAGCAGCCCGAAGCCTTTGTCGACCGAGTTTCCCGTTTTCTCGAGGAGTAGCGGCAATGCAAGCTTGGTATCATTGCGAGAACGTATATCCCTTTGTCCCGCAAGAGCTGCTCGACCGCGCCAACTCGGTCCGCGCGAGCCTCCCCAACAAATATTGCGATCCGAAGATCGCAGCCGATTTGTTCGAGGAATGCCTCGACGAGCACCTGCTGTGCGACGAACTCGGCGTCAATGTCGTCTCGATCGAGCACCACTCCGGGATTAACAGCCTGTATGGCGCCAGCCCGATGATCCTCGGCATCCTCGCGCGGCAGACAAAGAAGGTGCGCATCCTCAGCCTCGGGACGTTGATCACGATCCGCCCCGATCCGGTACGCGTCGCCGAGGAATACGCGATGGCGGACGTGATCTCGCGCGGCCGGATCGAGATCGGGTTTGTCAAATCGGGCGACAGCGAGATGGTGTCGGGCAACGCCAACCCGGTCGGCTATGTCGAGCGCTTCTGGGAGGCGATCGACCTCATCCAGAAGACCTTGACCTCGCATGACGGGCCGTTCAGCTGGGAGGGCAAGCACTACACGCATCGTCACGTCAACATCTGGCCGCCCGTCTATCAGCGGCCGTCTCCACCGATGTGGGCCGCGACCGGCGACCCGGAGACCTCGGCCGAGCTGGGTCGGCGCGGCATGATCAATGCGCTCGTGCTGCGCGGGCCCGAGGCCAGCAAGCGCGCCTTCGATACGTACCGCGCGGCGCGCCGTGAGGCCGGGTTGCCGGCGCCCGGGACCGACCGTTTCGCCTATGCCGCTTTGTGCTATGTCGGCGATACCGATGAAGAGGGCGTGCGGGTTGGGAGCAAAACCCTGTGGTTCCTCAACACCAGCCTCAAGCAGGCGCCGCAATTTTCGCGGCTTATGCCGGGGCGGCAGCCGCCGGAGTTTACCGCACAGAATTATCGCACGCAGCCCCGGCCTGGCGCGCAAGCCGCTCGGCGGCCGGCAGACAGCCTGATCGGCATCAACGCCGAGCAGGCGATCGCCCGCGGCATTCTGTGCGCCGGCAACCCGGATACCGTCTACAAGCAGATCATGGACATCTACGACAAGGTCGGCGGGTTCGGCCATTTCATCTTCATCGGCCGCTCCGGCTTTCTCGACCACCAAGAGGCCGAGAAGGGCATCAGGCTTTTGGCAAAGGAAGTTCTGCCTCGCCTGCCCGTGGCCACGTCCACGCCTGCGGCCGAGCCCGCCCGCGCCGCTGAATAGGGGAGAGAGACGATGAATGACGCGACACCCTGGATCGATCCCGAGCTCGTCGCTGCGGGGCAGGTGCTGCAGAGCCGTGGCCTCGTAGCGCCGGACCGCACGCAGGCGCCCCTCTCGGAAGTGCGCGCCGCGGTAGACCGCATCGGTGCATTCCTCGGCGAAGGGTCCGTCCCACTCCGGCGCGAGCGGGATCTGAGCTTGCCGGGACCGCACGGTCAGGTGCCGTGCCGACTCTATCTCCCCGATGATGCCGAAAAGCCGCCGCTGATGATCTACGCGCATGGCGGCGGGTTCATGCAGGGCAGCTTGCCGAGCTGGGATGCGGTGCTGCGCGAACTCGTCCGCCAGAGCGGCGTCGCCGCGCTGTCCGTCGATTATCGGCTGTCGCCCGAGCATCGGTTTCCGGTGGCCTTTGACGAAACGGTCGCGATGGTCCGCCTCGCTGCGCATGAGGGCTCGGGTTTCGGTATCGATCCGACCAGGCTCGCTGTCGGCGGCGATTCCGCCGGCGCCAACCTGGCGCTGGCAGCCGCCGTCGCGTTGCGGGATGCGGGTGAGCGTGCGCTCGGCTTCATGCTGCTGATTTATGGCTGCTTCTCGACCGATACCGAGAGCGAATCGTGGCAGCGGTTCGGGCGCGGCGCCGGTCTGTCGCAGACCCAGATGCGCTGGATCTGGGAGACCTATCTCGAGCGTCCGGAGCAGCAGAAAGATTGGCGCGCCGTACCGGCGCTCGCCGAGCTGTCCGGCCTGCCGCCGGCACATCTGATCGTCGGCAATCTCGATCCGTTGCTCGATGACAGCCGGCGCCTCGCCGCGCGCCTCAAAGAGGCCGGCGTGCCCAGCGAACTGACCGTCTATGAAGGCCTAAATCACGGTTTCATCCGCTACGGCCGGCTGGTCGCCGCCGCGCGCCGAGCTGTCGGCGACTGTGCTGCCGCGTTGTCCAAGGCATTGGGAAGATAAACCGCATCGAACCTGTGTTAGTTGTTACCCACACTGGCGAAATAGAGTTTCGGGTCGGCGGCGCGGATGCGGGCTTCGGGGAGGCCCAGTTCGCGGCGCACGATGTTGGTGCCTTCGACGAGCGCTACGCATTTGTAATAGGCGATGCGGCGGGAGAGGCCCTCACGGCCAAAGCCGCAGTCGGTCGTGATCACGAGGCGCTCGGGCGGGATGTATTCGAGCGCCTTCCTGATCAGGCCGGCGACATGCTCGGCCGGCTCGACGACCGTGTTGCAATGATTGACGACGCCAATGCCGATCTTCTTGTCGGTCTTGTGCTTGGCGAAGAGCGGCAGGTCCTTGCCGTCATTGCTGGCGCATTCGAAGGTGACGACGTCGGCATTGAGCTGCAATAGATGGGGCAAAGCGCGCTCGTAGCTCGGCACTTCCCAATAGACCCGCTGCTGGTTGGGATTGCCCCAGCAGGTATGCACCCAGATCTCGGCATCGACACCGGCGAGCTGGCGGTTGAACGCCTCGGTCTGGAATTCGAGCTCGGCATCGCTGCAATCGGGCCGGGTCGTCAGGCCGTGGTGACGCGGCTCCTCGACCTGGATCACCGGGCAGCCGGCGGCGGCCAGTTCGCGCAATTCGGCGTTCATGATGTCGCACAGGTCGAGCACCATCGCCTTGTCGTCGGCATAGTGCTCATTCCACAGCATGCTGGCCAATGCCGGCGCGCAGATCGCGCCGAACTTGACCGGGCGGTCGCTGAGGCGCTGCGCGATCTGCCATAGCGCGGCGTATTCGAGCGGGCCGCGGGACAGTTTCTCGTTGACAATGGCCGGCTGATAAGCCTCCTGCACCTCCCACAGGATCTTCCCGGGGCGGATGTCGTGACGCGCCATCCAGCCCTGCGAGGTGCTGCGGTGGCCGTGAATGCCGCCGAGCCGCTCGATCGGGTAGAAGAACCAGGACTTGCCGCCGACCGCGAGGTCGAAGCGGCTGTCGCCGTCGGTCACGATATCGAGGCCGGCCGCCTCCTGGGCATTGATGATCGCGGCGACCGCATCGAGATACTGCTCGCGAAACAGCGAGTCGCCGAGCGCCGCCTTGAACGACCGCCCACCGAGGCTCGCGTCGTACCACAACGGGCGCGGGTACGACCCGGTGATCGCAGTCGGCAGAACCATGTCACGCGTTGTCTTCAGCATAGCCAGATGTCCTTTTTCCCGTCATACCCGCGAAAGCGGGTATCCCGGGCAGATGCGTAGGCTCGGCGCTGGACTCCCGCTTTCGAGGGTGTAACCCAATCCCGCTTTTCTGCGTGACGTGTCTCCTGGCGGCCTACTCAACCGTGAGATGTGGGAGGCTGGGCAGCATTTTTCCAGAGAGTGTGCTGAGGATGGCATCGAATGTCATTGGGAATAGCGCTGCTTTTATGTCCGGTCGCGGTCATGCGCTCGCCGGCATCGCCATTGCCGCCGCCGCGGCACTGCGGCGGCGCAGCGTGTTGGCCCAGCCCAGGTTGAGGGCCAGCGCCCGCAGAAGGCAGACGGCGTGGACGTTCTCTCGGCCATGCACCAGGAACCGGGACATGCCGCGGTTCTTGATGATGCCGTGCGCTCGTTCGGTCAGCTTGCGCCGGCGGTAGATTTCCTGGCCTTCCTCGCGCGCCATTCGGGCCCGCCACGCCTGCACCGCCGACGGCTCGCGGCGGCGTCTCCAGCGGCGCTTGCGCAACGTCTCGGCGGTGACCTCCGTGCGCTCCGGCGGCGGCGGGCTGTAGACCGTCAAATCGGGATGGCGTTCCGCCAGTTTGACGATGTCCTCCCGGGTCATGGCTCTGGGTCATCGCCCTGGGTCATCGCCGTGGGTCATCGCCCTGGGTCATCGCCTTGGGTCATCGCCGTGGTATCGGCGAGCAGCCGTTGCGGCGCCCGGCCACAGCGCTCGGCAATGGTCTCGACCAGTCCCGGCGCCAATCCGCTGTCCTTGCGCCGATCGGTCGGATCGATGCCAACGATGAAGCCGTTGCTGGTGGCCACCCCGGCCTGCGTGTTCTGTCCCGGAAGATTGGCGCGATGGGGCGCGGCTGTGGCAAGCTGTCTGCTGGTTGCGCGAGCAGCTGATGTCGGCCGATGGTGAGAAAAAATGAGGACAGCAGTGTTGATTGTGCCGCACGGGAGGGTGGACGTACACTGGTACGGCCGGCGAAGCGGAAGCGGGCTCTGCTGGGGAGCAACCCGCCAAGGAATAGCCGGTCGGAAACTCACGGTGATGCGGCCGACGCCGACGGGCGATGCTCGCCGACGTCGCGGTTCATGGCCGCGGTTGGGCATTGGGCATCATCGTAGATTTCCGCATCCCTTGAAAACCCATCGGGGCGTGGGTCCGGGTGACGCCCTCCCGCCGCGGTGGGCGCCGACCCAGAGCCTGCCCCTGGCTTGAACAGGGGGGAGCGCCCGCTGATGCAACTGCGGCTGCACGCCAATGCCACCACCACCCCGCGCACCCGCGCCTATATCCAGAACAGCACCGCCTCCGCTGCCGCGCTGGCGCGCGAGCTCGGCATCCATCCGCGCACCGTGGCGCGCTGGAAAGCCCGTCCCGATGTCGCCGACCGGTCGACCCGCCCGCATCGGCTGGCCACCGCGATCAGCCAATGGGAAGAAGCGCTGATCCTCGAGCGGCGCCGCAGCCTCGAACTGCCGCTCGACGACATCGTCGAAGCGATGCGGCGCTGCCTCAACCCGCAGCTGTCGCGCAGCGCCGTGCACCGCTGCCTCAAGCGCCACGGCCTGTCCGCCCGTGCGACCCCGCAACCGGCGCCGGCCGCCGCCTTCCGGACCGAGACCCCGGCCGGGTTCATCCATATCGACGTCAAATACCTGCCGCCGCTGAGCCGCCGGCGCAGTTACGCCTATAGCCTGCCCCAGCGAAGGCTGGGGTCGCGATCGACCGCGCCACCCGCTTTGTCTACCTCGAAATTCTCCCCGATCGCCGGGCCGCCACCGCGGCGGCCTTCCTGGAGCGCTTTCTCGACCGCTTTCCGCTCCCGGTCCACACCATCCTGACCGACAACGGCTCCGAGTTCACCGACCGCTTCGCCGTCGACAAGAAGGCAAAACCCCAGGACAGACCCTCGGGCGACCACCTCTTCGACCCCACCTGCGCGGCGCGCGCCATCACCCACCGCCTCACCCAGCCCTTCCGGCCGCAAACCAACAGCCTGCCCCCGCGAAGGCGGGGGGCATGGTCGAGCGTTTCAACCGCCGCCTCGGCGAGCATCTTGCCCGGATGCCGCAAAACCGCGCCGCCCGCTGCCGCGCAGCGCGACGGCGAAACCGGGAAAGGTTTTTGTGACCTGCCTTGAGGTCAGCCGTCGTCGCCGAGACCGCGCGGCCGGTTGCGGGTAGGCGCCCAGCTTCGCTTATCACCGGCGGCGCGACCGTCGACCTTTGGCCTCCGCTCGGGGCGGATGGTCGGATGCCGTTACGGACGGCACAAAGTTCCGCTCCCAGGAACGGTATTCCTCCTCGGTGAGCTGGTAGCGGCGCAACACCTCCTTGAGCTTGATAGCGCCCCTGCGCACGGCGGTGACGACCGCGGCCTTGCGGCGGTCTCCCCATCGCTTGGTGTCGGGAGGCTCGTCGCGATGAATGACCGGGTCGAGATCGACCCCACTGCGCCCAAAATGACGACCACTGTGCACCGCACTCGCCGGTAACGCCGTTTCGGTCTCTAGACGTTGTCGGGCCGCCTCGAGGTCGTACCGGTCTGCATGTTGAGATAGAGCTCGGGTGCGCCGCCGGTCAGGCGAGCGAACCGCAACGCCATCTCGGCGGTCACCGCCGCGGTCCCGTTCAACACCGCGTAAAGAACGGGACGTGACACCCCCATGCGGCGCGCCGCCTCCACAATCGCCAGTTTGAGGTGGTCCTCGAGGATCTCGCGCATCAACACGCCGGGATGCACGGCGGGCCGCTTAAGCGGCCGCCGAACCGGATATTCCTGGTGCTTTGCTGATGGTTGCGTCGCGGCAGGCATGATCCTCCTCAATGGTATTGCTCGACGTGGACGCGCAGGGCCCGTCCATCGCGCCATTCGAAGGTGATGCACCACGGGCCGTTCACGTGGATCGAGTAGCGTCTCGGCCGCCCGCGCAACGCGTGAAAGTCAAAGCCCGGCGGATGCAGCGCCTCGAGCGCCGCCGCGCTGTCGATCGCCGCCAGACGCAGCAGGCTGAAGGTTTAAATGCCTCCGGGCGCGGCCATGCCGTGCTCGGGCGTCTATGAGCAGGTCGGGCCGACCTTGATGCCGATCAGCGACCGCGACTATCGCGAGATCTGGGAAAACCTGAGCGAGCCCGGCTACGAGCACGTGACGGTCGGCGAGAATGGCGAGATCCATCTCGGACGGGTTCGGCTGATCAGGCTGCCGCGCCCCGGCGCAAGTTCTCCTGAAATCACGAGAACCGGGGAGCCGGTTTGAAAAACATAATCAGAACCCTGCCATCCGCATCGGGCCAACGCGTGCAAAGCCGCGAAAATTGGGACCCGGGGCGGTGAAATTCCTTCGTGCGTTCGGGGCGGCCGCAACCGCGCTGCGACTCAGGCGCAGAATTTTTTCGGAAATTAGGCAGGGGGGGTCCCCTACCCCCTTCCTGCTTAACGCCGGGTTGCGCCCCGGTTAACTGTTATCATTCAATGAGCCGCGGTCCTGGCCATGTCGAGAAGCGGGTGAGCGAACTGTTCGCTGCCACTCGCGATCGCGCTCCCTCCGTCGCCGAGCTTTGCGACTTCGTGTTCGGGCTCAACGGAGGGCCGGTGAACCGGTCGCAACGCATCTCTGCCCTACGAGGCGGAAATCGTTTCGATCACCCAGGCGCGGGTCAACATCGCTATAACGGCGAGCGCGCCTCGCTTCATCGGGAGCGCCTCTCCCGCACCGTCGCTTGGTGGCACGGCGTCAGGTTCGCCAGCCAACGCGATGGGCTCGCAGCGACAATCTTGGAGTTTTGGTGGGAGCTGCAACACGGCCAACGCCGTCCGGACAGGCACTCGTGGATGCCGCTGTGGGATTACCGGACGGCCGGCTCGACCGGAGAAACGCTGCGCTCTATCTGGGCCGCAGCCCCAAGACGCTGGCGCAGTGGGCGCGCTGCAGGGTAGAGGCCCGCCACCGCACAAGGACAAGGTCAGCGGTCGGGTCTTCTATTACCTGGACGACCTGGTATTACCTGGACGACCTGGACGCCTGCAAAGCGGGCGGCGGCGAGCATCCGGCCGATGCCAGCGAAGCTGAACCGGCCCTGCATGGAGCCGCAAATCCTGCGTCACGTGGCAGCCCCGCACCCGGCCCCGCCGTCAGCACGATGACCGAATTGCTCGAATGAGATGACCAGACCGCTTTGCGGCGCGGTCTGGTTCCTGATGGCGATTTTCGACAGGGGGATCAGCCATGCCGAGAACCCGGCACCGCGGCGCATCGATCAGCGCCGGCGTGGCTATCGCTGGCGGACCGCCGTTTGAATTATCAGGCCAGCAGCGCGGGGACAATGCGTCAGGCCGTGACGCGTCATCTACCCGGCGATGATGACGGCGCCCGATTGCTCTTGCGGGGTCAACGGTTTCTGCATACCATGCGATGCAGATACATCGAGAACACCTGAGATGGTTTGAGCAAAGGACATGGCAACTTCGCTGCGGCCACCGGGTCGGCCCCGACACAACGCTGACGAAATCAAGCGCCACCCGCTCACGATCCGCACCACCAAAGCACTGAAGGACCGGCTGGTGGAGGCCGCTCGGCACTCAGGCCGATCGTTGGCTGGAGAAATCGAGTTCCGTCTCAACCAGTCGTTTGTGCCCGATCCTCTCGGCCGCGACCCCCAGCAGCTTCTTCAGACCGCAGTCGGCCAAATCAGGATCGCGGCGATCGAGCTCATCAATACAGCCGAGGCCCATGGGCTCGTCACCGACGCCGAGGCTGCCAGGGCCCGCCGCGAATGGCAGACATGTGAATAATCGACACCAGGGAAGGGAGGGCTGCAGTTGTGTCTGTCCGATTTTCAACGCTTGACCGGCGCCGCCTCCGCGAGTTGAAGCCCGGCGAAAAGATCACCGAGCCCGGCATCACAGTGGTGCGCCTGGCCGACGGCGATCTGCGCTATTCAGTCGCCATCATGGTCGACGGCGAGCGCATCTACCGGGTTATCGGCAAGGCGAGCGAGCGCGTCACCCGCACCCAATGCGAGGAATTCATCGCACAGAAACAGACCGAGGCCCGCGCCGGCCGGCTGTCATTGCCGAAAGCCCGCAAGCTGGCGCTGACCGTTGCCGCCGCGGCCAGGCGCTACCTGCAGCGCCTCGAAGAGAGCGGCGGCAACAACATCCCGATCAAGCGCCGGCAATTGGACATCTACCTGGTGCCGTATTTTGGTGCGCAGCGGCTCGACGCGATCACCGAATTTGCCGTCGGCAAATACAAAAAGCAGCGCCTGGGCGCGGGCGCGGCGAACGCCACGATCAATCGCGAGCTCGCCACGCTGTCTTACCTGTTTTACAGCGCCGTCGATTGGAAATGGCTCGACCGGGTGCCGGTGCGGCTCGGCAAACACAAGCTCCCGGAGGGCGACGGCCGGATCATCGTACTACCCGACGAGGCGTGCGACAGGCTGATGCGGGCGGCGACCGCCGGCGCCGATCCCGATTGCTGGCTGTTCGTTGCCTTCGGGCTCAACACGGCGATGCGGCATACCGAGATCCTTAGCGCCCGCTGGGACAAGCTCGACCTGCCGAACCGGCGGCTGTTCGTGCAAGTCAAGGGCGGCGCCTGGCGCGAGCAGCCGATCACGCCACAGCTCGCCGATATCCTCGCGCGCGAGCGAAAAATGCGCGAGGACCGCGAGGGCTGGATCACTCCGTCGCCGCACGCCGACAACGGCACCGGCCAGCGCGTCCGCATGGACCGCGCGTTCGACGACGCGGCGCGGCGCGGCGGGCTCGATCCCGTACTGATTACGCCGCACGTCATGCGGCACACCGCGATCACCAAGCTGGTTCAGGCCGGGGTCGATATCCCGACGATTCAGGCATCAGCGGTCACAAGACCGTGGCGATGGTGCTGCGCTACGTGCACGCGCGCGGGCAATACATCGATCAGGGCATCAAAGCGATCGGCCGCGGCTTGCCGGCGTCACTGGAAGACGGCCAGCGGAATTCGGGAACTCCGCAGAACACCATTACACAGGAATTACACACGCGGCGCCGCAAGCGGCTGCCAAAAGAACAAAAAAGAAGGGAAATTCGCGGCCGATTTCAAAGAAGTGCGGCGGCTCCGGATTTTTGGACAGTGGGATAAGCTAAAGGCTGACCGGTCCAAAGGGGCGTGAGACGTGGGCATCAAGAGGAAACAGCACAGCGCGGAATTTAAGGCGCGCGTGGCGATGGCGGCGCTTTCGGGGGAGAAGACCCTGACGGAGCTGTCGGTGGAGTTTGGGGTTCATCCGACGATGATCAGCAACTGGAAGCAGGAGCTGGTGAAGCGAGCGGGCGAGCTGTTTGCGCGCGGCAACAAGGCGCCGGCGGCCGAGGATGCGCAGAAGGTGATCGACGATTTGCACCGCAAGATCGGGCAGCTGCAGGTCGAGTGCGATTTTCTTGCCGGGCAGCCCGCCATCTCCCGATTGCTGAGAGGCGGGCCATGATCGCACCGGAAACGGGGCTGTCCGTAAGCCGGCAATGCACGCTGCTGGGGATTGCGCGCAGCAGCTTTTATTACCGGCCTCGGCCGGAATCTGCGGAGGAACTCGAGCTTCTGAAGCGGCTCGACCGGATTTTCACAGACTATCCAGTCTACAGCCGCCGGCTCCAGGTGGCGCTGTTGCGAGAGGGGATTTCGATGGGCCGCCGGCGCGTCCGGCGGTTGATGAGAAAGCTCGGGCTGTGGGCGGTCAGACCGAAGCGGAATACCAGCAAGCGGCATCCCGGGCACAAGGTCTACCCATACCTCCTGCGCGGCAAGACAATCGACGGGGCGAACCAAGTGTGGGCTGCTGACATAACCTACATACCGATGCGGCAGGGATTTTTGTACCTGGTCGCGATCATCGACTGGGCGACCCGGCGGGTGCTGTCCTGGCGGCTGTCAAACACGCTCACGGCGGGGTTCTGCGTCGAGGCACTGAGCGAGGCTCTCGCCCGGTTCGGCAAGCCCGGCATCTTCAATACTGATCAAGGCGCGCAATTCACCAGCGATGAGTTCACCAAGATGCTGACGGATCATGGGATCGCGATCAGCATGGACGGACGCGGGCGCTGCCACGACAAGATCTTCGTCGAGCGCTTGTGGTGGACTGTGAAGCACGAATGAGTCTACCTACGTCCAGCGGCCAATGGATGCCATAAAGTACACCACAGCGATAATTGCGGATCACGGTATTAGAGGATGATCGCCCGCATCGCTTGGCAGCGGAATCACTGTGATGACTTTTTGCCCTAAATGAGAGCCCCGATCCCTTTCGGTTGTTCGGTCGGCGATGGCGCGATGCGGATCGTCCTTTAATAGGAGTAACGCTCTGTGATTCGCAATTGATGATGTCCGAGCACCTTGCTGACGAGATCGAGGCTCTCCCCGCCCGATACGGCTATCGAGGCCAAGCTGTGCAGAAGATTATGAACGCGGACGTCGACTGCCATGGAGTCCGCAGGAATCTCGAAGGCGGCTTCGGTGTACTGAAAATCAGGGATAAGCCACTCAAAAAATTGACGCGCCTGAGGAGAGTCGAACCCCGTAGCCCCAGATCCGCAGACTGGTGGACGAAGCGCGTCTCACCGCCCGGTACAAGCATCCTAATAAGACAGGCCGCCGATCGAGAGAGAGCACTTGTGCTCAGATTCAGTCAGATGGTTCAGCCCATTCCCGTGAGGATAGGCCGGAGAGCGGTATCGCGCCGATGGACGGCGAACTATCCGTCTGATTCGGTGCACTAGTGGAGGCGCCTCCGGCTGCTCGTCTTCCGATGTGCCCGCTTCACCACATCCTGGAGTTGCTCCACGAGATCGCCCAGAGCTTCAACCGGCAGTTCCACCGCGAGCGGAACGTTATGGGCAGTCGTCAGATGTAGGATTGCTCCGGATTCACGCCCACGACCCCGACCGGCTTGCGGCATGCGCTCCCTCTCTGCCGGAAACGTCGGTCGCCAGCATGCGACCCTCTACCTGGTCATGCACCGTCGCCGCCCACAGCATGATCGCATGCGTCGACTCGTATTCGAGCGTCGCTTTGAGACGCGTGCTTCCGGATTCACGAACCAGCCACGAGATGATTTCCTCGCGGCGCGCTTCCATCACCTCGGCCGCGCGGCGCATTACCGTCGCGCGCTCGCTGGGGAGCGCGTCCGCCCAACCCGGGTAGGCTTTGGCCGGAAGTGTAAGCCGCCTCGAGGTCCTCGCGGTCGCCTTCCGGGATTTCGAGAATAACCTCACCCGTAGGGATTGTGGTCCTTAGCCTAACTTCGCCGATTGGAGCACTTTTGAGTATCTAAGTATCTGACATTGCTGAGGCAGACCCCCGAAGGTCGGCACTACAGCGGGGTGGGTGGCGCGGGCGCGCTGGCAGTGATTTTGGGTGGTGGTTGGGCGGGCAGATCCAGCTTCAGTTTGTTCAGCAAGAGGTTGAGCTCGGGTTCGGGCTCGGTATAGCGGGTGAGCACCAGCTCGCGGCCATCGGTGGTCGGCAGGTGCACGTCGACCATCTGCACAGCGGCGAACTTCTCGAGCACGCTGCGCGGCGTCAACCCCGGCGCCAGAGCATGCAAACGCCGCGCAAGGGTGACGTGCAGGCAATAGGCCAAGAAGGCGATGAAGATGTGGGCCTCGATGCGCGCCTCGAGCTGGTGAAACACCGGCCGGATCGCCAGGTCGCCTTTGAGGTTCTTGAATGCCTCCTCGACCGCGACCAGCAGCAGATAATGGCTCCACAGCTTGGCGGGGTCTTCCTCGACGAGGTTGGTGCGCAACAGATACCGGCCTTCGCGCGATCGTGCCTGACGCAGCTTATTGCGATCGAGCCGGTAGCTGAACGTGGCGCTGTCCGCGGCGACCTCGATCACCGCCAGACGCCAGGCGATGCGCGACTGATCGCGCGCGGCGCCGAGTTTCATCAGCAGCTCCTCGCGCGTCAGCTGCATGGTGGAGAGTTGCTTGAGCCGCGCCCACAACCGCTTCAGCTGCCGCCGCCGCATCGCACGCTCTTTAGCGACGCGGTCGCGGCTTTGGGCCAAGACGTAGAGCTCGCCCTCCTGCGCCAACAGTTTGACCTGCACTCCGGGTCGCGCCTCTTGCCACGGCTGGGCGACCAGAGGCTTCTCCAAGCGCGTCAAGCGACCCTTCGGCGTGCCTACCAGGTAATGCACCGGCGGGTCGGCCGCGCGCATCTCGGCCAGCAGCTCCTCGGTCGGCACGCCGCGATCCATCAGCCAGACGCGGCGCGCCTTGCCGTATTGCCGCTCGATACGCTCGAGAAACGGCCGCAACGTTGTTTTGTCCGAGGTATTGCCTGGAAGCACCTCATAGGCCAGCGGCAGGCCTTCGGGCGTCACCACCAAGGCAATGACGATCTGCACACAATCCGGCCGGTGATCGCGCGAATACCCGTACCGGCGCTTGTCGCCTTCCGGAAACGGCGGGTCCGCCTCGAAGTAGGTGCTCGTCAAGTCGTAGAGCAGCACGTCGTAACTGATGTTGAACAGGTCGCGCCACCGCCCCACCAGGTGATCGAAGACCGCCTGCTTGTGCGTCAGCAGCCGGTCATGGCAGCGATACAGCTTGTGGATCTCGGCAAGCCCTGCGTCCTCGCCCAGCAGATCGGCCAGAGCGCTGCGCTGAAACCATTCACGATGCAGCCGCCATTCGCTGCCCGGCGCCAGCAAGCGATACGCCGCCAGCACGAACAGGACCTGATCCCAACGCGTCCCTTTGCGGCTCGACCCCAGCCGCTTGGACCAGAACAGATCCAGCTGCAGCTCGCGCCACAGCAGCAGCGCCAGCCAGCACGCGCCCCATTGCCGCGGCCGACGCAGCCGCAACTCCGACAGCTTGACGCGGACAGTCGAAGAGTCCGCGAGCAGTCCTTCACAGCGGTCCTCCGGAAACAGCGACAGCGTGCGGGGTTGCGCCGCGCCGTCCTCCAATACCGCGATCGACCGCCGCCACGCCAATTCCTGCGTGTCGTTGATCTCGCCGAGGTACAACACGTGCCGCTGCACCACGCGCCCCCCGGCGACCCGCGTGTTCTCGACAACGCTCCAGTAGCGGTGTTGCTTGCCATCCTTCCGGCGAACTTTGCAGCGCAAGAACATGATGGCCGCCAATTATCGGCACATTGGCGGCCTTGAGAATAGACTTGGTCGGCACTACAGCCGATTTTCGGCGCCCTGGCCCGCGGCACCCCTTGCCGCTCAATCACTTGCCCGGCAAAAATCGCGAAACAGGGAGTCCTCTGCCCCTTGCCGGAGCGCCAACTACCCCCGATCGGCAGGCGGTCGGAGCCGGTGTAAGGGGACGGGCTTTCCGATTGGCGGTAAGCTATATCATTCATTGGCTGTGTTCCCCTATGCGGGCGTCAGCGCGTATTCGAGCTGAGCGGCAATGGTGGCCACCATTGGTTCGAACTCGACGGGCCCGTCGTATCGGCGGTTGTCGATAAAGAATCTCGGCGTGCCGTTCACACCACTGCGCACACCGCTCAGGAAATCACGCCGCACCTTATCGGAGAAGGCGCCGTGTGCCAGGGCGTCGCGAAGCCCCTGCTCGGATAATCCAAGGTATCGGATAATCCAAGGTATCGCACAATCGCGAGAAACAGCGGTACACCCAGGCGATCATGGTTTTCATACAACATATCATGCGCTTCCCAGAAGCGGCCGTAGAACCCGGCATATTCGGCGGTCTCCACTGCTGCTTCGGCGTATTCATGGATCTCGGTCAGTGGAAAATGTCGAAATGCGAATCTGAGGCGCGGACCGCAATGCCGCTGTACCCGCTTTACGACCGGGTAGGCGCGGCCGCAATACGGGCATTGGTAGTCACCATATTCGAGAAGTGTCACCGGAGCATTGTCCGGGTTTTGAACGTGGTCGCTGGAGTTGACTGGCACACGCAGAATTGCCATTGTTATTTCTCCTGGGTTTCAAGGTTTTCTAGGGCGTCGAGAATGCCGTCCGCTCCCGGGTTGACGGCGATCGGCGACAGGTAGCTCCAGAAGATCATCCCTTTTCGGTCGATCACGAAAAGGGCACGTTCGCACACTCCATCCTGCTCGCGATAAGCGCCGTATCTCTGTGCAGCCGCCCCCTTTGGATGAAAATCGGCGAGGAGCGGGAAGTGGATGTGGTTGTGCTGCGCATACGCCTAGTGACACCACGCGCCGTCGACCGAAATGCCGAGGATCTCGGCCCATATTTCTGAAAGTCGGAGCGGACTTGGTTGTAAAGCGTGATCTGGTCGCCGCAAACCGGGCTCCAGTCGGCCGGGTAAAAAGAAAGAATGACCCGCTGGCCCCGAATCTCATTGAGCGATAGATCTTGGCCGGGCGTGACGCGTAGCCTGAAATCAAGTGCAGTGGTTCCAGCCGCCAGATGTTGGGGACATGGTATACTCCCACTCGTGTAACGGCGCCCAATATGACCACGGCGGTGCAGGACCACCTTGACACCTGTCAAGGATGGGTCTCCTCGGAGGCGGACCCTGCTAATTGACGGCCGTCAAGGCAAAGCAATCCGCGATTTGCATGCTGGCGCGTGGCCGCTTCAGCGAGCAAGTCAGTATTGGAGAGGATCGATGGCTGTACAGAAGATCGATAAATCGGAATCGCGCGGCTTCTTCGATTGGCTGTCGAATGGCCTCGTCGGCGCGGGCCGAGATAGAGGTCGCTTCGCTCGACCCCGTCGATCAGATCGAGGCGGAAAGGCTGCCGCTGTTGGGCATTACATATGATCAAAAAGACGATGTGCTCGAGATCGCTCTCGACGGCCTTGACTATTTGATCCAGCACCCGCGTGAGGTATGGGCCGACCCGAGCGCAGGAGAAATGATCGGCTTCGAGGTGATCGACGGACGGGGCGTATCACAGATCATCAAGCTGCGCGAACCATTGATGCTACGGTCGCCGTAGGCGACGCGCAACCGAGCGAGACGCGTTCCGTCGGTGGGTGTAAAATGACGAGGACGGCCGGACCGAAGTCGAGCCATGCCGAGTTGGCCGATGCGAGACCCGCGAAGAAGTCGCGACGGTCGAAAACATGGCGGATCTCGGTTCAGACGAGTTCCGCTTGGGTGAACAGCCGACACTCGACGCGCTTTGGGAAGGGCGGGTAATGACCCTTGCCGTCGACGCGTTCTGCAAATCTGGCTCGCACTGTGTCAAATTCTACTTGCACATTTCGAAGAAGGAGCAGAAGGCGCGGCTCGAGGCGCGCCTACAGGACCCACCGAAGCGATGGAAGTTCAGGCCCGATGATTTTGCCGAACGCAAGCATTGGGACGACTAAATCTCGGCGTACGAGATCGCTCTCCGGCGCTGCAGCACCCAATGGGCGCCCTGGTTCATCGTCTCCCGGTGGACCGTAAATGGTACCGCAACGCTGTCATTGCACGCATCGTCCGCAGCACGCTCGAAGCTTTCGACTTGACATACCCATCCGAAATGCCCGGATTGGAAAGGTACGGCTCGAATAGCTGCATCGGTACAGTTCGCGGTAGCCGACCGTGCGTCTCCTCAATCGCCCGCCACTTCGGCCATGGCAGGGCTGTCTTGCGCGGCCGGCTCCAGCGCTGCCTCGATGACGTCCTCGACCCGCTCGGCCCAGATAAAGCGTAGGCTGCTGCGTGCGCTCTCGGGGATGTCGTCGTAATCCTTGCGATTGCGCGCCGGGAGGATGACCGCCGAGAGGGATGCCCGGGCGGCGGCAACGACTTTCTCCTTGATGCCGCCGACCGGCAGCACGAGGCCGCGCAAACTGATTTCGCCGGTCATTGCCGTATCGCTGCGCACGGTTCGATTGGTCAGCAGCGAGACGAGGGCGGTGAACATCGCCACACCCGCGCTCGGCCCGTCCTTTGGGATGGCGCCGGCGGGGACGTGAATGTGGATGTCGCTCTTTTCGAACATCCCGGGATCCAGCCCGAGCCCCGACGCCCTGCCTTCCACGAGGCTCAGCGCCGCCTGCGCGCTCTCCTTCATAACCTCACCGAGCTGGCCGGTCAGGATCAGCCGCCCATGGCCGGGGTTTCGGGCCGCCTCGATGAACAGGATATCACCCCCGACAGGTGTCCAGGCGAGCCCGGTCGCGACGCCGGGAATGCTCGTGCGCATCGCGACCTCGCCTTCAAAGCGTGGCGCTCCGAGGATTTCGGTCAGATCTTCCGGCTCGATCCGGACATGCTGCGCCGTGCGCTCGGCGATGTTCATAGCGGCGCTGCGCAACACCGCTCCGATTTCCCGCTCGAGCTGGCGCACGCCGGCTTCGCGAGTGTAGTCGCGGATGATCGCGTGCAGGGCCGCGTCGGTGATCTCGGCCCGCTCGGGGGTCAATCCGTTGGCCTTGAGCTGCCGGTCGACCAGATAGCGGCGGGCGATCTCGAACTTTTCGTCCTCGACATAACCGGGCAGGTCGATGACCTCCATGCGGTCGCGCAACGGCCCCGGAATGCTGTCGAGAACGTTCGCCGTCGTGATGAACATGACTTTCGAGAGGTCGAAAGGCACACCGAGATAATTGTCGCGAAAAGTCGAGTTCTGCTCGGGGTCGAGCACCTCGAGGAGGGCGGAAGAAGGGTCGCCCTGAATCCCGCGGCCGAGCTTGTCGATTTCGTCGAGCATCATCACGCAATCCCGCGCGCCGGCGCGCCGGATCCCCTGGATGATGTTCCCCGGCAAGGCCGCGATATAGGTGCGGCGGTGGCCGCGGATCTCGGCTTCGTCGTGGGTGCCGCCGAGACTGACCCGAACGAATTTGCGGCCGGTCGCTCTGGCGATGCTCTGCCCCAATGAGGTCTTGCCGACGCCGGGCGGGCCGACAAAGCACAGGATCGGGCTGCGGCCGCCCGGGTTCAGCTGCTGGATCGCGAGATATTCGAGGATGCGCCGTTTGATCTTCCGGAGGCCGTAATGGTCGGCGTCGAGAATTCGGCGTGCCTCGGCGATGTCGACCGATTTTCCCGATTCGACCGACCACGGCAGCTCCGTCAACCATTCGAGGTAAGTGCGAGCCATCGAATACTCGCCGGAGGCCTCCGGCATCCGCTCGAGCCGGGCAAGCTCCCGCTTCACATGCTCCTCGACCTCGGGCGGCATCTTCGCCTCGGCGATTTTCTTCGTCAGCTCGGCGATTTCCTGGGCTTTTGCGTCCTCACCCTCGCCGAGCTCCTTCTGGATCGTCCTCATCTGCTCGCGCAGCAGGAATTCGCGCTGGCGATCGTCGATCTTGCCTTTGGTCTGCTCGCTGATCTGCCGCGACAGGCGCAGAACCTCGATCCGGTAGGCCAGCAATTCCGATACGCGCTCGAGCCGGCGCTCGATATCGACGGTCTCCAGGATCTCCTCTTTTTCCTGCGGCGTGATGTCCATGAAACTCGCGATCAAATCGGCGAGCGCGGGGGCCGAGGGCACCGACTGCACCGCGTTGACGAGCTCGACCGGGGTCTGCGGCAACAGCTGCAACACTTCGAGCGCTTGGTTGCGCAGGTTAAGGAGTCGCGCGGCGACGTCCATGTTGGTCGCCTCGGTTTCCTCGATCCGCTCGACCCGGGCGGCGAGAAACGGGTAGCCGTCGAGAAAATCGAGAATGCGAAAACGACGCTCGCCCTGGCAGATCGCGTGGTGTCCGCCGTCCGGGCTCGTGACGTAACGCAACAGGCTCGCTTCGGCGCCCATGCGATGCAGATCGACCGGGATCGGATCGTCGATCCCGGGGTCGCGCTGCAACACCAGCCCGACGGTCCGGTTGAGCCGCATCGCCGTCTGCGCCGCCACCACCGAGCGCTGCCGGCCGAGGGTTATCGGCAGTACCGTGCCGGGGAACAGAACAAGGTTGCGGGTCGGAATCAGGATCAGCGCGTCCTCCGGAAATGCCGCGACCGCGGCCGATCCCATTTCGACGCTACCGGGGGGCGGGGGCGGGACGCTGCCCGAGGTACGTAGTTCCCGGTCCTCTAAGGGCATGGCAAATATCCTCAAGACTTGTGCAGCTGCAGCATCAGGCAGCCATTGGCGAGATGCCGGCCGAAGATTTCGAGTCGCGCCGGCGGCAACTCGATCCGCCGCTGAAAGTGCCCGTGCGGAATCTCCAGCCGGTGGATCCTCGCATCCTTCAATTCGACGGGTAACGGGCGTTCGCCGCTGACGATCAACACGCCGGCGCTGAGGGTCACTTGCACTTGATCGGGGTCCACTCCCGGCAGGGCGATGACGATCGTGAGCGCATTCTCGGTCTCAAAAATGTCCACCGGTGCTTCCCAGCAGGGCGCGCTGTGGGCGCGATGAAAGAATTGGCGATGGAGGCGCTGAGCGCGCTCCATCGCATCGTAGGCCTGCGCCCACATCAGCCTGTCGAGCTGTCGGTTTGGCATTATCGACTCCGCACAGTGCGGCCCGGCCGGCGGGGCCGCATCGCGTCATATAGTGTGCAAAGCTGAGAGGAGAGAGAATTTCTTAACCGGCTGACAGGAACACCGATTTGGCTGTGCGTGTAGCGCCCCCGCCCGCAGTGCAGGAGTGAGTGCCGAGCGCAGCGAGGCGGGTGAGGGTCTGCCGGGTTTGCCGTCGGCTCGCAGCTCGATCAACGGCGCCGAATGCGAGCCTCGGTAACGATGACATCCATCGGGATGTCGAATGGCTGCGGGAAGATCGTCTCGATTTGCGACATCTCGAAGCCGACGCCGATGGCCAGCGGCGGCACCGAGAAGGCGGCCAAGGTTCGGTCGAAATAGCCGCCGCCATACCCCAGCCGGTAGCATTGCCGGTCAAATCCGACGAGTGGCCCCAGCACGGCTTGCGGCAGCACGACATGGCGGACCTCCGGGATCGGGATATTCCACACTCCGTCGACCAGAGCGTCGCCCGGCCGCCAAGCGCGGTATTCGAGCGGGCCCTTCTTATCGACAACGGCGGGCAGCGCCACCGCATGTCCTTGCGCTATGACCCAATCGATCAAACTGCGGGGATCGAATTCCGCCTGAAATGGCCAGTAGACGCCGAGCGTAACGACCGGCCGCTCCAACAGCAATGCGCGCAGGTTTGCCTCGATCTCGGTCCCCCAGAGGCGGCGCTCGACGGGCGGCGCGGCGGTGCGCAACGCCAACAGGCGTTGTCGCTCCGACCGCCGCCAACCCTTCAGCTCAGCCCCTTGCAATCGCCCCACCGAGATTAGAACAACCCGGCATTAGAACAACCCGGCATTAGAACAACCCTGTGATCCGACCGTCCTCGGTCACCTCGATGCTGTTTGCCGCCGGCACCCGGGGCAGTCCGGGCATCGTCATGATGTCGCCGCAGATCACGACGACGAATTCGGCTCCCGCGGATAGGCGCACCTCGCGCACGGTCACGATGTGATCGCTTGGCGCTCCTTTGACGTTGGCGTCGGTCGAAAAGCTGTACTGGGTCTTGGCGATGCACACCGGAAAATGGCCGAAGCCCTGTTTCTCGAAATCGGCGAGCTGATCCTTGATCCGCTTGTCGGCCTCGACGTCGCTGGCCCCGTAGAGGCGCTGCGCGATCGTTCGCACCTTCTCCCACAGCGGCATATCGTCCGGATAGAGATATTGGAATTTCGCCTGCCCGCTATCGGCGAGCCCGACCACCGCGCGTGCCAGATCGCTCGCGCCCTCGCCGCCATGCGCCCAGTGATCGGCGACGACCGCCTCGACACCCTCGCGCGCGCAGAGCTGCTTCAGCCGGTCGAGTTCGGCCGTTGTGTCGGCGCTGAAACGATTGACCGAGACGACCGCCGGTACCCCGAACTGACGTAGATTGCGCAAATGGCGGGCGAGGTTGGCAAATCCGCCTTCCAGCGCCTCGACGTTTTCCTGCCGCAGAGCGTCGCGCGCGATGCCGCCGTGCATTTTCAAAGCCCGCACGGTCGCCACGACGACGGCGGCGTCTGGCTTGAGCCCGGCCTTACGGCATTTGATGTCGAAGAATTTCTCCGCTCCGAGATCGGCGCCGAACCCCGCTTCGGTCACGACGTAATCCGCCAGCTTGAGCGCTGCCGTCGTCGCAATGACCGAATTGCAGCCATGCGCGATATTGCCGAACGGGCCGCCATGGATGAAGGCGGGATTGCCCTCGAGGGTTTGGACGAGGTTTGGCGCGATCGCGTCCTTGAGCAACACCGCCATTGCGCCTGCCGCCTTAAGGTCGGCCGCCCGCACCGGTTTCCTGTCGCGCGGTCTGCGCGACGATGATGTTGCCGAGACGACGCCGCAGATCGTCGAGGTTCGTAGCGAGGCAAAAGACCGCCATGACCTCCGAAGCGGGGACGATGTCGAACCCGTCCTCGCGCGGAAAGCCGTTGGCAACCCCGCCGAGCGAGGAAACGATCTGCCTGAGAGCGCGGTCGTTCATATCCATCGTGCGACGCCAGCTGACGCGGCGCGGATCGATGCCGAGTTCGTTTCCCCAATAGATGTGGTTGTCGACGATCGCGGCGAGCAGATTGTTCGCGGTGGCGATGCCGTGAAAGTCGCCGGTGAAATGGAGGTTGATTTCCTCCATCGGCACGACCTGCGCATAGCCGCCGCCCGCGGCGGCGCCCTTCATGCCGAAGCATGGCCCGAGGCTCGGCTCTCGCAGACACAGGATCGCCTTTTTGCCGATATGGTTGAGCGCGTCGCCGAGCCCGACCGTCGTCGTGGTTTTGCCTTCGCCGGCCGGCGTCGGGGTGATTGCGGTGACGAGAATGAGCTTGCCGATGGACCGACCACCGAGCGAGCGAATGTAATCGAGCGAGATTTTCGCTTTGTATCGGCCATAGGGCGAGATTGCTTCGTCCGGGATGCCGAGCTTGTTGTCGGCCACCTCGATGATCGGTCGCATCGTCGCCGCCTGCGCGATCTCGATATCGGATTTTGGTTCCTGTGCTGGTCAGCTCCGCGCGCAACGGCCGTTCTCCCTACGAAATGACGGCGGGTCTTAGCCCTTCCGGGCCGGTCCGTGCAACCTCCCTTGGGCTCCTCGTCTCCTCGAAACCCTGCGGTACCCGCGCATTCGCTGCGGAGTGAGCAGCGCGGAACCATGCAAACCGTGAGTCCGTTGGCGGCAAGCAGCGCCCCTAAGCTGGAGAAGGATATGTCGAAGATGTCACAGCCGGGTCTCGTCGGCGGCGGTGAGCGCGACAGCCACAACGCGTACGATCCATCGGAGAGAGGAAAAGGGAAGGCAACTGCACCCGGCCGCTAGATCTGCAATGCCCGCGACCATGTGGTGGCAGACCGCGATTATCTATCAGATCTACCCGCGATCGTTTCAGGATTCCATCGGGGACGGTGTTGGCGACTTGGCCGGCATCCTGCGCCGGCTCGATCATGTTGTAGAGCTGGGTGCCGACGCGATCTGGCTGCCGCCGATATTCCGCCCTCCGATGGCCGATTTCGGCTATGACATCTCTGATTATACCGATATCGACCCGTTGTTCGGGAGCCTAGTACCTCGTCGCGAAAATTAGCGTGCGGCACTCCACCCTGTTCGTCGTCCCCGCGCAAGAGGCTGTCAGGAAATCCTGCGGACAGACAATTCGTCGTCCCCGCGCAAGCGGGGACCCCGGGGCAAGCAACTTAAATCCCTGGATTCCCGCTTTCGCGGGAACGACGAGCAAAGGGCGCAAAGGTGGGATATGCGGAATTGGATTACAGCCTCGCAAGCGGGGACCCAGAACCTGCCCCCCTGCTTTCGCCAGGGGCAGGCTCTGGCATGAACAGGGGGCGAGCGCTCTCACCCCAGCTCCTCGTAAAGATCACGCCATTGCCGATTATGGCGCTCGATCAACTCCAGTTTCCACGTGCGGCGCCATTTCTTGATGCGCTTTTCGCGGAGGATCGCATCGGCGATGGTCTCGTGAAACTCGACAAACACTAACCTATGCACTCCGTAATCGCGAACAAATCCACCGACAGCATTCGAACGATGTTGCCAAGCACGGCGCACAATATCACTTGTGACACCGACATAAAGGGTGCCATTACGCTTGCTGGCGAGGATGTAGACGCAAGGACGCTTCTCGCTCATGCCCCGATCGGCCGCCCCCTGTTCATGCCAGAGCCTGCCCCTGGCGAAAGCAGGGGGGCAGGCTCTGGGTCCCCGCTTTCGCGGGGACGACGGAGATTTGTCGTCCCTTCCGAGCGAGGATACCGAAGCGAGATGGGTACGACATACACCAATTTACGCAACCAGGTACTAGGCCAATTCGAGGAACTGCTTGCGGCAGCGCACGAGCGAGGGTTGAAGGTCCTGCTCGACCTCGTTCCCAACCACACCTCCGACCAGCACTCCTGGTTCATCGCGAGCCGCTCGTCGCGTGATAACCCGAAGCGCGGTTGGTACATCTGGCGGGATCCTGACCCGGAGGGTGGCCCGCCCAACAACTGGCTTTCGGAGTTCGGCGGCAGCGCCTGGGAATTCGACGAGGCGACGTCGCAATACTACTATCACGCATTCCTGCGCGAGCAGCCCGACCTGAACTGGCGTAACCCCGAGGTGCGCGCGGCGATCTATGACGTAATGCGCTTTTGGCTCGGCCGCGGCGTCGACGGCTTCCGAGTTGAATTCATCTGGCACCTGATGAAAGACCCGCAGTTCAGGGACAATCCGATCAATCCCGATTACCGCGAAGGCCAGCCGCCAAAGCTTGGGTTGGTCCCGCTTTACACCGCCGATTTGCCGGAGGTGCACGGGGTCATCGAGGAGATGCGAGCCCTTGTCGACGAGTTCGGCGAGCGTGTCCTGATCGGAGAGATTTACCTCCCTTTGGAGAAGCTCGTCGCCTATTACGGACGCGATCTGCGCGGCTGTCATCTGCCGTTCAACTTCAGCCTGCTGCAAGTCGAGTGGCGTGCGCGCACGATCGCCAAACTGATCGACGAATATGAAGGGTTGCTGCCGCCCGGCGGCTGGCCAAACTGGGTGCTTGGCAATCATGACCGCCCGCGCATTGCAAGCCGGGTCGGGCGCGGGCAGGCGCGCATCGCCGCGATGCTTCTCCTGACCCTTCGCGGCACCCCGACGATCTATTACGGCGACGAGATCGGCATGCTTCAGGTGCCGATTCCACCCGAGCGGATTCGCGATCCGCTGGAAAGGAATATCCCCGGTTTCGGTTTCGGGCGTGACGGCGCCCGAACGCCGATGCGATGGGATTCGAGCCCAAATGCCGGGTTCTCTCCTGTGGATCCGTGGCTTCCGCTTGCCGATGATTTCCGTAGCGAGAATGTCGAGAATGCCCGCCGCGATGCTACCTCGATGTACAACCTGCATCGCCGGCTTATTGCAGTCTGCCGGGCCCAGCCGGCCCTTGCGGTCGGCTCGTACCATCCGATCGCCGCCGAAGGCGACTTGATCCTCTATACGCGGGAATATAGCGAGGATCGGATCCTCATCGCACTCAATCTCGGAGCCGATCCGGCGTCGGTTAGGCTTCCTCAGCCGGTACAAGGACGCGTGCTCGTTTCATGCTTTGCCGACCGCGACGGCGAAGGCATCGGCGGCGAAATCGAATTGCGGCCGCACGAAGGCCTGATCATTGCGATTGTTTAGCGCGGCAATCCCGGAACTCCCGAATGGAGCTCGCGTTGTTGGATGACTTATAACACCGACTGCGCCCAGTTACCGATCAATACTTAAAGCCGCGCCAAAGCAGGTCCCAATGAGACAAAAAGAGATCCAGCCTCGGCTGGAATGGTGGAAATTTCGCTCGATTTATCAGATCAGCCGGCGCTCCCTTCAGGATTCCAATGGCGACGGGGTCGGCGATATTCCGGGTCTCTTTCCCGACTAGCCACCTCTCGTGGCTGGGGATCGGTGCAGTGTGGTTATCGCCAGTATACCGCTCGCCGACGCTGGATTTCGGTTATAATATCTCCGATTACACCGATGTCGACCCGCTGTTCGGATCGCTCGACGATTTCGATCGATTGGTCCGTTCGCTGCATGCGCGCGGCATAGGGCTTATCCTTGATGTCGTGCCAAACCATACCTCGGATCAGCACCCGTGATTCGTCGAGGGCCGCTCATCGCGTAATAATCCAAAACGCGGTTGGTACGTCTGGGCCCGGAGGTCGGTCTCCCCAACAATTGGTTGAGCCGTTTCGACGGCAGTACCTGGGAGTGGGATGAAGGCACTGGCCAATACTACTACCAGGCGTTTTTGCCGCAGCAGCCCGATCTGAACTTGCACAACCCGGAAGTACGGCAGGCCTTCGCCGAGGTGCTGCGGTTTTGGCGAAAACGCGGTGTCGACGGCTTTAGCGTTGATGCGAGCGCGGTGCTGGCAGAGGATCCGATGCTGCGCCGCCAGCCAGCTGCAGGACGAACGCTCAATGCTGTGGCTTTATCGTCGGCTGATAAGGCAGCGCCAGAGCGAGCCCGCACTGGTCATGGGCCGCTTCGAGGCGCGGCGCTTCAGTGCCGAAGCAAAGTTTGGCGCGCGCCTGGATTGGAAGCCGGCTTTGGCGGGTGCTGGGTCGCGCTCGTTGCGGGCGGAGAGGCCGCTCCAATCGGCCGGACATTGCCGTCCACGGGTTTGCTGGATTCGGAACCGACGGTTGTCCTACCTGCGATTGGCGAGGCGGCATCGGCCCGGGCTGTACCCAAGCCGACTACCAGTCCACGGACTGATGTAGCTTACGGGAAGTAGCGTCGCCGGAACCCGAGCTCATGCCGGTCCCGGTTCTGTCTCCCATGCGGCTGGTGCCCGAAGTAGAGCCGGTCGCGGGGGAGCCGGATCCGAGAGTGCTGCGAGTGGCCATCGAACCGCTGCCTGCAGCCGCACTAAAATAGGCCCTGCTTTGCTGTGGACTACCCGAGGCGGAACCGGGGAAACGCGGTGAACTCCGCGGAGAGAGGCCAGGACCCCAAATCCGCGCTCGTGGTTGCCGTATGGTTGCCGATAACTCAGGCACTGTGTCGGGCTAGAGCAAGTTAAGCTCCTAATCAACTGATTTTCTTGGTGCGGGCGGGGAGACTTGAACTCCCACGTCCTTTCGGACAACAGATTTTGAGTTTGCCGCGTCTGCCGTTCCGCCACGCCCGCTCGAGCTACTCGCGCCCAACTTGCACTTCTCATCCCAGCCTCCGCGGGGGCCAGATGAGCACGTCTCCCGCGCAGCTTACCGCTCGGACTCACTTCAGGGCAAGCGATTGGGGTGGAGCGCGTGGCTCGCTCGTGATCTGTCCGGTTTTAGAACCGCTCGATTGAAGGGCGGGGAATTGGCCGGGCGGAAGTGTTGCAGGGGTACGACAGATGGGTCCGGAGGGTCTGCGCGATCGGCGGATCGGCAAGCCGTCGAGCCGCCGCGCGGCGGCCGAGGAGATCCGGCGCATGCTGGGGCTCTATGAGGAGCGCTATGCGGGGTTTACGGTGAAGCATTTTCACGAGCAGTTGCAGAAGCGGCACCACTACAAGCTCGGCTATACGGTGACCCGGCTGGCGTTGCACGGGGCGGGGCTGGTAGGGCCGGCGCCGCGGCGCTCGGCGCATCGCAAGAAGCGGCCGAGGCGGCCAATGGTCGGCATGATGCTGCACCAAAGCCTGCCCTCGCGAAAGCGGGGGACGTCTCGCGCTTCGCCTGGCGCCGGGCGACGAGCGGCAATACGATCTGGTGGTCACCCTCGACGACGCGACCAGCGCGGTCTATTCGGGGTTTATCGTCGCGGCGGAAGGCACGGCGTCGAGCTTTCGCGCGCTGGCCGAGGTGATCGACCAGCACGGGCGGTTCTGTGGGCTCTACACCGATCGCGGCAGTCATTATTTCCACACGCCCAAGGCCGGGGAGCCGGTGTCGAAAGAGCGTGCAAACCTAGGTCGGGCGCGCGCTGGCGCCGCTCGCCATCCGCCAAATCGCGGCCTATTCGCCCGAGGCGCGCGGCCGCCTGAGCATGTCGAAGGGCCGAGCATGCCTTTCGCACCTTGCATGACCGGCTGCCGCAGGAGCTGGCGCTGGCCGGAATCACAACGATCGCGGCGGCCAATCGCTGGCTCGCCGAGAGTTATGGGCCGGCCTATAACGCGGCCTTCGCGGTAGCCCCGGCGGAGACGGGCAGCGCCTTTGTCGCCGGCCGCACCGGCCGGGTGAGCGACATCTTGTGCATCCAGCAGGAACGCCGGGTCGGCAACGACAACACCGTCAAATGGCGCGCTCTCACCCGGCAGATCCCGCCGAGCCCGCTGAGGCCCCATTTTGTCGGCGCCACGGTGCGCGTGCACGAATACCCCGACGGGCATCTGGCAATCTTTCACGGGCCGCATTGATTGGCCGATTACGACCCCGCGGGAGGCCCGTGCGACGGCGCCAAACTGGCTGCGTGAGCCGCTTCGGCAGCCGGCGACCAAAAAAGCGGTCAATTGATGCGCTACGAATACCAGTCAACTTGACGCGTCAGCAACAATCGCCGCCAAGCGCCCCCCATCTGACCTTCCCTCTACCGGAGGACATACAATTGGATCTTGTCGCGGCTCGGGATCACGCCGTGGCATATTGACGGCAGTACATTATTAAATTGCTGAGGGGCAAGTGCGCATTGGGCTCCTGCTCCTCATTCCCGCCATACCGACGCGGTCTTCTCGCAACCGATGGGAGGGCCCGGGGATCAGTCTTCGGCTGCCTTCCACTATCTGAAAGCACTCGGGTGTCGGCTATCGACAAGCCAGGCGCGCCTTGCTATAGAGCGCACTCCGCGGCGGGTGCATAGCTCAGTTGGTAGAGCAGCTGACTCTTAATCAGCGGGTCCGAGGTTCGAGTCCTCGTGCACCCACCACAAGATCAATCCCTTAGAGAATCTCTCTGTAAGAGAAAGTTGGAACGATATACATTCGTCCAACTTTCTTCGCAGGCGGTCGACCGGCGAGGGGCGGAGGGCTCGGCGCGAAGTTTGCGCTGTCTGGTCTCGGAGATCGTTGGCATCAATGTCCCGACCGAATTTGCGGAGGCAGGAAATACTCCCTCGGCGCTGCTCGCTCGCAGCGGCGACATCCTCCGCTTTGTGGAGAAGACCTCCGGGCGGCGCATGGGAAGCCGCATCGACCCGCTTGGCGTGCTGCGCAAAGTCGAGGTGTTCAAGAGCCCCGAAGGGCTGGGACACCGTGAAGGAGCGTGCCGGCAGGGACGCTAACCCGGATTTCTCATACCGGTTGGCGATTTGAGGAGTAACGGCGGTAGCGACACGCTGACCTTGTGGCGATGAAGGATCGCAACCTCCGCGAGTTCTAGCGGACGTGGTGGCGCTAAGAGTGCCGGATCGAATATGACTGCTGGCGAGTTCTGTTTGATCAGGGCGTCGCGGTCTTGATCAGTTGGGTGTGGGCGAGCGCGAAGTCGGGTTGATAGGGGTAGCTCGAGGCCATCGCAAAGGTGATGCGCCGCACGCTGGTGCGCACCAGCGCGCGGACCTTTACCAGCTTCAGGCGGATCGTGCCGCAAGTGGCTTTGGCGAATTGGGTCTGCTGCAGAGCAATGCGGCGCAGCGCGCAGACCAGCACATAAGTCATCGAGGCAAACCACAACCGCAGCTGGTTGGCGCTCATCGTCGCCGCCGAGAGCCGGCCCCTGGCTTGAACAGGGGTGCGGGGGGCGAACAGATCGAGCTGACACTCTTTGATGCGGGTTTTCCATGTCGCCGCGGGCGCAATAGTTCTCCTCATAGAGCGGCTGCGGCGCGGCATCCTCGCCGCTCAGCGAGGTGACGACAAAGCGCGGATTGGTGGCCGCACCTCCGGTCCATTCCGCCTTGCTCACGACACGGCGCTGGCGGCTCCAGCTGTCGCGCGTCGACCACAGGAATTCCTTGAACCGGCGTGCCGGCTGGCCGTTGGCTTTGCTCGCCTCCTCGGCCGTAGCGAGCTCGCTGGCAATCCCGCCGACCAGGCGCTCGTTCTTGGCCAAGCCAACGAGAAAATCGACGCCGTTGAGCTCGCACCACGTCATCAGCGCCTCGCACGCAAACCCCGCATCGGCGCGCAGCACGATGCGCACCGCAGGCCAGCGCGTGCGGATCTGCGCGACGATGCGCGCCGTCTCCTCGACCGCACCGGCAGCGGCGTCGATGTTGCCGCAGCGCTGTTTGGCCGCCAGCAGATGCGATCCGCAGAAGACGTACCGCGGCAGATAGCAGTAGCAGTCGTAATAGCCGTGAAAGAAGCGGCCTTCCCGGCCTGCGCCGGGGCAGGCTCTGATGCCCGTGCAGCGGGTCGTCGGTGGAGATCGAGGATGATCCGCTGCGGCGGCTGTCGGTGCGCCTCCAGAAACAGATCGACAAACAACCCCTCGATCTTGGCCCCATCCAGCTCCGCCCGCCCAGCTCCAGCCGGTTGAGCGTCGATTTGCCGGCCAGCGGCGCACAATCCTTGGGCCGCGCCGCCAGCTTGCCGGCCAGCACCGCCATAGTCGGGGTCAATGGCGCAGCTGGTCGTGATCGACCAGATCCTCGTAGCCCAGCGCAATCCCAAAGATGCGCTGCCCGACCAGTGTTTTGACCTCGTCATCGATCAGCTCTGGCGAACAGCCATCGGTGAAACGCGCGGCAAACCGCTCGACCAACCCGATCGCCCGATCCGTCGCCCCCAATAGCAACGCACCCGCATCCGAGGTCATCCGGCCGCCGTCAAACCCCGCCACACCGCAGGCGACGGCCCGCCGTTCGCGCCGGGTATCGATCATTTGGATCGTGCCGCTCGTCGCTGTCGCGATCGGCGCCTAGCTCTCCTGGGAGACGCTGTCGAAGGAGGGGTCGACGATCAAGATCTCGTTCGACAGCGGCGAAGCGCTGCAGGCCGGCCACTTGCAGCTGTGCGACGACATCGCAGTCCCGCAGCTTGCTGTCGATTGCCAGATCGAACAATGCCAAGTCGCGCGTCCGTCCATCTGCAATCGGGTACGGGTCGACCAAACATGTTTCGGCCGCAACGGTGGCTTCTGGCCGATGAGCTTGCCCTTGTTCCAGGGCTCTCGTCGCGGCGTTGAGGCCATCTCTTGTGCTTGAATCTCCATGGTCATCCTCCTGGGTTGGTGAGAGGCGTGACCAGGATGCCGGGGCCGGCCTCCCTAAGTGTCTAAATCTTAATCGGAATGGTTGTATTATATCGTAGATATATTGCATAACGGTCAGACCAATCTCCTGATGAGGAGCTGCACTGAGGGGATGTAGACCGACGCCTTGGCGCTCGCGCTCGACGCCTCGAAGTCCTTTGCGAGGCGGCGGTTTCGATTGAGCCAAGCAAGGGTTCGTTCGACAACCCATCGCCGTGGCAGCAGTTGAAAGCCGGCAGCGTCCGCGGTGCGTTTGACGATCTCGACCGTCCAGTTGCCAAACTTGGCCAGGGCGTCACGCAAGTTGGCGCCGTTGTAGACGCTGTCGGCGAACCGGTGGCGCAACCAGGGAAACAACTGGTGGATCGCCTCGATGACCAGGATCGCCCCATCGCGATCTTCGATATCGCCGGGGTGCACTTCGGCACCGACCAGCAGACCGCCCGTATCGGTCACAATGTGGCGCTTGCGGCCTTTGATCTTCTTGGCTGGATCCCCGGGCCGCGGCTTTGCCGCGCCCGAAGACAGGCTCCACACGCGGCCCACCGCTTTCGGTCGTCTTGACCGATTGACTGTCGATCACTCCCGCCGACGGGCTCGCTTCGCGGCCCGCCGCTTCGCGCGCCTGCAGCAGCAGCGCAAAATTGATCTTCTCGAACAAGCCGTCGTCGCGCCAGTCGTAGAAATAGCCTTGCACCGTGGTAAACGGAGGAAAGTCTTTCGGCAGCATTCGCCACTGACAGGCGGTGCGCGCAATGTACAAGATCGCATCGAGCACGCTGCGCAACGCGGTCTCCCGCGGGCGGCCCAAACGCTTGGCCGCCGGCATATGCGGCTCGATCAGTGCCAATTCGACATCCGTCAGATCGCTTGGGTAGCGCTGTCCCTCTCGCTCATATCTCCGGCGAGTGATTTCGGTCCACATTTTGTGCCTCGATGATTGCTTCATCACAACCATCATGCCACAACCGACTGAAATCACTCAATTCATTTTCGGTCAGCCTCTTAGTTCGGAACTCCGAGGCTGCCTCCCCGCTCGCTCCGATTGCTACTACATCGTATTCCTTTGCCAGTTACGCCGCGTAGAGCAACGCCCCATCACACGCGTACTCCTTTCGGGTTGTCGAGATGTTTGCTCCCGGTGGCGTAGCGGGCTGGCCTTACACTCGATGACGATCAGAAAGTCAGGGTGCTGAGTGGAACTGATGATGAATTCCGGCAATCCCACCCCATTGCCGGCTTTGGAGGCACCTTTCAGCAGTTTTTGAATTCGTGGATTATCACTTTTCTGTTCTTCTACAATTATGTGGTCGGAGTTCAGGTACCCGCACCCACTTAGTGTGGCGCGGACTAGGTTTTCTGTTTTGCGTTCGTTCGTGACTTCCCGTTCTGATCGGCTACCCTGCGCGGGCCAATTCTATTGCAAGGCGAAACACACTGGAAGCGCTGGACGGTCGATGTCAGCGGCCTCTCGTCTCACCGATACCCCGCATTTATTCCCACTCGATCGTACCCGGTGGTTTCGAGGTGATGTCGTAGACGACGCGGTTGATGCCGCGCACTTCGTTGATGATGCGGGTGGCGGTGCGGCCGAGGAACTCGTGCGGGAACGGGAAATAGTCGGCAGTCATCCCGTCGGTCGAGGTTACCGCGCGCAAGGCGCAGACGAAATCGTAGGACCGGCTGTCGCCCATCACGCCAACGCTCCGCACGGGCAACAGCACTGCGAAGGCCTGCCAGATCGCGCTGTAGAGACCGGCGTGGCGGATCTCCTCCAGGAAGATCGCGTCGGCCTTGCGCAGGATGTCGAGCTTTCCGCGGGTGACTTCGCCGGGGATGCGGATCGCCAGACCCGGGCCGGGGAACGGGTGGCGCTCGACAAACCCGTCGGGCAATCCCAGCTCGCGGCCCAGTTCGCGGACCTCGTCCTTGAACAATTCGCGCAACGGCTCGACGAGCTGCAATTTCATACGGGCCGGCAGGCCGCCGACATTGTGATGCGATTTGATCGTGACCGAGGGACCGCCGAGCGGGCTCACCGACTCGATCACGTCGGGGTAGAGGGTTCCTTGTGCCAGGAACTGGACATCGCCGATCTTGTGCGCCTCTTCGTCGAAGACGTCGATGAAGGTGGCCCCGATGGCCTTGCGCTTTTCTTCGGGGTCGGCGACCCCGCCTAGCTTGTCGAGGAACAACCCGCTCGCGTCGCGATGGATCAGCGGGATATTGTAGTGCCCGCGGAAGAGGCTCACGACCTCCTCCGCCTCGCTCGCCCGCAACAAACCAGTATCGACAAAGATGCAAGTCAACTGGTCGCCGATCGCCTCGTGCAATAGCGCCGCCGCAACTGCGGAATTGACCCCGCCAGAAAGACCGCACACAACGCCCCCTTTGACCCACCTGGCGGCGGATTTTGTCGATCGCCTGGGCGCGGAACAGCGCCATCGTCCAGTCGCCGCGGCAGCCCGCTACTCTGTGCGTGAAATTACGGAGCAATTGGGCGCCTTGTGGCGTGTGCACGACCTCGGGATGGAACAGCACGCCGAAAAACCGGCGGCTGTCATCGGCGATCGCGGCGTAGGGTGCCCCCTCACTGGACGCCACCGATCGGAAGCCCAATGGCAGGGCATCGACCCGGTCGCCGTGGCTCATCCACACCTGCTCGCGCCCGCCTTTCGGCCACAAGCCTTCGAACAGCCGGCACTCGTCGACGATTTCGATAAAAGCACGCCCGAATTCCTGGTGATCGCTCAGTGTGACCCGGCCGCCAAGCTGCGCGCACATCGTCTGCATGCCGTAACAGATGCCGAGGACCGGCACGCCGAGCCGGAAGACGATCTCGGGGGCGCGCGGCGAGGCGGCCTCCGTCAGCGAGGCTGGGCCGCCCGACAGGATGATCCCGCGCGGGGCGAAATCGCGGACCCGGTCTTCGGAAATCGTGAACGGATGTATCTCGCAATACACCCCGCTCTCGCGCACGCGACGTGCGATGAGCTGTGTGACTTGGCTGCCGAAATCGAGGATCAGGATGCGGTCGGACATGGATGGCGCTCGAAGATAGCGACAAAAAAGCCGTCGGTGCCGTGCCTTGCCGGCGTCAGACGGAGATAATCCTCGCCCCCCGGCGAGGCGCCGCCGATCGTCTCTCCCCACGCGCGCGCGACCGGCAATAGCGCGAATTCCGGCTCGGCTGCGAGAAAGACTTCGGCCTGCGCCTCGTCCTCCTCGCGCAACAGTGAGCAGGTCGCGTACACCAACCGTCCGCCGTGGCAGACGAGGCGCGCGGCGCTGCACAAAATCTGCTGCTGGCGTGCGACGAGCTCGGCGAGGTCCTCGGGCGTCATGCGCCATTTGGCGTCGGGATTGCGCCGCCACGTCCCGGTGCCGAGGCAAGGCACATCGACGAAGACCCGGTCGAAGCTGCCGGCGTGCCGCTTGACCCATTTATCGCGTTCGCCGGTCAACGCCCGGCGTTCGACATTGTTGACCCCCGCCCGACGCAGCCGGCGCGCGGCTCGGTCGAGGCGGTGTTGTGATACCTCGCAGGCGACGAGTTTG
The DNA here is from genome assembly GCA_963736715.1 of uncultured Alphaproteobacteria bacterium. GTDB lineage: Bacteria > Pseudomonadota > Alphaproteobacteria > ATCC43930 > CGMCC-115725 > AP-15. The sequence continues at coordinate 25,005 of CAVTQA010000051.1, read as the reverse complement.
CCGCGATTAGCCATTCCGGCGGCGAGCGCTAAGGTCTTGCCGCCCGCCGCCGGCGCAAAAATCGACGACTCGCATCCCGGGTCTCGCATCGGCGAGTAGCGCGGCGATTTGTGAGCTTTCGTCCTGCACTTCGACGAGGCCCTGCTCAAAGGCGGCCAGCTTGCCGAGCGGCACCCGTTCGCGCAGGCGCAAGCCGACCGGCGATAGAGGGGTGGGCTTCGCGGCCACACCCTCCGCGGCGAGCGCGCGGCGCGCCTCTTCCCGGTCGGCCTTCACCAGATTGACGCGCAGATCGGTCGGGGCCGGCCCGTTGAGGGCCGCCATCTCGCGTTCCAGCCCTCTGCCGAAAACCCGATCGAGATAAGGCTCGAGCCAATCGGGGAGATCGTTGGCCACTGCCCGAGGCATCTCCGGATGACGCAGCGTCCGGGTCACGAGATCGCGGATGAAGCGTTCTTCGATGTGACTGAGCCGAGCCGGACGAAAGCGGTCGCCGTCGCAGCATGCGCGGATCGCATCGGGCTGCCATTCCTCGACCAGAACCAGGCCGGCCAGGACTCGGGCACGGGGTTCGGTACCTATCCCGTACTTGGCCATCCACCAGTCGAGCGCCGCTCTGTGCCGGAGCACCGCGTAAACATGGCCGGCGATTTGCGCCCGATCCTTGGCACCGATGTACCGACGGCGGCGAAAGTATTCGGCCGCGACGTCGTCAGCCGGACGATGTTCGGAATCGATCGCGGTAAGAATGTCGATCGCGGCGGCGACCTGCGCTCCGGGTGTCAAGGAGCGGGCAGCCCCTCACCCTTCCGCTGCGCGGGCCCCTCCCTCTGCCCGCGCGCGAGGCCAGGGGATGCAACGGCCTGCTCCCTCCCCCCGCTTGCGGGGCGAGGGCTGGGGTGAGGAGCGATTACGGTTCGTGAACTCAACGGTCCTGCGGGTAATTGGGGGCTTCGCGGGTGACGGCGACGTCGTGGACGTGGCTCTCGCGCAACCCCGCTCCGGTGATCCGCACGAAGGTGCAGTTCTTTTGCATTTCCGGGATAGTCCGGTTGCCCGTATAGCCCATCGCCGCCCGCAACCCGCCGATCAGCTGGTGGACGATGTTGCCGACCGGGCCCTTGTGCGGCACCCGCCCCTCGACGCCCTCGGGGACGAGTTTCAACGTGCTCGTCACTTCTTGCTGGAAATAACGGTCGGCCGAGCCGCGCGCCATTGCCCCGATCGACCCCATGCCGCGGTAATATTTGTAGCTCCGGCCCTGGTAGAGGAAGACTTCGCCGGGACTTTCGTCGGTGCCGGCGAACAGCGAGCCGAGCATCGCGCAATCGGCCCCGGCGGCGACGGCCTTGGCGAGGTCGCCGGAATATTTGATGCCGCCATCCGAGATCACCGGCACGCCGGTCTTTCGGCACTCGGCGACCGTATCGACGATCGCGGTGAATTGCGGCACCCCAACCCCGGCTACCATGCGGGTCGTGCAAATCGAACCCGGGCCGATGCCGACCTTGATCGCGTCCGCCCCTGCCTCGACCAGGGCCCGGGCACCCTCCGCCGTCGCGACATTGCCGGCAATGACCTGGGTGTAGTTCGACAGCCGGCGAACGTCGCGCAGCGTGCGCAATACCCGGTCTGAGTGACCGTGCGCGGTATCGACGACCAAGACGTCGAGACCGGCGGCGAACAGAGCTTCGGCACGCTCGATGCCCTCGCTGCCGGTACCCGTCGCCGCAGCCACCCGCAGACGCCCATGCTCGTCCTTGCACGCCATCGGATAGCGTTGCGCTTTCTCGATGTCCTTGACGGTTATCAGACCGACGCACCGATAGACTTCGTCGACGACGAGAAGCTTCTCGATGCGATGCTGGTGCAACAGACGCTTTGCGTCTTCTCGCGCAACATTCTCGCGCACCGTGACAAGCCCATCCCGGGTCATCAGCTCGGCCACGGGCTGGCGCGGATCATCGGCGAATTGCACATCGCGGTTGGTGAGGATTCCAGCAAGTCTGCCGGAGCCGCGCTCGACGACCGGGATACCGGAAATCTTGTGGTCGGCCATCAGCCGCAACGCGTCGGCGAGACTCTCGTCGGGGTGAATCGTGACCGGGTTGACCACCATCCCGGCTTCGAATTTCTTGACCTTGCGGACTTCGTCGGCCTGCTGTTCGACGCCCATGTTGCGGTGAATCACGCCAATTCCGCCGGCCTGAGCCATCGCGATCGCCAGCGCGCTCTCGGTCACCGTGTCCATCGCCGCCGAGACCAGCGGAATGCCGAGCTCGATCTCGCGGGTCAGCCGAGTTCGGGTATCTGTCTCCCCAGGCATGATCGCCGACGCCGCCGGGACGAGCATCACGTCGTCAAAGGTCAGAGCTTGCCGAATTTCCATCGGCGCCTCCTTTCCGATGGCAGCGCACTATACAGCAAGACGCCGCCGCAAGAAGAAATCGGCGCCGACCGGTCGGCCAGCGCCCTCTTCACACTGATCTGGTCATCCGCCCCCTTCTCTGCGAGAGATAGCAAGGCTATGAAAGCGGCAAAACTGCGCTTCCTGCAGGACGTGAGTACGAATGCCTATGAACGGGAGGACGGCCACAGCTGCTGCGGCGCTCGTCGCAGCAATCGGACTAGGCGCCGTTGCTCGGGCGGAGCCGTTGACGATACGCGTCGGCTGGGTCGTGACACCCGGACACATGGCGCCGCTGATCGGGGCGCTCGGCAAGCGTGAACCCACGGTATTCAAGCATCTCGGCCAGAGCTATGTCCTGCAACCGCTGCGCTTCAACGGTACGACACCGCAAATCCAGGCCCAGGCGATCGGTGACCTCGAAGTGGCCTCGTTCTCCACGAGCGCGTTCGCACTGGCGATCACCAATGCGCATCTTGACGAGCGGCTCGTGGCCGACGTCGTCACGGACGGTCACCCCGGTTATTTCAGCGAGAATTTTGTCGTGCTAGCGGATGGCCCGATCCGCAAGGTCGATGACATCAAGGGGCGCCGCATCGCCACGAACGCGATCGGTTCGGCGAGCGACACCGCGATGCGGACGATGTTCCGCAAGCATGGCATCAAGGACAGTGATTTCACCACCGTCGAGGCGAATTTCGCGAACATGCCGGCGATGCTCAATTCCGGCAAAGTCGATCTCATCGGCACCCTGCCGCAATTCGCCCCGGAACTCAAATCCGGCAAGTACCGGGTACTGTTCACCGCCCGGGATGCGGTCGGGCCGACGCAGGCTGTCGTCTGGGCCATGCGCAGCGATGTAATCGCCGCACATCGGCCGACATTCTTCGATTTCTTTGAGGATCACATCCGCGCGGTCCGCTGGTTTCTGGATCCGAGGAACCACGAGGAGGCGCTCGCGATACTGGCGGACGTGACCAAATTGCCGAAGCAGAACCTCGCCTTTGCCTTCGTCAAGGATGATTTTTATCATTCGCCCGATGCCCGGCCCGACGTGTCGTCGGTACAGGAGGAAATCGACGCGAGCGCCGAGATGGGAGTCATCCCGAAGCGCGTCGAGATCAGCCCGAAATACGTCGATGTATCGCTGATCGAGGAAGCCAAGCGACGCATCGATGGTGAATAGGACGGTGGCAGCGCCTCAGATCATCATCGATCGCGTCAGCCACATCTACCGGCCGCCGCGCGGCCGTCCGGTTATGGCTCTCGACAATGTATCCTTCGAGGTGCGCGACCGCGAATTCGTCGCGTTGCTCGGGCCCAGCGGCTGCGGCAAGAGCACCCTCCTTTACTTGGTCGGCGGCTTCCTGCCGGTGGAGCACGGCACGATCCGCGTCGAGGACAAACCAATCGCCGGGCCAGGGCCCGACCGCGGGATCGTCTTCCAGCACTTCGCGTTGTTTCCGTGGAAGACAGTGATCCAGAACGTGCTCTATGGCCTCGAAAAACAGGGCTTGCCGCGCGAGGAGCGGCTACGTCGGGCACGCGAGTTCATCGATCTCGTAGGGCTCACCGGGTTCGAGGACAGTTACCCCTCGCAACTTTCCGGCGGGATGAAGCAGCGTGCGGCGATCGCCCGGACAATGGCGATCGATCCGCATATCCTGTTGATGGACGAGCCGTTTGGGGCGCTCGACGCGCAAACCCGCAGCCTGATGCAGGGTGAACTCCTCAACATTTGGCAGCGCTCGCGTAAAACCGTCATCTTCGTCACGCACGATGTGCACGAGGCGGTGTTTCTGGCGGAGCGCATCGCGGTCATGTCGGCCCGCCCCGGCCACATCAAAGAAATTGTCGAGACCCGTTTCGACAAAGGCGATCCTGGGCTGGCCCGCAGTCCGGCCTTTGTCGAGATGGTCGACCGCGTGTGGAACCTGGTCCGCGGCGAAGCGATCCTCGCCGAGCGCGGCGGGGCGGCATGACTGAACTGACCTCGACGCACCGGAGATCCTCCTTCTCCGCCCCTGGGGGCGGAGAGGGTCGGGGTGAGGTGATGGACTCCGGAGGAGGTGCCCGCACCCACCTCACCCTCCCTCTCCCCCCTGAAGGGCGGAGAGGGGCTTTTGGTCCGGCGATCCATGTTCTAAGCCGCTACGCGCCGCTCCTGCTGCTGGCCTTCGCATGGGAGGCGGTATCGCGGCTGGGCATCGTGTCGCCCGCGGCTTTGCCGCCGCTCGACAAGGTTGCGGCCGCTTGGCTCAATCTCGCCGAGAGCGGCGATTTGTGGACCAACGGGGTTTCGTCGATCTCGCGCGCTGCCGCGGGGCTCGGCTTGGCGATTGCCTGCGGCAGCACTGTCGGCGTGCTGATGGCCTGGTATTTGCCGGTCCGCATCGTCGTCAATCCGATCGTCCAGTTCTTCTACCCGATGCCGAAATCGGCGCTGATCCCGGTCATGGTCCTGTGGCTCGGCTTCGGCGACGCCTCGAAGATCGTACTGATCTTTGTCGGCTGCATGCTGCCGGTCACGTTGAGCGCGTTCAACGGCGCACGCGGCACCGAGCAGGTGCTGATCTGGTCCGCGCGCAGCCTCGGCGCGAGCCGCGCGCGCGTGTTGTGGGAGGTCGTGCTCCCGAGCGCACTGCCAGAGCTCCTGAGCGGCATCCGTACTGCGCTCGCCTTCGCCTTCGTGCTGCTCGTCGCCTCCGAACTGATCGTCGCCCGCAGCGGGTTCGGCTATATGATCGGCTGGCTCGGCGACGGCGGCGTTTACGATGCGATGTTCGCGGTGGTGTTGACCGTCGCGCTGCTGGGGTTCGCGGCGGACCGCGGCTATCTAATGCTGATCCGGCGGGTATTGGCATGGCGCGAATAGAGGACGCGGCAAGCCTCGGCCGCCACCTCACCTTTGCCCGCCTTCGCGGGGTTGGTGATGCAGCGGCGATCGCACGCCGCGTCGGCGGCCTGTTGCCGCTGGTCGCGCTGGTGCTCGGCTGGGAAGCCCTGTCGCGCAGCGGCACTGTGAGCGCCTTTCTGCTGCCGCCTTTGCCGGAGGTGCTGCAGCGGGTCTGGGCCGATGCGTTATCCGGTGATCTCACGATAAACCTCGGCATGACGCTTTATCGCGCACTCGCGGGGTTCGCGATTGCTGCGGTCGGCGGCGTGGCGCTCGGCATATTGATGACCCGCAACCGATTCGTACGCTGGTTTTTCGATCCGATCGTCTCGGTCGGCTTCCCGATGCCGAAGATCGCGTTCCTCCCCATCTTCATGCTGTGGCTCGGGCTGTACGACGTCTCGAAGATCTCGATGGCGGCGTTCAACGCGATCTTTCCGGTCATTGTCGCGACGATCGCGGCGGCCGAGGGCGTCGACCGGCAACTGCTATGGTCCGCCCGCAGCCTCGGCGCCAGCGAGCGGCAGCTGCTGCGCGAGATCATCTTACCGGCGGCGCTTCCGCAGATCCTGACGGGCCTGCAGGTCGCCCTGCCCGTTTCGATGATCGTGACGATCGTCACCGAGATGCTGATGGGCGGTCAGGGGCTGGGCGGCGCGATGATCGCTGCCTCGCGCTTTGCCGACTCGCCCGGCGTTTTCGCCGGCATCGTCGAGATCGCCGTCGCCGGGCTGTGCCTCGTCAAAGGCATCGCCGTGCTGCGCCGGCGCCTGTTGATATGGCACCAGGAAGCACAGGAGCCTACCACAGTCTAGGTCGGGACACCCGCGCCGGCGATTAACGCGGGCGCCCCGAACTTTGGTTAGGCCTTCTTCCCGACCAGCGCGAACATGGCGCCCTGCGGGTCCTTGCCCTGGATGATCCAGTCGCCGCCTGGCACTTCCATTGGGCCATTGAGTACTTGGCCCCCGCCCGTTTTCACGCGGTCGACCGCCGTGTCGATATCGGTGACATTGATGTAGTAGAGCCAGTACGGAGCCGGCACCATTGGCGGCTTGTTGAACATTCCGCCGATTGCTTGGCTACCCACAGAGAAGAGCTGGTAAGTGCCCATTTCCCCCATATCCATTGCGTCGCCCTTCTGCCAGCCGAACAGCTCGCCATAGAAGGCAAAGTCCTTCTCCCAGTCGGCGGCGGACAGCTCGTGCCACCCTATGCGGCCTGGCGCATCGCGCGGTGGCAGCGGCTGGTCGCACGTATTGGGTGAGTGGAACAGCGCGAAGATCGCCTTCTGCGGATCGGCGACGACGGAGAAGCGGCCGACATTCGGAATGTCGGTCGGCGGAACATGCACGCTGCCGCCGAGGAGCTTTACCCGATCGGCGGTGGCATCCACGTCGTCGACCGCGACATACCCGATCCAACTCGGCGGTGCGCCCATCTTCCGCGCGTCCTCGGGCTGAGCCATCATTCCGCCGACAGGCATTTGCCCGTCCGTGAAAATGGTGTAGGCCATCCCGGGCACCGGTCCATCCTGTGTGCCCCAGCCCGCTACCTTCGTGTAGAAACCCTTGGCGGCCTCGGTATCGGCCGCCATCAATTCGTACCAAACAAAGCGACCCTTTAGATCAACCATCCTGCTCTCCATCCAGGTTCGTCTTCGAAAGGTGCGGAGAGCAAGTTGATATCAACGTTTCTCTCCGCTGTCAAAGCTCGATCCCTCCTTTCTCGCCCTTTACTGATGGGCCGCGGCTTGAGGGTCCTCTGCGGCTTGTTTCACCAGGGTGAGGTCGGCGTAATTCTTGACCTCGAGCGGTGAGCGCAAGAAACCGAGCTTGTGCTGCAGATCGACGTTGGCCTGCAGAGCCTCCAGGTCCGGCAGCCCATTGGGGTCGCGGTAATAATCCTTTTTTGTGAAGACCCAATCCTCGTAGAGCGACGGCTTCTGCTTGGTGGCCTCAGCAATGATCTCGAGCGCCTCCTGGCGATGGGCGGGATCACTGAGGTAGTGAAGCGCGTGCAAATAGTCTTCCATAAAGTCGACCATCTCGGCGCGGTGCTTCTGCAGAAACTCGTCGCGCGCCACGCGGACGATCATCTGCGAGCGTCCCATTGCCTCGTCCTGGGTGAACAAGCTGCGGGACATCGAGAGCAGCTCGGGATCGAGCCCGAAGGGCAGCACGGCGGTGATCAAATCGACTTTGCCCTCCTTCAGCATCGCTTTCTGGTCCGGAAAGCGCACTTCGATGATCGTCAGGTCGCGCTTGTCTTGGAGATGATGCTTCGCGAGCATCGCGCGCAATGCCATGTCGACCGCGCTGCCGGTCTGGTTCGACGCCAGGATTTTGCCCTTGAGGTCTTCGACGGTCTTGATCGGACTGTCCTTCCGGACATCGAAGCTATTCGTGTGATACCCGGGCACCCCGTCCTGGAACTCGTCCGCGATGATCCGCAGATCCTTCATCCCGGCGTTCTCGACGCCGAGCGCAAACGTCGAATAGGCCAGCGCCGCGCTATCGAGCTCGCCGGTCGCCAGCGCCGTCATCTCGGCCGGAGTGCCGGCGAAATGCGTGAGTTCGGGGATGTAGGTTTTACCGGCATGGGGCGCGAGCCCCGGCTTGACGAACATCAAGGTGACGAGGTCTGCCGGCGCCACGACCCAGCCGAGGCGGAGATGGTAGGGCTCTCCCGATGACGGCCGGGCCATAACCAGTAAGAGCACCAATGCCGCGGCAAAAAGGCCGAAGGACAACCCGGGCCTATTCATGCGCTGGCTCCGACTGCTAGGGGCCGGCTGACCACATCGCGGTCGAAGAGGTGGCAGGCGATCAGACGGCCCTCGATATCGGCGAGCATGGGTTCCTCTTGGCTGCAACGGGGCATCGCATGCGGGCAGCGGGGATGGAAGCGGCAGCCCGACGGCGGGTTGAGCGGGCTCGGGACCTCGCCCGGCAAGATGATCTCCTCGCGCCGCTCGTCGGGATGGCTCGGCAGCGCCGCCGAAAACAATGCCTCGGTATAGGGATGCTTTGGCGCGCGCGCGAGGGTGCGCGCCTCGCCGCTCTCGACGATTTTGCCGAGATACATGACCACAATCGTGTGGCTCATATGCGCAACGGCAGCGAGGTCGTGGGCGATAAAGAGATAGGACAGCCCCAGCTCGGCCTGCAGGTCGCGCAAAAGGTTCAGGATTTGCGCCCGGATCGACACGTCGAGAGCCGAGACGGGCTCGTCGAGAACAACGAGTCGCGGCGACAGCGCGAACGCGCGTGCGATCGCGATGCGCTGCCGTTGGCCCCCGGAAAATTCATGCGGGAAGAGGTCTGCGGCGCGATCCGGCAGGCCGACGAGGTCGAGCAGATCGCGGACCCGCCGCCGCACTTCGCTCGCCGACAGCGACTCGTTTGTGACGAGCGGCTCGGCGATGATCGCGCTGACCCGCATGCGGGGATTGAGTGAGGCGTAAGGGTCCTGAAAAACCGCCTGGACTGATTTTCGGTAGTGCCGCCTTCCGGCGCTGTTGAGCTTCTTCAGGTCTTCTCCTTCGAAGCGGATCACGCCGCCGGTCGGTTCTTCCAAGCCGAGCACGAGCTTTGCGGTTGTCGTCTTGCCGCAGCCGCTTTCGCCGACGACGCCGAGCGTCCGGCCGCGCTCGATCGTGAACGAGATCCCGTCGACCGCGCGCACTACCCCGCGGTCGCCGCCGAAGATCCCGCGTTTGGCCTGAAAGTGCTTGCTGAGCCCCGCCGCCTCGAGAACGACCGTCACGCTGCCCCGCTCCCCGCGGCCAACCAGCAACGCGCCGTCCTGCCTCTCGCCGGGCTGAATTCCGGGGGAGCCGCCTCGCGGCAACGCTCGAAGGCGCGCGGGCACCGCGGCGCAAAGGAGCAGCCGGGCGGCAGCGCCGCAAGGTCGGGCGGCTGGCCTTCGATTGCGACGAGCCGCTGCGCGTTGTCGGTCATCCGCGGGATCGAATTGAGCAGCGCCTCGGTATAGGGATGCGCGGGCGAATTGAAGATTTGTGACACCGGCCCCGAACTCGACGACCCGCCCGGCATACATCACCGCCAGCTGGTCGCACATCTTGGCGACGATGCCGAGATTATGGGTGATGAAGATCAGCGCGAGCTTGTATTGCCGTTGCAGGTCGCGAAGCAGGTTGAGGTATTGCGCCTGGATCGTCAGGTCGAGGCTCGTGGTCGGCTCGTCGGCGATCAGCAGATGCGGCTCGCACGAGATGCCGATCGCGCCAACGATGCGCTGTCGCATGCCGCCGGACATTTCATGCGGATATTGGGTCACCCGGGTTTCCGGCGACGGGATGCGCACTGCTTTGAGCAGATCCTTCGCGCGGTTCCAAGCGGCAGCGCGTGAGGCTCCCGCGTGCACCCGGATCGGCTCGCCGACCTGGTCGCCGATCGTGAACAGAGGGTTGAGCGAAGCCATCGGGTCCTGCAGGATCATGGCGATCCGCTTGCCGCGCACGTGACGCATCTCGGGATCGGATTTTTCGAGCAGATCCTCGCCCTCGAACAGCATCTTGCCGCTGACGATGCGGGCCGCCGGCGGCAAGATCCGCAGGATCGTCAGCGCCAATGTGCTCTTACCGGAGCCCGACTCGCCGACGATCCCCAGCGTCTCGCCGGCGTGGATGCGCAACGATACATCGTCGACGGCGCGGACCACTCGGGTGCCCTGAGCCGAGACGTAATGGGTCGAGAGGTTCTGGAGCTCGAGCAGCGGCGCCGTCGTTACCGGTAGCCCGGGCCGCGTCGGCTCATAGCTGGCGGAGCTGGGGGTCGAGTTTGACACGGAGCCAGTCGCCGAGAAGGTTGGCCGAAAGCACCATCAGCATAATGCAGCAGCCCGGGAATATGGTCAGCCACCAGCGGCCGACCATCATGCTCTGCTTGCCATCGGACAGCATCAGGCCCCAGGCCGGCTGAGGCGGCGGTACGCCGACACCGAGGAAGGACAATGTCGCTTCGGTGATGATGACCACTCCCAGCATCAAGGTGCCGAGCACGACGGCGGAATTGATGACGTTGGGTAGGATGTGGCGCCGCATGATCGTCCATTTCGAGCAGCCCGCGACAATGGCAAGGTGCACGAACTCCCGCTCCTTCAGCGACAGTACCTCGCCGCGGATCACGCGCGCGTAGCGGGTCCAATAGGTGATCCCGAGGATGATGACGATGTTCCACATGCTCGGCCCGACGATTGCGGCGAGGAATATCGCGAAGGTCAGCGCCGGTAAGGCGAGCCAGGTGTCGGTCAGCCGCATGATGACCTGGTCTACCCAGCCGCCCAGATAACCCGATAAAATGCCGAGCGCGGTGCCGATCACGCCAGCGAAAATCACCGCAGTAAAGCCGACCACCACCGACACCCTGGCGCCGAAGATCAGCCGCGACAGCACGTCTCGCCCGAGCTGGTCGGTGCCGAGGAGGTATTGCGCGCTGCCGCCGGTCTGCCAGAACGGCGGACGGAACCGCGCGGCAAGACTGCCGACCTCGGGATTGTGGGGCGCCAGCACATCGGCGAAGATCGCCACGAAGGCGACGCTGCCGAGGATCAGCGCCGGGATCAGCGGGAAATCGCGGAACCGGAAAGAGATACGACGCCGGCCGAAGCGCGGCGGCAGGACAATGGTTTCGGCTTGGGTACTCATTGGCCCTTTACCTCTCCAGCCGAATGCGGGGATCGATCACGGCGTATAGGATGTCGATCAGCAAATTCACGGTCACGATCATCGCGCCGCCCATGATCACGACGCCCTGGACGACCGGGAAGTCGCGGAACGCTATGCCTTCGTAAAGCAGTCGCCCGATGCCGGGCCAGGCGAACACAGTCTCTACGACGACTGCCACATTGACCATGATCACCAGATTGATCCCGGCCAATGTCAGCACTGGGATCAAGGCGTTCTTGAACGCGTGCTTGGCGATGACCAGGGACTCGGGCAGCCCCTTGATCCGGGCGAGCTTGACGTATTCCGAGCCCAAGACCTCGAGCATCGAAGAACGCGTGAGCCGCATATGAGCGGCAGCGAAATACCAGCCGAGCGCGAAGGCCGGCATGATCAGGTGCAGCGGCGTGCCTGCGCCAGACGATGGCAGCCAGCCGAGGTACACTGAAAATACCAGGATCAACACCAGGCCGACCCAAAAGGACGGCAGCGAGAGGCCGAGTAGTGCGAACACCTTCCCGATGCTGTCCCAAAAGCGCCCGACCCGTACCGCCGCCAGAATGCCGCTCGGAATACCGATCAGCAGGGACAAGCCCATCGCGACGACCGCCAGGATCAGTGAGTTGGGCAGCCGGGACAGGTATATCTCCATGACCGGCATCCGGTAATAGAAAGATTGCCCGAGGTCGCCGTGAAAGAGGCTCGACATGAAGATCGCGTATTGCACCCAGAGCGGCCGATCGAGCCCGAACTGGTGGTGAATGGCGGCAATGTCCGCTTCGCTCGCGCCGGGCTCGACGAGCAGCGCGGCCGGATCGCCGGTCACACGGACGAAGAAAAAGATCGTCAACGATAAAAGAAACAGCGAGACCAGCGAATAACCGACCCTCCTACCGATGTACTGTTTCATGATGCATCGGCTCCGCGACTGCGCTGCCTAGCATCTGTTTCGTCCTGCCCGAGCTTGACCCGGGCATCCACGCGTTGCTTCGGAACGCGGACGTACCTCGTGGATTGCCGGGTCAAACCCGGCAATGACAATGAAGGTAAACACATTTGAGCTGGCCTCCGACTGGCAACCCGTCGCTAAGCACCCTTGATTGTGATGTCCTCGAAGGGCGCGGTATAGGGAAAGCCTGCGATCAGACCGAAAGCCGACTCGCCGACCCGCGGGCCGACGCCATTGAGGAAGCCGAGCTGCCAGATCGGCGCGTAAATCGCTTTCTGGTAGACCAGCTGCTGCATTTTATCGAGGATCGCCGCGCGCTTCTCGTGATCGAGTTCGTCGGCCTGCTGTGGGAAGAGTTCGTCAATATCGGGGTAGCTGCCATAGGAGTAGGCGCCACCCTTGACGACGAAGGAGGCCAACCGGGTCGCGGCATTGCCGAAGGCGCCGCTCGCCCCCTGAACAATGCCGCGCGCATATTTTTTGTCCGCGTAACCGGCAAAGAATGCGGCCCGTTCGATCGGCTGCAATTGCACCCGAATGCCGATCTGCTGGAAGTTGTCGACCGACACCTCGGCCATGTTGGAGTACGAACTGTCGCAATACATGAGCCCGGCGTCGAAGCCGTTGGGATATCCCGCCTCCGCCAGCAATTTTTTCGCTTTGGCCGGATCGTAAGCCGCAGCCGGCGGCTGCCAATAATAGTCGAACGTGTAAGGAATGATGCTGTTGGTAATTTTGCAGTAACCGAGGAACAGCGCCTGGCTCATACCCTCGCGGTCGATCGCGAGATTGGCGGCCTGGCGAACCTGCAGTTTGTTCCACGGCGACTTCGGATCCCATTGCTCGGGGAAATAGAGCCAGTTCGGCGCCTGCAGAACGACTGGTTTTAGGGCGAGATCCGGTGTGCGGCGGAGCTCCTCGGCAAGCTCACTGCGGATCGAGTAGGCGATGTCGACTTCGCCGCGCTTCAGTGCGGCTAACCGGGTCGCCTCGTCCGGGATAACCTTCATCACCAGCCGCTTCACATTGGGAGGCTTGCGCCAATAATCGTCGAAGGCCTCCAGCACCAGCTCGACACCGGGGCTGAACGAGACGAATTTGTAGGGGCCGGCGCCAATTGGCGCCTTCTTGAATCCCTCGTCGCCGACCTGCTCGACATATTTCTTGGGCACGACCCACCCGGAGCCGCTGGCGGTGGAATAAAAGGTGATGAAGTCGGGCCACGGCTTCTTCAGCTTGAAGCGAACGTGTTGCGGGTCGGGTATTTCAATCGTCGCCACATTATCCTTCATCAGCTGGTGAGCTGCGCCGTGGTAGCGCTCAAACGAGAACTTCACGTCTTCGGCGGTTACCGGCTCGCCATTATGAAACTTCACCCCCTTGCGCAATACGAAGTCGTAGCTGAGCCCGTCGGCCGACGCCGACCACGACGCGGCGAGGCACGGCGTTTGCGTCTTGCCGGGCATCGGCTTCACGATGGCGTCGTGAAGCGCATATAGCACCATGTACGGAGTGATGATCCCTTCCGTCTCGGCCGGGTCGAACCATGTCGGAGCCAAGGAGACGTGGATCGCCCAGGTCAATTGGCCACTGGGTGCGGCTGCCAGGGTCATACGAGGGGCACCTACGACCACGCCCAGAGCGCTGAGAGCGATGACCTCTCGACGCGTCAGACCGGTGTGGCTCGTGGCGGTGTGGCTCGTGGCGGTGTGGCTCGTGGCGGTGTGGCTCGTGCCGAGTGTTGCGCCTACCCCTGACTGACGACCTCATAGCACCTCCTCCGAATTTCGGCCTTCTGGACCCATTCAGCCGGCCCAATTATCGAGCCTTGCACGTAAGGTAGGCCAGCAATGCGCGGATGTCACTGCTCTCGAAGAAGATACGCCTGAGTTATTTCCTCGGGTCGCTTCGGAGCCTTTCTTCAATGAGCCTGGGACGGCGGATCGAATGCCTTTACCGGCGGCAATGGGCCGTCGAACCGCTCGATTTCGATTACGGTCAGCTGTCCGGTGCAGCCTTGCGCGAGGTTCGACGTGCCCGCGTCGCGCGTCAGGACATTCGGGTTGCCGTGCACGCAGATTGAGTCATCGGCGGTCGGGTCCGCGGGGTCGTACCAGGCGCCGGTTGAGAGCTGGACGACACCCGGGCGCAATGCGTCGCTCAATACCGCGCCGGCGAGGCATGCCCCGCGAATGTTGTAGAGGCGGACGACGTCGCCGTCGCGGATGCCTCGTGCCGCGGTATCTTGCGGATGGATGCGGACCGGCTCGCGGCCCTTGATCTTCGATTTGAGGCTGGTGGCGCCAAAATCCAACTGGCTGTGCAGACGGGTCGCCGGCTGATTGGCGATGAGCTGCAGCGGAAAACACGAATTCGGGCACTCGGCGGGCGGCAGCCAAGTCGGGTGTCCGGGGCAGTTCGTGTAACCGAAACCCGCAATCGTCGCGCAGGCGATTTCGATCTTGCCGCTTGGGGTCGGCAGGGGCGCCGCGGTAGGGTCACGGCGGAACGCCCGCACGATCCCGCCGTCCCACGGCAGGGTCGGCAAAGTCAGCTCGCCCGCCTCCCAGAACTCGTCGAAATCGGGAGCCTCCGCCCCACGCTCCAGCAGTGCGCGGCGCGTCGGCTCGTAGAGATGCCGCAGCCACTGCCGTGCCGAGCGGCCGTTGGTGAATTGCTCGGCAATGCCGAGGCGATCCGCCACACCAGAAAAGATCTCGTAATCGTCGCGCGCCTCGGCATAGGGCGCCACTGCCCGGTGCATCGCCACCAGCAGCGGATCACCGGCGGACCCTCCAATGTCTTCACGCTCCAAGGTGATGGTCGCCGGCAACACGATATCGGCGTGCCGGGCGGTCGAGGTCCATACCGAATCATGCACGATGACGGTGTCCGGCCGCGCAAAGGCGTCGCGCAGCCGGTTCAGATCCTGATGGTGATGGAACGGATTGCCTCCCGCCCAATAGACTAGCTTGATGTCGGGATAGTTGAGCCGCTGGCCGTTGAATTCGAACGCCTCCCCCGGATTGAGCAGCATGTCGGAGATGCGCGCCACCGGAATGAAATCGGCAATGCTGCTGCGCTCGATCGGCAAGGTCGGAAGCGGCACGGCCAATGGCGGCTTTCCGGTATTTGAGGTCGATCCCAGCGCATAGGCGAACCCGCCCCCCGGCAATCCGATCTGGCCCAGCAGGGCCGCCAGCACAATACCCATCCAAACCGACTGCTCGCCATGCTCGGCGCGCTGCAATGATTGGGAGCAGGTGATCAGCGAGCGCCGGCCCGCAGCATGCCGCGCCAGCCCAATGATTTCATCGGCCGGCATGCCGCAAATTGCAGACGCCCAGTCGGCATCCTTCGGCTGGCGGTCGCTGCGGCCGAGCAGATAGGGCTCGAAAATGTCGTAGCCGACGCAGTATCGGTCGAGGAAAGCGCCGTCGTGCCGCCGCTCGGCTACCAGCGTGTGCGCGATGCCGAGCATCAGCGCCACGTCCGTTCCCGGACGGATCGGGTGCCAGACCGCCTCGGCCTCGGCCGGCAGATCGTCGCACAGCGGTCCGATCAGGTGAAATTCCGCGCCGCGGCTGCGGGCAGCACGTAACCGGGCTCGCGCGATGTGCTCGCTCGTCCCGCCGCCGCCGACATCGTTGTTCTTCAGCGCCATGCCGCCAAACGCCAGTACGAGGGCGCTGTGCGACACCAGCTCGTCCCAGCTGACGTTATTGCCGGCGACGGCCTCCTGCGGCCCGATGACGTGCGGCAGGATCACCGTCGCGGCGCCCGAACTGTAGCTGCCCGCTGACCGGACATAGCCGCCGGCCGTATTCAGAAACCTATGCAGCTGGCGTGGCGCGTCGTGGAAGCGCCCGGCGCTGGCCCAGCCATAGGAGCCGCCGAAGACCGCGCCCGGTCCATGAGCCGTGTAGACGCGCCGCAATTCCGCCGCGACGAGATCGAGCGCTCGTGGCCACTCGACCGGGACGAACGCGTCGCGCCCGCGCCCCCGGTCTGGGCAGGGTCCGCCTTCGAGCCAGCCGCGCCTGACCATCGGCCGGGCGATCCGTGCGCGGTGAGACACCGCGGCGGGGATGTTGCCGAGCAACGGCGAAGGGTTCGGGTCGCGCGGATGCGGCACAATCTCGACGCCGCCGTCGCGGACCAGCACCGAGAAGGCGCCCCAGTGCGAGCTGTGCGGGAGCGGGCGCGGAGAGGGAGGCGTGGGCGTTTGGTTCATTGACAGGTAAAATAGGCCGATGCCGTCCACGCGAAAGGACCCATCATGTCGCTGAGCCGAGAGTTCGCCGGGTTCCTAGCCGGCCTCCAGTACGAAAATCTGCCGCCCCGGGTCGTGGATCGGGCAAAGGGTGTGACCTTGCAGGCTCTCAGCTCGGCGCTGATTGCCCGCGACATGCCGGCGAGCCGACAGGCGTTGAGCTTGATGCAGGAGGAAGAGGCGGGCGGCGGCGGCACCGCGACCGTGTTGTGCCACGGTGAGAAGCTCACCAAGGCCGGAGCCGCCTTCGTCAATGCCGAGATGATCTTTGCCGGCGGCAAGTGGGACACCTTCCGCATGCTGACCCATCCCGGCATCGCGATCTTGCCGTCCGCCCTTGTGGCGGCGGAGATGACCGGGGCGTCCGGCAAGGAATTCCTGACCGCGGTCGCCGCCGGCTATGAAGTCATGGAGCGCATGGCGGCCGAGTTCATCCCGACCGTCATGTCGCGCGGCTTTCACGCCGGGCCGGTGTTCGGCATCTTCGGCGCCGCGGTCGCCGCCGCCAAATTGCGCCGGCTCGACGCGGACCAGATCCACAGCGCGATTGCGCAATGCGTCAATCTGGCGGCCGGCAATCTCGAAGGCGCGCGCAGCGGCGGGCGCTCATTGCGCGAGGGCGGCGCGGTGCGAAACGCTCTGCTCGCCGTCGCATTGGCGAAGCACGGCACGCCGGGCGGCGAGACGGTGTTGGAGGGCGACGCCGGCTTTTATCATGCGTATGCCGGCAACAACCGCGGCGAATTGCGCTACAGCTTTACCGGCGCGAACCGCGCCGATCTCGCCAAGATCACCGAAGGCCTCGGCCGCGACTGGATTTTCCTGGATACGCTCTACCGCATCTATTCAACCGCCGGCTACAACATCGCCCATGTCGATGTGACCGCGAAACTCTGCGAAGAGCACAATCTCCGCTACGAAGACATCGACCGCATAGAGGCCGTGGTCAACTGGCTCGAGACCGAATATCCGAGCCCGGCCTTCCCGAGCCGCGGCATCGACAACCCGCCGCAGGTCGGCAGCACGCAATATTTCACCGCCTGGGGCGCCGCCCGCCGCGGCTATCCGCTGTTGCGCGGCGACCGGCCCGGCCCCGGCGAGACCGACCCGCCAGAGGTGCTCGACCTGATGCACCGCGTGACGATGATCCCGACCGTGCGCCGCACCCTCTTCGGCCCGCGCATCACGGTGTTCACGAAGGACGGCCGCAACTTCACAAGAGAAGGCACCGGCCGCGAATTCATCTGGGATTTCGAAGAGGAAGCCAGGCGCATCCGCCCCATCACCTCCGGGCTCGCGATCGGCGAAGCGCAATTCGCCGAACTGATCGACACCTGCCGCCACCTCGACCGCATCGAACGCGCGGCGCAGAAGCTGATCTCGCTGACCATCCCTGCCTGACCTTCGCAGGCAGGCAACTGCCTGCGTCTTTTTCATTTCGAAAGCCGGCGCGGGCGGCATTTCGGTCCTCCAAATTGTGAGCTGGCCGAAAATCGGTGGACTTCGCACAACCCTGGCCCAAAAACCTTGACAAGCGATAAGGTTAATCGGATTCGATTCGTGCGATCGAGATACGAGAGAAGCCGATGGTCTACCGGAAAGATCGGTGCGTCTGGGGGGCCGTCCTATTCAGAACCACGAGACCAGAGGTCGTCGAAGGGGCGATTGTCAGACGTTCCGAGCGACTTCACTGGACCAGTCAAGCTGCTATGGAGGAGGTTGGCGAATGGGCAAAAGACCTGTTGCACATTCGGCCTGACGAAAACATCGAGTGGCGAAACATTGAAGGCAACGACAACATGTCAATAGGGCGGTTCGTCAACCATCCCAACTACGTTGCTGTGGTAAGGACGATGTTTCTCCCTATGGGGAAACCACCTCGAATGAAATAGCCCATTAGGCTACCTCTGCCACAACGCCCGCCAAACAGCTGCATAGTTTGCAAAGCCTACGGTGGCTGCGATGGCCGGGTCACGGCTAACCGGCCGCGTCGGTCATTCTTCCGGTACGCCGGCCTTGCGCAGGCCGGCGAAATACGTGGCTTCCCACAAGGCGCAGGTCTTCGGCACCCCCCACCATACGCCAGGATAGGCCCTCAGATGGGCGATGCTCGAAAAGCGATCTCTGCTGTCCAGCCTCCGGGCTTCGACGAGTTCGGCGGCGGCGCATTCGGTTCGCCTTTGAGCCCATAGGCGGCGGCGAGCCAGCTGCGAACGAACGGAACGGCAGGCATGTCGCTGCGCGTCTTTTCGAACCAGACGATCGCCTCGTCGATGTGCGCTTGCAGCAGATGCACGGTTCCAATCAGACCGTAGCAATAGCCGATGAGGGGATCGCGAGGGCTGAGGCGAATGGCTTGCTCCACCAGCGGAGTAGCCTCCTCTATCGACCCGGCGTAGAGCTTGCACCAGCCGAGATTCATTAATGCGCCCACGAAGTTGTGATTCAATGCGAGCGCCGCTTCGTATTCGGGAATGGCCTCCTCCCATCGGTTATGAGCGCGCAGCACATGCTGACCGTCAACCAGTGGCGGATCATCCTAACGACCAATCTCGGCGACATGCTCGATTTTTTCGACTTCTTTTTGATTGGGTATGTCCTGGCGTTCATCCTGAAGGAGTGGCACCTCACCTACGGCCAATCAGCGATCATCTGATCTCGGCCGGTCTTGGGGCGGTGCCCGGTGCCTTCTTCTGGGGCTGGATGGGCGAGCGCATCGGCCGCCGCACGGTGTTTATGCTGACCGCGCTCAATGTAGCGATTGCCACCGGCATCATGTACTTCACGCCGGGCCAAAACTGGCTGATACCAGGCTGGGCGTTTTTGGCGTTCTTCCGCTTCTTTGTCGGCTTTGGCAATGCCGGGATGATCGCACTCGACATCCCGCTGGTACAGGAATTCGTACCGACCTACAAGCGCGGCTGGGTCGCCGGGCTGACCACGACGCTGCTGCCGGCCGGCAACGTGATCGGGGCCATCTCCGGCGCCTACCTGGCGCCGACCATCGGTTGGCGCGGCCTGTTCCTGGTCGGCCTGGCGCCAGCCGTCCTGGTATTGATGATCCGCTACTGGGTGCCGGAATCGCCGCGCTTCTTGATGCGCATGGGGCGGCACGAGGAGGCGCGCCGCTCGCTCGCCTGGGCCTTGCAATGCGATCCCAGCGAGATCGAGCTGCCAACGACGCTGGTTGAAGAGGAAAAAACCCGCTGGCGTGAATTATTCCGCTATCCGCGCAGCATGGCGGCAGCATGCACGATCGCGCTGAGCCAGACCGGTGGGGTCGGCATCCTGATGTGGATCACCGCCCTCTTCGTGATGGTGCTGAAGATCACCCCAGCGGAAGCCTCCTATCTGATGATCTGGGTCGGCATTCTCGGCATCATCGGCCGGCTGGTCGCGTCGTGGATGTCAGACTTCTTCGGACGCCGTTGGTCGGGCTTCGTGATCGGCATTGGCGGCGCGGTGGCGATGGCGCTGGCTGGCTACTGGCACGACGTCTATATCGGCAGCGTGTCGGTGTTCTTCGTGCTGGTCATGATTTAGCGCTTTTTCGGCGACGCCAGCTACGCAATCATCGGCCCTTACATCGCCGAGGTGTGGCCGAACCGGCTGCGCGCCAGCGGCATGGGGTTCAGCTATGGCATCGGTAATCTCGGCAAGATCATCGGGCCACTCGAGCTGGCACTGATCGCCGGCTCGTCCGATCTGGTCAGTCCCAAGGCGACGATCGACGCGTTGTTCCCGGCGTTCTTATTCCTCGCCTTCTGGTACGGTCAGGCGGCGCTGATGTTCCTGCTGCTCGGTTTCGATACCAAAGGCCGGTCGATCGAGGAGATCAACCGGACGCTCGATACCCCGGCAGGCGTCGCGCTTGATCGGGTTCGGGTGCCGGCGCAGTAGCGGTCCCCTCCGCCACGCCGGGCTCAGCCAGTGAGACCGGCGAGTGCGCGTCGATGTTTTCCGGATATGATGAACCAGGCAGCAGAACTGTGGCGGATGGCGAAACCGTGAAGTATCCGGATTTCGGCGCCGTGCGGGCCGGGCTGGCCAGCATCGGCGCCATCAGCGGTGTGGACCGCACTCCTATGCCGGCCGTGCACCTCGGCGAGCTGCGCGGTGTCATCTTCGCGGCGACAGGGCGGCGCTTTCGAGTTGGTCATCGTCGAGACCTTCGATGCGTCGCACCCTGCGGCCCGCTATCGCGCCATCCGGCTCCAAACCTCGCGCAACCGCGACATAGGCGAGCGTTGGTCTCGGCCTGACGTCGGTTCAGGCAATCATCCGTGGGCACGGTGGCGATCATCGCCTTTGTCCATTCTGCCCGGCGGCGGATTGAGAGCGTTGGTCACGCTGCCGCGGACACCTTAGTCCGTGATCTCGACGTCGCCGCTGCTGCTGTTCCGCCAGCCCGAACCGCCGTCCTCCCTACCGAAGTGCCGGATTCAAGCATCAACGCTAATTCCGCTTCGGGGAAAAACCAGGCGACCTCGCGAGGAATGGACGAAGGCTTTAGGATCGAATGCAGCAATTTGCTGGAGGGCAGCCTCGGCGTTCCAGCGCGGTTCGGCATTTCGGTGCCCCCAAACACCAGCCTCGATCGTCATTTCCGAGCTGGCCATAAGCACTAGCGGACCCCGCAGCTACGACGACCTGGTTTCATCCCGGTAGAGGCTTAAGGCCCTCATCACCGGCGCATCGCTGAAGTTGAACAAGAAGGCCGGGCGGTCGCCGCTATTGACGTGCTCGTAGAACGTCCACGTCGGCACCGTGAACACGTCCTTGTCTTCCCAGTCGAGCCGCTGGCCGCCCACCATCGAGTAGCCGGCACCCTCGACCACGTGATAGTTCGTGCAGCACACACGGCGGCGCGCCTGCGTCTTCTCACCGGGGCGCAGCAGCTGCATGTGGCAGGCAATGGTCGGCATCACCGGCCCGCCGGTGACCCGGTTGGTGTATTCGAGGATGATCCCGGCGTCGGCGGTATCGGCGGCGGCCAGCCGCTGCAACTCGGCCCGCCTCTCCGACATCGGGTAGTGCCATTGTGAGGCGTTGACGGCGGCACCAAACTCTTGCCGCTCCTGGGGGTACTCTTCATAAAACCCAGCCTCTAGCATCCGCACCAGCGGGGTGTCGAGGCCGTCCAGCCACATCATCGGCGCATCGGTGTCGTTGGCGTGGTCGTGCCAGCACCAGTTGGGCGTGAGGACGAGATCGCCCGGGTACATCGGGACGCGCTCGCCGTTCACGACCGTGTAGCCGCCCCGGCCCTCGATGATCAGGCGCAAGGCCGCCGCGGAATGGCGATGGGCCCGGGCAATCTCGCCCGGCATCACGATCTGGATGTTGGCGACGAGCGTGTTGCTGGCCGACGCGCCGGACAGCTCGGGGTTGGTCAAGCGCAGAACCCGGCGTTCGGCCTGCTGGGTACCGACCAATTCGGCCGCCCGCATCGCCTGCGGTCGTAGATCGCGCCAATGCCACAGGTAAGGCACCGCCTTGCTGTGCGGCTCGATGCTGATGCCACCGCCGATCCAGGCCGGCGTCACGTGTTGCGCGCGCAATTGCGCGTAGTAGTCCTGCAATTCCTCTTGCGAAGATTGGATGTCAGAAAGCTCCAGCATTGGAAATCCTCCCGGCGACAGCGTTGCGATCGTGCGCTCCAAGAGGGGCCAGGCTCAGGCCAGCGCCGCGCGGACCGCGGCCAGCCGCTCCAGGGAGCCCAGGACCTTCGGCTGATCGTTGGTCAGATGGCGCACGAGGATGTCGGTGTACCCGATTTTCCCGAAGGTGCGAAACTGTTCCGCGACTTCGTCGACCGAACCCGCGATCAGAGCCTCCGCCGGCATGCCGCGATAGCTTCGGCCCAGCGCATGCTGCAGCACCGCCCGTGCCCCGGACGACGACTCGCCGACGCAGATGTCGCGCCGCAAGACGATGGCGCCTGGCTGCCTGCCGTAAGCGGCGCAGCGCTCCCGGTAGAGATCGGCCTGCGCGCGCGCCTCCTCGCGGGTGAGGCCGGGGCTCGCGATCCAGCCCTCCGCCAATCGTGCGGCTCGGTCGATAGCCGGCGGGGCGCTGGCGCCGATCCAGACCTCGACGGGGTCAGCCGGACGCAGAGCCAGGCTCGCTTCGGCGATCCGAAACCGTCGGGAGGAACTCACGGTTTCACCCGCCAGTAGGCGCCGGACAATGTCGAGAGCTTCCTCGAAAGCCGAAGGACGCGTCCTGATGTTGGCGCCCATAGCGGCGAACCGGGCCTCGCCCCAGCCGAGACCGCATTGCATGATGAAAGGGCCTCGAGCGATGGCGGCCAGCGTCCCGATCTGCTCGGCCACCAGCACCGGGTGCCACAAGGGGAGCAGGAACAGGCACCCGGCCGGGGCCTCGCCCCACTCCGCGAGCAGCCGCCCGAGCATCGGCGTGTTCTGATAATAGGGCGTCTAATAGGGCTCGGCGACACGTGCTGATCGCCGACAAACAGTGAATCGAGCGGCACTCGACGCGTGGTGACCGACGGCGCGAGCCGGGGCCTAGCTAGGAGCGCTGCTGCGGCTGCCGCTCTATCGGCGGATCATTGGTGTTGCGGCCTTGGTCCTTGGGAGCCACGCGATGCACGACAGCTTTGCCGTGATCCGCTGGGAGGCTGCCGGGATTGGTCCGAGCACGGTCGGGGTGCCGTGGTCGCTGTCGGTGGCCGCCGAAGTTGTCGTTTTCTTCTTTGTCGGCCGCCCCTTGCTCGATCGCATCGGTCCGGCCCATGCCGCGATGCTTGCTACCGCTGCTGGTATCGTGCGTTGGGCGGTAATGGCCGAGACTACATGGATTCCGGCGCTTGCAGCAATCCAGCCGCTACACGGGCTCACATTCGCGCTGCTGCACCTGACCTGCATGAGGCCTCTTGCGCAATCCGTGCCTGGCCACCTGGAGGCAACGGCATTGACGGTCTATGGAACCGTTGGGCATCGGCGCACCAACCGGAGTGCTGATACTCGTTTCGGGCCAGCTGTACACCCATTTGGGGGCGTATGGTTTCTGGGTGATGACCGCGCTCTGTGTCGCGGCGCTACCTTTCGCTCGAAGGCTCCGCGAGCCGAGCTGAGCAATTGCCAACCGCGTCGTTCTTATGAAGGCTGTTGACTTCACAGCTCCGCAAAGGGTGTTTCGAGAAACTCACCCCACCACTGGAAGCTCGAGGAACGAAGGCGTCGCCTCGGCGTGGTGGATAACATTGATGGCCACCCGAATATCGGCATCGCCGTCATTCGCCAGTATCGGATGGCCGCTGTTGGTGTTGCGGCGCACGCCGCGGGAAATTGCTGCTGGTCACATCGACCTCGAGCCGGTGACCGGCCCCGAATGTGTGACAGATGTGACCGAGATTGATCGTCAGGCGCTCGACGCGATCAGGTGCAAGATGGCGCGGCTCGCCAGACGGGTCGCGATACATGGCGCGGACGACCCCGTCCATCAGCAGCATGGCGCGCGCATCTGGGTGAAGGTCGATCAGCTTGGCGACAAAATCGGTATCGGGGCAGTCCGATTGCACGGAAAGGGTCACACGCACCTCGCCGGCAATCGTGAGGTCTTCCGGTAGCGGGTTGCTGCAGTAGATGAGGCCGTAGTCGGGCAACCTCTGTACGGAACGCTGGTCACGTGGTCCGGCGTCGATCAACATGTTGCGCCCGCCTGCGGTCGGGATGGGGCGGCGCGGATCATAACGATAGCGCCGCGGCGGTCCGCCCGGCCCGTCAGCATCGAGACTGCCGTCACCGTGCAGGTACAGCCGTTGCGGCCTTGCCTCCGACGGCGGCCAGCGCTCGGCATAATGCCAATCGTTGGGCGTGTAGGCTTCCCGGTCCTCGATCCAGGCGCGCGGCGAATAAAAGACCGATGGCTCGTCCATGATGCCGGTCGGCTCGCCCTTCAGCCAGTAATCGAACCACGCGAAATACGGATCACGAGGCCAGAAATTGCGATGGTAGACGAAATAGTGCTCGTTGGGGCCGATCCACAGCTTCTGATTGCCAACCCGCGACTGAATATCGTTGAACGCCGCCAAGACACTGGTTTGGAAGATGTCGAACCAGCTCGTGACGTGAAACCCCGGTATTTCGATCGTGCGCCGGAAATTGTGCGCCGCTCGAAACGCGTCGGGCGCCGGATGCGTTATGATCTCGTCAAGGAAGGGTTGCCACGTCGCGAAATCGGGATAACCGGTGAGCGGCAACCGCATCCAATCCGGGGATTCTATAAACGGCGGATCGGCCTGACGCGCCGCCTCCGACGCATGCACGATTGACGGGCGGGGCATCGGGTGCGCGCGCGGCAGGGTGATCGGTGGCTCGTCGTCACGACAACGGGATCGTGCTCGGCTGTGGAACCGGTCTCTGGAAGTAGGGCTCTTTGGCGCCTGGGGATTGCGGCACGATTCCGAGGCGGTTATGGACGATAACAAAGCGGAAATGGGCTATTTCGGGCTTGGATACGCCGGATTTTGGGTCTTTTCCCTCGGCAGCTCCTCCTGCTCTCTCCGATCTTAAACCTTGATAACGCTTCGTTTCTTGGTCGTCAGCGGGGTTAGCCGCTGGTGAATTTACCGTCTATAAAAGAGCCGGCTCGGCCGCGCCATCCGCTGATCAACCCATAAACATAATTCGCTTCAGGGACTTACGGCCTGCCAGTACGCAGTCCAATTTACCGCGACGAGCGATGGTCGACCACACTGCTTCCCGCCGGTCTTGAGACCCGAGCGCTTTCTGCTGAGCTGTGCCGTTGAGCGATGGAGGAACAA
>CAVTQA010000050.1:0-35524 GCA_963736715.1 uncultured Alphaproteobacteria bacterium | reverse complement strand
CGTCGGCCCAGTACATCAGGCCGCCGCGGTAGCGCGGGAAGCCGAAGCCGTTGACCCGCATTACGTCGATGTCGCTGGCGCGGTACGCTTTGCCCTCTTCGAGGATCTTGCAGGCCTCGTTGACCGAGGCGAATAGCAGGCGGTGCAGTATTTCCTCTTCGGTGAAGCTGCGCTGCGGCACCCCCATCTCGGCCGCCTTCCTTTGATGATGCGGGCGACTTGGGGTCGGGGTGCGGGGTGCGGTCGCCCTTGTCGTAGCGGAACCAGCCGGCCCCGGTCTTCTGGCCGAGCCGCCCGGCCTCCACGATCGCATCGGCGATCGGCATCTTGCGGTAGTTCGGGATCTGCGCCGCGCGGCGCTGGCGGCTGTCGTAGCCGATGTCGAGCCCCGACAGATGGGCCGTCGCAAATGGCCCGATCGGATAGCCGAAATCGACCATGACCTTGTCGACCTGCTCGGGCAGCGCCCCCTCCTCGACCATGATGTTCATCTCGGTGCCAAACGGGGTGCGGCTGCGGTTGGCGACAAAGCCGTCGCCATTGCCGGCCATCGCGCTGATCTTGCCGATCTTGCGGCCGAGATCCATCGCCGTCGCCAGAGTGTCGGGGGCGCTCTTCGCCCCCTTCACGACCTCGAACAATTTCATGACGTTGGCCGGCGCGAAGAAATGCGTACCGGCGATGTCCTGCGGCCGCTTCGTCGCATTGGCCATGATGTCGATGTCGATGCCCGAGGTGTTCGTGTACAGCAGCGCGCCGGGCTTCATGACCTCGTCGAGCTTTTTGAACACCCCCTCCTTGACTGGGATGCGCTCGAACACCGCCTCGATCACGACGTCGCATTGGCCGATGTCGTCGTAGCTGGTCACCGGCTCGATCAGCGCCAGGCGGCGGTTCATCTCCGCCTCGGTCAGGCTGCCGCGCTTGACGCTGGTCTCGTAATTGGCGCGGATGCGCGCGATGCCGCGGTCGAGCGCCTCTTGGCTCGCTTCGAGGAGCTTCACCGGGAAGCCGAACTCGGCAAAGCTCATCGCAATGCCGCCGCCCATCGTGCCGGCACCGACAATCGCGGCGGTCTTGACCGGGCGCAGCGGCGTGTCGCGCGGGATGTCGGGCAGTTTGGCGACCTCGCGCTCGGCAAAGAACGCATAACGAAGGGCGCGTGCCTCGGCCGAATTCTCGAGCTCGTCGAAGAGTTCGCGCTCACGCCTGATCCCGTCTTCGAACGGCATTGTGCAGGCGGCCTCGACCGCGGCGATACAATTGTAGGGTGCCTTCTGGTTGCGGGCGCGCCGCGCGATCGACTTGCGCATCGCGTCGAAGATGCCGGGATCAGCTTTGGCTTCGGCGAGCTTCGCGTCGCGGTCGCGGATGCGCGGCAACGGTCGGATTTCGGCAACACGGCGCGCCATCGCGATCGCTGCGTCGCGCAAATCCGCTTCCGGAGCGAGTTCGTCGATGATGCCAAGGCGATGCGCCTCCTCGGCCGGAACATGGCGCCCCGAGGTGATCATCTCCATCGCGGCCTTCGGGCCGATCAGCCTTGGCAGCCGCTGCGTCCCGCCGCTGCCCGGCAGAATGCCGATCAATACCTCCGGCAGCCCGACCTTGGCGCTCGACACGGCGATGCGATAGTGCGAGGCGAGCGCGATTTCGAGCCCGCCGCCGAGCGCATAGCCATGTATCGTGGCAATGACCGGCTTTTGGCTCGCGTCGAGTATCTGATGGGTGCGGCGGCCCTCGACCGGCGGCGGCCGACGGGTCCCGAAGGTGCGGATGTCGGCGCCGGCGATAAAGCTGCGGCCGGCGCCGATCAGCACCATCGCCCGGATCGCCGGGTCGGCATTGCCGCGTTCGACATTCTCGACGATGCCTTCGGGCACCCCGGGGCTCAGCGCATTGACCGGCGGGTTGTCGACCGTGATGACCCCGATCCCGTCCACATTCTCGAAGCGAACCAATCCGCCTTCGGGCATATCGTCTCCTCCGTCGTCAAGGGCGGCCGCGCAACCGACGCGACGACCCCATTCTTATCCCTGAGCCGGGTCCGTCAGAAAGGACTTCGTCCTCTCGATTCACCGTGCGTGCCGAGACAGTACCTCACGCAGAACGAATTCGAAACTTGATGAGGTATAGGAGGGCTTTGAGGCCATCACGCCAGCTTATCTTTTTTCCCTCGTCATATGTGCGTCCATAATAACTGATTCCAACTTCATAGATACGCCACCGCCGTGCGCGCGCTATCTGTGCGGAAATTTCGATCTCCACCCCGAAACCGTCGGAAGTAAGTCTGAGTTCCTTAAGTACCTCTCTCGTGAACATTTTATAACATACTTCGATGTCTGACAACATTTGATCATATAACAAATTGAACACAAACGAGATGAGGCGGTTGCCCAGGTAATGATGGAAATACAGCGAACGATGCGGCCGGCCATAAAACCGGGAGCCGTAGACGACGTCAGCCACTTTCCGTTCTACGATCAGCGGAAGCATGCGCGACCAGTCGTTGGGATCGTATTCGAGGTCGGCGTCTTGAATGACGACGACATCGCCGGAGGCGCTCGTCAGGCCGGTTCTGACGGCGGCGCCTTTCCCCTTGTTGCGTTCGTGGAACAGGACAGTGAACGAAACCCCGGCATGATTTTGCGGGCCGTCGGCGAAGAATTCGAGCCCGCCCGAGGCGTCAAGTGACAGGCGGCGCCAGCTCCCCGCTGACTGGTCGAGGTTCTTCCTCAGCCAGTCGGAAGTTCCATCACTCGATCTGTCGTCGACTATGATGATCTGCTTGGGCACCTCGGGCAGCGCCTTCGTCACTTCGAGCAGAATCGGCCCAATAGTCTGCAATTCGTTATAGACCGGGATTATGACTGAGAGGACGGGTCCCGTTTCCCATTCGGCGGCATCCCCGGGTACGGCCGCGTCCGGCGAGGCCTCCTTCATTGCCGCAGACGGAACAGGTCGGCGTACGTCATGGGCCGGTTCGACCATCGTCAGATTGCCGCCCCGCCAAAATCGTAAACAGAGCGGTCCCCGAGCCGTGAACTAGAATGCCGGCGGCGATGAGCGCAAGGGGGAGAAGCAGGCAGAGCTGCGCGAGAGTCGCCGCAGCAATGCCGAGCGCCCGAGCGCCGCCGGCGAATTCGACGGCAAGCGCATAGGCGAATTGCAAGGTACCGAGAAAGGCCGGGCCGGACGGCACGAGCGTGCTCAGGCTCGCTGCACCGAGGAGGACCAGGGTGTCGGAAAACCCGAGCGTCAACCCTACCGCCTTGACGAGAAACCACAGGGAGAGCGCATCCGGCACGTAAATAACCAAAGTGATCGCGATGACCTCCAATGTGCGCCAGGTTCGCAGAATTTCGAACCCTTGCTGCACCATGGCCATTTGGCCAGATAATCCGGGAAATCGCCCCACAATGCGGGACATCATGGAGCCGGAAAGGTAGAAGGCGGCAAGCAACCCGGCGCCGAACAGAGCGCTGCCCGTCACCAACACGTCGATCAGCAGCCCTGCGTTCGGCTTTGCCGCGGCGGCGAACAGCAGGCCCGCCCCGAGGCAGCAGATGACCGTAATCCCATCGAACAGCCGCTCGATGACGATTGAAGTCAGCCCCCACACCCGTGACAGTCCAAAGGTATTCTTGAAGAATTCTGCGCGAAAGAGCTCGCCCAGTCGCGCCGGCATGACGGCATTCAGCCCGTAGCCGACGAGCAGCGCGCGCGCTACGATCGGGTAAGGAATTGCCGCAACCGGGCGCAGGATGAGCTGCCAACGCCAGGCTCGAATTGTCAAGTTCGCTGCATATATCAGCATCGCCGCCGCAACCCAGAGCGGATTGGCACCCGCCAGAGCCGCACCGACTGCTCCCAGCTGCACTCGATAGACGGCGATCGCCAGAAAGAACAACGTGCAGGCGAGACCGATTACGACCTGTATCAGACGCACCTTCATCTCTGTTGGCCGTGCAGCTGTTTGGTAAGCGAACGCGGATCCGGTGCGTAGCCGATCACGCACGATCCCCAAGCGAGGATACGAATGGGGCAACGATGCGAACAGCTCAGGTCGGCGAGATCATTATAGTCCAAATGCAGCATGGGCGAAAGGCGAGAAGGGCAGCAGAGTAGGCGAGCGGCATCGGCACGTGATGCTCCACACCTGTGGATCAGAAGGATTTAATGATTGCTTACGATGCCGATCACACCAGCCTCACCGCAGCGATACGCAGCCGCTTGCGCCACCTCCATCCGCGTTTGGAACGCCGTTTGGTCAGGCAACTCCGGACTCTGGTCGAAACAGCGAGATAGGGCGCCGTTCGCCCGGCGGCCCGTCGATCTGGCTTTTTAAGAAGCGGGCGTCACCCGGAAAACCTGCACATAGCGCCCATCGACGATTGGCTGAAGGAGCGAAATATGGCAAACGCGGAATTTTCTGCGGTCGACGAAGACGACGTAGTCGTATCCGCGCAATGCCGAAATCAGCTTAGACGCCGGAGCACATGCGGCAGCGCCTGCGCCGACGACAAAGGCCTGCCAGATATCAACCGGCGGCGTAGCTGCCGCCAGAGCCGCATATTCCGGGTTTAGCACCAGGGGTTGTTGTGTCGAGAAGGCAAACAAGGTCTGTGTGAAACCACCTCGCGGGACTATATTCCAAACTGGGATATAAGAAAGCGCGAGCATTGGCGTCGAAAAATTGTCGAACACATCGGGAGCAAGAGCGGTTGCCACGCGCGCGCCCGCTGGGATTCGAGACAACGCCGCCCAGGTATCGGCATACGCCGGCTGATCCTGCGACCAATGCTGCTGAATCGTGATGGTGCGAAGGGCGAACGTAGTACCAGTCGCCAAACCAAGCACTAGACCGAGTTGGCGAGAGGCTTTTTTCGGGTCGCTTGCCGCGATGGCCAGAAGCATCATCGGGATCGGGATACGACGGTCGCCTCCCTCCGCGGTCATCATCACGTTCGGCATGCAAAACTGTAACGCGAATAGGGCAATGACGCCGGCTGACAGTGGCCAATTCACGCGGATGGCTCTCCTTAATACCATCCAGGCCAACAGGGTGAACAAGATAAGATAACACGCTGCATCAACGCGCCAGTCATACATGATCGGCGCAGCAAAGCCTAAAATACGCGTCCAGATGTCCCGGTATCTGACGATGGTCGACTCATCGCTGTGAGGTGAGAGCACAACGAGAAGGGCGATGACCGGCAGAAATGGGATCCCGCCGACGACGAGATCAAGCAGCCTCTTGCGCAATGATCGATCGCCCGATAGAAATACGACCAACTCGTAAGCGGCGATCGTCACCGCGAGAATTCCAAAGGCAAATAGGTGCACAAAAAACACGGCGAGCGCGCCCACGGTCAAAGCCGAGGCGCGGATCAATGGCTGCCCAGGACGTAAGTAAATCCACAGAGACAGAACAAAGAGCCATAAGCCAACGCCGAAAAGAAAATTTAGCAGGCCGACCAGAAGCAGGCGATTGTATAGTAGAACAATAGCGAGAAATGGCCACAGCGACCATTTTTCAAACGTCACCCGATGAAGACAGATAGTGCCGCCGAGCATGAGGGCTAAGATCGCTGCGATAAAGAGCTTTCCCGCAATCTGGACTGGAAGAATGTGACCCAATCCAACAATCCATAGGTCAAGAGCCAGGTTCGGCAACATTTGCCAATTCGGCGCGAAAAACTGCGCAAAGGCTGGATTGCGATGATAATTCAGCAACACGGCACCGCGTGCCAGATGATTGAGGTAATCGTTTATCGACAGGTAGCGGTCACTAAAAATTGGAATTGTCGCGACGCCGACACAAGCCACGAAGAGGCCAAAGATCAGCCATCCATTGACCATAACCCGGCCCATGACGGCCTGGGGCAGCATAGATACTATTGATTTCATACAACTATTGGTATAACTGGCCGGTTTCCAGGTATAGGCGCGTCTACAGGATTTCCGCTCTCATTATCTTCACTGGAAGGGGCCCCCGGTACCGGCAGATAGGTTGACGGTAAGAACGGCCGAAGAGACAGGCGAACGTCCATCGGCACACCCATGCTCCAGGCCTTGTGCAGCACCAGCACATAATGGCTGAAAAGAATACCGGCGAAGCAGAGACCCACTGCTGCCGCGAAGAGTCTCTTCTGGCATTTTTTGCTGCTTTCAGCCGCAGCAATGCTAAATGACCGATATCCGACGAACGCGGCCAGCGTCATAAACGGCGCGAAATCGAACCGGTAGCGCAGGGTAAGAGCGAGAAAAGCAAAAATCATAAGGATGATGATGCCATGCCCAATCAACGTCAGCCGCAAAATCGCTAAACTGTCGCCGCGCATGTCCGGCTTCCCTGTGACGCGGTAGAGACCGATACCGGCGAGGAAGATCGTCAAAGGATTGGTCAACAGCGGAGTGAGCGGCGGCGTCTCGATCCGAAAGTATCGCGCTTGCAGAAACTCTCCAACGCCGGAACATTTTTCAGCAGCCAAGGGATACCGGTCGCATAATAAAGGGCACCGATCCAGACGCGGCTCAGATCGAACGCACCATAGGTTTCAACCACCCGAAGCGCCTTTGGATCGCGCTGCAGCAGATTGTAATTATGAGCGTCCCCGCCAAAGCCGAAAGGGTTGCCCCAGCGCCCGAAATTGACAATTCCGACCGCGACGGCCAGTACTCCGAGGATGACAAGCGGCAAAACGACGCCGGGATCGCACATTACGGCCCCGATCGACGCCGCAACCTTTCTCGCGGGTGCCGCCAATAGGCGCTCGGGACGCCAACGCCATGCCGCCCGCATGACCAGCAGAAACGTGGCGATATAAAGGCCTATCCCAATCGAGCCTCGCGTGTTGAGGGCGAGCCCGGCAAAAACGGAGAGCCACGCGAGATCGGAGTTGCGCAGCCCCGGACCGAGCGCTCCCCGCAATACGACCAGATTGAACGCCGCAGCCATAACGCCCGCCCACAAAATCGCCTCGTCATAGACTTCAGCAAATGCCAGCAGGTAGATTTGCGGGCCGCTGAGGACGGTGGCGGCCACCATAGCGCCGAGAAACGCGGGTTTCCGGCTCGCAGCTGGCAGGCTGGCGTGGACAACAAGGAGAGTCCGCAATTGTAGCGCAACGAAAATGACCATGGCCGCCAGGCAGGACAGCCGGGCGAGATGGGCTCGGGCAAGATCTGTAAACGGCAACGCCAATAACCGCAGCAGCGCGGGGGAAGATGCCAAAATAGGTATAAGCTTTGCCCTTTATAGTTGTTGCTTCGAACCCGATCGCGTTCGGATCGACGTCGAATTCGCCATGGAGCAAATGCGATAGCGTACTGTCGAAGACTTTATCCAGTAGTTCCGGCGCAAAGATTTGCATTGTGCCATTGCTGAGCAGCAGAAGATAGTACGCTGCGACGACCGCGATCAGCGCGGCGACGCCGAGCCACCGGGCCAGGTGAACACTGGCTTGTTCCCCCCACTAATCTGGGAAGGGCGAATACGGAATCCCCGCATTCTTGCTTCAATCCTGCTAGAGCGCATCGTTGCTTACTGCTCGAGCGGACGAAAGCTCGCTGTCCCTCGATTGGTGAATTCCACGGAAGATCGCCGTCGATTTACAATGGAAAACGGTTAACGATGCTTCTCGATCTGCGCTGAAGTAAAGAGCAGCTGAATGTCACACCCTGGAGCGACGCCTCAAATCGTCGCCTGGGTTCCGAGGATCACCGTGCTCTGGGACGACAGCACCCCGCCATTGCCGTGCGCTATCGCGGTTTCGCAATCGGCGATCTGGCGGGCGCCGCATTCGCGACGCAGCTGCCGTGCCGCCTCGATCAACAAGAACAATCCGTACATGCCGGGGTGGCAATAGGAGAGACCGCCGCCATTGGTGTTGATCGGCTGACCGCCGCCCGGCGCAATATGGCCGTTCGATACGAAGCGGCCGCCCTCGCCTTTCGGACAGAAGCCGAGATCCTCCAGAAAAAGGATCGTGTTGATCGTGAAGGCGTCGTACAGCTCGACCACGTCGATGTCGCCGGGGCCAAGCCGCGCCGTCTGGTAAGCCGCACGTCCTGACGTCACGGCACCGGTCACCGTCAGATCCGGCATGCTCGAAATATTGGCATGCGTGATCGCCTGGCCGCAGCCGAGGACATAGACCGGTGGTTTTTTTAGAGATCGGGCGCGCTCGGCGGTCGTCATGACCGCCGCGCCGCCGCCATCGGTGATCAGACAGCAATCGCGTACGGTAAAGGGATAGCTCACCATGCGCGCCGACAATACTTCGTCGATCGTCAGCGGCTTCTTTTCCCAGGCTGCCGGGTTGAGCAACGCCCATTCGCGCGCCGCCACCGCGACCGCCGCCAATTGCTCGCGGGTCGTGCCGTATTGGTGCATATGGCGCGATGCCGCCAACGCATAGGCGGTCGCGGGCAGAAACGGCCGGAACGGAGTTTCGTAGGGATTATATTCGCGCACCGAGGCCTGACGGCGGCCGACGGTCCGTTGGGTGCTGCCATAAGCGATGACCGCGATTTTGCACAGGCCCAGCTGGAGCGCGGCCTGCGCGTGCGCGACATGAAACATGAATGACGAGCCGCCGAGGATCGTCGTATCGATAAAGGCGGGCGAGATGCCGAGATATTCGCTTAATGCAAGGCCCGAGGTGCGGCTCTGCGCCGTCGCGCAGAGAAGCCCGTCGACATCGCGCAGATTGAGGCCGCAATCGGCGAGCGCCCGCTGGATGCCTTGCGCCATCAGATCGATCGGGCTCATCTCCTTGGCGACCGCGCCCAGATCGGATTCGGCGACGCCGACGATCGCGGCGGAGCCGCGCTGCAGCCGGTCCATCAGGCCGTCCTCCCCACGGAACTAGTCCGTGGGCTATCGGCGCACGGCACGAATACCGGGTAGGCCGGCTCGTCCCCGCCGGGCCGATGTACACGATACCGCACCCGCATGCCGATCTGCACCGCGTCCGGCGCAACACCCTCGACCCGGCTCATCATCCGGAAACCTTCGTCGACATCAATCAGGGCGACATTGTACGGCGCGCCTTCTCGTGGATGGGTGACCGTCGTGGCATAAACCGTCCCGAGACCCGCGCTCACCCGCCATTCGAGACGGTCGCTGCCACTGAAGGGGCAGATGATGCGCGGGTAGAACACCGCTTTTCCGGCCTCGGCGCTCCATTGGTAAGCCAATTCACCCGCTTCCAGGTGCGCCTGATAGAGCGCAAGAGGTGATTCCTTTATCCGCTCCATCTTCGGCTCCCGCTGCCGGCTCATTCTGTCCGATTAAGAACCCATATTAAATTGGTTTCCCGGCGAAGGCCGGGATCCGTGTGCCTGATCGAGCGCGATAATCCGCGTTCGATCGACCTTTATCCAAGTCTCTCGTGCTGAATCGCGCGAATTCCGGAATGGGCACCGGCCTTCGAGGCTGTAATCCAATTGCGCGCCCACTCGAATCCGTCGCCCCGGCGAAAGCGGGGGCCCAGGGCAAGTGACTGAAATCCCTGGGTTCCCGCTTGCGCGGGAACGACGAACGGATCGGCTTGGCGCGCCAGCATTAATTTGATTACAGGCTCCTTCGCCGGTGTGACGTAAGTGGCGGAGGCTGGTGATGAAGCTGCAGTATTTCCATCACCCAATCCACAGAAGGTAAAGTTCGCGCTTCTGGAACGGGGCCTTGATGGCGAGAGGGAGCAACCCGTTGGAGCCTGTGGCGCTTCGTCGCCGGCACCGCTATCGTCGCCGGGAGCGGAGCGACGGGAGTGGCAAATGGCGGCAAAGATGATCCTGACCGGGGACGTCAATCTGATGAATGTCGCGGATCCGGCGGTGCCATTCTCATCGATCGAGAACGAGTTCCGTGCCGCCGACATCGTCTTTTCAAATCTAGAATGCTGTCTCTATCGGCCGCCGGGCCGGCATTCGGTTGATCACGAGGGGTTCTATGCCGATCCCTCGGTAGCCGCCGAGGCGCTAACATTGGCCGGCATTCATGCCGTCGGCATCGCCAATAACGTCAACTATGGCGAGGCGGCAATTACCGGGTCAATCGCCCGCCTAAACGATGTCGGGATCGCGCATACCGGGGCCGGGGCGAACCGGGCGGCAGCGCGGGCTCCGGTGATCCTGGAGCGAGACGGGGTACGATTCGGGTTTCTGCAGCGCAGCTCGGTTTATTGGCCGACCAATCACGAGGCCG
Source organism: uncultured Alphaproteobacteria bacterium (assembly GCA_963736715.1). Classification (GTDB taxonomy): domain Bacteria; phylum Pseudomonadota; class Alphaproteobacteria; order ATCC43930; family CGMCC-115725; genus AP-15. The sequence goes on along the minus strand of CAVTQA010000050.1, from coordinate 25,311 downwards.
GCGACAACAGCGTCGGCATCGCGGTGATCCGCGGGCACACCGCCTATCATATCCCGCTGCACGGCGGCCGCCCGCCGGCCAATCGGCCGGGCATCCCGCCCGAGATCGTGACCTGGGCCGATCCGGCCTATCTGCGATGGCTCGAAGAAGACATCGCTGACCTGCGACGGCGGGCCGACATCGTCATCGCGTCGTTTCACTGGGGGCTGCACGAGGACGTGCTTCATTACATGACCGAAATCGCCCACCGGGCAATTGACGCGGGCGCCGGCATAGTCATCGGCCACGGGCCGCACTTTTCGCTGCCGATCGAGGTATACAGGGGCGTGCCGATCTTCTACGGACTCGGCAGCTTTTCCTTTCATACCGGCCATGGCGGCAGAAGGCACGGCGACTGGCTCGGCATGATGGTCCGGGCGATTTGGGACGGAGAGCGGATCGAGAGGGTTACACTCCAATTCGTCCGGCACGATGATCGCAACCGCACGGTTCCCCGAGCGCTGGCGGACGAAGCGGCGGCATTCGACCGGATCGCGCGCGAGAGTGCAGGATTGGGCGCTAAGCTTGTCGCGCGAGGCGATGAGGTCGCGATCGACCTCGGGACTTGACGCCGGGTGGCCGGTGGCGGTTTAGATCGGCTGTCGCTTGCCCGATGTCCAATTGCCCTTGTGTCCAATTGCCCCTGTGTCCAACCGATAGGAATACGATGCCGAAAGTCACCTATGTACATCCCAACGGGGCGCGCGAGGTGCTCGACGTTCCGCTTGGCACCAGCGTCATGCGAGCGGCGATCGTCAACAGCGTCGACGGCATCGTTGCCGAGTGCGGCGGCGAGATGATGTGTGCCACCTGTCATGTCTATGTGGAGCCGGACCAGCTCGATCGCACCCCGCCTCAATCGGACGACGAGAAGGCGATGCTCGAATTCACTGCGAGTGCGCGAAAGCCGAACAGCCGGTTGAGCTGTCAACTGGTCGCAACTCCCGAATTCGACGGTCTCGTCGTCTATCTGCCAGAGACGCAGGTCTGATGCCGGCTCCGGTCGTCGCCATTATCGGCGCCGGCCAAGCCGGTTTCCAGGCTGCCGCCTCGTTGCGCGACGCCGGCTTTGCCGGCCGCATCGTGCTGATCGGCGACGAGCCTGTTCTGCCCTACCAGCGCCCGCCGCTGTCGAAATCCTACCTAGCCGGTCAATCCGGGATCGACGATCTCTGGCTGCGGCCCGCCGAGTTTTACGCCAAGCAGCAGATCGACCTGGTCTACGGCGACGCGGTGACGGCAATAGATCGCGGACAGCAGCGCCTGCATTTGGCCTCGGGCATCAACTTATCGTGGGACCATCTCATCTTCGCGACCGGAGCCGGGTGCCGGCCCCTTGCCATGCCCGGAGCCGAGCTCGACGGCGTATTGGCGCTGCGCACCCTCGCCGATGCTGATGCTCTGCGGCAGCGGCTGAACGAGGCAAGCGAGGTCGTGGTTGTCGGTGCAGGCTTTATCGGCCTCGAATTCGCCGCCGTCGCGCTCGCACGCGGCACCATGGTCCACATCATTGAAGTGACCCGTCAGCCAATGGGCCGGGTGGTTTCCGCACCAGTGTCGCGGTTCTTTACCGAAGTGCATATTGGCTGGGGAGCCGAGGTCGCGCTCGGCACCGGAGCAGTCCGGATCCTCGGCAGCCGCGGCCGGGTTACCGGGGTCGAGACGACCGATGGCCGGCATATCCCCGCCGATCTGGTCCTGATCTGCATCGGCGTCATCCCGCATGCCGAGCTGGCCCGCGACGCCGCGCTCGCGGTCGATGACGGCATCGTCGTCGACGAGTATCTGGCGACCAGCGACCCGGCGATCTCCGCCATTGGCGATTGCGCCAATTTCCCGACCCCTTTCGCGCCAGTTCGCGTACGCCTCGAATTGGTGCAGAACGCGGTAGACCAAGGACGCTGCGTCGCCGACCGTCTCGCCGGACGGCCGGCGCCCTACCAGAAGGTGCCGTGGTTCTGGAGCGACCAGGGCGATCTGAAATTGCAGATCGCCGGCATCACCATAGGGCACGACACCTCGGTTCTCCGCGGCGACCCGGCCGACCGGAATTTCTCGGTATTCTGCTTCCGCGGCGGGCGGTTGATCGGCGTCGAATTGGTCAATCGAACAGCCGACCACGTCGTCGCGCGGCGGCTGTTGGCGGGCGACCCTGCACTATCGCCCGAACAGGCAGCCGACGAAGCTTACGATTTGCGAGCCCACGCTCGCAGGCTGCCGGGCCGGTAGTGCGTGTGGTTCATCGGATCTAGCTGGCAGAACGAATCATACCGCCGCAACGGTGTAGATCAGTGCCTATGGCTGCATGGGAGGAGGAGCGAATGGCAACAAAACCTTACATCATCGCGCTGGAGGAGCATTACTTCGACCCCGAGGTGAAGCGGCATATCACCGGATTGGACATGACCACAGCGCCGCGGATCGTCGAGCGTCTCGACGATGTTGGCGAGCTGCGACTGCGGGAAATGGACCAGGCCGGGATCGATTTGCAGGTGCTGTCGCATGCCAATCCGGGGCTGCAGAAACTGGATGCCGAGACCGCGGTCCGACTGGCGCGCGGCGCCAACGACCGGCTCTATGAAACAGTGCGATCGCATCCCGACCGGTTCGCCGCTTTTGCTGCGATCCCCACTCCCGATCCAAAGGCTGCGGCCGAGGAGCTGGAGCGCACTGTTACCAAACTCGGCTTCAAGGGTGCGCTGGTAAACGGGCTGACGAACGGGCTCTTCCTCGACGACAAGCGGTTCTGGCCGATTTTCGAGCGGGCACAGGCGCTCGACGTGCCGCTCTACATGCATCCCTCGACCCCGCATCCCGCTGTTATCGAGGCCTACTACAAGGACTATGTGGCGCAGTACCCTTCACTGCTGCGCGCCGCCTGGGGCTTCACGGTCGAGACTGCAACGCAAGGCGTTCGTCTGGTGTTGAGCGGCGTGTTCGACGCCTATCCCGGTCTGAAGATCATTCTCGGCCACCTCGGCGAGGGCCTGCCGTTTTATCTCTGGCGCATCAACATGGGCCTGGCACGGGACGGCAAGGGCGGCAAGGGCTTCCGCGACACCTTCTGCGAGCACTTCTATATTACGACGAGCGGCTTCTTCTCCGATCCCGCCCTGCTGTGCTGCATGATGGAAATGGGGATCGACCGCATTCTCTTCTCGGTTGACTATCCGTTTGTCGACAACCCTCCGGGCGCGAAATGGACGGAAACCTTGCCGCTGTGCTCGGAAGACAAGGAGAAGCTGTTGAACGGCAATGCCAAGCGGCTGTTGAAAATCGAATAGCGCCGCTCTGAAAAGTTGGCCGCAGCCGAGGAGGGTGCCCTCAGCGCGCCCAATCACCCAAGGGGCCAAATCGCCAGAGGCCGCACGCGCTTCCAAAAAGGAGCGGCGGCTGCGGCCCTATCCCGGCACCTGGGAGCCCGTTGGGGTCAGCCGGTCATCGCGGCGTGATCAGACTGCTCCCGCTGCCCCGATGGCGGCAGGTGCCAGCGCTGATCGCGGTTTTCGAGCCGGCCAGCGCGCCGGTGCCGTTGCAGCGCGATACCGAGGTGGTTCGGCCGGACCGCCATGCCGAATTCCCGCGACAAGTGGTTGAGGATGTCGTTCGGCGTGGCCCCGTCGGGATGCGCCTTGACGGCCTGCAGAGTGGCGTCACTCAAGGACACGCTCGCCGCCGCTTTCTGGCCGCCGCGCGCTCTGCGCTGCGGGGCGGCCGTTGGGCCAGTTCTTGCCGGGCGTCCTCGCCGCCGCCTTTCGGCTGTATCGGCACTGCCGCCGAATCGCGTCAAAACGCGCTCGGTGATCTCCAGTTCATTGAGCTGATCAGCCAGCTTTGTCCGTTCGGCATCAATCCGCGCCAGCCGCTCGGAAATCCGCTGCTTTTCCTGCCCAATCTCGTCCAACGTCGCCATCTGGTCTATCCCTCCTCGTCTCCCAATAGCGAGCCCTACGCGCTATTGCGCCGATATTCTCCGATAAATGGAGAATTAGCGCATCGAAAAAAGGCCGCGTGCAAGAAATTATTACTGTTTGATGTCGACGCCACGTTGATGTCGACGCCATGGCCTCGCCGCACTGCGGTCGTCACGGTAGCGGCCCCGAGTTGCAAGGGGGGCGACCCGAGTGAACCCAGTTCGGACGCGGTTGGCTGCAAGATTCACCGTGTGGCAGCGTGCGATCACTGCGGCAACGGCGATACGCTTGCAGACAAACCTGCGGGCTCGGCACTTAGCCGACGGTCCCAAACACAGTCACAGCGATGCAGTTCGACCGCCGCACGGTTTGCGCGATGTCGGTTCCGGAAAATAGCCGCAATGGCATGGTATCGAGTCCAATTTGGAGGGTCGGCGCAGCTTCCGCTGATTTAAGGATTTTATCGAATGCAATCTAAATCTGAATCCACAGATGCTCAGTGCGAAGAATTGTAGCCTCAGTAGGTCATCCGTCATTCACCCGAAAGGCAGCCACCATCCGGCGATTTGCAGCCAGACCTGGCTGTTCCTGCTGGCTGTTATTCGCTGTTACTCCGCCGCCGCGCAGCCAAATAAGTGAGGGTTTTCGCGGTGAATGCCGGCTCCTTCGCTGTTTTTTCCGGGCATATCAGCGAAAACAGCGGCGGCTTCTGCACGGCGGTGAGCTGCGTTGACACTGTAGGGGCGGGTCGATCATGTTGCGGCGCCCTCAAACATCGTCAGCCCACTCGGGACAGCCATGACCGACGCCGATCTCGCCACGACTATCGATGCCGCCTGGGAAGCCCGCGACGGGCTCGGGCCTCAGAGCCGAGGCGCCCACCGCGACGCGGTCGAGGAGGCGCTCGATGGCCTGGATGCCGGGCGGATGCGCGTCGCCGAGAAAACCGGGACGGGCTGGCAGGTCCATCAATGGTTGAAGAAGGCGGTATTGCTGTCGTTCCGCCTCAACGACATGGTCGAGATCCCGGGCGGTCCCGCCGACCCCGAGCGCGGTGCGGCGCGGTGGTGGGACAAGGTGCCATCCAAATTCGCCGGGTGGTCATCGAACCGCTTCCGCGCCGCCGGGTTTCGCGCGGTGCCGGGATCGATCGTGCGCCGCTCGGCCTATATCGCGCCGAACGTCGTGCTGATGCCGAGCTTTGTAAATGTCGGCGCCTATGTCGACGCCGGGACGATGGTCGACACCTGGGCGACCGTCGGCTCCTGCGCGCAGATCGGCAAGAACTGCCACCTCTCGGGCGGCGTTGGGATCGGCGGGGTTCTCGAGCCGTTGCAGGCCGAGCCGGTCATCATCGAGGATGATTGCTTTATTGGGGCGCGCAGCGAAGTGGTCGAAGGGGTGATCGTCGAGACCGGCGCAGTGCTGGCGATGGGGACCTTTATTGGCGCCACCACCAAAATCGTCGACCGTGAAACCGGCAAGATCCTGATGGGCCGCGTACCGGCCTATTCGGTCGTCGTGCCCGGCTCGCTGCCCGGCAAGAACCTGCCCGACGGCCGGCCGGGCCCGAGCCTCTACTGTGCAGTCATCGTAAAGAAGGTCGACGCGGGCACCCGCGCGCGGACCTCGATCAACGAGCTGTTGCGGGAATGAGCGAGACGGCTCTCGACCCTGCAGCGCTCGCTGCCGCGCTGATCCGCCGCCCGAGCGTCACCCCGATGGACGAGGGCGCGCTCGACCTCGTTGCAGCCGCATTGGAGAACCTCGGGTTCGACTGTCACCGCCTGGTCTTTGGCGATATCCATAACCTCTACGCGCGCCGCGGCAATGGCCGTCCCAATCTGTGTTTCGCCGGCCATACCGATGTGGTGCCGACCGGGATTGCCGAGGCCTGGTCGTTCGATCCTTTCTCAGCGGCTGTCCGTGGCGGCGCGCTGTGCGGCCGCGGCGCCGTTGACATGAAGGGCGCGATCGCCGCGTTCATTGCGGCGGCGGAACGCCTGTTACGTGAGCGCGGTCGGGATTTCGCCGGATCGATCAGTTTGTTGATCACGGGGGACGAGGAAGGGGACGCCATCAACGGCACCCGCAAGGTGCTCGGTTGGCTCGAGGAGCGCGGCGAGAAGATCGACGCCTGTGTCGTCGGCGAGCCGACCAGTGCGCAGCATTTGGGCGACATGATCAAGATCGGCCGGCGCGGCAGCATGACCGGCCGGCTGACGGCACACGGCGTGCAGGGTCACACGGCCTACCCTCACCTCGCCGACAATGCCGCCCATCGCCTTGTCGTGATGCTCCATGCGCTGACCGCCGCCGAGCTCGACCGGGGCTCCGACCATTTCCAGCCCTCCACCCTGCAGGTCTCGACAATCGACATCGGCAATCCGGCCGCGAACGTGATCCCGGCGACCGCGCGGGCAGTGTTCAATATCCGCTTCAACGATTGTTGGACGAGCGAGAAGCTCGAGCGCTGGCTTAAGCAGCGGCTCGATGAGGTCGGCGGGCATTACGCGCTCGATATTGCAGTCAGCGGTGAAGCATTTGTCATTGCGCCGGGGATGCTCAGCGACTGCCTTGTCGAGGCGATCCGGCGGGTCACCGGGAGAATGCCCGAACTCAGCACCACAGGCGGCACCTCCGACGCGCGGTTCATCCGGACCCACTGTCCGGTCGCCGAATTCGGCCTCGTCGGATTGACGATGCACAAAGTGGACGAGCGGGTCGAGCTCTCGGATCTCGCCACCCTGAGCGAGATTTACCATACCTTCCTCGACTTGTTCTTCGACCATTCCAAATGATTGTCGCATATTCGACCTACCGACGGTCAATTTACCCTCTCCCCCCGCCGGCCGGGGGGAGAGGGCAGGGTGAGGGGGGCCCACGAGACGGTTCGCGGCGCCGCCCATCTCACCCTCCCAACCCGGAGCCTGTCCTCGGGCCGCGCTTCGCGCGGACCCGTGGGGGTTGGGCCCCTCCCTCTCCCCCCCTGAAGGGCGGAGAGGGGCTTCCTTATTGGTGACCATCTGATGCCGACTTCGGCATGGTTGGAAGTACGACAGGCGATAATTGGTGCGCTGCGGCTGGCGCGCGGCGACCGTGGCGGTCTGTCGTATTTCGACCGCTCGGCGGACGGGTTCTGGCGCTCATTCCGAGCCGCCGTCATCAGCTACCCGCTCTATCTCGTACTGCTGTCGATGCGAGTGACGGTCGCCGAATGGGAGAGTTCGGGCGCGCTTGTCATCATAACAGTCGAAACGATCGCCTATGTGATCGCCTGGACCGCGTTCCCGCTGCTGATGTTGATCGTGACGCAGCGCATCGGGCGGGCCCACCGCTTCTTCGATTTCATGGTCCCCTACAACTGGTCACAGCTGCCGCAGAGCGCGCTCTTTGTGCTGGTTGGGCTGGAAACCGAGAGCGGAGTGCTGGGCGCCCAACCCGCCCAGGCCATCGAGGCCGCCGCTGCGATCGCCGTTCTCGTCTACGAGTGGTTCATCGCCCGCGTCGCGCTCGACACGACCGCCACGGCCGCGGGGTTTGTCGTCTTCGTCGACCTCCTCTTAGGGGTACTGATAAGCCACGTTGCCAGCACCCTCTACTGAGATGACGGGATCTGTTAAGACCCTTGTGGCAATAGCCGCTCGATTTCGCCGGTGATGCGGCGGTCGGCCGGCGAGACTTGCGCCGGCCACGCACCCGCCAGCTGGCCATCGGGTCCCACCAGATATTTGTGGAAGTTCCAGCGCGGCGCGCCGGCCTCGCCGAGGTTTTCCGCGATCCAGCGGTAGAATGGGTGCGCCTCGCCACCGATGACCCGGCACTTTTCGGTCAGGGGAAAGGCGACTGAGTAATTTGTCGCGCAGAACTCCTTGATCTCGCCGGCCGAGCCCGGCTCCTGCCGGCCAAAATCGTTGGACGGCACGCCGAGCACGACGAGGCCGCGATCGCGATAGCGCTGCCACAAGGCTTCGAGATCGCTGTATTGTGGGGTGTACCCGCAAAAGGAGGCGGTATTGACGATGAGCACCGGCCGCCCGCGCCACGCATCGAGCGGCAGGCGCTCGCCGTCGATCGAAACGAACTCGAATCGGTGGGCGTCATCGGTGTCAGTCATCGCGGTCTCCGGCGGCTCGAAAGTTTGCAACGATGCCGACTAGCATAGCGCGCCTTCGGTCGCACCGCAGCGGCGGGATTTCAGATTGCTTTTAGTATTCTTGCTGAAGGGCATTGCGGTCGGCATCGTGATCGCCGTGCCGGTCGGCCCGGTGGGCGTCATGTGCGTCCGCCGGACGATCTTCGAGGGCAAACTGGCGGGCTTGGTCTCCGGGCTCGGCGCCGCGACGGCGGATGCGCTCTTCGGGTTCATCGCCGCGTTCGGGCTGACCTTTGTTTCCGATTGGCTGATCGGCTATCACAAATGGCTGCGTATCGTCGGCGGGTGCTACCTGCTCTATGTCGGAGGCTCCGCATTGCTGGCCAAGCTTGAAGCCAGGCAATCCTCCGAACCGGATGCCGAAGGCCTGTTGCGCGACTTTCTATCGACTTTCGCCTTGACCCTCACCAATCCGATCACGATCCTCGCCTTCCTCGGCATCTTTTCCGCCCTCGGCCTCAGCGGCGCCGACGCCACCTTCGCCCGCGCAGCGATCCTGGTGCTCGGGGTGTGGCTCGGTTCCATGCTGTGGTGGCTGGCGCTCACCTTCGGACTGGGTTCGCTGTTCCGTTCCTTTGACGCGCGACATCTGAAGTGGATCAACCGCGCCTCCGGGATCATTCTTTTGTTGTCCGGGGCGGGACTGCTCGCCGCTCCGCTCATCGCGCATATGAGCTGACGCCGCCGAGGCTCGGCAACGGGAGACGAAATGGTTTACCTGCCCCCCGCCTTCACCGAAGCACGCCCGGAAGTATTGATCGAGCACATCGAGCGGTACGATTTCGGCCTCCTCGCCAGCCATGGTAGCGCGAGGCTAGTGGCGAGCCACATACCGTTCCTGACCGAGCGCGACGGCGAGCGGCTGCACCTGCATGGTCACCTCGCCCGCCCCAACCCGCAAGTCGCCGATCTCGCGCGCGGCGGCGAGGTGCTGGCGATTTTTCACGGGCCGCACGCCTACATCTCACCCAATTGGTACGCAACCGGGCCGAGCGTTCCGACTTGGAATTACATCGATGTGCATGCCTATGGGACGGTGCGGCTGGTCGAGGATGACGAATGGCTGCGCCGGTTTCTGGCTCGTCTGTCGGAACGTCACGAGGCCCGCAATCCGGTCGCGTGGCGAATGCAGGATCTGCCTGAGGACTACGTCGAGACGATGCTGAAGGGCATCGTCGGGCTCGACATCGCCGTCACCCGGCTCGAAGGCAAATACAAACTGAGCCAAAACCGCCCCGCGGCCGACCGCCCCGGGGTCATCGCCGCACTCGAATCGCAGACCGATCCCGACTCGCGCGCCGTCGCCCGTTTGATGCGGCAACGAGATCCGGTTTGAGACTGCGTGTCCCGTCCCTGGGGCGAGGGGCTTTCTCCCTCGCCGCCCGCGGGGTGAGGGTCGGGGTGTCCTCTGATTTCGCCTGGCGCGCTAGCCGCGAACCTCCAGATTGGCACAGGCCTTGCTGCCGTGCGAGGATCTCGCCTGCAGAGGAGCCACGCAATGACCCGTGATGAAGTGACCCGCAAGATCCTCGCCGCCAAGCGCGCCAAGAGCCTGAGCTGGAAGACGATTGTCGCCGAGATCGGCGGCGGCTCGGCGATTTATCTGACGGCCGCGCTGATGGGCCAGATGAAGCTGCGCCCCGAGCAGGCCGAGCGCGCCGCCAAACTATTGGATCTCGGCGACGACGAAAAACTCCTGCTGCAGGAGATCCCCTACCGCGGCTCATTGCCGAGCGCGGTGCCGACCGATCCGTTGATCTACCGCTTCTACGAGCTCGTCCAGGTCTACGGCACGACCTGGAAGGAATTGATCCAGGAGGAATTCGGCGACGGAATCATGAGCGCGATCGATTTCGACATGACGATCGAGCGCCAGCCCGACCCGAAAGGCGACCGCGTCAAACTAACCCTCAGCGGCAAATTCCTCCCATATAAGGAGTACTGAACGACCCGGGAAACCGCGATGGACGTGATCGACCTCAATTGCGACATGGGCGAGAGCTTTGGCGCCTGGACTATGGGCAGCGACGCCGAGATGCTGAAGATCGTCTCTTCGGCGAATGTCGCCTGCGGGTTCCACGGGGGAGACCCGCTGGTCATGTTCGAGACCGTGACCCGGGCCAAGGAAAACCGCGTCGGGATCGGCGCGCATCCGAGCTTTTTCGACGTCTGGGGATTTGGCCGGCGCCAGATCCAGGGCGAGAAGCCCGAGGACATCGAAAAGATGGTCGTCTACCAGATCGGCGCCTTGGAAGGTGTGACTCGTGCGGTCGGGCACCGCGTCGGCCATGTCAAGGCGCACGGCACATTGGCCAACCTCGCCGCCGTCGACCGTACCACGGCGCTCGCCATCGGCCGCGCCATCGCCGCGGTCGACCGAGAGCTGATATATGTCGTGATGGCCGGCACCGAGCTCGAGCGCGCGGCGCACGAGCTGGGCCTGAGAATGGCGCGCGAGATCTACGCCGACCGCGCCTATGACGACACCGGCAACCTGGTCTCGCGCAAGCTCCCGGGAGCTGTATTGCACGACCCGGAAGAGGCCGCCGCGCGGGTGCAGGCAATGGTGAGCGAAGGCGCGATCATCAGCAATTCGGGCAAGCGTATCCCGGTCTCGATCGACACGGTCTGCGTCCACGGCGACAATCCGGCGGCGGTGACAATGGCCGAGCAGATCCGGAACAAGCTGGAAAAGGCCGGGATCGCGATCCGGCCAATGGCCGAGACGATCGACTAAGCGGATCGTCATGGAGCCCCACAGATGACCGAAACCCTGCTCCCCACCACCGTGGTCGGCAGCTATCCGCAGCCGGACTGGCTGATCGATCGCGACAAGCTGACCCATCTGCCGCCGGTGCGAGTGCGGGCGAGTGACCTGTGGCGGATACCGGAGCCTTGGCTCGAACAGGCGCAGGATGATGCGACCGTGCTGGCGATTCGCGATATGGAGCGCGCCGGCATCGACATCATCACCGACGGCGAGATCCGCCGCGAGAGCTATTCCAACCGCTTTGCGACGGCGCTTTCCGGGATCGATCTCGACAACCCTGCGGCGGTGCCGGGACGCACCGGCGGCTCGGTTACGGTGCCGCGAGTTGTCGGCCCGATCCGGTGGTTGCGCCCGGTCGAGGGGCGCGACGTCGAATTCCTGCGGCGCAATACGGACCGCACGATCAAGATCACGCTGCCCGGCCCGTTCACGATGTCGCGCCAGGCGAAGAACGAATACTACGAGGACGAAGAAGAGCTGGTCATGGACTACGCCGCGGCGGTCAACGCCGAACTCCGCGATCTGAAGGCAGCCGGCGCCGATGTGATCCAGCTCGACGAGCCTTGGGTCCAGGCCCGGCCCGACGAAGCGCGGAGGCTGGCCTTGCCGGCGATCAACCGGGCGCTCGAGGGAATCCCTGGTCCGACCGCGCTCCACCTCTGCTTCGGCTACGCCTATGTCGCCCGCAACAAGCCGAGCGGCTATTCTTTCTTGCCCGAACTGACCGGCACGGTCGCCGAGCAGATCTCGATCGAAGCGGCGCAACCCAATCTCGATCTCGCGACCCTCGACGGCCTCGGCGACAAGACCGTCATTTTCGGCGTTATCAGCATGGGCGACCCCCAGCCGGAAACTCCGGAAATGGTAGCCGCCCGGATTCGCCGCGCGCTCGAGCACATCCCGCCCGAGCGGCTGATCCCGGCCCCCGACTGCGGCATGAAATACATTCCGCGCAACACCGCCTTCGCCAAACTCAAGGCCCTCGGAGCAGGTGCAGCGATCGTGCGGCGCGAGTTGGCCGGCCCGTGAGAGCGGTCGTCATCATCTTCCCAGGTTCCAACCGCGAGCGCGACGTCTGCGCGGCTTTGGCCCGCGCCTCCGGACGGGAGGCGCTGCGCGTCTGGCACCGTGACGCCGACCTGCCGCCGAGCGATCTGATCGTATTGCCGGGCGGCTTTGCCTATGGCGACTATTTGCGCTGCGGGGCGATCGCGGCGCACTCGCCGATCATGCGCGAAGTGCGCGACCGCGCCGCCAAGGGCACACCCGTCCTCGGCATCTGCAACGGCTTTCAGATCCTGACCGAGGCGGGACTGCTACCAGGCGCTTTGCTGCCGAACCGCTCGCTGCGGTTCACCTGCCGCGAGGTCGATCTGCGCGTCGAGAACAACCAGACGATCTTTACCTGCGGCTATGAAGCCGGAGAGACCATCCAGGTGCCGGTTGCGCATCACGACGGCAATTTCACAGCGGATCCCGAGACGCTCGACCGGCTCGAAGCGCGCGGCCTCGTCGCCTTCCGCTATTGCGGGTCGAGCGGCGAGAGTAGTGAGGAAGCAAACTTCAATGGCTCGGCGCGGGCGATCGCCGGCATCTTCAACGAGACCCGCACCGTTCTCGGCCTGATGCCACATCTCGAAAACGCCAGCGACCCGCTGCTCGGCCGCACCGACGGCCAGGCCTTCTTCGACGGGCTGGTGAGCGCCCTGCAATAAATCATGCCGCTTTTCTCGAAGATTCCCACCCAACACCCTCTCCATGTTTTTCCCTCTCCCCGCGCTTGCACGGGGAGAGGGCAGGGTGAGGGGGGTGCCCGCGGCGGGTTCTTACGATGGGGTAGCGTTGCTGTCCTGGCCCCCCTCACCCCGACCCTCTCCCCCCGGCCGGCGGGGGGAGAGGGAGTTGACATTGCCGGCCCACTTTCTCGTCGCCAGGAATGAGGAACGGAAGCAACTTCACCGCCGCGCTCGCCGCCGAGTACGGCCTGACCGAGGAGGAGTTCGAGCGCGCGGTCGTGATCCTCGGCCGCACGCCGAACATGACCGAGCTCGGGATATTCTCGGTGATGTGGAGCGAGCACTGCTCCTACAAATCATCGAAGATTTGGCTGCAGACGTTGCCGACGACCGGGCCGCGTGTGATCTGCGGGCCGGGCGAGAATGCCGGGGTCGTCGACATCGGCGACGGTGACGCGGTGGTCTTCAAGATTGAGAGCCATAATCACCCCTCGTTTATCGAGCCGTATCAGGGTGCGGCGACCGGGGTCGGCGGCATATTGCGCGACGTCTTCACAATGGGGGCGCGGCCGATCGCGATCCTCGATTCACTGCGCTTCGGGAGCCCCGACCACCCGCGGACCCGGCACCTGCTGGCCGGCATCGTGAGCGGCATCGGCGGCTACGGCAACTGCGTCGGGGTGCCGACGATCGGCGGCGAGTGCGAGTTCCACGCCTCGTACGACGGCAACATCCTGGTCAACGCGATGTGCGTCGGGCTCGCCCGCGCCGACCGGATCTTCTATTCGGCGGCAGCGGGGCCGGGCAACCTCGTGGTCTACGTCGGCGCTAAAACAGGACGCGACGGCATCCACGGCGCGACGATGGCTTCGGCCGAGTTCGGCGGTGACGCCGGGGAGAAGCGGCCGACCGTGCAGGTGGGCGACCCGTTCACCGAGAAATTGCTCATCGAGGCCTGCCTCGAACTGATGGAGGAAGACGCGATCGTGGCGATCCAGGACATGGGCGCGGCCGGGTTGACGTCTTCCTCGGTCGAGATGGCCGGCAAGGGCGGGCTCGGCATCGAGCTCGATCTCGACCGGGTGCCGGTGCGCGAGAGCGGCATGACGGCCTACGAGATCATGCTGAGCGAAAGCCAGGAGCGCATGCTGATGATCCTGCGCGCCGGCAGCGAGCCTGAAGCGCGCCATATTTTTGAGAAATGGGAACTGGACTTTGCGGTGATCGGCCGGGTCACCGACACTGGGCGCCTCGTGTTGCATGCCGGTGGAGAGATCGCCGCCGAGATCCCGGTCGGGCCGTTGGTCACCGAAGCACCGGTCTACCGGCGGCCGTGGCAGCGCCCCGATCCCGAGCCGGAAATCGACCCGGCTTTGCTCCCCGAACGCGACCCGCTCGAATGCGCGCAGCGGCTCCTCGCCTTGCCAGCGCTCGCCTCCAAACGCTGGATCTGGGAGCAATACGACCACCTCGTGATGGGCAACACGGTCAAGCGGCCGGGGGGTGACGCAGCTGTGGTTCGGGTTTCCACGAAGGGCAAAGCCCTGGCGTTGGCAACCGACTGCACACCGCGCTACTGCCGCGCGGATCCGGTGCGCGGCGGCGCGCAAGCCGTCGCCGAGAGCTGGCGCAACCTGACTGCGGTCGGCGCAGAGCCGCTGGCGATCACCGACAACATGAATTTCGGCAATCCGGAGCGGCCCGAGATCATGGGCCAGTTCGTCGGCGCGATCGAGGGCATCCGAGAGGCCTGTCTCGTCCTCGATTACCCGGTCGTCTCGGGCAATGTCTCGCTCTACAACGAGACGAGCGGCCGGGCGATCCTGCCGACACCGGTGATCGGCGGCGTCGGACTGCTCGCCGATGCGGGCAGCGCGGTCGATCTGGCACTAAAGCGCGCCGGGGACACAGTGATCCTGATCGGGGACACGAGCGGTCATCTCGGCGCATCGCTTTACCTGCGAGAGATCGAGGGCCGCGAGGCGGGCCCGCCGCCGCCTGTCGATCTCGCCGCCGAACGACGCAACGGCGATTTTGTCCGCGCCATGATCCGCAGCAAATATGTTGCAGCTTGCCACGATCTGTCGGATGGCGGTCTCCTCGTCGGGCTCGCCGAGATGGCGATGGCGGGTCTGCGCGGCATCACGCTCGATCCCATCCCGATCGAATTGCCGAAGCACGCGTATCTCTTCGGCGAGGATCAGGCGCGCTACCTTGTCGAGACGCCGGATCCCCAACCGGTGTTGGATGCGGCCCGGGCGGCGGGGGTTCCGACCCGCGTCATTGGTGTGGTCGACGGGGCTTCGTTGACACTCCACGGCGGCGGTGCCATATCGGTTGCCACACTGAAAGCCAGCAACGAGGCTTGGCTGCCGGGCTATATGGCGCGGGCTTGAGCGGAGGGAGTCGCGGGATGGCAATGGACGCGGCAATGATCGAGCGGCTGATCAAGGAGAGCCTGCCCGACGCCCAGGTCTCGATCGAAGACCTGCGCGGCGACGGCGATCATTACGCGGCGCATGTCGTCTCCGGCGCGTTTCGCGGCAAGACACGGGTTCAGCAGCACCAGATGGTGTATCAGGCGTTGCACGGCCGGATGGGCAACGAGCTGCATGCGCTCGCCTTGCAGACCGGCGCTCCCGAAGACTGAGGCAGCCGAATGTTTTGGGCCTTCCTAACTGAAGTTCGTCACCCCCGCGAAAGCGGGGGTCCAGGGCAACCGTTTAGAACCCGGTCCCCTGGATTCCCGCTTGCGCGGGAATGACGGGAACTCCATTCCGAAAAACCCGAGGACGAGAAAAAATGGACGAGACGGTTCAACAGCGCATCCGACAGAACATCTCCGAGACCCCCGTCGTGCTGTTCATGAAGGGATCGCCGGTCTTCCCGCAATGCGGGTTTTCGGCTGCGGTGGTGCAGATCCTCAGCCATATCGGGGTCAAGTTCAAAGGCGTCGATGTGTTGTCCGACCCGGGGATCCGCCAGGGGATCAAGGAATTCTCGAACTGGCCGACGATCCCGCAGCTCTACGTCAAGGGCGAGTTCGTCGGCGGCTGCGACATCATCCGCGAAATGTTCGAAACCGGCGAATTGCAGCAGCTTTTCGAGCAGAAGGGCGTCCCCGTCCGCGCCTGAGCGGCCTCGCTGAGGAGATTCCTCAGCCCGCTGTAATGTGGGTGCGGAAAGTCAGCGGATTATCGATGTTTTGCATCGGCTCTAGGTTGCCGCCCGTGCCTCGCACGATGATCGTTCCATAGCCGATAATTCGGCCGAGTATCCTTTGATCGACATCGACGCTCTCGACCTGTCTGCGATTTATTTCGATCGTATGTCGGGCGATCAGGCCGGTCTTATAGATGACACGCCGGTCGGTGACCGCCAGTTCGGTTGTTATCCGACGGACGAACGCAGAAAATCCCGAAGATAGCGCCAGTAACGCAAATATGGTTGCTGCGATCCACAGCGCGAGGCTGAAATTCCGATTATCGGCCGCGTACCACGCCGCCGCTGCCAGGCCGATGCAAATGATCAGCAGTAGAATCGCATGCAGATAGACGATCCAATGCAGCCGCGTTGCATACACGATTGTTTCTCCCGGTTGCAGTACCCGTTTCACATAGCGCATCGCTGCGGGTATCCTGCAACTCCGGGGCTATTGGGCGGCCTGGGCGGCGGCTGCCGTGCCGAGGTGTCGTCGCAGCGCCGCGATGAGCGCGTCCGCCTCGGGTTCGGTCGTGTCGAAACGACAGACGAAACGGGCGAGGGTCCGGCTTCTGCGATAGAATTGGAAGCCGTCCTGCTCCAACAAGTCCATAGTGCCGTCCGGCAATTCGAGAAAGATCTCGTTCGCCTCAACCGGGGCCAACAGCCGGGCGGCGGGTATGTCGCGCAGCGGGGCAGCGATGCGCGCCGCAATCCCGTTCGAGGCCCGCGCCATTTCGAGCCAGAGCCCGTTCTCGACATAGGCGATCAGCTGCGCCGACGCGAAGCGCATTTTGGACCAGACCTGGCCGGCGCGGCGCAGCTGCACCGCAAGGCCGTCCGCGAGGTCGGGCGAAAAGACGATGATCGCGTCGCACAACGCTCCGCCATTCTTGGTTGCCCCGAACGACATGATGTCGATCCCGCATCGCCAGGTCGCATCGGCCGGGTTGCACCCGAGCCGCGCCACGGCATTGGCGAAACGCGCCCCGTCCATGTGGAGCCTGAGGCCGCGCCGTCTGGCGACCTCGGCAACGGCGCGGATCTCGTCCAGAGTATAGACCGCGCCGAGATCGGTCGCCTGGGTCAGGCTGACCGCACTCGGCTGACCTCTGTGAAGCTGCGCGGGCGAGATCCCGGCCAGCGTCTCGGCCAGCAAGCCGGCGTCGATTTTGCCGTGTTGCCCGCCGATCGCGGCCAGCTTGACGCCGCCGCCGAAGAACCCTGCCGCGTTCGCCTCGGAGGTGTTGATGTGCGCAACTTCGCTGCAATAGACGATGCCCCAAGACGGGCCGAGCGCGGCCAGAGCCAAGGCATTGGCGGCAGTCCCGGTGGCGACCGGAAAAACCCGCACTGAGGTCTCGAACAGGTCGCAGAAGCGCTGTTGCAGCTCCGCCGTCCACTCGTCGGCGCCGTACCCCAATGCGGTGTCGTGATTGGCCCGAACCAGCGCCTCTAGGATCTGCGGTGCAGCTCGGCCTGTGTTGTCGCTGCGATAATCGATCATGGCGGTCGCTTCCGTGGTCGCGCGCGCAACCCTACCCTTTTTTGCCGGGGACGCCATGGGAGTGAGTCAAACGGAGCACGACCGTCTGGCGACCGCGCGGCTGACCGGCATAAGAGGGGGCGCGCAGGTGCGCGCCGCGCAGAACCACCGGCTGCGTCCGGGCGCGCAACTGTATCGTGGCGGAATGAATGGGCTTGGCACCGTCTCTGCGAGATGGCTGCACAGCTGCATGGGTGACGGGAGGATTCTCCGCCGGTGCACGGGCGACCCGCTGGGCCGCTGCCGGAGCGATCTGCGGTGAAGCCATCAGCACCGGTGCGTTCTGCAACCGCTTCTCAGGCAGAGAAACGCGTGCGGACGCGATCGGGCGTCCATTGGTAAAGGCCAAGCGCGGCACCACGGTGGCGAAAAGTCGGTTCGCGAAATCCTCGTCGAACGCCTCCAGAGGCGGCTCTCCGTCCGCTCGCACCCCGATCGCAGCGACATCTTGAACACTCCCGAAATTCAGGTTGCGAACGTAGTCGAGGTCTCGCGTGTAACTCGGCCAATAAGCTTCACCCGGGGCGAGCGGAAACCACGCGACCGTAGCTCCTTCTTCCGAGCTCAGCCCGACACCTGGTGTGCCGAGGAACGCCACGACCGCTGGCGCATAAAGCGGGCGCACAATGTAGTTTCCGGGAACCCAAGCCCAGTGGTCGTCAATCAGCGCCCACCGGCCATAATGGGACGGGGCGAAACCCCAGGGCTGATCGTCCAGCCAAGTCCAACCCCACGGCGCGATCCAGCTCCAACGTCCGAAGCGATAAGGCGCCCAGTCGTCCGATTGGGTCGGGAACCACACCGGCCCGTATTGCGCGGTAATTTTCCACATGCCGGCGGAATCGAGCTCGTCATAGCCGGTCATGTATCGCTGAAACGTAATAGGGCGCGGCGAGGCGGGTCTCGTCGTAGTCGCGGTCGCGGCACCAGGCGACAAAGTCGTCCGCGGTAGCCGGTTCGATCGAGGCGGCATCAACCGCCTCCGACCCCGTCAGGACCGCGGTTTGACCTCCCTCGATACGTCTGTCACCGCCCGCCCCGGCGAAATGCGCGGTTCCGTCGAAAACCGCGACGCGCAGCGGCCGGTCACCCTCTCCGGCCTCGATGTCATACGTGCCGGGAGTTGACAGCCAGACGTCGCCCTGCGGAACATCGATCTCGACGGTTTCGTTTTCGCCGGCCTGGCGCAAATGAAGGCCGATTTGCCCGCGCGAAAGGAGGATTTGAGTGACCCCGTCGCGCAAACTCGCGATTTCGATCTCGCTGGCATTCGACAGGTCGATTGTATTCGCACCGATGCGAATCTCGGCGCGTGCTCTTGGGTCGGTGCGCACAGCCTCGCCGGTGAAGATCGGTTGGTTCAACTCGGCGTCGGCCCCGGTGCTCCCGCCGGAAACTCGAAGGTCGACATTTCCCGAGACAAGGCTGACCTGTCCGACACGGCCGGGCGGCGACCAGTCGGGCGGCAAAGGAACGCTCGCCTCGACAGCCGGCACAGCCTCGGTCTGGGTCATCTCTTGCGCGATCACCGGGACGAGCCCAGCAACCATCGCGATGCAATAGATGCAGACAAACGATCGCATGGGTCTAACCCCCCAAGCGTCCCCTGCCGAAACTTTAGCAGATAATTTTCTCAGACAATCGACAAATTGCAGCAATCGCGGTTAACTCGCGACGCCCGATGGATACATTCGGCCTACCGGAAGATTTCGGATAATGGTCGGGTTACTACCCGAGGACATTGCCGTCGTCGTGCTCGGCCCGGGGGGCGCCGCGCTCGGCCGGCAATTGCGTACGGCGCTGGCCGGCGCTCGGATGCACGGCCCGCGCGCACATCCCGGCGACTGGGACGAGAGCTACGATCGAGTGTCGACCCATGTCGGCCGGCTGTTCGAAGCAGGGCGGCCGATCGTCGGTATCTGCGCCAGCGGCATCTTGATTCGCTCCGTCGCCCCGTTCCTCGCCGCCAAGCAGGAGGAGCCGGCGGTGGTCGCGGTCGCCGAGGACGGCTCGGTCGCGGTGCCGTTGATCGGCGGACATCGCGGCGCCAATGCATTGGCCCGCGCGATTGCCGAGCTTACCGGCGGCATCGCGGCGGTAACCACCGCCGGGGATGTGCGCCTGGGTGTCGCGCTCGATGAGCCGCCACCCGGCTGGCATATCGCCAATCCGGACAAGGTGAAGCCGATCGTGTCGGCGCTTCTTAGGGGTGACCCTGTTTCCTTGACCGACGAGACGGGCTGCGGCGGATGGTTACGTGCTGGGGCAATCCGCTGGGCGGAGCAGGGCAACCGACGGGTCGTGGTGACGGACCGGTTGGGGAAATCGGAAACCGACGCCTTGGTGCTCCATCCGCCGGTCCTGGCGCTCGGGATCGGATGCGAGCGCGGCTGTTCCGCCGAAGAAATTGCGGATCTCGTGCGCTCGGCGCTCGCCGAGGCGGCGCTCGCGGCGGGTGCGGTCGCGGCGGTCGTGTCGGTCGAGCTGAAGCTCGCCGAACCGGCAATCCACGCGCTCGCGGCGGAACTCGGGGTGCCGGTGCGGTATTTTCCCGCTTCACGTCTCCTCGTCGAAACGCCGCGTCTGTCGGAGCGCTCGCCGGCTGTGTTTAGTGCGACGGGCTGCTGGGGCGTCGCCGAAGGTGCGGCGCTCGCCGCCGCCGGACCGGATGGGGTTCTGGTAGTGCCGAAGCGCAAGTCGCGACGCGCGACCTGCGCGATCGCGCGCGCGTCGCAGCCGATCATTGCCGAGACAATTGGCCGCCCACGCGGCAGGCTCGCCGTCATCGGGATCGGCCCCGGCGATGCGTGCTGGCGCACTCCGGAGGCGACCACCGCGCTGGCGAAAGCAAGCGATGTGGTCGGTTACAGTTTATATCTCGACCTGCTCGGCCGAGCGATCGAAGGCAAGAGCTGCCATCCGAGCGCGATCGGCGATGAGGAGGCGCGGGTCCGCCTGGCGCTCGATCTCGCCGCGGCGGGAGGGTCGGTGGCGCTCGTCTCCTCCGGCGACGCCGGCATCTACGGCCTGGCACCGCTCGTCTTCGAGCTCCTCGATACCGAGGCGAAGCCGGAATGGCGCACGATCGATCTCAGGGTCATTCCTGGCATCTCTGCATTTCAGGCGGCCGCCTCACGGGCCGGCGCACCCCTCGGCCATGATTTCTGCGTGATCTCGCTGTCGGATCTGATGACGCCGTGGGAGACGATCCGGGCTCGCCTAGAGGCGGCGGCAGCGGGCGATTTTGTCGTCGCGCTCTACAACCCGCGCTCAGCGCGGCGGCAGGTGCACTTTGCCGAGGCGGTGGATGTTCTGCTGAGGCATCGCTCGCCCGAGACACCGGTCTTCGTCGGCCGCAATCTCGGGCGTGACGGGGAAGAGCGGCGCATCATCTGTTTGTCGGAACTGGCCGGCGCCGCTATCGACATGCTTACGATCGTCCTGGTCGGCAGTAGCCAGACCCGCCGGATCGACAGCGATCCCGCGCGCCTCTACACGCCCCGCGGCTATTTCGACCGCAGCTTCCCGTGACAGTGCATTTCATCGGCGCCGGTCCCGGCGCGCCCGACCTGATTACGGTGCGCGGGCTGCGGCTGATCGAGCGCTGCCCGGTTTGCCTCTATGCGGGTTCGCTGGTGCCAGTCGAGATCCTGGCTTCGGTTCCGCCGGGGGCGCTGGTCATCGACACCGCGCCGTTGACCCTCGACGAGATTGTCGGCCATCTCGCCGACGCGGATCGTCGCGGCGTCGACGTCGCCCGGCTGCATTCCGGCGATCCGTCGCTCTATGGCGCGATCGCCGAGCAGATGCGGCGGCTCGAGGGGCTCGGCATCCCGTTCGATGTCACCCCGGGGGTGCCGTCCTTTGCGGCAGCTGCGGCCGCGCTCGGCCGCGAGCTGACCCTGCCGGAAATCGCCCAGACCGTGATCCTGACGCGCACCGCGACCCGCTCCTCGCCAATGCCCGAGCGCGAAGCCCTCGAACGGCTCGGGGGGATCGGTGCGACCCTGGCAATTCATTTGTCGATCAACAATCTCGCGCGGGTCGTGCGCGCGCTGACGCGGCATTACGGGCCGGATTGTCCCGTGGTCGTCGCCTACCGGGTCAGCTGGCCGGACGAGCGCTTGATCCGCGGCACTCTCGCCGACATCCGTGACAAGGTGAAACAGGCCCGCATCACCCGTACCGCCTTGGTGCTGGTCGGCCAGACCCTTGGCGACGGAGACGCTCCCGAAAGCCGGCTTTACGCCCCCAACCACCATCATCTGCTACGGCGCAGCCGCGCCCCGTGGAGGGATTCGATATGAACGAGGCCGCCTTCAGCGAGCTCGCCGGCTGGGTGACCGAGGCCGGGCTTGTCGGCCGCAGCGAAACCGAGCTGATGGCGGGGTTCTGCCGGCGTGTCGCCCAAGCCGGGGTACCGCTGGCGCGCGCCCTTGTTATCCTGGACACCCTTCACCCGATCTATGAGGGCCGCGCTTTCCGCTGGCGCTCGGATATGCCCGAGGCGGCCGAAGCGGTGGACTATGGCCGAACCAATGAAGGCGAGGCCGCGGAGAATTGGCGCAACAGCCCCTTTTTTCATCTGCTGCAATCGGGCGAAACGGCGATGCGGCGCTGTCTGGCTGCCGGTGATCCGGCGGATTTCCCGGCCGTCGCGCAGGCACGCGACGAGGGCGCAACGGACCTTTTGGTGCTCATCCATCGCTTTGCCGCCGAGGGCGTCATCGGCGAGATGGATTGCGTCTATTCGACCTGGTCCAGCGATGCGGCCGACGGCTTCGGCGAGGACGCGGTCGTCTCGCTGAAACGGCTTGCCCCGTTTCTGAAGTTGGCGGTCAAATCGGCGGCGCTCGCGCGCATGGCCGGAACGCTTGCCGAAACCTATCTCGGCCGCGACGCGGGCCGGCGGGTCATGAGCGGCCGCATCGTGCGGGGCGTTGCCGAGAAGATTGGTGCCGTCCTGTGGGAGAGCGATCTGCACGGATACACGCATATCTCCGACAATGTCCCGCCGGAGCAGATCATCCCACTGCTCAATGACTATGCCGATGTCGTGATCTCGGCCGTGCACGGGCATGGCGGCGATGTGTTGAAGCTGGTCGGCGACGGCATACTCGCGATCTTCACCACTGAGAACCGCCGGGAAGCGTGCCTCGCGGCGCTCGCGGCGGCGGCGCAGGTGCGCAACGGAGCCGCCAAGCTCAATAAAAACCGAAGCCAAGCCGGCCTGCCGACCACCGCCGTCTATCTCGCGCTGCATGTCGGTGATGTCTTCTACGGCAATGTCGGCAGCAAGGATCGTCTCGATTTCACGGTCATCGGCCCGGCCGTCAACGAGGTCAGCCGGATCTTGGCGATGAGCCGGTCGGTCGAGCAGGATTTACTGCTGTCGTCGAGCTTCGCCGATGCGGCTCGGCCCGGAAATGCGCAGCCGGCTGGTTTCCGTCGGCCGCTACGCGCTGCGCGGCGTCGCGCAGCCGCAGGAACTCTTCACCCTGGAACCCGATTTTCATATCGCACTGCAAGCGAGCCTAAAGGCCGTATAAGGGCCCGGCTCAGTCGATCGGGTCAGCTGCTACACGCCCAAACATGCGAAAGTCGTGAAAGGCGCCCTTGAACCAGGCTTTTTGTTTCAGCGTCCCCTCGTAATTGAAACCTACCTTGACGAGGACCCTGTCGGAGGCATCGTTGCCCGGCAAGGTCCAAGCTTCCATGCGGTTCAATTTGAAATGACCGTGTCCACAAGCGACAACCGCCCGGACCGCCTCGGTCATGAGACCGCGGCCCCAAAATTCCGGGTGCGACTCGTAACCGATCTCACCCCATCGCCATTGTTTATGGATCCGATTGATACGGATCGCTCCAAGCGGCGTACCGGTGCTCCGGTTCTGGATCATCCAGGCGCAGCCCCTACCGCTGCTGAACAACTTTGACATCCAGTCTACGAAGCGATCTGCCTGCGCCCTGGTAGCCCTGTCGGGAAGGTCGGAGAACCGGGTGACTTCCGCAACCGACAGCAGCTGATGGTAAAAGCTGCCGTCGCTGGATTGCACGGCGCGAAGCTCCAGCCGTTCGCTTGTGAGGATGGGAAAAGGCTGCGCGTGCCTCATAGCCGCTCTGTCCCAGGGCTCCTTTACGTACGAGCGAAGCGGCGGGCGGTACCCTAAATCGGTCGAGGTCGTCACCGGCCGCAATCCGAGGAAGAGCCGCGACGCCGCTAAATCGCCAAGAGATACAACAGGAAAAGTACTTCGATTTGCTATCTGCTCGCGACGGCTTTTTTCCCCGGCGCCCCGCAAATGATCAAGGATCGCCTCGCGGGCGCCTCGCCCGAGGTCCAGCACAAGTGCTGGCCGGCGGCGCGATGGGGTTCTACGGCCTCAACTGACCCTCACCACTTGTTCCTGAGCTCGCGCAGCCTGAGGAACACCGTCTTCGGGTCAGGATTGTCGGGCAGATCCGGGAAGGCTTCGCGCAGCCGCTTGATGACCGACGGGCTGGTCAGCCGGAAGAACGTGTTGATCTCCCGCTCCAATGCCAGAGTGGTGACCAGGGCCTTCGCCGGATCCTGTTTTTCCGTTGCCGGCAGCATCGACTTGGCCTTGGCATTGTCCGGCTCGCGGTCCAGTGTGAAGGCGAGATTGCGCGCGATATAGTCGTGCCCCGGGTAGATCAGCGTCTCTTCCGGCAATTTGGCGAGCTGGCTGACAAAGCTGTTGTAGAGCTCGTTCGGATGACCGCCATTGTGGCAATTGCCGGCGCCGGCATTGAACAGCGTGTCGCCGCAAAACAGCGCCGGCGTGTCGGTGTGCGATCTCACACAAATATGGCTCATCGTGTGACCCGGCGTGTCCAGGCATTCGAGCTCGACGGTCTTGCCGACCTTGATCACGTCGCCGGCGCGCAATCCGCGGCTCATCTCCGGGATCTTGTCCTTGGCGTTGACGTGCGCCAATACCGGCGCCTTGGTGGCCGCGATCATCTGCTGGTTGCCGCCGGTATGATCGCGGTGCTCGTGCGTGTTGAGGATCTGGGTGATGTTCCAGCCCTTCGCCTTGGCGGCGGCGAGGCATTTCTCGTGGTCCAGCGGATCGACCGCCAACGCCTCACCGGTCTCGGCGCAGGCGATCAGGTAATTGAAATTGCGGCCGGAATTCGCGGTCCAGATCTGTTCGACGATCATTGCTCGCAGCTCCCTCCAACTCTTCGGAAGGGAAGAACTAGTCTCGGCGGGAGGACGAGTCAAACCGCGCAGCCCAATTGTAGCGGCGCGCCTCCTTATCTTCGCGGCGCGCCGCCTGGTCTTCCTCCAATTGCCGCAACCGGCCTTCGAAATCGCTCGCGTCGATGGCCCGCAGAAAGGCTTCGATCATCTGGGAGAGCGTGAACCCCTCGCCGGGGGTAATGGCGCCGCGCCCGACCGCGCCGCTGACCACCTTTATCGCCGCCAAGATGTCGTCTGCGCCGTGGATCGGCGGCAGAGCGAGCTCGACCGCCCGTTCGCGGCGCGGCGCCACGGTGCGGTCGAGACAGAGCCGCAACGCCGTTGGATCGCCGGCAAGGGCCAGCTCGACTGCCTTGCGGGTCAACGCCGCAGCTTCGCCATCGAGCAACATCTCGGCCGCCCGAGTGGCCCGATTCAGGAGCCGCGCGGCCGGCCCGCAGGATTGCCGGACTGGCCCTTCGGAAACGGCCGCCCTCGGGCTCGCTTTGCTGTTTTTGCTGTTTTTTGCAGCGGAATATCAGTCATTGCTCGATCTCGTTCGCTCACCCGGCGCCGGCCATCGGCGCTTCCGAATCGACATCAAACGCCAACATTATGGCAATTTTAGTGTTGCTTATATGGCAAGAAAACGTGATCGCCTCGACCTACATCTTTGTGTCGGGGACGGCTAAATAGAAACGCGGCAGCAAATTTTTCGTGGCGGAGAAGGCGGTCGCCAAAC
>CAVTQA010000049.1:0-241886 GCA_963736715.1 uncultured Alphaproteobacteria bacterium | reverse complement strand
TGCTTCGCGCTAATAATACCGATCGAGCCCCCACCGAAAGGTTAGGATCAGCGCGTAAATAACCGCCGCCGAAAAGATCACGATGGCGCCCCACCTCGACCATTTCGCCAAAGGATATCGGCTGCGCGCCAATGGGAGCACGCCGGCACTGACGAACAGCAGGATGGTCAGATATAGAAGAGCCTGGAGTAAGCGATCGCCGGACACGGCAGCCTTTTCATCATAACCCGTCCGAACAGCCGCTTACGCCGTCACTCCAACGACCACGAATAGCCGAGTGTGGGCGCCCGCTTCCCCGAGGTCACACCGAAAATCGGACCGGTGTAGGACGCCGGTGCGGTGGGCTCGGCCGCCGGCTTAGCCTGTTTGGCGCCGATCGGTTCTTCGCCGACGATTTTGCTCGCGATGTCCGGTACGGAGTTCAGATTGACCGGCGAGCCGGTATCGACACACCGGTTAGAGCTGCTCACGGCACAGGCAGCTTTTGCGACCGCGCCCGGCAGTATGGCCGCAACCGCTATCGCAAGGATGGCCGCAATCCGAACGCTCATTCGAGCCTCCCCAAGCGTGGATGACCGTTCCGAAGATTAATCTTTGCCGATCGCAGGCCCCGTGTCCATACGCGCCCTCACGGCACAAGCACCAGTCTGCTCTTCCGCAAGCCGCCCCCGGCGCCGGCTCCGAGCCGGCGGCGCCGGCGCATTGACCCTGACTTCGGCAACGGTTATGCCGGTCGCCGAAGCCGCGCTCGCCGACTGCCGGGGATTTCAATATGCCTTTCGCCCGTGTCGTCTTCTCTCTGGCACTTCCGATCGCGTTGGCGGTCGGCCCGGCCATCGCGCAGGAGGTCACAACGGAGAAGGCGCTGTCGCTCGATCTGGCGCAAGGGATCGCCGAGGCGGCTCTGGCAAAATGCCGGGCCGACGGCAATCACGTCAGTGTGACGGTGCTCGACCGCGACGGCCTCATCAAGGCCGTCTTGCGGGATGACGGGTCGGGGCCGCATACGCTCACCACCAGCCGCCGCAAGGCCTTCACTTCCGTCACGTTCAAGCAGCCTTCCGGCGACTGGGCCAAACGCGTTCTGAGCGATCCGGCAATCGCGGGGCTCAAGGACACCGCGGGGACGATCGCGCTAGGTGGCGGGGTCCCGATCAAGGCGGGCAACGAGGTGATCGGCGCAATCGGCGTCAGCGGCTCTCCCGGCGCCGGGAAGGACGAGGCATGCGCGAACGCCGGCATCGAAAAATTCGCTGACAAGCTGAAATAGGGGTCCGCCGTGGAGCGCATCGATCTTCGCTCGGACACGGTGACCTCGCCGTCGCCGGCGATGCGCCAGGCGATGGCTGCGGCCCCGGTCGGCGACGACCAATATGGCGAAGACCCCTCGGTCAACCGGCTGCAGGAGCGGGTCGCCGAGCTCTTGGGCAAGGAAGCCGCGCTGTTCGTGCCGAGCGGCACGATGGCCAATCAGATCGGCCTCAAAATCCTCACCCGGCCTGGCGACGAGGTCGTCGTCGGCGACGAGGCGCATATCGTCTGGCACGAATCCGGCGCCGGCGCGGCGAATTCCGGCGTTCAGTTCACCGTCGTCGGCCGCGGCGGACTGTTCACCGCGGCCGATTTGCGGGCCGCCTACAAGCCGCCCGGCCACATCGTCTTTCCGCCGACGACGGTCGTGGCGGTCGAGAATACGCATAATCGCGGCGGCGGCGTCGTGTTTCCGCAGCAAGACGCCATTGCAATCTGCGCGGCGGCTCGCGAACTGGGGCTTGCGTCCTACCTCGACGGCGCGCGGCTGTTCAACGCCGCGGCAGCATCCGGCTCGAGCCTGGCCGAGCTGGCCGCGCCCTTCGACGTCGTCTCGGTCGCATTGTCGAAAGGCCTCGGCTGCCCGGTCGGCAGCCTAATCGCCGGCAGTTACGCCGGCATTGTGCGCGCCCGGCGCGCGCGCCGCATGTTCGGCGGCGCGATGCGCCAATCCGGCATTCTCGCCGCCGCCGGCCTCTATGCGCTCGACCACAACCTCACGCGGCTCGGCGAAGACCACGAGAATGCGCGGCTCATCGCGGAGCGGCTGGCGGATTTGCGCGGCGTCAGGCTCGATCTCGCGACGGTGCAGACCAACATCGTGATCTTTCACATGGAGGAGGGTGCGCCGGATGCCGCGGCGATCGTCGAACGCGCGCAAGCGGTGGGGGTTCTGATCTCCGCCTTTGGCGGGCGCACGTTGCGCGCCGTCACCCACCTCGACGTCGATCGCGACCAGTGCCGTCGCGCCGCCGAGTTGCTCGCCGCGGTCATCGAGCGGCGCCAGAAGAGGGGCATGAAACATGCCGGCGCAGCCGCCTTAGCTCTGAAGCGCCTCAGGGCTCGCAAGGCTCTCGTCGAGAAGCGGCCGGGATATTCTAGTCCGAGCAGGGCGTTTCTGCATTTCACGAAATCGCGCTGACGTCTCTGCCGATTTACGACAGCGCAGCAGTGGTGGCGATTGCCGGTGAACAATGCCGATGAGTGCGCAATGCTGCTCGCCGCCGTCGACGATTGCCCGTCCGATTTAGCCGGCGCTTTGTCAAAACCGTGATCCTGCCCCCGCCGCGCTCGAACGCGCCGCGGTATCCTAGAAATTCATACGGATCCCAGCGGTGAAGCTGTTGTAGCTGGTGTGACTGATCCCAAGGATGGAATCATAATTGACGAACGCCGACTGATTGCCGGAAAGCTGCAGCTGAGATCCCGACCCCGAGATCGAAATAGTTCGCCGACGTCGGGGTTCCCGGCAAAATGAAAGTCGAAAGCAGGCTCGGACCATTGGCATATGCGACCGACACGGCGGTATTGCCGGGACTGTATTGATGCGCCCAGTGGAACCGACCGATCGGAGAGAGGACGCCGAACGGTGTATCCATCGTGTATTGGGCGTCTGCGCCGAGGAAAGAGAGAACGGTGTTCACAGAGGAGCTGCCGTATTGCAGGTCGGCTCCCATCGCCCCCTCTTCGCTGAATGCGTTGACGCCGGTATGCTGGTAGAGAAAGCGGACGATCGGCGTCAGATAAGAGGTCCAAACGGTAAGTCATAACCACTGGCGACGGTCACTCCCTCGACCCGGCTGCCGAAGCTCCCTGTTGCGAACCGATCGACGGGCGGCGCGGCTGAGACATCACTGGGCACATTGCTGGGTATACTGGGTATGACAATATGCCGTCGGGAATCCTCATTGCCGCCGCCGAACAAGGCAATCGCGTTGACATACCACGCATCGGTCATGGCATAAGTGGCATAGATATTCCCTTGCAATAGATTGCCGCTCAAGGATTGTCCGGAGGCGCTCAGCGCGCTGGTGTCGAAATTGGTGTTTGATAGGGTGTAGCCAAACGCCCCTCCCGCGATCAGCTGCGGGGTAAACCGATAATCGGCGCCGGCGATGAAGCCGGCGTTGTTAAAGGAATAGCCGTTCTCACTGCTCGTCAGATCCCTGCTGCCGAACTGCCCAAGACCGTTGACGAATACTCCCAACGGGCCGCTCGAATATGCAAAAAGGGGAGCTTGGCTTTGCGCGATAAGAGTTTGGTCGCCTGGTTCTGGCGTGCCGAGCGCCGCAACCTGTCCAGCCCGCGGAAGTTCGGTGCCAGCGACCGCCGTGCCGGTCGTCCAATTGCGCAGCTCGTTCAATCTCTGCTCGATCGCGCCGGTTTGCCTGTTGGTTTGAGTCGTTTCTACGATCGAGGCTTGTGTTGTCGGGACCAGCACGTCGGCACCGCCGTTCAACTCTGCAAAGCGCCTTGCAACCCGCTAGAGTTAAGGCCGTAGGAGTATCCCGCCGTGGTGACCGATTGACCTTGCAGCTGCAGGGCATTGCCGATCATCGCGGAGCATATCGTTTTGAGATCGATTTGGGTTGGTGTAACGGCGGTCATGGCGACCGTGGGGCAGAAATTGTTGATGGAGCCCGACATCGTCTGTTGCGCAACGTTTTGTCCAGGCAGCGCCGTCAAGTTCGGCTGACCCGTCAGAGCGGAAAAGGACGCGGACGACTGAGCGTGGGCGAGCGGCATGATGACCGCCGGAGAGATGAGCCCAAGGCCGATAGCGCAAACTTGCCACCGGATCCGAAACTTCAGCGCGATTTCCATCGTAGTCCCCCCTTCTAGGTGATGCCGGAGGCCGGCACCAAGGCAGCCCGGCTTCTCCGCGCCATTCTGATTTCACCCGGCATGCGAGCCTGTACTTAGTTAAGATTAACGCAGATCTGGTGAGGTTGCACCCGTTAAATGCAACTCCCGATCATCACCGATCAGGAGATGCTGCCACCGACGGTATGTGTGAAACATATCACACCCACCGCTTCCAAAAGGTGGTATTTTACCATAAGTTTCAAGAATTGGTGCGGCCTCTGAGAACTGAGCATCTGTAGGCGGATGTCGCACCCCCCGAGGAGGTTCCGATGCGGAAACTCTGGGTCCTTTTGGCGGTGAGCGCCGGACCGGATCGCGTGGACGCCGGAACGGACATCAGCGGCTCGACCATCAACATTGGTCCGTCACCGGCTCCGATATCGAAGCCGCCACCGCGCTGACGAAATGTCCCGGATCGTCATCGCGCTTTGCAGTCTCGTTTTCGCCGGGTCCATCGCTGCTGGCGAATGCATGGCGCACAGCGTGGAGACGCACGGCGCGCAGAGCCCGGCGATAAGCACCACCACCGGCAATGTCGCGATCAACTATGGGTTCACGGCCGAACAAGTGCAGGACCTGGTGAAGGCTGCGCGCGCCGGCGACGCAGACAAAATCGCGAGTCTCAGCAGCAAGCTCGATGTCACCCAGGGCGCCGCCGTGACGATGCTGCGCATTATCGGCCAGCAGGATGTCCCTTTCGAGAAGCTGCCACAAAAGCTGGCCGAGGTTGCCGAACAATACAAATCGGCGATGGAACGGCTGGCGGCCCTCGACCCGCAGGACCCGATAACACGCGATCTCGTCTCGCGCGCCGACGCCGCGATCAAGTCCGGCCAACTCGACCAGGCTGATCAGTTGGTTGATCAGGCTGAGCAGGCGGAACTCGTCGCAGCGCGCCAGCCGGAGCAACTCGCGCGACAGGCCCAAGCAGCGGGCGATCAGCGTCTGCTGCGGCCGCGGGATCGGGGGCGCGGCAACATCGAATGACCCGGTGCAGTATCGCCAGGCGGCGCATCACTTTGAGGAAGCTGTCAATCTTGTGCCCGCCGGCCACCCTGACGAGAAAGGGCGATTTCTGCTCGACCAGGCAGAGGCCCTATATCGTCAAGGCGACGAACGCGGGACAATGCCGCGCTTCTATTCGATCGCTGCGTCAAGCCGGCGCTCCGGGAATATCCGAGCGTTCAGGCGCCGCTCCTTTGGGCGGTGATCCAAAATAGCCTCGGTATCGCGCTTCGTGAAGCTTGGGGCGCGGGAACGCGACACACCGCAGGCCGAGGGGGCGGTTTCGGCCTATAGGGCGGAGCTCGCGGCAGTTCCGCCGCACTATGCGGCGCTCGAGGAGGACACGCACAGTCGGCTCGTTTGGATCCATTGGGCGATGATCCAAATAAATCACGGTTTCGCGCTGACACCGCTCGGGGAGCGAGAGAACCGGTCGACGCGTCTGGAGGAGGCGGTCTTTGCCTACCGCGCCGCACTTGAGGAGCGAACCCGCGATCGGGCCCCGCTCGATTGGGCGTTGACCGAGATCAATCTCGGCTGCGCGCTTCTACGGCTCGGAGAGCGAGAGGGGAGCACGGCGCGGCTGAAAGAGGCGGTCGTCGCCTACAAGGCCGCGCTAGCGGAGTTGACTAGGGATCGGGTACCGTTGCAATGAGCGCGGATTCAGATGAATCTCGGCAACGTGCTGCATACGCTCGGCCACCTTGAGGGCAGCGCCGCAAGGCTGGAGGAGGCGGTCGCGTCGTACCGCGCGGCCTCGACTGCAACCGCGACGGGTGCGGCTCGACTGGGCCGAAACCGAAAATAATCTCGGCGTCGTGCTTCGGATGCTCGGGCAATTTGAGAGCACGACAGCGCGGTTGGAGGAGGCAATCGCCGCGTCTCGCGCGGCACTCGAGGTCTACACCCGAGTCGGGCTCCCTTGCATGCCGATGACCAGAAAAAGACCTCGCCGCGCGCAATGCGCTGGGGGAGCTAATGCCGAAGGAGCCGCTGCTCCTCGGTTCGCCATAGCGCAGCACTGGAGGAGTACACGCCCGACAGGACACCGCTCCAATGGACGCAGACCCAAATGAACCTCGGCAATGCGCTCCTGAGGCTAGGACAACGACAGAACTTGACGGCGCAGCTCTAGCAGGCGGTTGCGATCTATCACAAAGCCCTGGAGGTTGTTCCGATGCCGATCGAGAAGGCGAATATCCAGTTCAACATGGGCATCGCACTTACCGATCTTGGTAAGCGGACGCACAGCACCGATTTGCTCAAAGAAGCCTTGGCGTCTTTCCGTCAAGCTTGCGCGGTTTTCCAAACGGCTGGCATGATGCAGCTGTCGATACCGTGTATTAGCGCGATCAGCCCCCTGCAGAAGGACCTCGAGTCAGATGCCCCAGGGTGATGCATGGACCTGTCCCAGCTAAAGTCGTTGGGAGAAATTTCGGGAATTGGCGGCATAGCTCTCGGTGTTGTCGTCCTCCTGCTCCGCCCACTAATCCCGACGATTGCCGGCCGCCAGCAATGTCGCGCCTCCGGTCAGTTGATCGACATAGCTGCTTCGAGCATTGCTGCGCTCGCCGCCGCCTAGACCTTGGGCCAGGTCAGTCCAAGGGCCCACAAGTTTCGACACACGGCCCTCAGTCGCCCGGTGTGATCGGCGGCGAGGATGTGACCGTCAATTACGGAGCTCCATCCACGCCTCAAGCTGGTCCTTCACCAACACAAGCACCAGGTCAACCTCGCCGAGCGGAGCAGCGCACACAGACGGCAGTCAGTCCCCCGGGGTATAGCCGGAGGCCAAGTCAGCATCGAGTACCCCCGATCCAGCCGCGACGCCGTCTGCCCCGGGAGCCCACTGAACGCCGCCGATCGGTGACTGCCGAAGTCGCTGTTCGGCACCCAGAAACCAGCGGCGAGCTCCCCGGCGATGAAATCGCGAACCTCGCCCCGCAGCGCCTCGCATTCGGGCGGCAGATCGACCGGGTCGAAACGGAAGGCGGCGCTCATCTCGCGGACGATACGCCGCCCGGCACTCGCCTCACAACCCGAGCCTTAAATTGCACGAAAGGGACCGGTTCGCGCCGACTGCGATATCATTAATGAGCGAAGTGGTCGAAAACCACAGCAAGCAACATTGCAGCCGAACTGGCGCACCGGGTGTCCGCTCCGTGGCCATCACGATCGCTCGCTCAACCCTTGCGCAGTATCCCAAGTCATGGCCCTTGGAGTCACTCTGCCGGTCGGTTAGACCTATTGCAAATATCCGATAATCCGATCGTGAGAGCGTGAGGAGAATAACATGCCCGACGCGCTTCCGCATCACCCGGCATCGCTTCCTGGCTGGACCGGCGACCTCACGCGCGTGCCTTTCTGGGTATATCGCGACCAGGCGGTGATGAAGCTCGAGCAGGAGCGGGTGTTCGAAGGGCCGGTGTGGAATTTTCTGTGCCTGGAAGACGAGATCGCCAATCCGGGCGACTGGCGGACAACGGTTGTCGGGCAGATGCCGGTGGTGGTCGCGCGCGATACCGACGGATCGATCGCTGCGTTCGAGAACCGGTGTGCGCATCGCGGCGCCTTGATTTGCCTGGACAACGCCGGCAGCGGAGCCAGGGATTTTCAATGCGTTTACCACTCGTGGCGCTACGATCTACGCGGCAACCTGCGCTCTGTCGCGTTCCAGCGTGGTGTAAAAGGCAAGGGCGGGATGCCACCCGGTTTCCGGGTGGAGGATCACGGCCCGCGTCAATTGCGTGTCACAACCACGCACGGTCTCGTGTTCGGCACGTTTTCCGACGACACGCCGGCGATCGAGGACTTCATCGGCCGCGATGTATTGGCGCGCTTCAATCGTGTGCTCGGTGGCCGGAAGATCGAGATCATCGGGCGCTTTGTCGAGGTGTTGCCGAACAACTGGAAACTCTACGCGGAGAACGCGCGCGATTCCTATCATGCCAGCCTATTGCATCTGTTCTTCGCCACCTTCAAGCTGAACCGGCTGAGCCAAGGGGGTGGCCTTGTCGTCAGCCCGAACGGAGGCTGCAGCGTATCCGAAACGGTCGCGCCGACCGAAGCGGACGACAACAGCTATGCCGGGATGCGCTCGGCCGATGACGATTACAAGCTGGAAGACCTCAGACTAATGCATGTCGTCGACGAACATCCCGACCGTGTTCGCCATCAGATCGTCACCGTTTTTCCGAACTTCGTGCTGCAGAAGACGCAGAACGCGATGGCGCTGCGGTTCTTCACGCCCAAGGGCGTCGATCGCACGAACCTAGAGTGGATCTACTTCGGCTACGCAGATGACACGCCCGAGATGCGCAAGCGCCGGCTGCGGCATCTCAATCTTGGCGGGCCGGCAGGGTTCGTGTCGATGGAGGACGGTTGCGTCGGCGGTTTCGTCGAGCGCGGCATTGCAACGGCCGAGAATGAGAGCGCGATCGTCAAGATGGGCGGCGACAGCATCGCGAGCCAGCCCACCCGCGCAACCGAGGCCTCGGTCCGCGGCTTCTGGTCGCTGTGGCGCCAGATGACCGGCCTATGAGCGCTCTGCTACGGGTGGCGGAGCTCAACGCCTCCTATGCGGCGGCGATCGATGCCGACCGGCTAGAAGCGTGGCCGGACTTCTTCGTCGATGACTGCCTCTACAAGATCACCTCTAGCGAAAACTACAGGCGTGGCTACAGCGCCGGTGTCATCTATGCTGACTTCGCGCGCGATGCTGCGCGACCGGGTCACGGCATTGCGGACTGCCAATATCTACGAGCGCCAGAGCTACCGGCATATCGTCGGCCTGCCGGTGCTCGGCGCAACCGAAGCGGACGGCATCGCGGCCGAGACGCCGTTCCTCGTCGTGCGCATCATGCGCGACGGACGTACCGATCTGTTTGCGACCGGCGTCTATATCGACCGCATTCGCGACGAGGCGGGCGGCTTGCGTTTTGCCGAACGGATCGTGGTCTGCGACAGCAGTCATTTCGACACGCTGCTTGCCATCCCCCTGTAGCTGACGTTCTCGTGTTAAGCTCGCGGCGGCTGGAGGGCGGAAAGTTTGGGAGATGAGCATGAGCTACGATCACATCCGAGTGACGCCGCTCGCGACCCATGTCGGCGCGGAGATTTCCGGGATCGATCTCGCAGCCTCGCCGGGCGAGGCTGGAGTTGGCCGAGATCCGGCGCGCATTGGGCGAGTATGGGGTCGTGTTCTTTCGCGACCAGCAGCTGACGCCGGAGCAGCATATCGCGTTCGCGCGCTCTTTTGGCGCGATCGACATCAATCGTTTCTTTGCGACAGTGCCCGGCTATCCGATGATCGCCGAGGTGCGCAAGGAGCCGGAGCAGCAGCGCAATATCGGTAATGGCTGGCATACCGACCACTCTTATGACAAGGCCCCAGCTTTGGGGTCGATGCTCTATGCGCGCGAGGTGCCGAAGACCGGCGGCGACACGCTGTTCGCCAGCATGTATGCGGCCTATGACGCGCTCTCGGACGGTCTGAAATCGACCCTCGAGGGGCTCCGGGCGGTGCATTCGAGCCGCCACGTCTTCGGCCCCGCGGCGGCGGCGAGGCGGGGCGATCTCGAGGGCCGCTTTCGCAATGCCGAGCTGGCGACCCAAGACGCCGTGCATTCGGTCGTCATCCGCCACCCCGACAGCGGCCGCAAGGTCCTGTACGTCAATCCGGGGTTCACCGTGCGCTTTGACGGCTGGACCGAGGAGGAGTCGCGCCCGCTGCTCGATTATCTTTACCGCCACGCGGTGCGGCCGGAATTCACCTGCCGCTTCCAGTGGCGGGAAGGGTCCCTCGCCTTCTGGGACAACCGCTCGACCTGGCACTTCGCGGTCAACGATTACCACGGCGAACGCCGCCTCCTACACCGCATCACGATCGCCGGCCAGCGGCTCAGCTGAGTTATTGCGCGGCAGTTGCCGCTTCCGCTCCGGTGGGCTGATGGCGGCGGCGCCCCAGCCAATTGCCGAGACGGTCCATGTAGATGTAGACGACCGGCGTCGTGAACAACGTCAGCAGCTGCGACACCAGGAGGCCGCCGACGATCGCATAACCGAGCGGCTGGCGAATTTCCGAGCCGATTCCGGTGCCGAGCATCAACGGGATGCCGGCGAGCAATGCGCACATCGTCGTCATCAGGATGGGGCGAAAGCGCAGGCGGCACGCCTCGTGGATCGCCTCCTCGGTGCCGAGCCCGCGCTCGCGCTGACCGACCAGCGCGAAGTCGACCAGCATGATGCCGTTCTTTTTGACGATGCCGATTAAGAGGATGATCCCGATGATGCCGATCACGTCGAGCGGCATGCCGAACAGCATCAAAGTCAACAACGCCCCGAGCCCGGCCGAGGGCAGGGTCGAGATGATCGTGATCGGGTGGATCGTGCTCTCGTACAGCATGCCGAGAATGATGTAGACCGCGATCAATGCGGCGAGGATCAGGATCGGCGTGCTGCTCAGCGAATTCTGAAACGCCTGCGCGCTGCCCTGGAAGCTCGTGGCAATCGAAGCCGGCAGGTTCAGCTCTTTCGTGGCCTGCTGGATTGCCGTTACCGCCGCGCCGATCGAGACATTCGGAGGAAGGTTGAAGCTCAGCGTTACCGACGGGAATTGGCCCTGGTGGTTGACCGCAATCGGCGCCACAGTCGAGGTGATCTTGGCGAACTCGCTGAGCGGCACTTCTTTGCCGCTGGACGATGTCGCATAGATGCGGCTGAGCGCGTTCGGCCCGAGCTGGAAATCGGGCTCGACTTCGAGGATCACGAAATACTGGTTGAGCCGCGTATAGATGCGCGCCGCAACCCGCTGGCCGAATGCATCATAAAGGATCGAATCAACCACCGAAGGGTTGATGCCCAGCTGCTGGGCGAGCTGGCGGTCGATCTCGGCTTTCAGGACCCGGCCGGTGCTCTGCTGGTCACTCGCGACGTCGGTCAGCTGCGGCAACGTTTTGAGCTTGTTGAAGAGGATCGGCGCCCAGTGGTCGAGCTCGTCAATGTCGACATCGACGAGCGTGTATTGGTACTGGGTCTTGGAAACCCGCGCGCCAATCGTAATGTCTTGCGCGGCCTGCATGTACAAGGTGATGCCCCAGACCGGCTGCAGCGCCTTGTTCAAGCGCGCGATCACCTGGTCGACGCCGACCCTCTGGCTGAGCGGCTTCAACGTGATGAACACACGCCCGTCATTCTCGGTCACGGTCGGCCCGCCGGGTCCGATATAGGCATTGGCCGCGGCGACCGCGGGGTCCTTCATTACTACCGCCAGAACCGCCCGCATGCGGTCTTGCATCGCCTGCGGCGAGATGTTTTCCGCGCCCTCGGCGATGCCCTGAATCAGGCCGGTGTCTTCCTGCGGGAAAAAGCTCTTGGGGATCTCGACGAACAGTACGCCGGTCAAAGCGACGGTCGAGATCATCACGAGCAACGTAATAAAACGATGGCGCAGGGCAACCACCAGCCCGCGATCGTAAACGGCCGCCAGCCAATCAAAGAAGCGCTCGAGCGCGCGCGAGATCGAGGCCCGGTCGCGTTTCGCCCTCCGCCGTCAAGAGGCGGGCGCACATCATCGGGGTCAATGTCAGCGAGACAATGACGGAGACGAGGATCGCCACCGCGACGGTGACGGCGAACTCGCGGAACAACAGGCCGACAATGCCGCTCATCAGAAACAACGGTATGAACACCGCGATCAGCGAGATCGAGATCGACATGATCGTAAAACCGATCTCGCTCGCTCCTTGCAGAGCGGCCTCCATCGGGGTCTTCCCCTCCTCGATGTGCCGTACGATGTTCTCGATCATGACGATCGCATCGTCGACGACAAAGCCAACGGCGATCGTCAGCGCCATCAGCGACAGATTGTCGAGGCTGTAGCCGAGCACGTACATGACCGTGAAGGTGCCGATCAGCGACATCGGCACCGACACCGCCGGGATCACAGTCCCCCAAAGCTTGCGCAGGAAGAGGAGAATGACCCCGACGACCAGCCCTATCGTCAATAGCAGTGTGTTTTGGACGTCGGCGACGCTGGCCCGGATCGTCTGCGTGCGGTCCGACACGATATGGATCTTGAGCGATGGCGGCAGTGAGGCTTCGAGCTGCGGCAGCGCCTTCTTGATGGCGTCGACAGTGGCGATGACATTGGCCCCCGACTGGCGCTGGACTGCTATGATGATGGCCGGCTCGGTATTCATCCAGCCCGCCAGGTTCACATCTTGCGGCCCGACGATGGCGCGGCCGACATCGCGCACGCGTACCGGCCCGCTCACGCCGACGACACCGGGGTTGGGGTTCACGGTGGTGGCGCTGGTGAGCAAGTCGTTGGATCCCTGCGCCGTCGTGGCGAAGGTACCGCTGCGGTTGGCGAGGATATAGTTGTTGAAGCCTTCGGCCGTAAGCAACTGATCGTTGGTCTGCAGCGCAAAGGCCTGATTGGCGCCGTACAATGTGCCTTTCGGCTGATCGACCGTAGCCGTGGACAGCGCCGTTCGCACCGCTTCGAGGTCGAGGCCAGCCGCGGCCAGCTGCGCCGGGTTGACCTGCACTCGGATCGCTGGGTTCTGCTCGCCGCCGATGCTGACGAGGCCAACACCCGGCATTTGCGAAATCTTCTGCGCCAGGATGCTGTTGGCGTAATCGCTGACCGTCGTCAGCGGCAATGTCTCCGAGGTCAGCGCCAGCATCAGCACCGGCGTATCCGCCGGATTGGTCAGCCGATAGATCGGCGGGCTTGGCATCGGCGGCAGGAAGCCGGCCGCCGCATTGATCGCCGCCTGCACGGCCTGCGCCGCCGTATCGACAGGGATGCTGCGATCGAATTGCAATGTAATCTCGGAACTTTCGTTGCCGCTGCTCGAAGTCATTTGCGTCAGGCCGGGTATTTGGCCGAATTGCCGTTCGAGCGGCGTCGTGACGGTGCCGGCGACGGTCTGCGCATCGGCGCCCGGAAATTGCGCGGTGACCAGGACCGTCGGCGTGTCGATGTTCGGCAAGGCCGCCACCGGCAACAGCTCGTAGCTGATCAGGCCGAGCAACAGGATCGCCGCCATCAGCAGCGCGGTGGCGATCGGCTTGCGGATGAATGTCGCCGAGATGTTCATGGCAAGAAGCCCGCGCGTGCCCCCACCCTTCCCTCCCCCGCTTGCGGGGGAGGGAGGGTGGGGGCCGAGAGCTGCCGACCCAGATAGTCATGGCAGGAGGCCCGCGCTCGCCGGCGTGGGGTTCGGCACCGCAGCCGGGTCGTTCGGATTGGCGAGCGACACCACGGTACCCGGCGTCAGCCGGTATTGGCCGCGCACGACAACAGTCTCCCCGGCGCTCAAGCCTTTGTCGATCAGCGCCTCGCCGTTGAGCGTCTCGCGCACCGAGACCGGCTGCATCACCACTTTGTGATCCGGGTCGACGACAAAGACGTACTTCCCTTGCGGGCCCTGCTGGATGGCATCGAGGGGGACTGATCAGGCCATTGTCCTGCACTTGCGTTACGACCCGGACATTGACGAACATGCCGGGCCACAGCTTGCGATCCGGATTGGGGAAGATCGCCTTGAGGGTTATCGTTCCGGAGGTGGTATTCGCTTGGTTGTCGATCGCGGCGAGCGTGCCGGTATCGAGCTCGGTTTTGCCGTCCGCACTCAATGCGATAGTCTTGACCGAACCCTTCGCGAGCGCCTCCTGCACCTCGGGAATGTCGGCTGCAGCCAATGTGAACATCACGCTGATCGGCTGCACCTGGTTGATCACGACCAGAGCATTTGGCTCGGTCGGGGAGCCCCGTGTCGTGCTCGAGTGAATGATGTTGCCGACATCGAGCAGACGGATTCCGGCAACGCCGTCAAACGGCGCCACTAGTTTCGTATAACTCAGCTGGGTCTTGGCATATTCGATCGCCGCCTGATCGGCCTTTATCGTGGCCTCTTCCTGAGCGATCATCGCTTGCTGTGTGGCGACCTGTTGTTCCGGTGCAAAGCCTTGTTTTTGCAGCGGGATGTACCGCCCGAGATTGATCTGCCCATTTTCGAGATGCGCCTGGTCGCGGGCAAGATTGGCCTCCGCCTGGTCGAGCTGCGCCTGATATGTGCTCGGATCGAGTTGGGCCAGAAGTTCGCCCTTTTTGACTAACTGACCGTCATTGAAGTCGATGCTGATGATCGGTTCCGTGACCATGCTGCGGACTGTCGCCGAGTTCAGCGCCGCAACATTGCCGATCCCGGTCAGCACGATCGGGAAGTTTTGCTTCTGGACCGTGGTTGCGATGACCGGGACAGGGGGTGTCGGCTCTTGCTTCGCAGCGTTCGGAGCTGTATGCGAAATGTTGCCAGCCCAGGTAGCCTCCCGAAACTACCGCGATCATCACCAGGCCGACGAGCAGCGGAGGGCCCCGTCCGTGTTTCGCGGCACGGCGATCGGTTGTGACGGGTGAGGCAGTCATCCGGGCGTAGACCTCTAAGAGGGCATCCGCTCTCGCGGAGCGGCATACGCTCTCATTCAGCAGCACCAAGCACGCGAAAGGTAATAACACACCGCCGACAAGCGAGTTAATATTCGTAAAATCGACCAAGATCCGGCCACCGCGACCTCATCTGATCGTGTTTTTCCACAGGGAGTCCATCGCGCGCTGACCTACCGAGCCCTGGCTGGCTGGGTTCCCGGAGCAGAAGAGGTTCGACGACTGATAATTTGATCGAAGAACAGCAAAGGCAGCGAGGACGCGGCCGCGGGCGGCCTTACTGACACTCGCCCTTGGCGGTGGGGCCGGGCTCACGGGATCAGCACTGCGGCGCCTTGCAATGCGCCGTTGCGCAGATCGGCAAGCGCGTCATTCGCGCGGGCGAGCGGGTAGGTGACCGTCTCCGTCCTGATGCCGGCCTCGGGCGCCAATGCGAGGAATTCCTCGGCGTCGCGGCGGGTCAGGTTGGCGACCGAGCGCAGCACGCGTTCCTCCCACAAGATGCGGTATGGGAAAGACGGAATGTCGCTCATATGGATCCCGCCGCTGACCACGGTGCCGCCCTTCTTTGTGGCGGCGAGGGCGGCCGGCACCAGCGCGCCGACCGGGGCGAATATCAGCGCCGCGTCGAGCGGCTCGGGCGGCGGCTGGTCCGAGCCCCCGGCCCACTCCGCGCCCAGCGAGCGGGCGAATTGCTGCGCGGCGAGGTCGCCCGGGCGGGTGAAGGCGAACAGGCGGCGGCCTTGATGGCTGATGACCTGCGCGACGATGTGGGCAGCGGCGCCAAACCCGTAGATCCCGATCAGCCGCGCATCGCCGGCCATGCGCAAGGTGCGGTAACCGATCAGTCCGGCGCACATCAGCGGCGCCGCCTCGACGTCGCCGTAGCGCGGGTCGATCGCAAAGCAATAGCGCTGGTCGGCGACCGTCAGCTCGGCATAGCCGCCGTCGATTTGGTAGCCGGTGAAGCGGGCGCGGTCGCACAAATTCTCGCGGCCGCTGCGGCAGTATTCGCAGACGCCGCAGGTCCAGCCGAGCCACGGCACGCCGACGCGGTCGCCGACCCTGAAACGGTCGGCCGATTCCCCCTTGTCGACGATGGTGCCGATGATCTCGTGCCCGGGCACCAGAGGCAATTTCGGATCGGAGAGCTCGCCGTCGACGACGTGCAAATCGGTCCGGCACACCGCGCAGGCGCGCACCGCGACTAACACCTGTTGCGGCCCGGGCCGCGGCGCCGGCAGCTCGGCCGGGGCGAGGGGGCGGCGGGCGGCGGTCATCACTTGTGCACGCATGAGCCTCTCCTTTAGTAGTGCTCGGCGTGAGGCAACGGGATGATAACGTCTACCTGGAGGCGGCGCTCTATTCGCCGGTAAAGCAGTTCCTCGAAAGGCAGGGGTACGAGGTCAAGGGCGAGGTCCGAGGCTGCGACCTCGTCGCCCGGCGCGGTGACGAGCCGCCGGTCATCGTCGAGCTCAAACTGCGCTTCAATCTGCCGCTGGTATTGCAAGGCATCGACCGGCTCGCATTGACGGAGCGGGTCTACCTCGCGGTTCCGCGACCCGAGCGGCGCGCCCGCGCCGGGCCGCTCGCCCCGGAAAGGCCGGAGATCCGCAAGCTCTGCCGCCGGCTCGGATTGGGGCTGATGCTGGTCGGCCTCGCCCGGAAGACCGTCGAAATTTTGGAGGAGCCGGTGCCCTATCGGCCGCGCCAGGCGAAGTCGCGGGCCTTGCGGTTGTTGGATGAATTCTCGCGCCGCGTCGGCGACGCGAATGTCGGCGGGGCGGTCGGTGTGCCGCTCGTCACCGCTTATCGCCAGGACGCCTTGCGCTGTGCGCGCGTCCTCGCGCTCGGCGGCCCGATGCGGGTCGGCGCCTTGCGGACCGCGGCGGAGGTGCCGAGGGCTGCGCGCATCTTGCAGCGCAATGTCTACGGCTGGTTCGATCGGATCGAGCGGGGCACTTACCGCCTGACACCCGAAGGGGATCAGGCGTTGAGCCGCTTTGCCGACGCGATCCCGGCTATCCCGTGATGATTACCGATTATGGAGAAGAGCGGCAGCGCAGCCTCGTTCTCGATTATTTCGGAAACGATGCGCGGATTTGGGTGTTGCGCCGGGCGGAGATCTTCGGTGCTGCAATCTTCGTCGTCGATTTCGACCGGGGGCCGCGGAATTTTCGGACTTTGGGGTCGTTCGGCGCCGGGGCGCAGGTCACCGAGCAATCAAGCATGGACCTGCTCTATCCCTCCCGCCTCGTCTTTCATTACGAGCGGCTGATGTCGCTGGCCTTCGCGATGAGCGCGCGATCGATCAATGCGCTGCTGCTCGGGGTCGGCGGCGCAGCGATGTGGCGGTTTATGCGTGCCTATATGCCGGATTGCGC
The DNA here is from genome assembly GCA_963736715.1 of uncultured Alphaproteobacteria bacterium. GTDB lineage: Bacteria > Pseudomonadota > Alphaproteobacteria > ATCC43930 > CGMCC-115725 > AP-15. The sequence goes on along the minus strand of CAVTQA010000049.1, from coordinate 224,867 downwards.
GCCGACCCTCGTCGATTCAGACGAGACCATCGTCGCAACCGCCCGCCGGTGGTTCTACCTGAAACAGCCGGTCGTGCTCGATACGGCGCAGCGCTTTCTTGCCGGATCGAGCACCCGTTATGACGTGATCCTCGTCGATCTGTACGGCCCCGGCGGCCCCGCCGAGAGCGACGAGGCTTTTTGGACGCGCTGCCTCGACGCCCTGGCGCCCGGCGGCTGTCTCGCCAATAACTGGGCCGACTTCGCCGTAAACCCGAACGTCCGGCCGATGTCCGACTCCATCTCTGCCGTTGCGCGAGCCCGCGGTCTGGATCCGATATACGTGACCCGCCGCGGCTTCCGCGACAATCTCGTCCAGTACGTGGCGACCCAACCCGAGATTGGCGCTGAAGCCATGACGGATGCTCTCGAACGCCTCGTCCGGGAGCGCCACATCCCTGATCGCGGGCGCGGGATACTCGAAAACTGTATCGTCGGCACTCGCTTCCCGATCGCCTGAACAAAATTACTGCTACAAGAAACTATAGGGGTCGATGTCGATTTGGATGCGGGCCGAGCCGGCGGTGCGGACGCGCGAGAGCCAATCGCGCAATATCGCCTGGAGGCGCACGTCGCGGCCCGCTTTGACGAGAAACCGGCGGCGGTGGCGGCCGCGCAGCACGGCGAGCGGCGCCGGGGCGGGGCCGAGCACGGTAACGCCGGGCAGTTGCGGTGCGGCGCGGGACAGGGCGCGGGACGTGAAATCGGCGGTTTCCGCATCGCCGGCGCTGACGATCAGCGCCGCCAGCCGGCCAAACGGCGGCAGCCCGGCATGGCGGCGCGCCGCCGCCTCGGCTTCGAGAAAACGGTCGCGGTCGCCGGCGGCGAGGGCTTTCATGACGGGCTGGTCCGGCATCCAGGTCTGGATCAGTACCCGGCCCTTGTGCTCGGCGCGGCCGGCTCGGCCGCCGACCTGGTGCAACAGCTGATAGGTCCGCTCGGCGGCGCGCAGATCGCCGCCGGCGAGCCCGAGATCGGCGTCGACGACCCCGACCAGGGTCAGCATCGGAAAGTGGTGCCCCTTGGCGACGATCTGGGTCCCGATCAGCAGATCGTAGCGCCGCTCGGTCATCGCCTGGGCGAGTTCCGCGGCGGCGCGCGGGCCGGAGAGCAGGTCGCTGACCATCAGCGCCGCACGCGCCGCCGGAAAGCACTCCGCCACCTCCTCGAGCAGGCGCTCGACCCCCGGCCCGCACGGCACGAGGGCGTCGGCCGCGAGGCATTCCGGGCAGCATGCCGGCACCGCCTCGGCGTGCCCGCAATGATGGCACAGGAGCCGACCGGTAAAGCGGTGCTCGACGAGCCAGGCGGTGCAGCTCGGACACTGGAACCGATGGCCGCAGGCGCGGCACAAGGTCAGGGGCGCGTAACCGCGGCGATTGAGGAACAAGAGCGCCTGCTCGCCGGCCTCGAAGGTCGCGGAAAGTTCGGCTGCCAGGGGCGGCGACAGGAAGTGCCCGCGCTCGATGCGCTCGTGGCGCAGATCGACGAGCCGCACGACGGGAAGCTCGGCCTTCGCGTGGCGGCGCGGCAATGCGACGCGCTGGTAGCGGCCGCGCGCGACATTGACGACCGTTTCGAGCGACGGGGTAGCCGAGACCAGGATGATCGGGATGCCGGCCAGGGCGGCGCGCAGCACCGCCATGTCGCGCGCCTGGTAGATGACCCCGTCCTCCTGCTTGTAGGAGGGGTCATGCTCCTCGTCGACGATGATCAGCCCGAGCTCGGGGAAGGGCAGGAAGAGGGCCGAACGGGCGCCGACGACCACCCGTGCCCGGCCCGCCGCGACGGCCCGCCAGGTATCCCGGCGCTCGGCTGCCGTCATGTCGGAATGCCACTGCTCCGGGAGCGCCCCGAAACGCTGGCGGAACCGCTCCAGCCACTGTGCGCCGAGGGCGATCTCCGGCAACAGCACGAGGACCTGCCGGTCGGCGGCCAATGCTGCGGCGAGCGCGGCGAAATAGGTCTCGGTCTTGCCGGAGCCGGTGACGCCGTCGAGCACGGTTACCCGAAAGACACCCGCCTCGACGCTGTTGACGAGCCGCTGCGCCGCAATCGACTGGTCGGGCGAGAGTGCCGGACCGGATAAGCGCCAATCCGGCGACGGCGATTTGGGTGCTTGGGTCGAGGCGAATCGCTCCTCGACGAGCCCCGCGGCGATGAGGTCCCGGACGACCCCGGTGCCGCAAGCGGCCAGGCGCGCGAGTTCGGCGGCGGGCATCGGCGGTCCTCCGCACAACAGCTCGAGCACCCGCCGTCGTGCGGGCGTCAGGCGCATTTCCGTCGTCGAACCGTGGGCCTTCAGCCCACGGGTTTGTCCCGTGGGGAGTGCCGCCAGTCCGGTTGGGGATGCCGCGCAAAGGCGCCTCGGCCGTGGCGATTGCAACGCCTCGGGGACGCTCATCGTCATGCGCAGCACCGAACCGAGCGGCGCCATCGTGTAGGCGGCGACGCGCTCGACAAAGCGGCGCAGGTCCGGCTGCAGCCGGGGAGTGGGCAACGTCTCGATGATCGGCTTCAGCCGCTCCTCGGGAAGCTCGTCGCCCGCTCCCTCCCAGACGACGCCCGTCAAGCTGCGTTGCCCGAGCGGTACGTTCACGAAGCTGCCGGGTTCCGGCGGCGATGTGCCCTCCGGAGCGAGGTACTCGAGCGCCTCCGGGAGAGGCAGCGGCAGCAGAACCCGAACCCGGCGAGCAGCCGCCTCCCGCTCGCCGGCCCTGATCGGCAGTGGCTCGCGGGAACTGGCGTGATCGTCGGGCATCGGCTAAACTTGCTCCTGGAACGACGCGCGGCAAGCATCCACGGCCCGCCGCACGTTGTCCAAGCGTAGTTCAAGGTGGCTTCCGAATGATTGCGCACTGCTCCGCCGCTGTATCCTGTTCCGGGCGACGCCTCGGCGCCGCGCCGCGGAAATAGGCGTGGCCGACCGCCCGCAAGATCAACCGAAGCCGCTGCGCAGCGGCCTGCCGGCGCCGGAGCGCCCAGCCGAGATCGGCGCCCGCGAGGTCGTCGCCTATCTGCGCGAGCATCCTGATTTCCTCGACCGCCACCCGGATGCGTTGCGGCTGTTGCGCGCCCCGAGCCGACTTGCCGGCGACGGCGTCCTCGATTTCCAGCATTTCATGCTGGAGCGATTGCGCAGCGATCTCACCCGGCTGCAGGACGAGCAGAAGGGCCTGATCGCGACGACTCGCGGCAATCTTGCGAGCCAGTGCCGCGTGCACAAGGCGGTGCTGGCGATGCTGCGGGCTCCGGGTTTCGAGCACCTGCTGCAAATCGTCACCACCGACCTCGCCGTGCTGATCGACGTCGACATCATAACTTTGGGTGTCGAGAGTTCGGCTTCGCGCACGCCCCGCCTTCCGGTGCACGGCATTCATCTTTTGCCCTCAGGAACCGTCGACCGGCTGCTCGGCCCCAACCGCGACGTTCTGCTGTGCACCGATATCCAAGGCGACCCGGCGCTCTTTGGCGAGGCCTCCGGCCTCGTTCGCTCGCAGGCACTGTTGCGGCTGTCGTTCAGCCGTTCGGCGCCGCTCGGGCTGATGTGTATCGGGACCCGCACGGCCGACACGTTTCAGCCAGGCCTCGGCACCGAGCTCCTGACTTTTCTCGCCCGTACGCTCGAGATCACGATCGCGCAGTGGCTCGATCGCGCCCGGTGACGCAAGACCCCGGTTACGCAAACAGGGCCAATTTCCCGGCCCTGCCGGAACCGGTGCCGCTAGCGCGTTTTTCGGCGACCGACGATCTGCGCGCGGCGATCGGATTATGGGCCGCCTGGCTCAGCGGGGAGCGCCGTGCCTCGGCCCATACCGTTGCCGCCTACGGCCGCGACCTCGCCTTTTTTCTCGACTTTCTGACCGAGCACCTGGGCGAGCTGCCGAGCTTGACGGCGATCAACGCGCTGCGGCCCGGCGATTTCCGCGCCTATCTGGCCCGCCGCGCCCAGGACGGGATCGAGCGCGCCTCGCTCGCCCGCGGGCTCTCGGTGCTGCGAGGGTTCCTGCGTTTTTTGCAACGTCGGGGGCTCGCCGCCACTACAGCGCTTGCCGCGCTCCGCTCTCCCAAGCTGCCGCACAGCGTGCCGAAACCGTTGACGGTCGAGGATGCCGCAGGCTCGCTCGACAGCGCGGTCGAGGTCGCAACGAAGCAATGGGCAGGTAAGCGCGACACTGCGATTTTGACGCTTCTCTACGGCTGCGGCCTGCGGCTTTCCGAGGCGCTGGGACTGAGCCGGGGCGAAGCACCGCTGGGGGAAATGCTGGCAATTACCGGCAAGGGCGGTAAACAGCGCCTGCTGCCGGTTTTGCCGGCCGTGCGCGAAGCGATTGCCGATTACCTCGCCGCGTGCCCGTTCATGCTGGCCAAGGACGGTCCGCTCTTTGTCGGCAGCCGCGGCGGGCCTCTCAACCCGCGGATCGTGCAGCGTCAAATGGCGTCGCTGCGCGGTTTCCTCGGCCTGCCTGAAACGGCGACCCCGCACGCTTTGCGGCACAGCTTTGCAACCCATCTCCTCGGCGCCGGCGGCGATCTGCGCGCGATTCAGGAGTTGTTGGGTCATGCGAGCCTGTCGACGACCCAGCGCTATACTTCGGTCGAGACCGAGCGCCTCCTTGCTATCTACGACGCCGCGCACCCCCGCGCCCATATCGATCGGCAGACCGGAACGGATGAGTGAGGCGGATATGGCTTTGAAGCGCATGGTTCTGCAGATCGGCATGGGTACCGACATCCGCGGGGCGGATTACACGAAGGCCGCGGTGCGTGCCTTGCGCGACGCCCTTTGGCACAATTCGTTGAGTGTCGCCGACGCGGTCGGCTTACCCGTAGACTCGATGCAGGTCGAAGTCACCATCGGCGTTCCGCGCCCCGATCAAGTGGACAATGAGGCGGTCTTGGCCGTGCTGCCGCACGGTACGGGAAGGGTGCGCGTTGTCGAAGGCGGGCTGGAAATCCCCAACGATGCGGGCACCAATACGACTGTGATCGCCAATGCCGCTGCGGTCGTGCGGCTCGACATCGGGTGAGGATAGGGGCATGGCCGCAAAACGCGTGATCCTGGAGATGGGGACTGGCAACGATCTGCACGGCGGCGACTACACCAAGGCCGCGGTCCGCGCCGTACAGGATGCCATTCACCACAGCTCGCTTACGTTGATCCGGACCCTCGGCCTGGATTCGCGCACCATGCAGGTCGACGTCACTATCGGGGTGCAGCGGCCCGATCGAGTGGACACGGAGATGGTCAAGGCAGCTTTGCCGCACGGCCAGGTCGCAGTGAAGGTCGTCAAAGGGGGTCTGGATGTTGCGGACGAGGAAGCGGGTGACATTGCCGTGATCGCGAGTGCCGCCGTCGCGGTCAGGATGGAGCTACCGCAAGCGAAATGAACGGGTAACGAGGAGGATCTAATGCCTGAGGCAACCCCGCAAGGGACCGAATTATTCGAGATTATCCATACGACCCGGGCGATGCGGCGGCTGAAGCCGGACCCGGTGCCCGACGATCTGATCCGCCAGATACTCTTGGCGGGTCAAGCCGCGGCGAGCGGAGGCAACACCCAACGCTGGCGTTTTTTGGTGCTGAAGAACCCGGAAATCAAAAAGAAGGTCCAGGTCTATTACAAGAAAGCCTTCGAGGAGACGGTGGGTCCGCGCTATCTGACCAGCGCCCCGCCGCCTGGGCAGGCGGAGGACCGCTACCGGCGGACCCGCGCCGCGAACGAATATCTGACCGACCACTATCACGAGGCGCCGGTATGGATCGTCGCCTGCCTCGAGGGCGCCTCGCCGACGCGTTCGGCCGGTTCGTCGATCTACCCGGCGGTGCAGAACATGCTGCTGGCGGCGCGCGCCCTCGGCCTCGGGGCGACGTTGACCACGCGGCACCTGCAGTATGAGAAAGAGACCGAAGCAGCGATGGGGATTCCGCCCGGCTTCCACTCTTACGCCATCCTGCCGATCGGCTACCCGATGGGGCGGTTCGGGCCGGTCGCCCGCGGGCCGCTCTCCGAGGTCGTCTATCTCGACGGTTGGGGCAAGCCGTATCCCGGGATCTAACACAGGGGGAGACAATGACGAGAATCGCACCTGTCACCGGCAAAGCCGATGTGCCCGCCGAATACCACGCCGTCGTCGACGAGGTGGTCAAGGTCTTCGGCGGCGTCCGCGGTCCGTTCAGCATGCTGCTCCACAGCCCGAAGCTAGCGGCGCGGTTGCTTCCGTTGGTCACCTTCAACCGAGAGGACAATGTCGTCGAGCCGAAATTACGCTCGATCGCCATTCTCTCGGCGGTGCGCGAACGCGAAGCCGCGTATGTTTGGGCCGCGCAGGTGGGTGCCGCCCGCCGCGCCGGGGTGCGCGAGGAGGTCATCGACCTGATCCGCGCCAAGGGCGACCCGGCCGGGCTCTCCGACGAGGAGCGTGACATCGTCACCTACGTTCGCCAGCTGATGCGCACCAACCGCGTCGACCAGGCGGTCTTCGACCGGCTGAAAAACCGGCACGACGCGCAGTGGATGGTCGAGCTGACGGAGGTCGCGAACTACTTCGCGTTCCTCTCCGGCATGGTCAACCCGTTCGAGGTACCGGCCCCAACCGACGGCGACAAATTGCCGAGCTGATTCATCAGGCTAATTCAAATGTGAATTGCCCGCCCGTCGACTGCGAGCGCAGCCTCCTTGAGGGCTTCGCTCAAGGTCGGGTGGGCATGGCAGGTGCGCGCGATGTCCTCGGACGAGGCGCCGAATTCCTTGGCCAGCACCGCTTCGGCGATCAAGGTTCCAGCATCGGGGCCAATGATGTGGACACCGAGAACCCGGTCGGTCTCGCTCTCCGCGAGGATTTTGACGAAGCCTTCGGTATACCCGTTGGTTCGGGCGCGCGGATTGGCGGTAAACGGAAACTTGCCGGTGCGGTAGGGGACCGCTGCCGCCTTGAGCTCCTCCTCGGTCTTTCCGACGGAGGCGACCTCGGGCCAGGTGTAGATAACGGCTGGAATCGCGTCGTAATCGACGCGCGACTTCTGCCCGGCGAGACGTTCGGCGAGCGCGATACCCTCCTCTTCGGCCTTGTGCGCGAGCATCGGGCCGCGGATCGCGTCGCCGATCGCGTAAATGCCCGGGACGTTTGTCGCAAAGCCGTCATCGACGACGACACGGCCTTGCTGGTCGAGCGCAACATCGACTCTCTCGAGGCCTAGTCCCTGCGTGTACGGACGCCGGCCGATCGATACCAACACCACATCCGCAGCGAGTGTCTGGCGCTCCGTGTCGTCGAGCTCCAAACTCAGCCCGTCATTCGTATCGCGGATCCCGAGCACCTTGGTGCCGAGCTTGAAGTCGAGCCCCGAGCGCGTAAGGACCCGCTGCAATGCCGTGCCGAGCTCCCGATCCATATTCGGGACGATGTGGTCGAGAACCTCGACGACCGTCACCTTGGCGCCGAGCCGCTGCCAAACAGAGCCGAGTTCCAGTCCGATATACCCGCCGCCGATGACGGTGAGCCGCTCCGGCACGCGGTCGAGGGACAATGCGCCGGTAGACGAGACGATGCGCTTCTCATCGATGTCGATCCCGGGCAGCCGGGTGCTTTCCGAGCCCGTGGCTATGATGATCGATGTCGCCTCGATTTCCTGAACAGCACCATCCGCGCCAGTAACGATTATCCGCTCCCGCGCGGCGATGCGTCCCTTGCCCTTGAGCCAATCGATCTTGTTCTTGCGGAACAGGAACTCGACGCCCCGGGTCAGGGTAGTTACGACTTTGTCCTTGCGGCCCATCATCGCCCCGAGGTCGAGCCCGACCTCGCTGACCTTGACCCCATGTTCGGCGAGCGCATGACCAGCCTCGGCGAATTTCTCCGAGGATTGCAGCAATGCCTTCGACGGGATGCAGCCGATGTTGAGACAGGTCCCGCCGAGGCTGGCGCGGCTTTCGATGCACGCCGTCTTCAACCCGAGCTGTGCCGCGCGGATCGCCGCGACATAGCCGCCCGGCCCCGCCCCAACGACCACGACGTCATAACGATCCGGCATCGCGCGCAGGCTCACATTTCAAAGAGGATGCGGGAAGGATCTTCGACGCATTCCTTGATGCGGACGAGGAACATCACCGCCTCGCGGCCGTCGACAATGCGGTGGTCATAGGACAGCGCGACGTACATCATCGGGCGGATCTCGACCTTGTCGGTCCCCAGGCTTGACCCGAGGACGGCGACGGGCCGCCTTTCGATCTTGTGCATGCCGAGGATGCCGGATTGCGGCGGATTGAGGATCGGCGTCGACATCAGCGAGCCATAGATCCCACCGTTCGAAATCGTAAAAGTACCGCCGGACAGCTCCTCGATCGTCAATTTGCCGTCGCGCGCCTTGCGCCCGTATTCGGCGATTGTCTTTTCGATGTCGGCAAAGCTCAATCGGTCGGCGTCGCGCACAACCGGCACGACGAGGCCCTGCTCGGTGCCGACGGCGACGCCAATGTCGTAATGGTTTTTGTAGATGATGTCTTCACCATCGATTTCCGCGTTGACTGCCGGCAGCTCTTTCAGTGCGACGATTGCCGCCTTGACGAAGATCGACATGAAGCCGAGCCGCACCCCGTGCTTTTTCTCAAACGCGTCGCGATAACGCTCGCGCAGCGCCATAGTCGCGCTCATGTCGATTTCGTTGAAGGTGGTCAGCATCGCCGCGGTGTTCTGCGCCGCCTTCAACCGCTCGGCGATCCGCCGCCTCAGACGGCTCATCCGCACCCGCACCTCACGCTCGTCCAAAGCGGGAGCCGGCGCCGGCGGTGGAGGGGCCGGCGTTCTGGCGGCGAGCACGTCGGCCTTGCTGATCCGCCCGCCCGGTCCGCTCGGCGCAACCCTCGTCGCGTCCAGCCCGGACTCTTCGATCAGCTTGCGCACCGCGGGTCCCGACCGCTCGAGCGCGGTGGTAGCCGCGATGCCCTCACCCCCCTCACTTCGCTCGGGACCCTCTCCCGCAGTGCGGGAGAGGGGGGACCCGGCCCGCAAGGCTGGGTGGGTGAGGGTGTCCGCGAGCCCGTCGGCAATCTTGCCGAGAACTGCGCCGACCGGGACGTTGGCGCCCTCCTCGGCGAGGATCTCTGCGAGCGTACCGGAGGCGGGCGCGGGAATCTCTAGGGTCACTTTGTCGGTTTCGAGTTCGGCGATCGGTTCGTCGGCGGTGACCGCTTCGCCCAGCCGCTTCAGCCACTTCGAGACGGTGGCCTCGGTGATCGATTCACCGAGGCTCGGGACTTTGATCTCGGTCGCCATCGCGTTTCACGCCGCCAGCGCCTCGGCAACGAGGTGCGCCTGCTCCTCGACGTGCCGCTTGAAGAGGCCGGTCGCGGGCGAAGCCGCCTCGGCGCGGCCGGCAAATCGGGGCCGCTTTGCCGCCGCATCGACGCCCCCGAGGACCTGTTCAATACGCCGGTCGACGAAGTTCCAGGCGCCCATGTTCTGCGGCTCCTCCTGGCACCAGACAATCTCGGCGTTGCGGTAACGCTGCAACACCTTCGCGAGCGCATTGAACGGGAACGGATAGAGCTGCTCGAGCCGGACTAATGCGACGCGTTTATCGCCGCTGTTGGCCCGTGCCTTTGCCAGATCGAAATAGACCTTTCCCGTGCACAGCACGACGCGGCGCACTTGCTCGTCTCTGGCAATGGCCTCGGTTTCACCAATGACACGATGAAACGAGCTGCCCGACGCCATCTCGTCGAGGCGCGACATGACTTCTTTCGCGCGCAGCAGCGATTTCGGTGTGAAGATGACGAGCGGCTTGCGGAAATTGCGGCGGATCTGGCGCCGCAAGACGTGGAAGTAGTTCGCCGCGCTGGTCATGTTGCACACCTGGATGTTGTCCTCGGCGCAAAGCTGCAGATAACGCTCGATGCGGGCTGAGGAATGCTCCGGACCCTGACCCTCGTAACCGTGCGGCAGCAGCAGGACGAGGCCGCTCATGCGCAGCCATTTAACCTCGCCCGAGCTCAGGAACTGGTCGATGATGACCTGGGCGCCATTGGCGAAATCGCCGAACTGCGCCTCCCACAAAACAAGAGAGGAGGGGTCGGCGAGACTGTAGCCGTATTCGAAGCCGACCACGGCAGTTTCCGAGAGAGGGCTGTCGATGATCTCGAACGGTGCCTGTCCGGGGCTGACGTGGTCGATCGGCACGTAGCGTTCTTCGGTCTCCTGGTCGACCAGCACGGCGTGGCGTTGCGAAAAGGTGCCGCGACCGCTGTCCTGACCGGACATCCGCACGTGGGTTCCCTCGGCGCACAGCGAGGCGATCGCCAAAGCCTCGGCGGTCGCCCAATCGATCCCTTCGCCAGCTTCAATCGCAGCGCGCTTTGCCTCCAGCTGGCGGGCGATTTTGGGGTTGAGGCGAAAGCCCTCGGGCACCGTCACGAGGCCGCGCCCGATCTGCCGCAGCATCTCGCCGGCAACGCCGGTATCGCCGCGGCGGTCGTCGTCGGGAGCTTGCTCGAGCCCGGCCCAGGCGCCTTCGAGCCAATCCACCCTGTTCGGGCGGTAGCTCTTTGCCGATTCGAACTGAGCTTCAAGCTCTGCAATGAAACGAGTTGCCATCGCATCGGCCTCGCCTTCGCGGAGCACGCCCGCCTCGGCGAGGCGAGCAGCATAAATCTGCCGCGTCGTCGGATGGCGCGCGACCGTCCGGTACATCAGAGGCTGGGTGAAGGCCGGCTCGTCGGTCTCGTTGTGCCCATGCCGCCGGTAGCAAAACAGGTCGATGACGACGTCCTTCTTGAATTCATGGCGGAATTCCGCGGCGGCGCGGGCGACTTCGACGACCGCCTCGGGATCGTCGCCATTGACGTGAAAGATCGGCGCCTGGACGCCCTTCGCCATGTCCGATGGGTAAGGACTCGACCGGGCGGCGGAGGGAGCCGTCGTAAACCCGATTTGATTGTTGACGATGATGTGGATGGTGCCGCCCGTGCAGAAGCCGATCAAATCGGACAATTCGAGCGATTCGGCGACGAGCCCTTGTCCGGCGAAAGCCGCGTCGCCGTGCATCAGAATGCTGGCTACTTGCGATCGCTCGGTGTCGCCGCGCTGCAATTGCTTCGCTCGGACTTTCCCGAGCACGACGGGATCGACGGCCTCAAGGTGCGATGGGTTGGCAGCCAAGGACAGATGGATTGTTTGTCCACCCACTTCGCGGTCGCCGGAAGTGCCGAGATGGTATTTGACGTCGCCGGAGCCGTGGACGTGCTCGGGATTGGTCGAATTGCCCTGAAACTCGGAGAAGATCGCGGCAAACGGTTTGCCGACGAAATTGGCGAGCACGTTGAGGCGCCCGCGGTGCGGCATCCCGATCACGAATTCACGGATACCGAGTTCGCGGCCGCGGTGCAGGATTGTTTCGAGCGCCGGCATCAGCGACTCGGCGCCCTCGATGCCGAACCGCTTGGTGCCAGTGTAGCGCCGGTCGAGAAACCGTTCGAAGGTCTCCGCTTGGGTCAGTGTCCGCAAGATTTCTTTTCTTATTCCGGTCGAGAGGATCGGGCGGCTCTGGCGCTTCTCAAATTTTTCCTGGATCCACGCCCGCTCGGCCGGCACCTGAATGTGCATGTACTCGACGCCGATCCTGCCGCCGTAGGTCTCGCGCAAAATCGCGATGATCTCGCGCAGGCTGGCGCGCTCGCGGCCGAACAAATTGGCGATAAAGATCTCGCGGTCGAGGTCGGATTCACTAAAGCCGTAACCGCGAAAGTCGAGCTCCGGATAGGGTCCCCGCTTTTCCAGGCCGAGCGGGTCGAGATCGGCTTCGAGATGGCCGCGCACCCGGTAGGCGCGGATCAGCTGCAACGCGCGGATCGAGTCGTTGGTGGCCCGGCGCAGCGCCGCTTCATCAATTCTCGCAGTAGCTGCCGCCCCATTGCCGATGATCGGCGGTTCACGCTTGGCCCAAGAAGGTCCGCGCACCTCGGTGAGCACCGCCGAAACATCATCGTTCATTTCCGAGAAGAACCGACGCCAGCTCTCGTCAACGCAGCGGGGGTCTTCGAGGAACCTCGTATAGAGCTCCGCAATGAACCCGGCATTGGCGCCGGTCAGAAACGTTAAATCAGTAACAGCCATTGAGTCACCGGGGTGGTGGCGGAACGCGATCAAACGGGCATCGCCGCAGCCTGCCCCTCTCCGCCGCTCGCGGGGGAGAGGGAGAGCATTATAAATATGCGTGCAGTTGGCCCTAACTGCTACCCATCGCCAGCTAACCCTTGAGAACGTCCCGCATTGTCGTACCGATTGCGGCTGGGGATTCGGCGACGACGACCCCGGCGCTGCGCAAGGCCTCCATCTTGTCGCCAGCGCCGCCTTTGCCGCCGGCGATGATCGCGCCGGCATGGCCCATCCGGCGGCCCGGCGGTGCCGTGCTGCCGGCGATGAACCCGACGACCGGCTTTTTGCGCCGCGACGACTTCAGAAAATCGGCGCCATCTTCCTCCGCCGTCCCGCCGATCTCGCCGATCATGACGATGGCCTCGGTCTCGTCATCGGCGAGAAACATGTCGAGCACCTCGACAAAGTTGGTGCCGTTGACGGGATCGCCGCCGATCCCGACGCAACTCGACTGACCCAACCCGACCGCAGTAGTTTGCGCCACCGCCTCGTAGGTCAGGGTTCCCGAGCGGGAGACGATGCCGATCTTGCCGCTCCTATGGATGTGGCCCGGCATGATGCCGATCTTGCACTCGTCGGGGGTGATGACACCCGGGCAATTCGGCCCTATCAGCCGCGAACGGCCGCCGCTCAGGCTGCGCTTGACGCTGACCATGTCGAGCACCGGGATGCCTTCGGTGATGCAAATGATCAGCGGGATCTCGGCGTCGGCGGCTTCGAGGATGGCGTCGGCGGCGAAGGGCGGCGGGACATAGATCACCGTCGCATCGCATCCGGTCGCGGCGCGCGCCTCCTGGACCGTGTTGAACACCGGCAGGTCGAGATGACGGGTTCCGCCTTTCCCGGGGGTCACACCGCCGACCATTTTGGTGCCGTAAGCAATCGCCTGTTCGGAGTGGAAGGTGCCCTGAGCGCCGGTGAACCCCTGGCACAGCACCTTGGTAGAGGCATCGACAAGGATCGACATCAGGCGGCCTCCTTGACGGCCGTGACGACCTTCTGGGCAGCGTCCGCGAGGTTCTCGGCCGCGAGGATCGGCAGGCCCGATTGCTGCAGGATCTTTTTCCCGAGGTCGACGTTGGTGCCTTCCAGGCGCACGACGAGGGGCACGTGCAGATTGACCTCGCGCGCTGCGGCGACGACGCCTTCGGCGATGACGTCACAGCGCATGATCCCGCCGAAGATGTTGACCAGCATCCCTTCGACGTTCGGGTCGCTGAGGATCAGCTTGAAGGCAGTCGCCACCCGGTCGCGCGTCGCCCCGCCGCCGACGTCGAGAAAATTCGCCGGGTTGCCGCCGTGCAGTTTGATGATGTCCATCGTCGCCATCGCCAAGCCGGCGCCATTGACCATGCAACCGATGTTGCCGTCGAGCTTGACGTAGTTGAGCGCGTGCTTGCCGGCTTCGAGCTCGGTCGGGTCCTCCTCGTTCTCGTCCCGCAACGCCTCGACATCGGGATGGCGGAACAGCGCGTTGTCGTCGAACCCCATCTTGGCGTCGAGCGCCAGGAGCTGCCCCGAACCCGTCACCACCAAGGGGTTGATCTCGACCACCGACGCGTCGAGGTCACAAAACGCCTTGTAAAGCGCCGTGACGAATTTGACGGCGACGCCGATCTGGGCTCCCTCGACCCCGAGCCCATAGGCGAGGTTGCGGCAATGGAACGGCTCGATCCCGCTCGCCGGGTCGACCGCAACCTTGAGGATCTTTTCCGGCGAGCGCGCTGCGACCTCCTCGATCTCTATTCCGCCCTCGGTCGAGCCGATCAACGTGACCCGTCCGGTGTCCCTATCGATCAGGAGGCCGAGATAGAGCTCACGTGCGATATCGCAGCCCTCCTCGACATAGACCCGCTTGACCTCGCGGCCCGCCGGTCCGGTCTGATGCGTCACGAGGTTTTTGCCCAACAGCGACCGCGCGGCGGCCGCGACTTCCTCTTCCGAGCGGCAGAGCTTGACCCCACCGGCCTTGCCGCGGCCGCCGGCATGGATCTGCGCCTTCACGACCCAGACCGATCCCCCGAGACGCCGCGCCGCCTCGACCGCTTCCGCGGCGGTGTAGGCCACCCGGCCGCGCGGCACCGCGACCCCGAATTTCGCCAGCAGCTCTTTCGCCTGATATTCGTGGATATTCATAGGAGCTCAGCACTAGACAATTGCTTCGCATAGGTTCTCTGGACCACGCTCGATCAGTCTCGCGGACCGCGACGACCGATTTGTCGAAGGCCGCCCTTTCTTGCGGATCGAGGGAGATCTCGACAATGCGTTCGACGCCACCGGCGCCGATCACGACAGGGACGCCGACGTAGAGGTCCTTGACCCCGTACTGCCCGTCGAGCCATGCCGCGCAGGGCAGCACGCGTTTCTTGTCGCGCAGATACGCCTCGGCCATCTGGATCGCCGAACTGGCGGGCGCGTAAAATGCCGAGCCGGTCTTCAACAGCCCGACGATCTCGCCGCCGCCGTCGCGGGTGCGCTGGACGATCTTGTCGAGCCGCTCCTGCGTCGTCCATCCCATCTTGACGAGGTCCGGCAGCGGGATCCCGGCGACCGTCGAATAGCGCACCAGCGGCACCATCGTGTCGCCATGGCCGCCGAGCACGAAGGCGGTGACGTCCTCGACGGAGACCCCGAACTCCTGCGCGAGGAAGTAGCGGAACCGGGCGCTGTCGAGGATGCCGGCCATGCCGACGACGCGCTGCGGCGGCAACCCGCAGGCCTCGCGCATGACCCACACCATGACGTCGAGCGGGTTCGTGATCGTGATCACGAAAGCCTGCGGGCAATGCTTTTTGATCGCCGCGCCGACGGTTCTGACAATCCCAGCATTGACTCCGATCAGATCGTCGCGGCTCATCCCCGGCTTGCGCGGAATGCCGGCGGTGACGATCACGACATCGGCACCCTCGATATCGGCATAGTCGTTGGAGCCGCGGACGACGGCGTCGTAGCCCTCGATCGCCGAGCCCTGGACGATGTCGAGCGCCTTGCCCTGCGGCACACCCTCGACGACATCGACGAGAAGGACGTCCCCGAGCTCTTTGAGCCCGGCGAGGAGCGCCAGGGTGCCGCCGATCTGCCCGGCGCCGATCAGCGCGATCTTGCTGCGTGCCATGCCTACGCCTTTCGTCTGCGACCGCTCAACCGAGGGGATCTACGCTTTCAGGTGCTTGTCGAAAAACGCCACCACATCCTGCCATAGCTCGGCGGCCGGTCCCTCGCGGTAGCTCGGCCGGTAATCGGCGAGGAAGGCATGTCCGGCGTTCTTGTAGACCTTGATCGTGACGTCCTTACCGACCCGCTGGGCAAGACTGCGCAATTCTTCGGCCTGCGCGACAGACGGGTTCTGGTCCTCTTCGCCGAAGACCGCGAAAAGCGGGCAATGCAGGCGCTCCACCATCTTCAGGATCGGGGTCGGGCGCGACGGGGTTGTCTCGGCATCCGGCGTCGCGCGATGGATGAACCCGCCCCAGCAATCGACAGCGGCATTGGGTTTGTCGCTGCTGCACGCGAAGAGCAGGGTCTGCCGGCCGCCCGAGCAGAACCCGATGACGCCGATCTTGCCGGTCGCGCCGGGAAGCTCGTTCAAATGATCCGCCGCCGCCTCGAGATCCTGCACCGCCTCGGCATCCGACTTGCCGAACATGACCGGGAAGACGGTGTTGATGTCGTTCGGATCGGATGGCCCGCCCTTGCGGGAATAGAGGTCGGGCGCCAGCGCGTTGTAGCCGATATTGGCAAAGCGCCGCGCGATGTCGCGAATGTGCTCGACGAGCCCGAAGGCCTCGTGGATGACGACGATGCCGGGATAGCTTCCGGACTGGCTCGGCCGCGCCAGGTAGCCCTTTATCGTGTCGCCGCCGCTCTTCAATTCGATGTTTTCGCCGCGCACACGGCTGGGATCGGTCACTGCACCCGGGATATTCGCCATGCGATCCTCCTTGAAACGAGATCGGCAGGTTAACATCAATCTTCGGGCAGGGTGAAGGCGGCCCTCGCTGCTTGGTGACAGATGCTGCTATGATGGCCCATCGTCTTCGGGAGGAGGTTTCAGCATGACCATCGAGCAGACGGCATTGAAGGAAAAGCCGGCGGCGACGCAGCCGGCGATGAAGCTCGCCGTGACGAGCGCAAACACGCCGCAATTCGTCAAAGGCCGGCGTGATTTTTTCAAGTACCGCGATCTCGGCGTCACCAAGGCGACCGACGGGTGGATGCGCGCGCAGGTGACGTCGGCCCTCACCGGGATGACCCAGCCGACCGGCTGGCATTACCACGTGTGCGAGGGACAGTTCGTCTACACCTTGAAGGGCTGGGTGGAGTTGGAATTCGAGGACGGCACGAATTGCCGGCTGGAGGCGGGTGACTCTGTCTTCATCCCCGGCGGTATGCTCCACCAGGAGAACCGCACCTCGGACGACCTCGAGATCCTCGAAGTGTCGGTGCCGGCGGACATGGGCACCGTAGCGGTCGACCCGCCGGCAAGACGGACGAACGGCGGATAACCCGCAAACCGCTTGCAGGAGGCCGCGGATCGCTTATCATCCGCGGCCAAGCGGGTGTAGCTCAATGGCAGAGCAGGAGCTTCCCAAGCTTCTGACGAGGGTTCGATTCCCTTCACCCGCTCCAAGGCTGACGCGCTAATGCCGCGTCCACCTGCCGCCGAGCAGCGCATAACGAGCGGTTTCGGCATCTTCGAAATCTTTGCCTGCGAAGCAGCGGATAGTGCAGGTCACGGTGCTGGGCTCTACGCGCAGCAGGTTGTAGGAATTTGGTTCGCCGCGAAGCCGGGTTGATATTGCGGTTCCGGCTTGGACGAACAGGATGGAGCCGTCGCCGACTAAGTCGCTGGGCGGCAAGTCGCCGCTGAAGGCGCGGTGGTAATGGCCTGAAAGCACGAGCCCGGACCCCGGCCTCGATTATGGCTTTGCGTGCCATTGCGGCGCGCCCGACCGGGGCGAGATCGCCCGCCGACGGCGGGTACCGCCAATGGGTGATGGATAGCCAAGATCCTCAGCCGGCTCGCCGGCATCTGCGCGAACACCGATTTGATCGCGGCCGCCTGCCGGAATGAAATGCGTCCGTTCGAAAAGGCTGCCGAGCGGGCGGTGTTGAGACCCAAGAGCGCGATCTCGTCGTCGGCGAAAAAGGGCTGCAGCTCGTCGCAGATGTAGCGGCGGTAGCGGGCGAGCCGCCCGACAAAGCGCTCGATGACATCGTAAAGCGGGACGTCGTGATTGCCCGGTATGACGATGACGGGCCGGGGCAATTTCTCGAGAAATGCGCGGGCGGCGGCGAACTGGCTGTGACGCGCGCGCTGCGTCAGATCGCCGGTGATGACGAGGAGGTCCGGCCGGACCGCCGATATGTCGGCGAGCAAGCGCTCGGCCGCGGTCTCGTCATGCCGCCCGAAATGCAGGTCCGAGATATGGGCGATTGTCCTCACGAGGCGGCTCGGGGACGATCACGCGCAAGGCCCGCGGCTGGATGCGGTAATGGAGCGGGGTACGTAGACCAGCGACTCGCCGTCGAGCGCCATGCGCGCGCGCCGCTAGCTGGTATTTCGACCGACTTCAAACGCGCCAAAGCAAATCGCGGTCCGGTTCGAGGCGGCCGAGGAAAGCGCGGAGCGCCAGCTGCAGCAGTGCCAAACGCCCCTGCTCTGTAGGGCATGTAGAGGCACAGTTCACTCCTCATCCAACCGCGCCCGCCTGGCGCGGGCGAACGGGTCGAGCTCATACATATTGTTCGCAATGAACAGGCAGGTCGTCCGGCGCTGGTTGTCGCAGCCAGGAGCGAGCACGCGGACCCTGGGGCGCGGCAGCCGCCACAAAACCCGGCAGACAGCTAGCGCCGCGGCAAGCCACCGGGCGGGGCTATGCCGGCGGTACCGGTCGCGCTCGGCAACGAGGTGCGGATAGATCCCGAGGGATGAGTTGTTCACGAACACGTGCCCATTCACCTCGCCGACATCGACCAACCCGACCCGGCCGGAACCGACGACCCGCACCGCCGCTTCGAGGTCGACCGGCGGCCCGAGATCTCGCGCGAAATGATTGAGGGTGCAGGCAGCTGCAACCCGTTCCGTTCCACTCTCGATCCCGAGTTTCGCAAGAGCGCCGCTGCGGGGGTTCAGAACGACCAGCGCCGTCATTCTGGGCTAACGCGGAAGAGGGCGCCGCCGCTCCCGCTATTGCGGCAGCGCGTAGCCGATTGCGCTCTCGATCTCGATTGTCCGCTGCACCGCGGGACGCGCCATCATGCGCTCATAATGATCTGACAGGCCTGGGAAGTCGGTGGGGTTCGGCTTCAGCGCATCCACAAAACGCCAATAGAGCCGAAAGAGATGGATATCGGCGATCGGAATAGCGCTCGACCGTCCATTCCTTGCCGGCTAATCGTCGCTCGGCAATGTGAAACACCTCCCGCCAGCGTTCGACGACCTATCCGACGTGCCGGGTGGACCGTCGAGGCGATGAACGACATCCACGATATTGCCTGCGCCTCTTGTTCGAGCCCGTCTTGTTCGAGCCCCTCGGCCGGCCACAGACCCGCCTCGGGGAATCGTTTCGCAAGATAATAAAGGATCGCCGCCACTTCGGTCAGCGGCCGGCCGTCGATCATCAATGTCGGAACTTTAGCTTCCGGGTTGACCGCAAGGTATTCGGCTTTGTGCTGCTCATCCTTGGCGAGCGACACTAACCGGCGGTCGAAATCGGCGCCGATTTCGTGCAACGCAATGTGCACGGCCATCGAACTCGACCCGGGTGAGAAATACAGCGTCAGCATCGATGCTCCCTCGTGAGTGCACTGTTCAGCTTGCGACAGCCGCCATGGTCAGCTTCATGAAACCGTCCATTGCGGCGGGGGCGGTCCAGCGCAACACCGCGACGATGTCGTTTTGCGGATCGATCCAGGTCAGATTGCCGCCGGCGCCGCGGCCATAGTAGCTCTGCGCCGAGGCGCTCGGATAAAGGGCGCGCCCGGTGTTGAGCCACCACAGATAGCCGTAATTGGCGTAAAGCGGGCAAGGCTCGAGCATCCGTTCGATCCAAGCTTCCGAGAGGATGCGGCGGCTGCCCCAAACTCCGCGGCGCGACAGCATCAGCCCAATCCGCGCCTGGTCGCCAGCGCTGATGAAAACGCCGCCGCCCCAATGCCCGCCACCCGAGACCGACTGCACTCGCCGGCCGTCGATCTCGACATAAGAGTTGCGATAGCCGTGCCATTCCCACTCTGGCGAAGCGCCGATCGGATCCATGACGAGCTCGCGGAACACCTCGGGCAGCGGCCGCCGCCACAGCCGGAGCAGGGCGAGGCTGAGCCGGTTTACCCGGACATCGTTGTATTCCCAGAATTCGCCCGGCGGCTGGAGATCGCGATGGCTGCCCTTGCGCGCCGTGCTCGGCCGACCCCCGATGGCCCGGTTGCGGTCGATCATATCCGGCTTGTCCCACAGAACGCCGTCCCATTCCGAAGTCTGCTGCAACAGGTGGTGCCAGGTGATCGCGTCGTTGTGCGGCGGATCGAAACCCCCGTCGTCGACGGTGAGCCGGACCCTTTCGTGTGGATCCTTGATCAGACCGCGGTCCCAGGCGAGACCGGCGAGGATCGAGAGATAGCTCTTCGCGACGCTGAAGGTCATGTCCACGCGCGTGGTATCGCCCCACTCGGCGACGACAAGCCCGTTGCGCAGCAGGAGACCGTTCGGCCCGCCGCGCGGACGCACCGGTCCGAGGGTCTCGTTCCATGGCGGCCGCTCTTCGAAGTCGCCGGCGACCATCCGGCCGAGATCTCGGCTCCACAGTGTCTCCTGTTCACTCGCGTGCCGCGCGGCGGCGGCGATGGCGTTGGCGTCCAGCCCCGTTTCGCCGGGCGTCGCGCGCTTCCAGCGAGCCGGATGGGGCGGCGGAAAATAGGTCATCGGCGCTCGGTCTCGCTCACCGGGGTTGATTTTCCAGTCATCGGCACGACCTCGTAACGAAGCGCAGCTGCGCCGCTATGTACTGGCAATTCGGCGGGAGAGCTTGGTAGACTAGCCTCCGCCATCGCTCCGAGGTCGTCGCAATGGGTTCCTTCAGCTTGATGCATTGGATCGTGGTCTTGGCCATCATCCTAATTCTGTTCGGTGCCGGAAAGCTGCCGCGTGTAATGGGCGATTTCGCAAAGGGCATCAAGGCATTCAAGGCCGGAATGAAGGACGAGGAGGAAGAAGCCGAAGCAACGGCACCCCCGGCCCAGGTTTCGCCTCCCGCTGCTGCGAAGGCTGCCGCGGCTCCGGCCGCCAACGTCGCGGACCACGCGCGCGAGCCCGCCAAGACTGTATAGGTTCGATCCTTGTGCGATGCGGCGGCGCGCGGCCGCATCCTGCCGGTTCCTAACGATAGAGTGGAAATCCGTACAAGCCCCGAGCGCGGCCGTGGGGTGTTCGCCCGCGAACCTATCGCGCCGGGGACGTTGATCGAGGCGGCGCCGGTGATCATTTTGCCGGCTGCGGACTGTCCGGCACTCGACCGTACGATCATCTACGACTACTACTTTCATTGGGACGGCGACCCGGACGGGGAAGGTCGCAGCGCCTTGGGGCTCGGTCTCGTCACCTTGTGCAACCATTCCAGCCGCCCGCTTGCCCGAGTTGATCGCAATCATGCCCGGCTCACCCTGGAGCTCATCGCGATCGCGCGGATCGAACCCGGCGAGGAGGTCACGATCGACTACGGTTGCAAATTATGGTTCGCGCCGCGGGAGTAACGCTCGGGAGCGGCTGAACGGGTCAGTCCGCCCGGTCGAAGCCGGCGAGAAAGCTCGGCAGGAAGGTCTCCATTCCCTTGGCCGGCGGCGTTGGCGGCGGAGGAACGAGGCCGGCAACGTAGCCCGCTGAAATGAAGGGCGCGATGAGGTCGGGGTCACGTGACAGCACGTGAACCGGTACGGTCCATTGCTGGAGCTCGCCGCCGACGACGGCCGGCGGCTGGTGGTCGCCGAGCAGGATGACGAGCCCGTTGCCGGTTAGATGTTTGGCGAGCCAATCGCCGAGCACCGCGAAGTCGTATTGGAGGCTCTTCAGGTAGCCGGGCGCCAACACCGCCCAGTCGGGCGGCCGAAGAATCTCTTCCCAGGCAGCGGCCGGCACAGTCGTAAAGGCCCCGGCATCACGCCAATCGGCCAGATATGGTGGAACCGGCGAGAACGGGATGTGGCTCGACACGAGCACGATCTGGGTGAATACCGGCGTTTCGGAACCGAGCGCTTCGCGAATCTCGGCGGCGCGTTCGAGCGTGAACTGATCGGGGATCACAAACCAGCCGAAGGACGGCCCGTGATAGCCGAGTTCCGCGGCATAGACGTCTCGGTCGAAACCCCAGGCTCGGGCTTCCGGGGCGGGCTCCTTTATGCCCGGCATTATCTCGATCGCATGCCAGCCGGCGTCCTTCAAATAGCCAGGCAGCAATTTGCGGCGCGAACGGAACAGCTGGGAGTAGAGAACTGGGTCGTCGAGACGGACCCCGCTGGCGAGGGTCGCATGAGCCAGCCAGGAGCCGCCGCCGAAGGTCGGCGACACCAGCCGATTTGAGGCGATCGTGTAGCCGGCTTCGCGCAGCGCCGCCTCGAAGTCAGCGAGGGGTCCGCGCAATGCGGAGCGAAACTCCGACGTGTCGAAAACCGTCGTACCGTAGGATTCGATATAGACGAGATAGACGTCGCGCCGCTTGAGACCCGCGAGATTGCTGCCGGGAGGGCCCGAGGATGCGAGCGCGGTCGGTAGCGGTACCCCGGCCTCGGCGTCCGCCCGCCACCCGCGTTCGAATACCGCGGCTTGTCGGACGATGTCGCTGCCCAGCCCGGTCGCGAGCGGGCGCTGTTCGGCGGGCAAGAACGATGTGATGTCGAGTGCGACACCCAGCAAGACCGCGGCACCGATGGCAATCCGCCGGTCGGCAAGGCTGGCCAGCACCATGCGCCATATCCAATAGGCGCCCGCGATCAACAACGAGACCGCGGCAACGAGCAGGCCCCCCGCAACCGACGCGCTCCACCAGCCTGCCGAGTCGCGGGCCAAGCCGAAAAGCGACGGGAAATGCTGGAGATCCCAGTAGAGGTTGAGGTCGCGTCCGAGCAAGCTCGGAGTTGCGGCATCGGCGAGGTTGAGCAGGGCTGCCCCGACCAAGAGCAGAGCCAGCACGAAGGCAAAGCCGCGTCGGGCAACAAGACGCGGACTGGCCAGGGCCGCCATCGCGATCAGAAAGAGGATGCCTGCCAGCTCAGCGGAGGGGCGCCACTCTGCGGCGAGACGGTGCGTCACGGGCGCGCGCGCAGGTAGAAAAAGAGCGGCGAGCAGCACTACCCCGAGGACAGCTGTAAGTACCGCCCTGATCCGCGCTCGGGGCGGTGCAAGCTGCGGTGGGGCTGGTGTCATCGCGCACCTCGGTCTATGTCATCATCAGCATGAGGGGCAATCGACGCGCGAAGGAAATGGTCGGGATGCGGCGTTTCGAGGGCACTGATACTTACGTCGCGACGCAGGATCTTCGTGTCGCAGTCAACGCCGCTATCGCTCTCGAGCGCCCGCTCCTCGTCAAAGGCGAGCCCGGTACCGGCAAAACCATCCTCGCCCATGAAATCGCCCACGGCATCGGCAAGGAGCTGATCACCTGGCATATCAAATCGACCACCAAGGCCCAGCAGGGACTCTACGAATATGACGCGGTCTCCCGGCTGCGTGACGGCCAGCTCGGCGACGAGCGCGTCCACGACATCGCCAACTATATCGTCCCGGGCAAGATGTGGGAGGCGTTCGAGGCTGCCGAGGCTCCGGTCCTTCTGATCGACGAGATCGACAAGGCCGATATCGAGTTCCCCAACGATCTGCTGCTCGAGCTCGATCGCATGGAATTCTATGTCTACGAGACGCGGCGCACCATTCGTGCCCGGCATCGCCCTATCGTCGTCATTACCTCCAACAACGAGAAGGAGTTGCCGGACGCCTTTCTCCGCCGCTGTTTCTTTCACTACATTCGCTTCCCTGACCGCGCGACGATGCAGCAGATTATTGACGTTCATTTTCCCGATCTAAAGCACGAACTGCTGCGCGAGGCTTTGACGATCTTTTACGATATCCGCGAGGTGCCGGGATTGAAGAAAAAACCCTCGACCTCCGAGCTCCTCGACTGGATCAAGCTGTTGCTGGTCGAAGACGTCTCGCCCGATGTATTGCGCACGCGCGACCCGGCCAAGTTGATCCCGCCGCTGCACGGGGCTCTGTTGAAGAACGAACAGGACGTTCACCTGTTCGAGCGTCTCGCTTTTCTCCACCGCCGCGAACGCGGCTGAATTGCGGTGATCTGCCCTTCACCTTCCCATCACTGCCCCTCCCTCTTCCCGCTCGTGCGGGGCTAGTTGCTTTGCCCTCCCTCGCCCCGCGCCTGAGGGGCTTGGTGGGTGAGGGTAGCGCCGCTTTCCAGCAAGCTGCGGTGATTTTCTCGCGATGGGCCTAATAGGTTTGGAACGCGCGCTGGATCTCGACCACGTCGTTGGTCGCCAGCAGCGCGAGCATCAGCAATATGCGGGCCTTCTGCGGCGTGAAATCCTCGCCGGCGACGATGCCGCTCTCACGCAGCCGTCGACGCGGCGCGACACGGCCCGTTGCACGGCTGCATTGCACAACGACAATCCCGGATTTGGCGGCGCGCTCGAAGGCGGCGCGCTGCTCGGGCGTCGGGCTCCCAGGGGCAAAGCCGGCCGAGACGAGGCCGCGCGCGCCGGCCGCGACCGCGGCGTCGACCAATGCCCCGTCGGCGCCGGCGTAAGAATACACAATGTCGACCCGCGGCAGCGTGGTCAGATCGAGGCTCGAAAAGGGCGTATCGGGCATGTGGGCGCGCGACGGGGTGCGGTAAAAGTGCACCCCGTCACCGTCGACATGGCCGAGCGCACCGAAATCGACCGAACGGAAGGTTTGAACCCGGTAGGTCGAGGTCTTGACGACATCGCGGGCGGCATGGATCTCGTCGTTGAGCACTACGAGAACCCCCTTGCCTCGCGCATCGGATGAGCCGGCGACGCGCAAGGCGTTGACGAGGTTTATCCCGGCATCCGTGCCGAGCGCGCTGGCCGGGCGCTGCGCTCCGACGAGCACCACGGGCTGCGCCGTGGCGAGGGTCAGGTTGAGGAAGAAGGCTGTTTCCTCGAGGGTCGCGGTGCCGTGCGGAATGACGAAGCCGGCGACGGCAGGCTCTTCGCACACGATGCGATGGATCGATGCCCTGATCGCGACCCAATCCTTGGGGCCGATATCGGTGCTGCCCACCTGGCGGAAGCTCACAGGCATCGGGTCGGCGACAAGCCGGGTCTCCGGAAAACGGTCGAGCAGGGCCTCGCAAGTAAGCTTCTGCCCGAAATCGGGGTAATCGAGCACGTCGAGGCTCGACGCGCCGAGCGAAGAAATCGTGCCGCCGGTGCCGATAACGGCGATGCGGGGGAGGGCCGTCGGCATTAGGGATGCTCCATCACCAGCTCAGGACAGCCAGCGCTTGCGCCGCTTGTAGTGCTTGACGTCGCGGTAGGATTTGCGGGCGCCGACTTCGTTGAGCCCAAGGTAGAACTCCTTGATGTCCGAATTCGCGCGCAAGCTATCCGCCGGGCCTTCGAGCACGATGCGGCCGTTCTCCATGACATAGCCGTGATCGGCGATGTCGAGCGCGAGCGCTGCGTTCTGCTCGACCAGCAGCACGGTCAGGTTGCGCTCATCCCTGAGGCGCCGGACGATGCCGAAGATCTCCTCGACGAGCAGCGGCGCCAGGCCGAGGGACGGTTCGTCGAGCAGGATCACCTTGGGATCGGACATCAAAGCGCGGCCGATCACAAGCATCTGCTGTTCGCCCCCCGAGAGATAGCCCGACTGATTGTGTCGGCGTTCCTGGAGCACCGGGAAGGCGTCGTAGACCCGGTCGATGCCGTCCCGAACGGCCGCGGAATCGCGGCGTGTGTGCGCGCCGGCGATCAGATTTTCCTCGACCGTCAAGTTCTCGAAAACCCGCCTCCCTTCGAAGACCTGGGTCACGCCATGCTTTACGACATCGTGCGGCGGAAGCCGGTCGAGCCGCTCGCCGTCAAGCTCGACCGTGCCCTTGGTGACCTGCCCGCGCTCGCTGTGCAAGAGGCCCGAAACGGCCTTCAGGGTCGTGGTCTTGCCGGCGCCGTTGGCGCCGAGCAGGGTCGTGATGCGGCCCTGCTCGGCGAACAGCGAGACGCCCTTCAGCACCAGAATGACGCCGTCATAGACGACTTCGATGTTGTTGAGCGCCAGCATTCAGACGACCGGGGAGAAGTGGCTTGCGGCGGACCGCTATTGCGTCTGCTCCGCAGCCTTGACCTGGTCCCACACGACATCGCGATAGGCGCGGAACCACTCCGTCTCCGGGACGAGTTTCTCGCCCTTAACCTGGAAGATCCGCACATATCCGCCACCTTCGTGGTCGGCCGGCGTGATCTGCAGCGGCGGGACCAGACCTCCGAGGGTGAAGTCATGGATCTCTTCGAAGCCCTTTTTAACGTCCGTTCCGGTCGGCTCCTTGCCGTTCGTCAGTTTGAGTGCGTTCTTGATCGCCTCGACCTGGATTGCCGCCTGGAATAGACCGCGGTTGTAATAAACCGTGTCGTCCATTTCCTTGGGCAGCGCCTTTCCTTCCTTCTGGTACGTCTCCTTGATTTGCTGGCGCACCGGGTAATCGTCGCCGGCGCCGGCAAACTGCATCGTGTTATAGCCCTGCGCGACCCCCCAACCGCCGGCCGCTAAGATGTCGCCTTCCGCGGAAGCCCAGACGAGGCCCAGCACTTTCGACAATGGGTAGCCGTTGCGTTTGAGTTCCTTGATAGACACCGATGGCGAACGGCCAAATAGGTGCGAGATTACGAAGTCAGGCCGATAACGCTGCGTGATGTCGAGAATCTGCGCCCCCATTTCCACACCCGGCGGCGGCACGGCGAAGGTCCGCAGCTCGAACCCCTCTTGCTTCTGCAGGTCTTCGATGACCGGCAACGGCTCCTTACCGGCAGGATTGTCATAGTACATGTAGGCGATTTTCTTGCCCTTGAGACTGCCTCCCAATTTGTCCTTGACGAATTCGATGGCAGCGGCGCCCTGCGAGAAATAACTCGCGGCGATGGGAAACAGATAAGGATATTTCTTGCCGTCCGCCGATGCCGCGATGCCAAAGCCGGGCGTCGTCGACGGGATCTCGTCCTTCTCGATCCTCTCGTTCAGCGCATGCGCCTGCGGCGTGCCGTAGACGGACATGATCACAGCACCCTCTTGCTTTTGGTGCTCATAAGCTTCGATGGCCGGCGGCACCTTGTATGCAGCATCGATCTCCGGCGCGTCGATCGTGTAACCGTCGAGCATATGGTTCGAATTGACGAGGTTGAAGTAGTCGTGCATCGCCGGGCACAGCACCGTACCGACGATCTGCGTCGGGCCGGTGCGGTCACATTGCACGCCGATCACGATTTTTTTCTCCTGGGCCGCCGCCGTCCCGGCAAGGCCCAGCACCGTCGCCGCGCCCACGATGAGCGCGAGCGGCGTCGTCGATTTGCTAGTCATCCAAAGATCCTCCCTTCGTTGCACTCCAGCTAATACGAAAAAGGCCACACGCGGAAGTAGTTTCGGATGTTCCGCCACAGCCGCGCCAATCCCTCTGGCTCGACGACTAGAAAGAAGATGATCAGACCGCCAAAGATCACCAGCCGCAAGCTCGGGATTATGTTTGCCAGATCGGCCTCCGAAAAGATCAGGCTGCCGGAGGACTGCAGCGCCCAGCGGGTGGCGATGGGCAAGAGCGTGACGAAGACGGCGCCAAAAATCGACCCGAGTACCGAGCCGAGGCCGCCGATGATCACCATCGCCAAGTAATCGATCGAGACGTCGAGTTGGAACTGCTCGTAATTCGCAATCCCGAGATAATAGCTCTCCAAGACCCCGGCGACTCCGGCGTAGAAAGACGAGATCGCGAACGCGTAAAGCTTGTAACGGAAGATGTTGATGCCGATGATCTCGGCGGCAATATCCTGATCACGCACGGCAATGAAGGCGCGGCCGATGCGGCTGCGCACCAGGTTCAAGGTGCCGACGATCGCCAGCACTGCAAAAAACATCAGGAACTCGTAGATCTCGGCTTCGGAGGTCAGCGGGATCCCAAAGACGGACGGGCGCGGGATCTCGATCGAGGACTGCACGCCGCCGGAGATCCAGGTCACGTGATTGATCGTCCACTCGATAATCAGCTGCGCGGCGAGGGTCGCGATCGCCAGGTAAATACCTTTGATGCGCAGCGACGGGATGCCGACCACGATGCCGATCAGCGCAGCCATCAGTCCGCCGGCCGGGATCGTGATCCAGAATGGCAGGCCAAGCCGCACGATCAGATTGGCGGCCGTGTACGCACCCACCGACATGAAGGCGCCGTGCCCGATGGAGATTTGCCCGGTATAGCCGACGAGAATGTTGAGACCGAGCGCGCCGACGATTGCGACCAAACACAGATTTAGCAGCGACAAAGAATATTCGGAGAACGCTAGCGGCGCGATGACGATGAACAGCCCGGCGAACGCCGCCACCGCCCATTTGGCGATCGGCAGCGGATAGAGGGCCATGTCTTCGGCGTAGCCGGTCTTGAACACCCCGGATTCGCGGTGGAACATGGCGCCCTCACCCGCCTCGCTGCGCCCGGACCCCGCCCATTCCCTCCCCGGCTTGCGGGGGCGGGTTAGGGTGGGGGCGGGGCGGGCGAGGATGCCGAGCGACAAATTTCATCACACGCGCTCGATCCGGCGACGCCCGAAGATGCCCTCGGGCCGCAGCATCAGCGCCACAATCATCAGGATGTAAGGAGCGAAGTCCTTGGTGCCGCCGCCGACATAGGGATCGAGATAGCCGGCGGCGAGGTTTTCCACGATGCCGACGATCAGCCCGCCGACCACTGCGCCGATGATCGAATTGAGGCCGCCGAGGATCACCACCGGGAAGACCTTGAGGCCGACCAGCGCCAGCTGATTGTCGACCCCGAGCATCGCCCCCCAGACGACGCCGCCCAGTGCGGAGACGACGCCGGCCATCGCCCAAGCGAGCGCGAAATAGCGCTGGACGTTGATGCCCATCGCCATTGCCACCTGTTGGCTGTCGGCCACCGCCCGCATCGCGATGCCGACCCGGCTCCTCAGGAAGAACCAGCTGAAGGTGGCGAGAAAGACAATGCTGACCGTTGCGCCGACGAGCTGCACCTGTGAGAGGGCGACCGGTCCGAGATAGAGGGGCGAGTCGCTGACCGGCATCTCGATCGCCCGGGTCCCGGCGCCAAACGCCAAGACCGCCCCGCCTCGCAATACCGCGGCAAGGCCGATCGTCGCCATCACGACAGCAATGATCGGACGGCCGATCAGCGGACGCAGCACGACGCGCTCGATCCCGAAGCCCAATGCCACCATGCCGGCGACCGAGAGCAGCGCCGACACCCAGAAAGGCGCGCCGGCGAGTTCGGCGGCGCCCGCAGCGATGAAGCCGGCGAACATGACGAACTCGCCCTGCGCGAAATTGATCGCGTCGGTCGCCTTGTAGATAAGCACAAAGCCAAGCGCGATCAGCGCATACATCAGCCCGATCATGACGCCGTTGGTCAGCAGGACCAGCGTAAACTGCCATTCGAATTCAGGCATCGGCGCGGTCAGAAGTCGCCTTAGGTTCGTCGTTCCCGCGAAAGCGGGAATTCAGGGGCGGCGGGCATCTGCAAAGCCGCCCTGGACCCCCGCTTTCGCGGGGGCGACGATAGGGATATCCGTCAGGCATAGGCCAGTTCAGGCATAGGCCGGTTCCCGCGCCGGCTCCGCGGGTTTGAGAACGTCCTCGATCACGATCGTCGAGGTCAGGGTCGCCTTTCGGCCGTCCTCATAGGTGATCTCGCTAGTGACCTCGACCTCCGCCTCGCCGCTGTAGAACGCGTCGATGACGGCGGTGTATTTCTCGGCGACGAAGCGGCGCCGGATCTTGCGCGTGCGGGTGATCTCATTGTCGTCGGCGTCGAATTCCTTGTTGAGCAGCACAAAGCGCCAGAGCCGCGCGGCCGCGGGCAAAGTGGCGTTGACCTCGGCGACCTCCCCGGCGATCAGCCGCCGCACCTCGGGCTTGGCGCTCAAATCCTGGAACGAGGTATAGGCGAGGTTGCGGCGCTCCGCCCAGTTCCCGACCGTGGTCAGATCGATCGCGACGATCGCCGCGACAAACGGCCGGCGATCGCCAAAAGCGACCGCTTCGGCGATGAACGGGCTGAATTTGAGCTTGTTCTCGACAAATTGCGGGGCGAACGGCGTGCCGTCGGCGAGCTTGCCGACATCTTTGGCGCGGTCGACGATGACGAGGTGCCCGCGGCGGTCGACAAAGCCGGAATCGCCGCTGCGCAGCCAGCCATCGTCGGTCATCGTGTCACGGGAGGCATCCGGCTGCTTGTAGTATCCCTTGAACACCGCGGCGGAGCGGATCAGCACCTCGCCGTCCTCGGCAATCCGCACTTGGGAGCCCGGGGTGACCCGCCCGACCGTGTCCGGGTCCGCCTCGCCGTCGGGCTGCAACGAGGCGAGACCGGCAAGCTCGGTCGAGCCCCAAACCTGTTTGATATTGACCCCGAACGCGCGGAAGAACCGAAAGGTATCGGGACCGAGCGGCGCGCCGCCGGTATAGACCCAGCGTGCCCGCCGCAAGCCCAGCTGGTCGCGCACCGGCCCATAGATCAGCACCTCGCCGAGCGCGAGGTCCAGCCGGGAGAGCAGCGAGGTGTGTTTGCCTTCCCCTTTCCGCTGCTCCGCGCGCTCGGCGAGCCCGCGGAAGAACTCGAAGAGCCGACGCTTCAGTGGCGTCGAATCCGCCGCCCTGACCCGCAGCTGGGTCAGCATGTTCTCCCAGATCCGCGGCGGCGCGATGGCGATCGTCGGGCCGAGCTCGCGCAGATCGCGCTGCACGGTCTGCGGCCGCTCCGGACAGTTGCAGGTGAACCCGACGAGCAGGGTCAGCACGAGCGAAAACAGCGAGTCGCCTATCCACGCCATCGGCAGGTAGCACAAGAGATCGTCGGTAGCGCGGATGTCCTCAGCCGCAATAAAGCCTTGCGCAGAACTCAGCAGATTGGCATGCGACAGCATCACCCCTTTCGGGCGTCCGGTAGTCCCCGAAGTGTAGGTGAGGAGCGCCAGATCATCCGGATCACCATTATCGATCTCCGCCTCGACGTATCCCGGGTTCGCCGCGCCGAACTCGCGGCCGGCTGCCTGCATCTCGGCGAATGATTTGAGGCCGCTGCTGGAGTAGCGCCGCAGCCCTTTCGGATCGTCATAGACGACGAGTTCGAGATGCGGCAGCTCTGCCCGCAATGACAGGATTTTGTCGACCTGTTCCTGGTCTTCGGCGACGACGACCGAAACCTCGGCGTGGTTCAGCACAAAAACCAGCTCGCTGGCGATCGAAGTCCTGGTACATCGGCACCGCGGTGCCGCGGAGGCATTGGGCTGCCAGCTGCGCCCAGTAGAGGCTCGGCCGGTTGTCGCCGATGACCGCGAGCTTGTCGCCGCGGCGAAAGCCGTTTGCGGCCAGGCCCAGCGAGAAATCGCGCACCTCCGCCCAATATTGCGCCCAGGTAAACGTCTGCCAAATGCCGTGGTTCTTTTCGCGAATTGCCGGCCGCGCCGCCATCTGTTCGGCGTTGCGCCGCAGCAGACGCGGCAGTGTCGATTGCGTCATGCGGCGGCCACCTCCTGGCGTCCCTTCGCGGTGCCGAGATAGGCTCGGATCACAGCCGGATGACGCTGCACCTCGCCGGGGCTGCCCTCGGCGATCTTGCGGCCGCGGTCGAGCACGGCGACGCGGTCGGAGATGTCCATCACCACCGCCATGTCGTGCTCTATCAGGATGACCGTCGTGCCCCATTGCTGGTTCACGTCGAGAATAAAGCGGGCCATGTCCTCTTTTTCTTCCTGGTTCATGCCGCCCATCGGCTCGTCGAGCAGCAGCAATTTCGGGTCGAGCGCCAGGGCGCGCGCCAATTCAACTCGTTTTCTCAGGCCATAGGCAAGCCCGCTCGTCGGCTGCTTGCGCAAATCCTCGAGTTCGAGAAGCTCGATCAGCTCCTCGGCCCGCGCGCGATGGGCGATCTCCTCTTTCTGCGCCAGGCCCCAATAGATGAAGGAGGACAGCACTCCCGCTTTCATGTGCACGTGACGCCCGAGCATGATGTTGTCGAGCACCGTCATGCCGGCGAACAGCGCGATGTTCTGGAACGTGCGGGCTATCCCGAGTGCGGCGACATGCGAAGGACGCGCGCCGGTGATGTCTTTGCCGGCAAAAACGATCGCGCCGGCTATCCGGCCGGTAAAATCCGCTGATCATGTTGAGGAGCGAAGTCTTGCCGGCGCCGTTCGGGCCGATGACCGAGATCAGCTCGCCGGCGCGGACCGCGAGCGTCACCGCCTCCACCGCCCGCACGCCGCCAAAATGCTTCGACACGCCGGAGATGGCGAGTTGCGCCTCTCCGGGAGAGATCTCGCCGCCGTTCACATTGCCGGACACGATGCCGCCCGCATTTCCTCGCCTTTCCGCCAGCGCGCATATGCGCGCCACTTATGGCAGGCATGATGCAGACGCAGGCGGCGGAACGCAATGGCCTATGTCACTGCCGCGCTTTACTTTTGCTGCCCGTCTTGCCGATCCGGCCGCGAGCGTGAAACCATCGGTGCCGGAAGTTCGCGGCGGAGAATGGTTAAGCGTGGCCCTGTCCGAAACTCTGCCTACGACCGTGCTGACCGGGTTTCTCGGCAGTGGCAAAACGACGCTGCTGCGCCGTGCGCTCGTGTCGCCCGCTCTCGCCGATACGGCTGTCATCATCAATGAGCTCGGCGAGATCGCGATCGACCACCACCTCGTCGATTTCGTCGAGGGCAGTGTGCTCGAACTGCCGGGCGGATGCCTGTGCTGTGCGGTGCGCGAGGACCTCGCACGCACGTTGCGCAGTCTTCTCGACCGCCGCGATGCCGGAGAAATCAGACGATTTCGCCGGGTCGTCATCGAAACCACCGGGCTCGCCGACCCGGCCCCGATCCTCTATACGCTCGGCGCCGATCCGATGCTCGACCACTCGTTGCATTTGGCGCGGATCGTCACTCTCGTCGATGCGGTAAATGGCGCCGACAGTCTCGACCGCTTCGCCGAGGCGGGGCGGCAAGCCGCACTCGCCGACACTTTAGTGATCACCAAGACCGATCTTACGCCGCTCAGTCCGGAGCTCATCCGCCGTCTCGATGCGCTCAACGACCGCGCCGACCGGATCCTTGCGGCCGAGACCGAGGATGCCGGCCTGGTGCTGTTCGGCGATGGCAAGCTCACGGCCGCTCCGGCGTTGCCCTTTGAGCCGGTCGCCGCCCACACCCACGGCATCGATGCTCTCGGGGTGATCCTCGAAGGAGAAATAAGCCGTCTCGATTTTGCCCGCGCTCTGGGAGGCCTGGCCCGCGAGCGGGGCACCGACTTGCTGCGGGTCAAGGGGATCGTGCGCTTCTCCGACCGCCCGGAGCGACCGGCTGTGGTCCAAGCCGCTCAGCACGCGATGTTCGCGCCGGAATGGCTCGACGACTGGCCCGACCAGGATCACCGCAGCCGGTTGGTCTTCATCGTCCACGATATCCCGCGCAGCGAAATCCTCGCGCATTTCGCCTTTGCCGCACCAAAGGTTTGGCACCCGGCGTCATAGGAGGTTCACATGCTCGATATTGTCATGTCGGGAGGTCTCGCCGTCCTTCCTTCGGGCCCGCAGTCCGCCGATATCGGTGTGATGGGCGAACACATAGCGGCGATCGGTGCGCCGGGCAGCCTTGCCGCCCTCGGCGCGGGGCGGGTCGTCGACGCGGCGGGACAGATCGTGATCCCGGGCGGCATCGACCCGCATGTCCATTGCCGCTGGCCGATCGTCGTGCCGGGCACGACCGAGCACCAGCTGACCGATCCGGCGTCCGTCGTCAGCCGCGCCGCCCTTTTTGGCGGGACCACGACGATCATCGACTTCGCGCTCGTCGAGGCGGGCGACCGCGTCCGGAGCGCGATCGAGCGGCGGCAGAAGGAATGGGCCGGCGCCTGCCATTGCGACTACGCCTTTCACACGATGGTGCAAGGCAAGATCGCGCCTGAGATCCTGCCGCAGCTCGCCGAAGCGGTCGAAGCCGGGCACCCCTCGGTCAAGATCTTCACGACCGACATCACGCCCAGCCGCAAGGGCCGCATGGTCGATTTCGGCGACATCTGGGAGGTGCTGAAGGTTCTGGCCAAGGCCGGCGGCATCGCGGCGATCCACGCCGAGGACAACGACATCGTCATGCACATGTACGAGAAGCTGTTCCGCGAAGACCGGACCGGCTTCGAGAACATGGCCGAGGTGCACAACACCTTGTCCGAGGATCTGTCGTTCAACCGGGTGATCCGGCTGGCCGCCAATATCGAGGGCGCTGCCCTCTACATGATGCACACCTCGGCGGCGACCGGGGTTCGCGCGATCGCTGCGGCGCGCGCCAAGGACGTGCCGATCTATGGCGAGACCCTCCACCAGTACCTAATGTACACCGCCGAGGACTACAAAAGGCCGAACGGCCAGATCTACCACACCTACCCTTCGCTCAAATTCCGCGAGGACCAGGCGGCGTTGTGGAAGGCGACCGATCATGGCGCTATCCAGACCGTCGCCACCGACGAGATCTGCTGCCCGCTCCGGATCAAATTGCAGGGGCGGCGGATCGACGACACGACCGGCGGCAATGCCGGGGTCGAGCCCCGCTTGTCCTTGATCTACACCGAGACCGTCGAGAAGCGCAGCTATGGGTTGTCCGATTTCGTCGGCCTCGTCTCGACTAACGCCGCCAGGATCATCGGCCTATACCCCCGCAAAGGGGCATTGGCCGTCGGCTCGGACGCCGACATCGTGCTCCTCGACCCGCGCCGCCGTCACACCGTGCGCGCCGCCGAACTGCACGAAGCCGATTACACCCCCTGGGAAGGCCGCGACCTCGCCGCCTGGCCCTCGCTCACAATGCTGCGCGGCAAGATCGTCGTCGAAGGCGGCGCCTTTACCGGCGACCTCAAAGACGGCCAGTTCCTGCCGCGCAAAGTGCCGGAGGAAATCAGAACCCGGCCTGTCGTTTGAAGGAAGAATTGGTATGATCCGCCGTAATTCATCCATGGGCGACGACGAACCCGAAAATAGCCATAATCGAATGATACAGGTGTTTGTGAGACAGTGGCTTCGACCACCACTCCAGGAACTAACCGCGTAAGAGCACGAGAGCAGAGCGGCACTGAGATGTACTTGCCTGGCTGTTATTTGCTGTATTACAGCCAATGATCAGCGAGGGCGTTCGCTGTTGTTTCGCCGCCGGGGCTCCGAGAAGCCAGGGATTCCAAGTGAGAAGCCGATTTCTTCGTTGTTATTTTTGAGGAAATATCAGCGAAACAGCCAGCTCCCATCGACGCTCTCAAACTTGGAGTGGCGCGCAATCACCGGAGGTAGTAAATGATCAAAGTAAGCGTGCTGTACCCAAATAAAGAGGGCAGCAAGTTCGACATGAGCTACTATTGTAATACCCACATCCCTATGGTTCAAGAGAAATTGGGGAAGGCGTGCAAAAGTGTTGCCGTCGAGCAAGGGGTATCCGGCGCGACGCCGGGATCACGGCCGGCCTTTGTCGCGATGGGCCATCTCTATTTCGACGCGATGGCCGAGTTTCAGACAGCCTTCGGCCCCCATGCCGGGGCCATCATGGCCGACATCCCCAATTACACAGACATCCAACCGACCCTTCAGATCAGCGAGGTAAAGATCTGACTGTCTGACTACAACGGTGCAACAATAGCTGTGAACCATTCGTCATTCCCGCGAAAGCGGGAATCCAGGACGCAAGGTGCGCGCAGTTACGTCCCTGGACCCCCGCTTTCGCGGGGGTGACGATCATTTACCTCTGCATCGGCACCGGCAGACCCGGAATCTTCACGTTGACGCAGCCCAGGTGATTGCGGCTGGTGAAGAACAGGGTTTTCCAGTCGTCGCCGCCGAAGGCGATGTTGGTAGTGGCGGGAGCGCCGTGGACGATACGGCCGAGCTGCTTGCCGTGCGGGTCTATGATCCAGATCCCGCCGGCGCCGCCGCAATAGACATTGCCTTCGACATCGACCTTCATCCCGTCGGGGACGCCGGGCTCAGGCCCTCGCAAATCGGCAAAGACCCGGTCGGTGTGCTTGGCGAGCGTGCCGTTGGGCAACAGCTCGAAAGCACGGATGTGGCCGCGCCGCGTGTCGTTGATGTAGAGCACCCTCTCATCGGGCGAGAAAGCGAGGCCGTTGGGCAATACAAAATCGTCGATCAACAGGCTCATACTGCCGAGATCGGGGGTGACGCGGTAGACCCCGGAAAAGGTGAGGTCCCATTGCTCAGGCGCGGCCGGGCTGGTCCACGGGTCGGTGAAGTAGATGCAGCCGTCGGACTTGACGACGACGTCATTGGGCCGGTTGAGCCTCCGCCCCTGAAAGCTGTTGGCGACCACCGTCGTGCTGCCGTCGAGCTCCTGGCGGGTGACGCGCCGCGAATCGTGCTCGCAGGCAACGAGCCTGCCCTGCAGGTCTCGGGTCAACCCATTGGCTCGGTTGGTCGGTTCCTGCACGACCGAGACGCCCTTGCCGGGCTCGTATTTCATCCGCTTGTCATTGTGAATGTCGCTGAACAGCAGGTAATGGCCTTCTTTCCACCACAACGGTCCTTCGGCCGGACCCATAGCACCGCCGAAGCCGTCGGCCAGATGCCGGATCGGCTCCGACGGGGAGATGATCCGCTCCAGCTCGGGAGCCAGTTGCTCGATCCGCGTCGAGGATTGTGAGGACCCACGACCACCGGACATGGCGCTTCCTCCTATGCAACGTGATTGTCTCAGTCGGCGGGGATTTCTCGAAGAATTGCTCGCTTCTGCCGCACGCCCCGCTTGTCGGGCTTGAACTCCCAGCCGGCAAATTCGTATCGCTTGCGCGTTATCCGTCTCGGCCGCGCGGCTCGGCCGATCGGCGAGGCGCCGGTTTCCATTGGCGGAGTCTTCGCCGAGCCCTCGAGCAGACGCCGGCGCTGCGCCGCTTTATCCGGACCCAAATAGGTGTAGCCCGATTTGTGGCTGATCGGAGCGATCATATGGGCGCGGCGCGCAGTCTCTGCCGCGGCTTCGGCAGTGCCGCATTCGAAACAGCAGTGGAAACCGAGCCGCGCTCTCGCCTCGGGGAATTCGTTGCCACAGCGGCAGTATGGCATTACCGCGTTTTTCCGGCGTAAACCGGCGATCTGAGGATGCGATCGATCTCGCCGACGGTGACGCCGTAGAGTTCGGCGACTTGCAATGGCGTCATACCGTAAGTCGCCAATGCGCGCACGCGGCCGATTTGCGAAGGCGGCACGGTGCGGGTGGGATGTGTGGCAACTGTCTTTCGCCGTACTGGCTCTACTGCCGTTGGAGGTTCAACTTGCGGTCTCGGCGGCAGCCGCGGCGGGACGGTGAAGATACGCGGCTGACGCCGCGGTTCCTGGTCGTGCGGCAGACCGCCATTTGACGTCGCTCTAGTCACTTCGGCATCGGCTTTGGGCTGCGCCCGTTTGAACAGGTCTTCAGCTGCTTGCCGCGCCCGGCTGGTCTTTTCTCGACTATTTCGTTCGTCCGCTGACTGCCACTCGTCCACCGAGCGTCTCTCCAAGTAGAATTCGTTAATATGTGGACCGATATAAGTCCCACCGGGGAATCCGCAAGACCACCGCCCTTTACCTTCTCCCAGAACGCGACAGATAATTCGGACGGCCGGCAAGCGCGGGGAAAGTCGCATGGACATGCCCGGGGGCGAAATGATTGCTGATCGGGATCTCATCGTCACGGCACGAGACGGCGTCGGGCTGGCGACGGATGTCTATCGTCCAGCCGGAGACGGTCCGTTTCCGGTGTTGCTGGAGCGGACGCCTTACGACAAATCCGCGCCAAGCCGCTCCGAGCGCACGGCTGCCGTCGCGCCGCCTCGCTCGCGCGCCGAGGTCGCAGCCTATTTCGTGCGCCACGGCTACGCCGTCGTCTATCAGGATTGCCGGGGACGGTATAAATCGGGGGGCCGCTTTACGAAATATCTCAGCGAGGCCGAGGATGGCGTCGACACCCTTGCCTGGCTGGTGCGGCAGCGCTGGTGCAGCGGCCGCGTCGGCACCTTCGGTCTCTCCTACGCGGCCCACACCCAGGCCGCACTCGGCTGTCTCGACCCGCCGGCTCTGGCGGCGCAGTTTCTCGATTGCGGGGGGTTTTCCAACGCCTATCGCAGCGGCATCCGCCACGGCGGCGCTTTCGATTTGAAACAGGCGACGTGGGCCTTCAACAACGCGCTGGCTGACGCCAGGGACCCTGCCGTCAAGGCGGCGCTCAGGGCGCAGGACATCAAAGAATGGTTCGCGCGGATGCCATGGCGCAAGGGCGATTCGCCGCTCAGTGCGGCGCCCGAATACGAGGACTACCTGTTCGAGCAATGGTCGCACGGCGTCTTTGACGATTTCTGGAAGCAGCCGGGCATCTATGCGGAGGGCTACTACGACAGTTATGCCGACGTGCCGGTCGTCAATCTCTCGGGCTGGTACGATCCCTATGCGCTTACGGCCGTGGAGAATTACCTCGGCCTCTCGCGGCGGAAGCGCCGCCCGGTTCAGCTGATCCTCGGCCCTTGGACCCACGGCGACCGCTCGCTGACCTATGCCGGCGATGTCGATTTCGGCCCGGCGGCGCCGGTCGACGGCAATCTCGCCGACGATTTCTTCGAACTGCGCCGACGCTGGTTCGACCGCTGGGTCAAGGGTGCCGCCGACGGCGCCGATACGGAACCGGCGGTGCGGATCTTTGTGATGGGCGGGGGATCGGGACGGCGCAACGCCGCGGAGCGGCTCGATCATGGGGGCCGGTGGCGAACCGCCGCCGAATGGCCGTTGCCGCAGACGCAGTGGACAAAATTCTACCTACATCCCGATGGTCGCCTTGGACCCGAGCTGCCGGATGACGGCGCGCAACCGCTCGACTACATCTCCGACCCGCGCAATCCGGTACCGACAATCGGCGGCGCGCTCAGCTCAGGCGAGCCGGTCATGCGCGGCGGCGCCTACGACCAGCGCGACGGGCCCACCGTGTTCGGCGCGCGCGAGCCGTTCCGCCCGCTCGCCGAACGTGCCGATGTGCTGGCTTTCTCGACGCCGCCGCTCGACCGCGACCTGGAAGTCACCGGACCCGTTACGGTGCGGCTGTGGATCGCCTCCGATGGCCCCGATACGGATTTCACGGCAAAGCTGATCGATGTGCATCCGCCAAA
The DNA here is from genome assembly GCA_963736715.1 of uncultured Alphaproteobacteria bacterium. Taxonomy (GTDB): domain Bacteria; phylum Pseudomonadota; class Alphaproteobacteria; order ATCC43930; family CGMCC-115725; genus AP-15. The sequence goes on along the minus strand of CAVTQA010000049.1, from coordinate 186,241 downwards.
CGAAGATTACCCGAACGGATTTGCGATGAACCTGACCGAGGGCATCCTGCGCTGCCGTTACCGGGAAAGCTCGGAGCGACCATCGCCGATGGTGCCGGGCGAGGTCTATGCGATCACAATCGAGCTGTTCCCGACCGGCAATCTGTTCAGCCGGGGCCACCGGCTGCGTCTCGACATCGCGAGCAGCAACTTTCCGCATTTCGACATCAACCCGAATTCGGGCGAGCCCGAAGGGTCAATGGACCATCCGCGCCTCGCCCGCAACTGGGTCTTTGTCGACGCGGCGCGACCGTCGCATGTGATATTGCCGATCATCCCATCATGGGCGTGAGAAGAGCGATGCAGCTCAGAGCTTTGCTGTTCACCACGCTCGTCGCCATCGGCCCGGGCGCAGCGGAGGCGGCGGGATCGGGAAATCCCACGAACGACCGTCTTGTTGCGTCGGCACCGGCTGAGCAGGCAAAAGCTCTGGCAAAGACTGTTGGACACGGTTGTGTCGGCACCTCGGCCTTCGCGATGGGCGTCGTTGATACCGCCAAATGGAAATCTCTCGCCTACTGGAGTGTACAATGTAAAGATGGCAGAAGCTTTGCAATCCAGATCGCGCCGGACCCAAAGGCGCCATGGGCAATCACCGATTGCCGGGTCCTGCAGGCAAACGGAAAGGACTGTTTCAAGAAATTCTGAACGAATCGATCCTGGTTACCAGCGCAACGACTGGCGGCACACGGAATACCACAGACCGAGATTTTCTTCGCGCCATTTCGGGTCCGAGCAATCCTTCTTGAGGATCGCCGCGGAGGCTGTCGGATCGGAAGGGGGAGGCGGGGTCGAGCTCGAGCATGCGGCCAGAGCGACCATCAGCGCGCCCAGAATAGCCGGTCTCACCAGCTTACCTCTCATTTGATTCGCGACGACGCCAGAGATTGGAGCAAGCGCCGCGCCTCCACTCCGGCATAGTTCCGCCCCGATCGGCCATTTTGCCTCTTACGCCCAAATCGCGGTATTTTGCAAATCCAGTGCCCGTACGACGGAGTGTAGCTTTTATGAAAAGCGCCAATAGCGGCCGAAAATATCGCAAGGATACGCTCCTCGCCCATCTCGGGCGTCATCCGGAGGCACAAAACGGGGCGGTCAATCCACCAGTCTATCACGCCTCGACGATCCTGTCGGCGAATATGGCGGAGTGGGAAGCCAAGCGCGACCCGAGCACGCGCTTCGACATCATCCGCTACGGGCTGTTGGGCACGCCGACCACCTTCGCGCTGGAAGAGGCAGTGGCCGCCATCGAGGGCGGCTATCGCGCAATGCTGATGTCATCGGGCCTCGCGGCTATTACGGCACCGCTGCAGGCCTGTCTCAAATGCGGCGACCATGTGCTTGATGGTCGATTCGTGCTACGGCCCGGCGCGAAATTTTTGCGAGAGGGTGCTGACCCGTTGCGGCGTGGAGACGACCTATTACGATCCGCTGATCGGCGGTGACATTGCCCGGCTGATGCGTCCAAACACCCGGGTCGTCTATCTCGAATCCCCGGGATCATTGACTTTCGAGGTGCAGGACGTGCCGGCAATCGCCAATGCGGCGCACGAGTCCGGCGCCAAGGTGCTGATGGACAACACCTGGGCCTCGCCCTACCTGTTCCGCTCCTTCGAGCACGGAGTGGATGTCTCGATCCACGCGGCGACCAAATACATCGTCGGTCATTCAGACGTCATTCTCGGGGCGGTTATCACCAACGAGGAGATGTACCTGCCGGTGCGCACGATGGCAGCCGATCTGGGCCACTGTGCGGGTCCCGATGACGCCTATTTCGCCTTGCGTGGGCTGCGCACACTTTCGGTGCGACTCGAGCGGCACGAGAAGAATGCGCTTGCCGTGGCGCGCTGGCTGCAGACCCGGCCCGAGGTGTCGCGGGTGCTCTACCCCGCCTTGCCGGAAGACCCCGGTCACGAATTATGGAAACGCGATTTTCTCGGAGCCAGCGGGTTGTTCGGCGTCGTCCTCAAACCAGCGTCCAAATCGGCGATATACGCGATGATCGACGCCCTGGACTTGTTCGGCATCGGGTCGAGCTGGGGCGGTTATGAGAGCCTCATCTTGCCGACCAACCCAGTAAGGGGCCGCACCGCGACGCGTTGGGAGGCGGAAGGTCCTACCCTGCGCCTCCACATTGGCCTCGAAGACCCGCAGGACCTGATCGAGGACCTTGAACGGGGCTTCCACCAGCTGCGCACCGTCGCCGCGGCGGCGTGAGCCGCCCTGGTCAAGCGACCCCGAACACCCTGATCGTCTGTTCGTCGAACTTGAGCCCGAGGCCTGGCGCGGTCGGCATAGCGAGCTCGCCATTCACCGGCACCGGGACTTCCTCCCACAAACGGAAGAGGCGAGGCATGTACTCGACGGTGAGACCGTTCGGTACCGCGCCAACGAGGTGGACGTGGATCTCCGGCACGCCGTGGCTCACCACCGGCAGGTTGAAAGCCTCGGCCATCCCGGCGATCTTGAGCCACGGGGTGATCCCGCCGGAGCGCACCTGGTCGATCATCACGATGTCGACCGAACGGGCTTCGAGCATATGGCGGAACGGCGCGATGCCGTAGAGGTACTCGCCGCCGGCGACCGGGGTCGCCAGATGCCGCGGAGACCCGAGCGAGCCCGGCGTAATCGTCATGCGCCGTCACGTCTTCGAGCCAATAGAGCCCGACCCCGGCGTCTTCGACGCGTTTGCCGATATCGATCGCCTGCTCGACCCGCCAGCGCTGGTTGATGTCGCACATCAGATCCATGTCGGGGCCGACCGCCTCGCGGATGAGCCGAGCTTGCTCGACTTCGCGCGCCGGCGACGTTACCCCCGGCAGGCCGAGTTGCATTTTGGCTTGGCGATGCCCCTTTTCGCGCAGTCTGCCGGCGGCGGTGACCGCCTCTTCGAGCTTGAGGCCGCGCCGCAGCGCGCCGCTGGCATAGGTGGCGATATGGTCGCGCCCGCCGCCCAACAGCTTCCACAAGGGCAGACCCAGCGCCTTCCCCTTGATGTCCCACAGCGCGACGTCGATCGCCGACAGCGCCATCGTAAACATCCCTGTGGGTCCGGAGCCCCCCGCAGCCGCCCGCAGTTTCGCCGCGACCGCCTCGACCCGCATTGGGTCTTCGCCGATCGCCAATGCGCCGAGCTCGTCGACCGCGCGCCTCAAAGTGCGGGTCAGCGCTCCGCCGAAATAGCTGACGCCCAATCCTTCGATGCCGTCGTCGGTGCGCAGCCGCAACGTGACGATCGGGTTTTTCCCGTCCGGATTTTCTGAAAACCCGGCGAGCGGCTCGTCATTCGGCAGCAGCACGACATCAGTTTCGAGCGAGGCGATTTTCATTCTACGAGCCTCCGGAAATTCACCTCGAGCACGGCGCCCGCGGCGCGGTCATTCCTTAACCAGGAGTTCGACGCGGATGCCGTCAGGATCGCGGACGAACAGGGCGATGCCATCCGAGCGCCGCACTCGGCCGCTGGCAACGGGAATACCCGCCTGGCCAAGGGCGGCGATCAGTTCATCGATCGTGGCGCTGTCCATACTGAGGCAGAAATGTTCGATGCGCTGCGGGCGGCCGGTTTCGGCCGCCGTCAGGTCCGGGTTGCAGAATACATTGATCTCCGCTTGGCCCGCCTTGAGGGCGGCAGAGCCCTTCAGACCCTCGCCTCTACGGCGCAACAGTTCGAGCCCAAGGCCATCTACATAAAAACGCAGGGTTCGGTCCAGGTCGGTCACGACGATACCGATGTGTTCAAATGATCTCGGCCGAAGCATGGTGGCGTCCCCCGTGCAGGGCAGCGGCGATCGCGCTTATCACTTTCCCAAGGCGCGGTGGCTCACGCCTTATAGCGGTCGAGCATCGCCTGGTCGAATTCGAGGCTGAGGCCCGGCTTCGTCGGCATCGCCAGCTCGCCATTATGCTGCACCGGCACCTCTTTGAACATCGGCTGCAGCCAAGGCATATATTCAACCGTCAACCCGTTCGGCGCCGCGCCGATCAGGTGCACGTGCACCTCGGGGATCAGGTGGCTGACCACCGGCAGGTTGAAGGCTTCGGCCATGCCGGCGACCTTGAGCCACTGGGTGATGCCGCCGACTCGCACCAGGTCGATCATTGGAATGTCGACCGCGCGCGCCTCCATCATGTGGCGGAACGGCACGATGCCCCAGACGTACTCGCCGCCAGCTACCGGTGTGGACAGCGCGCGGGTGACGCGGGCGAGGCCGGGGAAATCGTCGGCCGTCGTCACGTCTTCGAGCCAGAACAGACCGACCCCGGAATCTTCCACGCGCTTGCCGATGCAGATCGCCTGCTCCGGCCGCCAGCGCTGGTTGATGTCGCACATGAGCTTGATGTCGGGGCCGATCGCCTCGCGGACGCGGCGCATCCGTTCGACCTCGAGCGCCGGCGTCGTTTCGCCCGGCAGCGCGAGCTGCGTCTTCATCTCGCGCCAGCCCTTTTCCTTGAGCGTCGCCGCCGCCTTGACGACCCGGTCGAGCGAGAGCCCGCGCATCAAAGCACCGCTCGCATAGGTCGGGACCCGATCGCGGGCGCCGCCGAGCAGCTTCCACAACGGCAGGTTCAACGCCTTGCCGCGAATGTCCCACAGCGCCATGTCGAGCGCCGACAAGGCCAGATGAAAGATGCCGCCCGGCCCGGCAGAACCGGCGGCGGCGCGAATTTTCGCGACGATTGCCTCGACGCGCAGCGGATCGTCACCCACGATCAGCCCGCCCAGTTCGTCGACCGCGCTGCGCAACGCGCCGGTCAGCGCACCCCCGAAATAAGTCACGCCGACTCCGATGACCCCCTCGTCGGTTTCAACCTGCAAGGTGACGATCGGGCGGGTTGCGTTCGGGTTTTCCGCGGCGTCGGCGAGCGGCTCGTCGGCGGGCAGGACGACGATTTGAGAACGAATACCGGAAATCTTCATCGGATCACCATTGCGGGTTCGAGGCCAGGGCGATGCCCTAACCTCTCCGATGAGGACGGGTTCTACAAGAGGTGATGCGGGACGGCGGCGAGGCGGGCGGCGTGCGCGTCCCGAGCAGGAGTTAGAACGAGCGCGCGGTCGTTCCGGTCAGCATGTCGGCCTTGCGGTTGAGGGCGGCGATCAGGCCGTCGATGCCATCGTTCTTGAGGATTGCGGCGAATTCGGAGCGGCGGGTCGCCACCTCGCTGATCGCGCCGTCGAGATAGATGTCGGAGATCAGCCAGCCCTCGCCATCGCGGCGCATCAGGTAGTCGACCTTGACCGGCTCGCCATTGGCCTTGACGATCTGGCTCTTGACGATGACGCCGGCCGGATTGGGCTGCTCGCCGGTGACCTGCAATTTCTGCCCGGCATAGCTGTCGAAGCGGTCGGCATAGATCGCCGAAATGTAGCGGCCGAAGCTCTCGGTGAGCTGCTGACGCTGCGCCTCGCTCAGCCCAGTCCAATATGACACACCGACCGATAGGCGGGTCATCGACGGGATGTCGAAGGTCCGGCGGATGACCGGCTCGAGCTGCGTGAACCGCCCGCTCTGCCCGAGGATGCGACCGTTCTTCATCGTGCCGAGCAGCGCATCGTAGAGCCCTTGCACCGTGTCGCCGCCGCTTGCCGGCGCCGCACTGACAGGATAGGAGAGGGCCGCTGCCGCCAGGCCGGCGACCAGACAAAGCGCTCTCCGCGCCGACGCTTTTGGCACGATCGACTTTCTCATGACACTCTCCCGGGCTCTCCTCGGCCTTCAGTTCCTGCAAATTTAGCTATTCGCTTTTAGGTGTTCGCATCCCCGCGGCTTTCAAGCGCATGGCTGCGCTGCGATCCGCTTCTTCCTGGCGCACGTTGGGCGGTCGTGAAATTTACCAACATTCCCTTTACGGACTAGTTGCTCTCTCGATTGGCGATGCAACGTACAGTCGCAATACTGCTGGGTATGAGCTAAGGAAATGTTTCCGGCTGCGGGCGTTTCCAAATCGATGGTGCACCCTAGTTCCGTCGGGGCATTATAATTCGCGGTAGCTGCGCGCGAGATAATGGGCTGAGGCGTTCATGGATCAGACGGATAAGAAATTCCACATTAATTTCTGGTACGTCATTGCCGCGGTGCTCGGCATGTTGCTCATCCAGGATCTCTACTCGGAGAGCACCAAGTTGACGCCGATTCCGTACAGCCGTTTCCAAACATTGCTCAATGAAGACAAGGTCGCCAAAATCGAGATCGCGCCGAATTACATAAGTGGCACGCTCAAGGAGGCGCAGGACGGCGTCAAGGATTTCATAACCGCGCGGGTCGATCCCGATTTCGCCGAAACCCTGGACAAGCACGGCGTCACCTATAGCGGCGTCGTCGAAAACCATTGGTTGCGCGACCTGCTGTCCTGGATTTTGCCGGCGATTTTCTTCGTCGGGATCTGGATGTTCGCGATCCGGCGAATGGGTCAGGGAGGACTTGGAGGGTTGATGCAGATCGGCAAAAGCCGAGCCCGCATCTATGTCGAAAAAGAGACCAAGGTGAGCTTTGCCGACGTCGCCGGCGTCGATGAGGCGAAGGACGAGCTGGTCGAGATCGTAAACTTCCTGAAGGATCCCGTCAGGTACGGCCGGCTCGGCGGGCGTGCCCCCAAAGGTGTCTTGCTGGTTGGCCCGCCGGGAACCGGGAAAACGTTGCTGGCCCGTGCCGTCGCCGGCGAGGCCGGGGTTCCGTTCTTCTCGATTTCAGGCTCTGAGTTTGTCGAGATGTTTGTCGGCGTCGGCGCTGCCCGGGTTCGGGACCTGTTCGAGCAGGCGCGCCAGCACGCCCCGGCCATCATCTTCATCGACGAGCTCGACGCGCTCGGCAGAGCCCGCGGCGCTTTTGTCGGGGGCGGGCATGACGAGAAAGACCAGACCCTGAACCAGCTCCTTGCCGAGCTCGACGGCTTCGATCCGTCGAGCGGTCTCGTCTTGCTCGGCGCGACGAATCGGCCGGAGGTCCTGGACCCGGCACTGCTGCGCGCCGGCCGGTTCGACCGGCAGATCCTCGTCGACCGGCCGGACAAGAGAGAGCGCGAGCAGATCCTGGCGGTGCATCTGAAGAAAGTCTCGAAGCTCGCAGACGACGTGAAGCCCGAGCAGATCGCGGCGTTGACCCCGGGCTTTACCGGTGCGGATCTGGCAAATCTGGTCAACGAGGCGACGTTGCTCGCGACCAGACGCAATGCCGAGGCGGTCACGATGACCGATTTCACGGCGGCGATCGAACGCATGGTCGCCGGGTTGGAGAAGCGCAACCGCCTGCTCAACCCACTCGAGCGCCGTGTGGTGGCCTATCACGAACTCGGCCACGCGATGGTCGCGCTGGCGCTTCCGGGCACCGAATCCGTTCACAAGGTCTCGATCATTCCGCACGGCGTCGGGGCGCTCGGCTACACGATCCAGCGGCCGACCGAGGACCGGTACCTGATGACCCGCGCCGAGCTCGAATATAAGATGGCGGGGCTCCTCGGGGGACGCGCCTCCGAGCAGCTGGTGTTCCGTGAGATATCGACCGGCGCTGCGGATGACCTCGCTCGCGCAACCGACATTGCCCGCGCGATGGTTCTGCGCTATGGCATGAGCGAGGCCCTGGGGAATGTGACTTATGACCGGGACCGCTCGCCTTTCCTGCAGCCCAACGTGCCGGCGCCGCAGGAGCGGAACTACAGCGAAGAGACCGCGGAAGCCGTGGACAGGGCGGTGCGCCAGCTGGTCGATGGCGCCTTCCAGAAGGCCTTTGGCATTCTCCAACAGAACCGCGCTCTGCTCGACCGCACGGCAGCGGCGCTGCTCGAAACCGAGACTCTCGAGGAGCCGGCGATCGAGCGCCTCAAAGGCGAGATAGTCGCCGGGCCCGTTCTGCCGCCACGCGAGCTGCAACAGCCAGCCACAGCGGCGGCGTCTTAGCGACTAAAACGGCGTTGTGAGGGGGTGGGGAGCGTACGCCAACGCTACCCCCACCAATGTCCACGTCTATTCGGCGGCTTCCATTGTGATCGCATACGCGGTCTCGCCGTGAACCGCGTCGTCGCCGACCGCCAGCTGCGCCTCGCTCATGCGCAGCGGCACGAAAATCGAGATTACCTTGAGGATGATGAACGTGGCGATGGCGTTGTAGATGATGATGAACGCCGCGCCCTCGAGCTGCGCCAGAAGTTGGGTTCCCGGGTCGCCGTAGAGTAGGCCGGTAACGCTGACGCCAGGCGCCTCTTTGTCGGTGCCGATGTATTCGAGCATGTCCGGGTTCGCGAGGATGCCGACGAGCAAACCACCGCTCAGCCCGGCAATGCCGTGCGTGGAAAACACGCCCAACGTATCGTCGACCCTCATCATGAAGCCGGTCTTCTGGAACTTGTTCATCGAAAGCCACGGGATGATGCCGGCAACGATCCCGATGATGATGGCGCCCCAGCCATTGACGAAACCGGCGGCGGGAGTGATCGCCACCAATCCCGCGATCATGCCGTTGATCGCACCGATGATCGACGGCTTCCCGTAGGCCATCTTGTCCATCAAGGTCCAGACGAGGAGGCCTACCGCGGTGGCCGTGTTGGTGTTGAGTACGGCCGCGCCCGCATCGTGATTGGCGAAATAGGGATCACCGCCGTTGAAGCCGTTCCACCCCAGCCACAAGAGCCCGGCGCCGATCAAGGCGACCAGCAGGCTGTTGGGCGGGAACTGCTCGCGATCCGCCCGCAAGCGTGGCCCGATCACGGCTGCGGCGACAAACCCGGACGTGCCGGCGGCGAGATGGATGACGTAACCACCCGAAAAATCCTGCACTCCCAAAACCGAGAGCCAGCCGCCGCCCCATAGGCTGAACGCCCCGACCGTGTAGACCAGGGTCATCCACACCGGGCAGAAGATCACCCACGCCGTGAAGTTCATACGGCCGAGCACCGAGCCCCCGAGGATGATTACGGTGATCGCAGCGAACACGAACTGGAAGAAAATCAGAGTAGCCATCGGGAAGGTCAGTTCGGGCATTCCGGAGGCGGCTGCCGGTACCACCGCCTGGCCGGTGATGAAGCTCGCGGAGGTCGCCAGCGCCGGTTTGCCGAGAAACGGAAACCACTGCTCTCCGAACGCCATGTTGTAGTCGAATAGAATCCAGACGACCAAGACCGAGGCAAAGGCATAGAAGCACATGAAGGCGGAATTAATCGCCCATTTCTGCTTGACGTAGCCAGCATAAAGAACAGCCAGGCCGGGAATGCTTTGCAGGCCGACGAAAGTCGCCGCCGCCAACTGCCATGCATTGTTGCCGGAATTGAGCCACTTGGGTGATGGTACGAGCATTTCACTTTCCCCCGTTTTTTCTGTTACGAAAACCTCGCAACCAGCGGTGCACAATTGTGTGACCGAATGAGCGGTCTAAGTGAAGTTGTTGTCGCAAAAGCCATGCCAGCCGTCACGATCCTAATGGAATCCGCCCGTGGATCCCGATCCGTTTCCCGGAAAGCGGTGACCAAGTAGGTTGGTGTTTCACGCCACTGCACAAAATCTAGGCAAACGCGATAGTCGGTTAATGCGCGGCTAGCTTTGCACGAAGCCCCGAGTTGGGTATGGATCGGCGCAGGCCAATGGGGACGAAATCATGTTCCAAAACCGGGTTCTAGCAGCGGCATTAGCCGGCTTGGCAGCGGGTTTGGCCGTTCCGACAATCCAATGTGGCGCGCAGGAAACCGAGACGGCGATAACGTGCGTCAATCCGGTGAGCGGCACGTCCTGGCAGATTGAGATCGATTACGGCAAATCCACCGTCGATTCCAATCCGGCCGAGATTACCCGAGCCGGGATTTCCTGGTTTGATCCTAAGGACCATGGCAACTACACGCTCGACCGCAAATCCGGGGATCTTACGGCCAGTGTCGCATCGAGCACTGGCGGCTATTTTCGACATGGTCGTTGCCGTCTGGAGAAATCGCGGTGACGGAGTGAGGACGCGACCGCAGATACTGACAACCCACGGGAATCGGCGCCGTGGCGACGGTTGAGATCGGCGTACAGGCAAGCGTCGGATTCTCTTCAAAGACCGGACCGCGCAAGCAAAACGAGGATTTCGCCGGCGCGCTGTTCGGCGCGGAGTTGCCGGAGCGGCGCCAGGAAGTGGTAGCGGCGATCGCCGACGGAATTGGTGGCGCGAAGGGCGGCCGCATCGCGGCCGAGACTGCGGTGCGAGGTTTCCTGGATGGATTTTGCGATCTGCCCGAGACCATGGAGGTGCAACGAGCAGGCGCGAAGATCGTAACTGCGCTCAGCGGTTGGATCAATACCATGGGCCGCCAGGACCCCAACCTCGCCGGGATGGGTTGCACGTTGACCGCGCTGGTGCTGCGCGGCCGCATCGCCCACCTGCTGCATGTCGGGGATACCCGCGCCTATAGGTTGAGTGGCGACCGCCTGACATGCCTCACCACAGACCATGTGCGCCAGGATGGCACGGGTCGCTCGAACGTGCTCAACCGTGCGCTGGGAGTTGAGCCGGATGTGCGGCTCGACTACGCCTCGCAACCGATGGCGCTGCACGACCGCTTCCTGTTGTGCAGCGACGGCGTGCACGGTTTTCTGACGGATCAGACCATTGCCGATATCTTGCGCGAGCGCTCGGCTCCGCGGGATACCGCCGCTGCGCTGGTTGCGACCGCGCTCCGATCGGGCAGCACCGACAACTGCACCGCCCTAGTTCTGGATGTAATCGCGCTGCCGACCGGGGGATCGGCCGACATCACCGCCGCCATCCTGCAGTTGCCCGTGATCCCAGCGCCGCTTCGCGGCGAGACGATCGACGGATTTGTCCTGAAAGCGTTGATCTCCGAGGGCCGATACAGCCGGCTCTTCGCCGCTGAGGACGAAGTCGAAAGCGGCATCTTTGCCTTGAAGTTCCCCAAGCCCGAAATCGCCAGCGTCGACGCCTACCGCGCGGCGTTCGTCCGCGAGGCTTGGGTCGGCGCTCGGGTCCATAATCCCTCGGTAGGGCGCGTCATTGAGCTGCCACCCGGGCGCCAGACCTGCCTCTACACGGTCATGCCGCTTTATCAGGGCGAACTTCTGGAGACGCGGCTGTCGCGCAGTCCGGCGCTGGGATTGGAGGAAGGGCGGAATATCGCCGTGGCACTCGCCCGGGCAGCAGCGGCGCTGCACCGCGCCGGCATCATTCATCGCGACATCAAGCCGGACAACGTCATCCTCGAAGCGGGCGGATCGCTGAAGCTGATCGATCTCGGAGTGATTCGCGTACGGGGCCTGGAGGAATTTCCGCCCGAGAACATTCCCGGCACCCAGGCTTATATGGCGCCCGAAATGTTCGAAGGTGAAGCCGGGAACGAGGCGACCGACATTTATGCGCTCGGCGTCACGATGTTTCGCGCGTTCACGGGGCAATACCCCTACGGCAATCCCGACGCTACAAGTCCGCCGCGCCGGGACCGGCCGAAGGACTTTTCCGCGCTGCGGCCCGATCTCCCCGCCTGGGTCAAGGCGGCGCTTTCACGCGCGATCGCTGCCGATCCTGCGAAGCGCCATCACGACATGACCGAGTTCGCGTTCGAAATGGAGGCCGGACCAGCACGCGCGCCGACTCCAATTCGCCGGCCGCGCACGCTTTACGAGCGCGCACCGTTGCAAGTCTGGCAAGGTTTGGCTGCTCTGCTGGCGCTGGCGCTCCTCGTGTCGTTGCTGGTGCGTTAAGCCTGATCGCAGCGAGGAAGCTGCTCGCACGGGCCCAGCGATGCGGGCCCAGATCAAAGTTCTGCCCAAATTTTAAGCACTGACACCTTAGTTTATTTGAGGGGCTCGGTCCTCGTTCTGCCGGGTTCCGCGAGCCGGTTTGCCGGGCGGAATGGGATTGGCACGATTCTTGGTTCCAAGCAGCAACGCGTCCGGCTCATGGATCAGGAGACGGTTCGCCTTGCGCCTATCGACTCTTGGAGGGAGCTGATGAAATCCGTGTACCTTGTCTTGCAACGGCTGATGGTGGCCAGCTCGATAATGTTGGTGTTGACGCTCTCGGCTGTTGCGCAAGCGCCGGCGCCAGCTGCCCCGGCCGCTCCCGCCGTAGCACCGGCCGGCGCCGCCGCCTCTGCAACTGCCCCTGCGGCCCCGAAGCTCGATTCGGGCGATACCGCGTGGATGCTGACCTCCATGGCGCTCGTGCTCATGATGACCGTGCCCGGTCTTGCGCTGTTCTATGGCGGCATGGTGCGCAAGATGAACGTGCTGGCGACGGTGATGCAGAGCTTTGCGGTGACCTGCCTCGTCACCGTTTTGTGGATGGTCATCGGCTATAGTTTCGCATTTACTTCCGGATCACCATTCCTGGGGGGTACAAGCCGATTTTTACTGTACGGGATGACCCTCGATTCAGTTAACGATCTCGCAAAGACCATTCCTGAGTCGGTCTATATGTGCTTCCAGATGACCTTTGCGATCATTACCCCGGCCCTGATCTGCGGCGCCTTCGCCGATCGCATGAAGTTTTCGGCATTGCTATGGTTCATCGGGCTGTGGAGCGTTTGCGTCTATTGCCCGATCGCCCACTTTGTTTGGGGCCCGGACGGGTTCCTCAATGATGCCGGCGTACTCGACTTTGCGGGCGGCACCGTGGTGCACATCAACTCCGGTTTTGCGGGCCTGATGGCGGCGCTGGTCATGGGCCGGCGCCGCGGATATGCGACCGAGCCGATGCCGCCGCACAATCTTGTGCTCAGCGTCATCGGCGCTTCGCTGTTGTGGGTCGGCTGGTTCGGCTTCAACGCCGGTTCCGCGACGGCAGCCAACGGAAATGCCGGGATGGCCATGGCGGTAACCCAGATCGCGACCGCCACCGCCGCGCTCGCCTGGATGTTCGCTGAATGGGTCATGAAGGGAAAGCCGAGCGTGCTCGGAATCATCTCGGGCGCAGTGGCAGGGCTGGTGGCGATTACGCCGGCATCGGGCTTTGTCGACCCGCGCGGCGCCTTGATTATCGGCGTTGCGGCCGGCGTCATCTGCTATTGGGCCACGACCGGGCTCAAGCACGCGCTCAGATATGACGACAGCCTCGACGCGTTCGGCGTGCATGGCATCGGCGGCATGGTCGGTGCAGTGTTGACCGGTGTGCTGGCGGTTGCGTGGGTCGGCGGCGAAGGCAAGAGCGGCCTGATCGACGGCAATCCGCATCAGGTCATCGTGCAGCTCTACGGGATCACGGTCACGATCGTCTACGACGTTATCGTCTCTCTGATCCTGCTCAAACTGGTCGATCTTACGGTCGGGCTTAGAGTCGACGCCGAAGTTGAACGCGAGGGCCTGGACCTCGCGCTCCATGGGGAGGCCATCCAGTAGTCCCGCCGAGCTCGATGCGAGGTTAAGAGATGAAAAAGGTCGAAGCGATCATCAAGCCCTTCAAGCTCGATGATGTGAAGAACGCGCTGCACGAAGTCGGCATAACCGGAATGACCGTCAGCGAGGTCAAGGGCTTCGGGCGGCAGAAAGGGCATACGGAAGTCTATCGCGGGGCGGAATACGTCATCGACTTCCTGCCCAAAATCAAGATCGAGGTCGTGCTCGATGACGCGATTGCCGAAAGAGCGGTTCAGGCCATTCAGGACAGTGCCCGTACCGATAAAATCGGCGACGGCAAGATCTTTGTGCTGCCGATCGAACAGGCCATCCGTATCCGCACCGGCGAGCAGGGTCCCGACGCCGTATAACGCGGCGCCGGAAAAGCCCGGCGCGCCCGTTATTCGAGCGGCTCGGTCGCGCTGATCTCGATGCCGAAACCGGCGAGCCCGACATAGGTGCGAGAGCGGGTCGCCAGCAGCTGTATCGATGAAATCCGAAGGTCGCGTAGGATCTGCGCCCCGAGCCCGACCTCGCGCCACTGGACGTTGCGCTCATGCTCCGAGCCGGTCGCCTCCTCTGCGACCGGAGCGGCCGGCACTCCGGACGTGCCGTCGCGCAGATAGACGAGGACTCCGCGTCCGGCGGCACTGAACCGGCTCAGCGCGGCATGGATCGGCTTGGCGCCGCCGAACACGTCTTCGAGGACATTGGCGCGGTGGAGCCGCGTCGGAATGTTGATGCCGTCGCCGATGTTTCCGTAGACGAACGCGTAGTGGTGGACCTTGTCGAACGGCGTCACATAAGCGTAACCGCCGAGTTCGCCGATCTCGCTCGCCACGGTGAATTCGGCCACCCGGGTCACGAGCTTCTCCCGTGCCTGCCGATAGGCGATCAGATCGGCAACCGATATTCGCTTCAGGCCATGGGTTTTGGCGAAGCTCCGGACTTGCGGGCCGCGCATCACGGTGCCGTCGTCATTGACCAGCTCGCAGATCGCCGCGACCGGCTCGATGCCGGCGAGCCGGCAAAGGTCGATCGCCGCTTCGGTATGGCCCGAGCGCATCAGCACGCCGCCGTCCTTGGCGATCAACGGAAAAATGTGCCCCGGCCGGACGAAATCCGAGCGTCCGGCATTGTTGTTCGCCAAGTTACGGATTGTCGCCGTGCGGTCGTCGGCGGAAATCCCGGTTGTCGTGCCGTGGCGGTAATCGACCGAAACAGTGAAAGCCGTACCGTGAATGGCGTCATTGTCGGCGACCATCGGTGCGAGATGCAGGCGCCGGGCAATTTCCGCCGTCAATGGCGCGCAGACGATGCCGCAAGTATTGCGGATTATGAACGCCATCTTTTCGGGTGTCGCGTGCACCGCCGCGAGGATCAGGTCGCCCTCGTTCTCGCGGTCGTCGTCATCCGTCACGACGACGATTTCGCCGCGCGCGAAGGCTTCGATGACTTGCGGAACCCGGGACTGGGACACTGTTCGATCTCCCACCTTGGCTTAGCTGATGTCGTTGGCTTGCAGGAACCTCGGATTGGCGGTGCGCAGCTTGGTGATTGTGAGGAGCCACAGTATCCCGCGCGCGCGGCGTTCTCGCAGTTCGTGTTCCTCGAATACCCCGGCGCGAAGGTCTCCTGCAAAGCGGCGCAGCAGCTCTGGCTCGGCGTCACCCTCGTCGCCGTACAGCCGGCCCATTTCGCGCAAGATCTGCTGAACCGGCGCGTCGCCTGAGATCGCTTCGCGCTCGGCGATGGCCATGCTGTTGGCGACAAGCCGAGCCTCGAGATGCGCCTCCGGGGGCAGCAGCGGCATCAGGTCGTGCAGCAGCACCTCGCGGGCGAGTGCCAGCAGCGCCGGTCCGGTCGGCAGATCATGCATCGCTTGGCGCTCCACCAGGGTCTAGCAGCATCAGGATCTCCAGTTCGCACTCTGTCGCACGCCGACCGGTCAGCGCGAGGTCGAGATTACGCTCACCCGCGATCATATAGCGGTCGCTTTGTTGCAGCGCGATAATCGCCCAGCGCACACTCGCCAGCACCTCCCAAAAAAAGACCCTCCGCGGGTCTATCCGCCAGCCCGACGCGCTTTCGTACCCCTGATAGAAAGGGGCGCGGTCGGCGATGCCGCCGGCCTCGCGGTCGAGCCGCGCAAAGCGCCAGCCTTTGCAGCAAAACCAGCCGATATCCTCGTGCGGATCGCCCCAGCCGGAAAATTCCCAATCGAGGATCCCCGTCAGCGCCGTGCCGTCGAGCATGTAATTGCCAGTACGAAAATCGTGATGGCACAAGACGGGGGCCGCCACCGGCGGAATATGGGTTTCGAGCCAACGAATGCCCCATTCGAGGACCGGCCGCGGTGTCGGATGACCGTCGAGATAGGCGCGAAACCCGGCGATCTGATGCGCCGGCCCAACCTTTTCGTAGGGGGCGAGAAATGCGAGATCGGCGCGCGGCGGCCGGATCGTGTGGATCCGGGCGAGCTCGCCGCCGAGCCGCTCGGCGATCGCCGGGAGCACCGGGTCGAGAGCCGGATCGCGGGTGATCCTGTGCGCCGCCGCTGTACCCTCCACCCGCCGCATGATGAAGAAAGGCTTGCCAAAAATCGCCGGATCGTCGCTCGCAAACAGCGGTTCGGGGACCGTCACCCCGGCCTCAAACGCGGCCTGCAGCACCGCGAATTCCTGAAATCGATCGAGGCTCGCGGGCACGCCAGTCGGGGCCGCGGTGCGCAACACGAGGCGTTGCTCTCCGGCGAGCATGCCGCCGGTGAAATGCGCTTCGACCGCCCAATTTTCCTGAATGGCGCCGCCCCGCAGGGGCACCAGCCCGGTAATCGCGACGGCGCCCGCCTGGCTGGCGGCGGCGAGAAACCGTGCCAGGCCCGCTGGCCGCTCCGCCTGCGGTTCAGATGGCGGCGACGCCGTGTCCGCCATCGACCGCGATGACCGTCCCGCTGACATAAGCGCTCGCCGGCGAGGCAAGGAACAACAGCGCGCCGTCGAGATCCGCGGTCTGCCCTAGGCGCTTCAACGGAATTCGTGCGATCAGCGCCTTGCCGGGCTCGGTTTGAAAAAAGGCGCGGTTGAAATCGGTCTCGACATAGCCCGGCGCCAGCGCGTTGACGAGGATGCCATAGCGCGCCAATTCCATCGCCAGCACCTGGGTAAGGTGGGTCAGCCCGGCCTTGGCGGCGCAATAAGCCGGCACCCGGCCGATCGTGCGGGAACCGAGTACTGACGAAATGTTGATGATGCGGCCCGGCCGCTTCAACCCCACTAGGTGCCGCGCAAATTCGCGCGCCATAAGCCAGGCGCCCTTGAGGTTCGTGTCGATAACATGGTCCCAATCGGCCTCGGTGTGCTCAAACAGCGGCTTCGAGACGACAACGCCGGCATTGTTGACAAGGATCGACAGCGGTCCGAGTTCGTTTTCGGCGGTCGCGACGGCGGCCGCGACATCGTCCGAGCAGGTGACGTCACAAGCGATCGGCAGGCTCTGGCCGCCGGCGGCCTCGATCTCATCGGCCAGCTCGGCAAGCCGGTCGGCCCGCCGCGCGGCCAAGGCCACTTTCGCCCCTGCGGCGGCCAGAAGTGCGGCGAAGTGACGGCCAATGCCGCTCGACGCGCCGGTTACGAGCGCCACCTGGTCCGCAATGCCGAAGCTCGGCAGCTCGGTCATGCAGAAATCTCCTTGGCGCGGTCGCGCAATTCGAATTTCTGGATCTTGCCGGTCGAGGTCTTGGGCAACGGTCCGAAGACGATCGTCCGCGGCACTTTGTAATGCGCCAGGTTGGCACGGCACCAAGCGATGATGTCGTCGGCCGATACGGCAGCGGCTTCGGGTTTGAGGGTGACAAAAGCACAAGGGCTCTCGCCCCAGACCGGGTCAGGTCTGGCGACAACGGCCGCCTCCATGATTTGGGGATGGCGGTAGAGGGCATCCTCGACTTCCAGCGAGGAGATGTTCTCACCACCTGAAATGATGATGTCCTTGGAGCGGTCCTTGATTTCGACGTACCCGTCGGGATGGCGGACTGCGAGATCGCCGGTGTGAAACCAGCCATGCTCGAACGCC
Organism: uncultured Alphaproteobacteria bacterium; assembly: GCA_963736715.1. Lineage (GTDB taxonomy): Bacteria > Pseudomonadota > Alphaproteobacteria > ATCC43930 > CGMCC-115725 > AP-15. Next base: position 168,816 of record CAVTQA010000049.1, on the reverse strand, counting down.
GCCTCGGTCGCCGCTGGGTTCTTCAAATAACCCTTCATCACTGTGTTGCTGCGCAAGACCAGTTCGCCAAGCGTGCTGCCGTCCGCCGGGACGTCAGCCATCGTTTCCGGATCGACGACGCGCTGGCGATGGTGGGTCAGGTAAGTGACGCCCTGGCGGGCCATGCGCACCGCGCGCTCCGACATCGGCAGGCCGGCCCATTCCTCCTGCCACGCGCAGACCGTCGAGGGACCATAGCTTTCGGTCAAGCCATAGAGGTGGGTGACTCGAAAGCCCATCCGTTCCATCGCCCCGATCACTGCGGAAGGTGGGGCCGCGCCGCCGGTCGCAACTTCGACGACATGGTCGAACCGCCGCTTTGCGGCGTCGGGCGCGTGCACGAGCATGTTCAGGACGATCGGGGCACCGCAGAGGTGGGTGACCCGATGCTCGGCGATCGCCGCGAAAATCGCCGTGGGGTCAACGCGGCGCAGGCACACATGGGTCCCGGCCATTGCCGTCACTGCCCAGGGATAGGTCCAGCCGTTGCAGTGGAACATCGGCAAGGTCCACAGGTAGACCGAGCCGCGGTCGAGCCCAAAGGTGATCGCATTGCCGATCGCATTAAGGAAAGCGCCGCGATGGTGGGTGACGACGCCCTTGGGATCGCCGGTCGTGCCGGAGGTATAGTTGAGCGCGATCGGCTCCCATTCGTCTTGCGGCCCCGACCAGGTTGCGCCGGGATCACCTTCGGCAAGGAAGGTTTCGTAGTCCGTCCCGCCGAGCGAGGCGCCGCTGACCTCGTCGTCGATTTCCACGAGGGGAATTGGTTCCGACAGTGCGGCCAGCGCTTCCTTGATGATCGGCGAGAATTCGCGGTCGGCGATGAGCAACTTGGCCTGCCCGTGGGCGAGGATGAACGCGATCGACCGCGCGTCGAGACGGTAATTCAGTGCGTTGAGGACCGCGCCGGCCATCGGCACACCGTAATGCGATTCGAGCAGCGCCGGAACGTTCGGCGCGAGGACCGCAACGGTATCGCCGCGCTCTATCCCGCGCCGGCGCAACGCATCCGCGAGTTGACGGCAGCGCTGGTAGAACCGGCCATAGGTGATGCGGCCAGTGCCGTGGACGACCGCGATTTTGTCGGGGTAAACCTGGGCTGAGCGCGACAGGAACCCCAACGGGCTCAGCGGCGCAAAATTCGCCGCGTTCCGAGCGAGATGCGGCGCATCGTAGAGTTTTCGACCTAACGGGGGTTCAACCGACGACACGGTAACTGTCTCACGGGCTGATGCGATCCCGGCATCCTCACGGGGTGCCGCCTCAAGGTCAAGCGGCGGAGGAGACCGGCAATGACTTCACTTTGAAATCTAGGCAGCAAGCGCCAGATTTCCGACAGTCATGAAGGGCCTTAGTCTCACCGAATTGCAGCAATAGCTTCGGCGCCATGTTTATTTTCCGCGAAATTCGGCAGTTCCGTTCGTGGAACCAGCGGGTGGAGGCCTGGCATTACCGATTTATTTTTTTCGTCAGGGAAAGGGGCCCCGGCGATTTTTCGTCTCTGGCGTTTGGTGCGGAAACTCCTCGCTGCCATAACGAGCCCGACATGATCGGCGCCCTCGAGCGCCAGCACCTCCGCGTCACTAAGTCCCGCTGCCCGCGCCATCTCGGCAGGCCTTCGCAGGAATTCGGCGAGAGTGGACTCATCGGTATAAAGCCGGGCGAGGAATCCCTCCAATCGCGGCGAGCTCATTCGGCAGCTTCCCGACCGGCAGCCAACGCCGCCCTGGCGATGTCGAGCTGCTCGAGAAGACGCCCAAAAGGCGGGAACCGCCCGTCGCGCTCGATCACAATCGTCAGCGGCTGCGGGGCGAGCCGGCCCAGGTCGGACAGAAGCGCGAATACCTCCGGGGGTACATCGTGCAGGTGATCGTCGAGCAGGCGACTGCCCCTTTCGGAACGGGTCGTCCGTCGGCCGCCCCTAGCTGCATTTGACTGTTCTTTGGGCACCGCAAAACAGCGAGTGCGAATCGTCGCCAAATTGATTGCGTGCATGAAATTATGAATGTCCAGAACCTCTACCGCCGGCCAAAACGAACGTTGTTACCGTTCCACTCTGTTTTTCATCCAGATGGCTCCGGTTCTTCCACGCATTTGGAGAAGTTTTCGACAGGGCCAGCAGCATCGATTTGTGAACGATAAGTTCGGCAAGCTCACCCGACAACTTCATAACGGCGGCGATGGCAGATGGCCTATTTCGATCCCGCCGCCGCGAACGAAAGCCAAGTGCTCGGACCAGCTCTCGGCGCCGGTCGCATCGATCAACCGCGCGATGCGATCGAGCCGCCTTTGTTCGACGGGCACCGTCGAGGCGAGGCCGAGCGAAGTGCCGTGCAATACCGTGCCGACCTGTGCCGCCAGTGTCTGCAATGCCTGCAAATCGCGGCGCGGCGCATCGAAGTAATCGTCAGCGATTACCTCGATCAGATCGATCCGGTCCAGATGCGCAAGTATTCCCGCAGCGAGCTCCGGGCGCCACCCGAGCCCGAACCGATCGCGGCGCTCAGCTGCTGCCGCACCCGCCACAGCCGCCTCCGCCTCCGCCTCCCCCACAACCCGATCCGCAGGATGAACCGCAGCCTCCACCCGAGCTTGCCGCCTTTTTATAGACTCTCAGGAAGTCGGCTAAACCCGGGCCGGCAAGTGCGATATGCGAACACTGCCGCCAACAGCAGGCGTGACTGTCATTGCCCCCGGGCAGATGTTTGCGGCCCGCTGGCGGACGCCCCGAAAGGCGCCGCAGATCTTTCAGCATCCTGGTGGCGAGGCGAGTGCGCGGGGGCGGACGACAAGCCAGACAAGCCACGATCCGATCGCCATGAGTATGATGAGAAATTCCACATTGTACCGGCCGCGGCCAAAGGCGATAACGATCTTGCCTAGCGACGGGAGCAGCATGCGATCGCGATGAACAGGATATCGCTGGCCCCGCAGCCAGACAGGATAGTTGCAGGCGGTTAATTGCGCCCGTGTTGCCCAGGCGGCTCCACTGCGATCGTCGAGTGCGGCGGTGGGCGGCGTGCCGGATTGAGCGCAGCGTGCCAGAATGGCCCGTTTGATGGGTTCCCGGAAGATGGTTGCGCACCGCTCAGATTGACGAGGTTGTCGCCGCTTACTGCGAGGAGGCCGCGATCGGTCAGCGACAATACGGCAATCCGCGCTGCCTCCAACGTCCCTCGCGCATCCCGGCGATTGAAAGGGGTCGCTCAGTGAGAGCCCGAGCACCACCTTCGGCCTCGACCGCGAGCTTAACGGATATCACGATAGGCTACAGATTTTAAAGCAGAAATCTGTACCGCTGATCACGGTTCATAGCGAGCCGCATCCTTCGCCGCCTTATTGCGGTTCGACCCACAACGATCGGAGCAGTGGCTCCGACAACTGGACACCGCCGGCTCGTGCGGCTCCTGAACTCGGCGTCACCCTCGCTCCCCGTTGATCCCAATTCGGCTAACGATCGTCGAACCTGCGTTTGCTAGTTCATCAAAAATACGCGCGGTAGGGCGCACTGTTGCCAATTGCTCGGAGCGCCCTCACTTTTACCGTCGATGCGGAAATTGCGGTATCGCGCGCTCGCAGCCGCATCTCCCATTGTGCTCTCCTTCCGCGAGGGACGGCTGTTGCCGGAGACGAGAGCCCGCGTCGGCTCCCGATCCTTCGTGGCGCGCTATGATGTCGGCGAATTTCGCCGCGCAAACATTCTTGGCGACGCCGATCTCGTCTTCGACAATGATCATCCCACAGGCGATCGCGCCTTCAGCCGTACATTCCCGTCGACCAGCTTCTTCCAGTCGACGCGGCGCATACGAGGACGACTTTACATCGAATTCGCTGAATACGGCCCGTTTGCCGAACCTGACCATTCCGCAGTCATCTTCGCTCGCCTCGCGCCGACGCGGTCATTCGCTAACTGCGCACCCCTCCGGCAGCTGGGCGGAAACGGCCGCCACCACTTGGCAGCCGGAGTGCGCTCAGGCCGTCGAAGCCGTAGAGCCTGGCGGCGTTGGCGCGGGTAATCTTGAAGCGGTCTTCGGGGCTGGCGTCCTTGAAATCGCGCGCAACGACGTCCTGCGAATGCGGCCAGGTCGAAGCCTGGTGCGGGTAATCCGAAGACCACATCAGTTTGTCGACGCCGATGAAATGGCGGCTCTGGACGCCGACGTAGTCATCGATGTAGGTGGCCCACATCTGGCGTTGGAAATACTCGCTCGGCTTCAGCTTGTTGGTAAAACCGGCAGAAATGCGCTGGCGCTCGAAGGCGCGGTCCATGCGCTGCAAATAATAGGGCAGCCAGCCGATATTGTTCTCCGCCGAGACGATCTGCAGTTCCGGGAAGCGGTCGAGCACGCCCGAGAAAATCAATACGCTGAACGACTTTTCGACCTCGTGCGACAGCACGGTGGAGCGCATATAGCGCTCTCCCCAATTGTACTGGCTCTCCATTCCCATTCCGGTGATCGCATGCAGGCTGACTGGCATCTTGAGTTCCTGCGCCGCCGCCCAGAACGGGTCGTAGATGTCCGAGCTGTAAGGCTGCCCCTCGGGCGGCGAGCACCAGATCATCGCCCCCTTCAAGCCCCATCTTGGCGCAGCGTTCGAGCTCGCGCGCTCCGGCCATGGGGTCATAAAGCGAGATCATCGGCAGCCCGGCCATGTGCGTCGGGTCGTAGCTGACGAATTCGGCGAGCCAATCGTTGTAGACGCGGAAGCAATCGGCCTGCAGCCCGGGATCCTTGAGCCAGAAGATGCGGAAGCCGAGAGTTGTGTAGAGCACGTCCGCCTCGACCCCGTCGAGTTCATTGTCCTTCATCCGCGCGGCTGGATCCCAGCCGCCAGGCCGGGCATCGGCATAAGTCGCCTTGGTCAGGAACTCCTTCAGCTCCTCGGGGCTTTTGCCGGCGCCGAGCCCGATGCCGATCGGGTGCGGCGCGTAGCCCTCGTAGTAGAAATAGGCGCCCTCCTTGCCCGGCGGATTGACCATCAGCTGCGGCGCCCGCTCGCGGTATTTCTTGTCGACGCGGGTCGCCCACAGATCGGGCGGTTCGCTGACGTGAGAGTCGGCAGAAATCAGCTTGTAATCCGGCATGCGACAACCTCCTTCCCGAAAAACCCGTGATCGTCTTTCGCTAAGGCCGCGGCGGCACCACGGGTCCGATACCCATTGATACCGCAGCGCGAGCAGGGGCGTCCAGGTTCAGAAGCCGACAGCCGCCTTCACCTTCTCCCGCACTACGGAATACGGTGAACGGATGGGCTCAACCGCGCCTTTCGACCGGCACGTAGCGGCGCTCTGTGGAACCGGTGAACAGCTGGCGCGGACGCATGAGCTTGGAATCGGGATCTGCGATCATCTCGGTCCATTGCGCGACCCAGCCGACGGTGCGCGCGATCGCGAACAGAACGGTGAACATCGATGTCGGAAACCCCATCGCCTTCAGGATAATCCCCGAATAGAAGTCGACGTTCGGGTACAGCTTGCGGCTGATGAAATATTCGTCGTCGAGTGAAATCTTTTCGAGCTCCATTGCCAGATCGAGCAATGGGTCGTTCTTGATGCCGAGCTCATCGAGCACCTCGTGGCAGCTGTCGCGGAGCACGCGGGCGCGGGGATCGTAATTTTTGTACACCCGATGGCCGAAGCCGTATTGGATCTCGTGTTCGTTTTTGTTTTTCACGTGGCTGATGAATTCAGGAATATTTTTCTTGTCGCCGATGCGCGCGAGCATCTTCAGCACCGCCTCGTTGGCGCCTCCATGCGCCGGGCCCCACAAGGATGCGATGCCGGCGGCGATGCACGCGAACGGATTTGCGCCGCTCGATCCGGCGTTGCGCACCGTCGCCGTCGACGCGTTCTGCTCATGGTCGGCGTGCAAAATGAAAATCTGGTCCATGGCCTTCGCCAGAACCGGGCTCACCTTGTAATCCTCGCACGGCACCGCCCAGGTCATGTGCAGGAAATTTTCGGCGTAACTCAGCGAGTTGTTCGGATAAATGAAGGGCTGGCCGACCGAATACTTGAATGCCATCGCCGCGATTGTCGGCATCTTGGCGATCAGGCGGTAAGACGCAACCATCCGCTGGTACGGGTCGTGGATGTCCGTGGAATCGTGGTAGAAGGCAGACAGGGCGCCGACCACGCCGCACATCACCGCCATCGGGTGCGCGTCGCGCCGGAAGCCGCGGAAGAAGGTCGTGAGCTGCTCGTGCACCATCGTGTGGTGCGTTATGTCGTAAACGAATTTCTCCCGTTCCTTGGCGGTCGGCAATTCGCCGTAAAGCAGCAGATAGGCGACTTCCATGAAGTCGCTATTGTTCGCGAGCTCCTCGATCGGATAGCCGCGATACAGCAATATCCCTTCGTCGCCGTCGATATAGGTGATGTTTGAGCGGCAGGCCGCCGTCGCCATGAAACCCGGATCGTAGGTGAAATGCCCGGTCTGTGCGTACAGCTTGCGGATATCGATGACGCGCGGGCCGATCGATCCGGCGATCACCGGAAGATCGATCGACTTCCCGGTCTCGTTGTCCGTAAGCGTCATCGTTCCGGTGATCATGTTGTCGCCGTCCATCGATCCACCTCCATCGCTAAGTCTGCTGGCGGTTGCGTGATGCAGTGCAAAATAGGCCTGTAGAGCACACTTGGCAAACGCGCGTGTCAACCCGCCGATCCGGCCGCATCGGCAATCCGCCCAAGGCTCTCCTCGCGTCCTAGGATCTTCATAACGAGAAAGATACCAGGCGAAGCGAGCGAACCGGTCAGAGCGGCACGCAACGGCTGGGCAACCGAGCCGAGCTTGGTTCCCTTCTCATCGGCAAACGAGCGGATCTCGTCTTCGAGACGCTCAGGCTGCCATCCCGCGCCGCGCAGGCGGTCGATCAAATCGGCCAGCAGGCGCCGTGCTTCAGGCGTCAGCAGCTTCGCGGCCTTGTCATCGAGTTGGATCGGCCGCGGCGCGACCAGAAAGCGGGCGTTGGCAGCGAGCTCGGCCAAGGTCTTGGGGCGCAGCTTGAGCTCGGGCATGGCTTCTCGCAAGCGCCCGAGCTCGATATCGGTGAGCGGCCTTCCGACCAGCTTCTCAAGTCTCGGCGCGACTAGCGCCACGAGGCGTGGGTCGCCGGCGGCGCGGATATAATGGCCATTCAGATTGTCGAGCTTGGCAAAGTCGAACCGCGCCGGCGCGCGGCCAACGGCATCGATGTCGAACCACTCGATCGCCTGTTCGGTCGAGATGATCTCGTCGTCGCCATGGCTCCAGCCGAGGCGGAGAAGATAATTTCGAAGAGCCTCGGGCAAGTAGCCCAGTTCGCGATACGCGTCGACACCGAGCGCACCATGCCGCTTCGACAATTTCGCACCGTCGGGACCATGGATCAGCGGCACATGGCCGAATTCGGGAACCGTCCAGCCGAGCGCATCATAGATCTGCTTCTGGCGGAATGCGTTATTGAGGTGGTCGTCGCCGCGGATCACATGGGTAATGCCCATATCGTGATCGTCAACGACGACGGACAGGTTGTAGGTCGGCGTGCCGTCGGCCCGCAGGATTATCAGATCGTCGAGCTCGGTATTGGCGACCGTAACCTCTCCTTGGACATGGTCATGGAGCGTCGTCGAACCACGCTGCGGCGCCTTCAGCCGGATCGCCGGCGCAACCCCGGCAGGAGCCTCGGACGGATCGCGGTCGCGCCAAGTCCCGTCATAGCGGACCGAGCGCTTCTCGGCGCGTGCCCGCTCGCGCATCGCCTCGAGTTCCGCAGGCGTGCAGTAGCAATAATAGGCCCGCCCCGCTGCGAGCAGCTGCCGGGCGACTTCTGCGTGGCGGGGAGCGCGGGCGGATTGATGGACGATCTCGCCGTCCCAGGCGAGGCCGAGCCACTCGAGCCCGTCAATGATGGCCGAGACTGCCTGCGGCGTCGATCTGACGCGGTCGGTGTCCTCGATGCGCAGCAGGAATTTGCCCCCATAATGCCGCGCAAACAGCCAATTGAAGAGCGCGGTACGCGCTCCGCCAATGTGCAGAAACCCGGTCGGAGAGGGGGCGAAACGAACAACGACGCTCATCCCCCGAGGATGGGGACGGGTGCCGGTGATATCAACGCTCGGGCAGCAGGTGGTCGCGGAACGTCTCGCGCAGCCGAATCTTCATGACCTTTCCGGTCGCGGTGTGCGGCAGTTCGTCGAGAACCACGACGTCGTCGGGCAGCATCCAGCGCGGAAACCGCTCGGCGAGAAATGCGAGCAGGTCATCGCGCTGCGGCCGACAGTCCGGCAGCGGCGTCACGACCAGCAGCGGCCGCTCGGCCCAGCGCGGGTGCGGGACGGCTACGACTGCCGCTTCGGCGACATCGGGATGGGCAATCGCGGCGTTTTCGAGGTCGATCGAGCTGATCCACTCGCCGCCGGATTTGATGACGTCCTTCCGCCGGTCCATGATCTGCATGTAGCCGTCCGCATCGATCGTCGCGACATCGCCGGTGCGGAACCAGCCATCCTCGTCCATCGCCGCGGCGCTCGCCTCGGCATCCGCGAAATAGCCGCTGACAATCCACGGGCCGCGCACCAGCAACTCGCCCATTGATTTGCCGTCATGGGGCTGGGGCTGCCCGGCATCGTCGACCACCTTCATCTCGACGCCGAAAACCGCGCGGCCCTGTTTCTCCTTGACCAAGGTCTGGGCCGCTCGGTCAAGACTTAGATGCTTCGCCTTCAGCGCGGCCGTGGTCCCGAGCGGGCTCATCTCGGTCATCCCCCAGCCCTGCCGTACATCGATGCCATGACCGGCGAAAGCTTCGACCATCGATGGCGGCACCGCGGAACCACCCGAGAGAATTCGGCAAAGGGTCGAGCAGCGCGCGCCGGTCGTGGAGAGGTACGCCTCGAAGCTGAGCCACACGGTCGGCACGCCGAGGCTCAACGTGACCTGCTCCGCCTCGAAGAGCAGATAAAGGCTCGGGCCATCCAACCGTGGGCCGGGCAGCACGAGCTTGGCGCCCTGCATCGGTGCCGCATATGGAATTGCCCAGGCGTTCACATGAAACATCGGCACCACCGGGCAGACCGTGTCACCCGCCGAGATTGAGATCGCGTCGGGCAGCGAGATCCCGAGTGCGTGCAGCACGGTAGAGCGATGGCTGTAAAGCACGCCCTTCGGGTTGCCGGTGGTGCCCGAGGTATAGCAAAGCGAGGAGGCCGTGCGCTCGTCGAATTCCGGCCACTCGAAATCCTCGTCTTCGGCCCCAATAAGAGCCTCGTAGAAACCGAGGCGCGGAAGGCCGGTTGCGGGCTCGGCGCCTTCCTCGGCCATCCATACGATCCGGCATTCTGTCGGGAGATGCGGCGCCAGCCGCTCGACGAGCGGGACAAAGCTCGTATCGATGAAGAGCAACCGGTCCGCGGCATGATTGACTATGTAGACGATCTGTTCATCGAACAGCCGAGGGTTGATCGTGTGGCAGATCGCGCCGATGCCTGAGATCGCGTAATAGAGCTCGAAGTGGCGAAAGGTGTTCCACGCGAGGGTGCCGACCCGATCGCCGGGTTTGACGCCCAGCTTCAGCAGCACCCGCGCGAGCCGTTTCGAGCGACGCTCGGCCTCCCCGTATGTATAGCGGTGAAGCGGGCCTTCGACGGTTCGCGTGACGATTTCCGTGTCGCGATGATAAAGAGCCGCGTGCTTGATGATAGCCGAGATCAGCAGTGGCCGCTCCGACATCAAACCCTGCATTGCCAAACCCTGCATCGCCTCCTCCCGCAAGCCGTCCCGATCGGTATTGCGCATCAATTCTACACAGAAGCGGATCTTTGTTCTGTAGCGAAAGGGGAAAGGCATGCCGCTCGAGCTCGCCGCCAACGAATTCGGTTCCGGGCCGCCGGTCGCGATCCTGCATGGACTGTTCGGTTCCGGCCGCAATTGGCGCTCGGTTGCCCAGCACCTCGCAGCCCGCCACCGGGTTCTGACCTTCGATCTGCGCAATCATGGCGCCTCGCCTTGGGCGCATGAAATGTCCTACGGCGAAATGGTCGAGGACCTGCGGGCATCGTTCCGCGCCCGCGGCGTCGATCATGCCGCGCTCGTGGGGCACAGCATGGGCGGGAAGGTCGCGATGCTGATGGCCCTGCTTCATCCCGCCGAGGTCGACCGGCTGGTCGTCGTCGATATCGCCCCGGCTGCCAATCCGCCAAACCTTCTTGCCCATATCCGCGCGATGCGGGCGGTCGATCTTCGCGGCGTCAAGCGGCGCGCCGAGATTGATGTCGCGTTGGCCGGGGCCGTTCCCGACCCCGCCGAGCGCGCTTTCTTGCTGCAGAATTTGGTCATTGATGAAAACGCCGCCCATTGGCGCCTGAACCTGGAAGCGATCGAGCGCGACTTCCCGCAAATCGCCGGCTTTCCCGACCTCCCGGCCGGCCCTGCTTATCCGGGACCGGCATTGTTCGTCGCGGGCGCCCGCTCCAACTACATCCAACCCCAGCACGAACCCGGCATCCGGCGGCTGTTCACGCGGGCCCGGATCATGCGCATCGAAGGGGCCGGGCACTGGGTTCATGCCGAACAGCCGCAAGCCTTCCTGCAGGCCGTCGCCCCTTTCCTCTCCAGCGCCGCCTAATGCTGCGCCGGCCCCGGCCGCGGTGAACTCAACTCCCCCTGGCTTGCCTGCCGTCCGCATTTTCGCTACACCCTCGTCCCACCCCGACCGTGGTGACGGGCGCGTAGCTCAGCGGGAGAGCACTACGTTGACATCGTAGGGGTCACTGGTTCAATCCCAGTCGCGCCCACCATTTTTACCCCAGTAAATTCAATCGCCTAGCCGCATTATCTGAGAACGAAGCCGGACCATAAGTCGCGCATTGGGGCTTACTCCGGGTAGACCGGGCGGTAGGCGCGGGCGTGGATCAACTTGCCGACGTCGTCCGGCCGCCGGACGCGAGCCAAGTCCTTGTCGAAGATGTAGGTGGCGACGCGCTCGGCGACATGCAGCGAGGCTTCCAGGATGCGGCTCTGCGGCGGATAGATCAGCCCTGAGGCGAGATTTTCCTCGGTCACCTGCTCTGCAACGGCCTTTGCCGCGACGATGAACATTTCTTCCGTGACGCGGGTCGCTTCGGTCGCAAACACCGCCATGCCCATGGCCGGAAAGATGTAGACGTTGTTTCCCTGGCCCGGCACAAACTTCCGGCCGGCGATCTCGACCGGCGGGAACGGGCTGCCGCTGGCAAAAACCGCTCTGCCGTCGGACCAGCGATAAGCCTCCTCCGCGGTGCATTCGGAGCGTGAGGTCGGGTTCGAATAAGGGAAAATAATCGGCCGCTCGTTGCTCTCGGCCATTGCGTGGATGACCTCGCGGGTGAAGAGCTTCGGCACGGTGCTGACGCCGATGATGCCGGTCGGCCGGATCGCCTTTACGGCTTCGACAAAGCTGGTGATCCTCTCCCGGTCCTGCGCAAATGGCTTCTGAAAATCCGCCAGATCGGTGCGCGAGGTCACAATGAGGCCATTGATGTCGAACAGCGCGTTGCGCTTTCTCGCCTCAGCGATGTCCATTCCCTCCATCGCCATCGCCTCGCTGATCAGCTCCGCAATACCGGTTCCGGCCGAGCCGCCGCCGAGGAACAGAAACCGCTGGTCGGTAATCTTCTGTTTGGTGATCCGCAACGCGGCGAAAATCCCGGCCAGTGCGATACCCGCGGTGCCCTGGATGTCGTCATTGTAGGTACAGATCTTGTCGCGGTAGCGCGCGAGGATCGGGACAGCGTTGATGTTCGCGAAATCCTCCCATTGGATGCAGCATTTCGGGTAAAGCGACTGCACCGCGTCGACGAACTCGTCGATGAAGGCCATGTATTCTTCGCCGCGAACGCGGTTCTGCCGCAGGCCGAGATAGAGCGGGTCGTCGTGCAGCACCGGATTGTTTGTGCCGACATCCAGAACCACTGGCAGGCAGTATTGCGGCGGCACGCCGGCGCAGGAGGTGTAGAGCGCGAGCTTGCCGAGCGGGATGCCCATCCCGCCGGCGCCGAGGTCGCCCAAGCCGAGGATGCGCTCGCCGTCGGTCACGACGATGAAGCGCACGTCCTTTTCCGGCCAGTTGCCAAGGATCTGGCGCAGCCGGCCGCGGGCGCTGATCGGCAGAAACATGCCGCGCGCCTCGCGGAAGATGTGGGCGAATTTCTGGCACGCTTCGCCGACCGTCGGCGTGTACACGAGCGGCATATAAAGGGCGGGGTCCGACATTATCACCTTGTAAAACAAGTTCTCATTGCGGGTCTGCAGGTCCGACAGCACTAAATATTTTTGCAAGTCGCTATCGAGATTGGCGATCTCGGTGTGCCGCCGCGCCGCCTGCAGTTCGATGTTGGTGACGGCGGGCGGCAACAGGCCCTCGAGCCGGTATTTGCGCCGCTCTGCTTCAGTGAATGCCGTCCCCTTGTTCAGACGCGGGTTGCGCAGAACATCATAGCCGGTGGGGCGTTCCTTCGATTCTACCATGATCCCTCCGCTGGGCTGCAAAAACGGCTGGCGCGACGCCTTTACCGACCGTCGCTCAGACCCGCATCGACCGCCGCGAGCAGACCGAGTGCCGACCAGTCGAGCCCGGCCCACCCGCGAGCCACCATCGCGACGAGGCGGTCGTGGACGAGGCTCGCGGCGGGCATCGGCACGGCCGCGCGTTCGGCCTCGGCCAGCGCGAGCCGGAGGTCCTTGACGGCGAGCGGCGCCGCCATTCCTGGTGGACTGTATCGGCCGTCGATAATCTTCTCCCCGTAAGTCTTGTGGACCCGGGAATCGAACAGCGAATTCGTCAGCACATCGAACGCGAGGTGGCCGTCGACCCCGCCTTTCCGCATTAGGGCCAAGACCTCGCCCATGCATTCAAGAGTCGTCGCGGTCAGGACGTTGGCTGCGAGCTTGACGAGGTTAGCCAGTCCGGCGTCTTCGCCGATCACGAACAACCGCTGGCCGAGCCGTTCGAGCAGCGGACGGACCTTCTCCATCGCCGAGTGCGGCCCCGCCGCAAGCACGAAGAGCTTCCGCTCCCGGGCGAAATCCGGGTTCCCGAGCACCGGCGCGGCGACATAATCCTGGCGATGGCGCGCATGCTCCTCAGCGACGCGGCGGGACGCGGCAGGACTGACGGTGCTCGTCGAAATGTGAACCGCATTTGGGGAGAGAATGGCCGCCAAACCCTCCGGCCCGAGCGCGACCGCGGCAAGCGCCTCGTCGTCGGGAAGAGAAGTCAACACCACATCGCAGGCGGCAAGATCGGCAAGGTGCTCGGCAGCGCGAGCGCCGGTCAGAGCCGCTGCTCGTTTTGCGTCTCGGTCATAGACGAACACCTGATGACCGTCTTCAACGAGATTGACGGCAAAAGCGTGTCCCATATGGCCGAGACCGACCACTCCAACACGTCTGATGACGAATTCGGCGGGTCCGGAAGGTTCGCTGGTATTCGCGGTCGATGCGGTCATGAGGCTCCTCGCTGGCAGGAAGGCGGCAGAGCGCGCGTCAGCTTGCAAGCATACTTACGCGAGTGTTTGGTACTCGGGCTTGTAGACATGCCGCCGAATGAATGCGTCGATATTGGCCGGACGTTCGACGCGCGCCAGGCCAGCATCAAAGACGAGCTTGGCTACTCGCGCGGCAGTTTGAACTTCGACCTCCAGTATGTTCGACTGCGGCGGGAACAGCATCCCGAGCTTCAACTGATCAGAGCGTCACCTGGTCGGCCACGGCATGCGCGGCCTCGATGAACATTGCATCGGTTACGCGGGTCGCGTTCGTAGCGTGGATCGCCAGGCCGACAGCGGGGAAGGCATAGAGGTTGTTGGCCTGCGAAGGCAGGAACGTCTGGCCGGCAAAGTGAACCGGTGGGAATTGCACGCCGCCGGCATAGAGCGCCTTGCCCCCGGACCATTCGTAGGCCTGCTCAGGCAGACATTCGTGTTTTTCGATCGGGTTCGACAGGGCAAAGATGATCGGCCGCTCGTTGAAACGCGACATCGCCTCGACGATCTCCCGGGTGAACAGTCTGCCCACGGTGCAGACGCCAATGAGGGCCGTCGGCTTGAAATCCTCGACAGCCGCGAGGATCTGCGGGCACTCGCTCGCCGGGTCGAGATGATCAAAGGGTTTGCTGGGCGGCAGCTTGTGCGCGTAGGGCCGCTTATGCGCAGCAAGACCGGGACGCCCGGCGACCACCAGTCCCTGGGTATCGAACATCCGGATCTGCTGCCGGGCCGCCTCGGGTGTCACGCCCTGCTCGCCCATCCCGTAAACAATCAAGTCGGCAAGACCGATCGCGGCGGAGCCGGCGCCGAGAAAGAGGACGCGTTGGTCCTTTAGCTGGCCGCCGGTGATCTTGAGCGCGTTGATCAGCCCGGTGAGGGTCACGGCGCCGGTACCTTGGATGTCGTCATTGTAGCAGCAATACTTGTCGCGGTAACGGGCAAGGAGGGCGATCGCATCTGTCCCGGTCCAGTCTTCAAAGTGCACACAGCAATTCGGGAAGACCTCCGGAACCGCCTCCATAAACTCGTCGACAAAGGCATACAGCTCCTCAGTCGAGGGCCGATGCTGCCGCAGGCCGAGGTAGAGCGGATCGCGGAGGTAGGTCTCGTTGTTCGTGCCGCTGTCCAGGTACATCGGCAGCAGGCCTTCGGGCGGCACGCCTGCCGCCGCAGTATAGAGCTGCAGCTTGCCGATCGGAATGCCCATGCCGTTGGCGCCCAAATCGCCGAGGCCGAGAATCCGGCCGGAGTTGGTCACGCAGATAACCCGCACGTCTTTGACGGGCCAGTTGCGCAGCACCTCCTTGACGTGCCCCTTCCGGCTCATCGACAGATACATCCCGAGCGGGCGCCGGAAGATGTGGTCGAACTTCAGGCAGGCCTCGCCGATCGTCGGGTCGTAGACAATGTAAAGGAAGCGGGCCGGGTCCGACATCAGGGTATGATAAAAAAGCGTCTGGTTCGTCTCGAGCAAATTCATCAGGTGAATAAACCGGTCGAGATCGGTGGCCTTTTCCTTGAGCTGCAGCAATACACGAGACAACTGAGTCTCGATCAACTCAGTCACATCGGGGACCAGGCCGATCAAGCCGAGCGACCGCCGCTCGGCCTCGGTAAAGCCGGTGGATTTGTTGAGCCTGGGATCGTGCAGCAGCTCGATGCCGCGCTTGCTGGTGCCAGTATTGGAAGCAGACATTGGTTTCTCCTCCTCGGAAGTGTCCAGTTCAGGTATGCGCCCAATGTTCGTCATGGACCAAGGGCGACGCGCAGCGGCGCTATTGCGGGCGCGGTGGCCGGGCATTCGCGATCGCCACCAGGCGGCCCCAGGAGATCAGGTCGGCGGAACAGTCGTCGCGATCGATGATGCATTCGATCAACGTCGGCCCATCGTGATTGGCAAGCGCTACCTTGATCGCCTCGGCCAACTCGCCGCCATTGGTGACGCGGATGCCGCGTCCGCGACCGTCCTTTGCGTTGAAGGCCTGGATCAGCCCGGCATAGTCCCAGTTCTTGATATTGTTGTAGGGACCGTCATGGATCTCGACCTCGATCGTGTATCCATGATTGTTAATCAGGAAGATGATCACCGGCAGCTTCCGCCGGATCATTTGCGCAACCTCCTGCGCCGTCAGTTGAAAGGAGCCGTCGCCGATCATGGCGATGATCCGCCGGTTCGGCGCGCCCACCGCGTAGCCAAAGGTGGCCGGCACCGACCATCCGATCGAGCCCCATTGCATCTCGACCTCGAAGCGTGCGCCGCCCGGCAGCTTCAGCGCCACGCCGTTGAACCACGAGTCGCCGGTCTCGGCGATAACCGTGGTATCGGCAGTGAGGAGGGATTGGATCTGCCGGACTATTTCGGCCCGCCTTAACTTCGCTTCGAGATCGGCACTGATTTCGGGCCGCGGCTCGGCGCGGATGCGCTTATATTCGACCATTGTCGCGCTCGCGCTTCTCCACTTTGCGGGCGAGGCCCGCCAGGAAGTCGCGGAGATGAACCCGGCCGAAATCGTACCCGTCGAGATAAACGCGGTTCTGATCCGCGGTCAGTACGCCGCCACCGCTGGGCATCGCAGTCCACCCGACAGTCGAGTAGTCGTTGAAGATCGTACCAACGCAGACCACAGCGTCCGCCCAATCGACAATCTCGCGGGCGCCGGGGCTGCTGATCTCACCCCAATAGATGCCGGCGAACTGCGGATGGTCCTCGGGAAAGAAGCTTTTCGCCGCAGCCATAACAGTGACGGCACAGCCGAGGGCATCCGCAAGCTCGATCGCCTGCTTCTCCGCGCGAGCCGCCCGCAGCTTGCTGCCGATCAGCAACACCGGCTTTTGCTTACCTTGCAGAAAATTGCTCGCCGCCGCGATGGCTCTCTCCAAGCTCTCAGCGTCGCTCGGCTCTTCAGCAATGAGCGCACTGACCGGACCCGGCGCCGCGCAGGGAGCCGCGGCAATGTTGCACGCGATCTCGATGTAAGCCGGTTTCTTTTCCCGCAACGCGGAACGGATCGCATAGTCGATCTGATGGGGCGCGTCGGCCGCGGATGTGATGGCGACTGCGGCACAGGTGAGCTTTTTGGCGATATCCCACTGATACGACCAATCGTGAGTGGCGAGCGTATGGTGCAGCAGATGCTCGGTCGCGCGATCGTTGGTATTGGGAGCGCCGGACACCAGGATGACCGGCAGGTTCTCGGCATAGGCGCCGGCGATCGCATTGATCGCGGAAAGCCCGCCGACGCTGAAGGTGACGACGGCCGCGGCCGCACCGCAAGCGCGGGCGTATCCCTCGGCACTGTAGCCGCAATTCAATTCGTTGCAGCAATAGACCTGTTCCAGGTCCTTATTCGTCAAAAGTTGATCGAGCAAGACCAGGTTAAAATCACCTGCGACAGCAAAATGATGCTTTAAACCGATTTGTGAAAGACGGGCGGCGAGATAGCTACCGACGGTGTAAATCATACGAGCCTCCCTTTGAAAAGTTCCATTGGCCTCACTGGGGCGAGTTGCCGGTTGCGCGCGCGAGCGGCAGGACGGAGAGCGAGCGGACGCCCTGGGCGCCGTGGATCAGCACGCCTTCGATATCCGCCGTGGCGGAGGGGCCGGTATGGAAGGAGGCGTAGTGCCGGTCACGGAACTCGGGCCGGCGGTAGGCATGGTGCAGGTTGACCACGATGTCGGCCGGGTCGAGCAACACAATCAGGTGCTGCGCCAGATAGGCCACCGCATTGACATGGAGGTCGGCCTCGCTCAAGAGGACCGAGCCGGTCTCGGCGACGGCGAACGATGCGCGGACGATTGCGAAGTCGACATCCGCCAGGTCCTGCGGCACGCCGACACCGGCGATGTCGCGATTTCCAGCGATCTCCGGCACCGTCGAGCAGACGAATTTGGCGCCGGCGATCTTCTCCCGGACCGGCGCCAGGATGTCGCCGGAATCCGGCGGGTCGAGGAAAATGCCGCCCATCTGGTGCAGGCTCTTCTTGAAAGCCTCCAGCAGTGACCCCGGCGGGTGCTCATCGAACAGCGGAACCTCGGGCAGTGGCCGGTCCACTCGCGGTAGCTTTTTGCGGACGGAGGCCAGAATATCGTCGCGGCTGCTCATTTCTTCTCTCCGCGATTGGCCTGGTACCAGCTGTGAAAGGTTTGCTTGGGCGGGTGCGGTACCTCGCGGTGTCTGCCCCAGGCATTGAGGCCATTGTAGATGACAAAGCGCGGCAGATGGGCGAGCGCCACATTGGCTGCGGCGATTGCGGCGCGATAGGCGGCGGGACGCGACAACAGCTCGCCGGCGGCCTTCATCTCGACCCGCTTGGCAAGTGGGGTCTCGTGCCGCTCGACGAGCACCCGTCGCCACGCGTAAATCTGCTCGTGAATATTGATCTTGACCGGGCAGACATTGCTGCAGCTGCCGTTCAATGTCGAAGCAAACGGCAGATTGCTGTATTTTCGCTGATCGAAGGTCGGGTCGATGATGAGGCCGATTGGGCCCGAGTAAGTAGCGCCGTAGCTGAGGCCGCCGCTGCGGCGATAGACCGGGCAGGTATTCATGCAGGCGCCGCAGCGGATGCATTTGAGCGAGGTCCAGAACTCCTCCAAGCCGAGGCGCTCGGAGCGGCCGTTATCGACCAGCACGACATGCATCTCGCCGCCCTCCCGCGGCCCGCGGAAATGCGAGGTGTACTGCGTGACAGGCGAGCCGAGCGCGCTGCGCGACAATAATCGGACGAACACTGCGAGGTGCTCGAGGTGCGGGATGATCTTCTCTATACCGATCGAGGCGATGTGCAATTTCGGCACGTTGGCCGAGAGGTCGGCGTTGCCCTCATTGGTGCAGACGACAAAGGTCCCGGTCTCGGCGACCGCGAAATTGCAGCCAGTCATGCCGGCATCGGCCTTGAGGATCAGCGGCCGGGTTGCCTCGCGCTGGGCCTCCGCAAGGTAGTGAACGTCGCTGTTGGCGGGGTCGGTGCCGATCGTCCGCGAGAACACCTCGGCCACGTCGGTCCGCAGCTTGTGCACCGCCGGCACGACGACGTGGCTCGGGTCTTCATTGTCGAGCTGCTGGATGCGCTCGCCGAGATCGGTTTCGATCACCTCGATGCCGACCGACGCCATGTAAGGGCGAAATCCGCACTCCTCGGTCAGCATCGATTTGCTCTTGATCAGCGACTTGGCGCCGTGGTCGCGCAGGATGCCGTGAACAATCTGGTTGTGCTCCGCAGCGTCGCGCGCCCAATGCACGTGAACGCCATGCGAGCGCGCATTATCCTCGAACTGCTCCAGATACTGGTCGAGATGGGTGAGCGTGTGCTCCTTGATCGCCGAGGCGAGCGAGCGCAGCTCCTCCCATTCGGCAATGCCGTGCATCTCGCGGTCGCGCTTCTGCCGCAGATCCCACAGCCGCTCGTCGTGCATCTTCTCGTGCTCGGGAGCGGCAATGAACCGCGCTGCCGCTTCCGCCTGGTCGATCGGCCGATTGCCGTGGACCTTGGCGCCGCGCGGCTGCGGCTCGGGCCGCGAGCGCAGCGGCTTCGAGGCTGCCTCGGCGTGATCAAGACGGTGCCCGTCTCGGACGATGGCATCACCGTTGTCGGCAGCCAGCAGCTCGGGATGCAGCATCGCAAGAGGGGTGTTCATGCGCTGGCTCCGTTCAAGATCTGGGCGATGTGGATGAATTTGATCGGCACGCCGATGCGCTCGGCGCAGCCCTGCTGGTGCATCAGGCACGAGGTATCGGCCGAGACGATGTACTCGGCCCCGGCGCGGGCGTGATCGCTAACCTTGTCGTAGCCCATCTTGGTCGAAACGACCTCCTCGAACACCGAGAAGGTGCCCCCGAAGCCGCAACATTCATCGGGCCGCGCCGGGGTGACGAACTCGATCCCGTCGACCTTCGAGAGCAGATCCATCGGTTTCGAGAAAAACGGCTCGTGCAGCTCGGAAGGCGCCGCGTGCTTTAGTTGGCGCAGGGTGCCGCAGCTGTTGTGCAGCCCGACGCGATGCGGAAACCGGGCCCACGGAAACGCCTCGACCTTCAGGATGTCATGCAGGAACTCAACGATCTCAAAGGTGCGCGCCCGCACCTGCTGCACCGCCGCGGTCTGGTCGATCGCGTCGAAATTGTCGCGCACGTGGTGGACGCAGCTGCCCGATGGCGCGACAACGTAATCGAAACCGGAGAAATTGCGCACAAACAAGGCCTCGGTGTCGGCACATTCGGCATTGAACCCGCTATTGGCCATCGGCTGTCCGCAACACGTCTGATCGCGCGGGTACACGACCTCGTGACCGAACCGCTCCAATAGCTCGAGGGTAGCGATGCCGACTTCCGGAAAGAAAGCATCGATATAGCAGGGAACGAAAAGCCCGATGCGCATTCGGTACCTCCTCAGTGGCTCCCACGGTTGGGTTGCCGTGACCTATGAGCGCCAATAATCAACCGCCGGTAACGGCCAGCACCGCCTCTTTGATCTTGGCGCGCGCGACCTGCCCGAGCAGCTCAAGGTCGAGGTGCGGCACGTTGGGCAGCTCGTTGGCAACGACCGCGGCGTCGACGATTGCCGGTCCGTCAACCGCCAGGGCATCACTGATCGCCTTCTTCAGCTCGTCGGGCTTGCGCGCCGCGAAGCCGTGGCCGCCGCAGGCGCGCGCGAATGCGGCGAAATCGGGATTGGGAAAGTCAATGCCCTGCCGGTAGGGCGGCACCCCGATCAACTCGGCCTCCAACCGGATCAAGCCAAACGCGGCGTTATTGTAGATGACAGCCTTGACCGGCAGCTTGTGGTGAACCGCCGTGAGGAACTCGCACATCAACATGTTGAAACCGCCGTCGCCGGTCAGCGCGATCACCTGCCGCGCGCGGTCGAGCGCCTGGATGCCGTTGGCCTGCCCGAGCGCCGTTCCGACGGCAGCATTGTTGAACGACCCGATGATGCGCTGCGATCCGCTTTGCCGGATCCAGTTGGCGGACCACAGCGTATTAAGGCCAGTGTCGAACACGAAGACCGCGTCCCGGTTGGCGAGATCGCTGACCGCGCGGGCGACTGCCTGTGGGTGGATGCGATCGGCGCTGCGCGCGAGATCAGCTTGCTGGTCGAGCTTGCGGTCCCAGGCGCGGCGTTCCTCCATGAGCCGGTCCCAGTAGCTCGTGTCGGTTTTCGGCGCGACCTGTTCGATGAGCAATTTGAGCGTCGGCCGCGCCGAGCCAACCACGCCGAGCGCGGTTGGCGCGCGACGGCCGAGCACCTCGGGCCGCTCGTCGATCTGCACGACCACCGGCCGGTTCGGGAGAAAATTCGAATACGGATAATCGGTGCCCACCATCAGCAGCAAATCGGCACTCATGACCGCATTGTACACCGGCTTTGAACCGATAAAGCCGATGCCACCCATCCAGTGTGGATCGTCATAAGGCATGATGTCCTGGCCCTTGACGGAATGGATCAGCGGCGCCTTGAGACGGTCCGATAGGGCCCGCAGCTCCGCTGCGGCGCCATGGCAGCCGTTACCGCACATGATGAGAACACTGCCGGCCGCGTCGATCCGGCTCGCGATACGGGCTACGTCCTCCGCACTCGCCGCGATCTCTGGGCGCGGTTGCAGAGTATCCACGCTGGCAACGCCGCCGTCGGTCCGTGCCGAGATGACGTCTTGCGGCAATGTGAGATGAGCAACGCCGCGGCCCGCATAGGCCGCAGCGATCGCCTGATGGATGACGGCGGGGGCCTGCTCCGGCGACGTGATGGTTTCCGTGTACAGCGACACATCGCGAAACAGCAGATCGGGCTTGGTGGTTTGGATGTAATCGACGCCCTGCATTTTGCGCGGCATGTCGCCGGAGAGCGCGAGCACGGGCGCGTGGTCGCGCGCCGCTTCGTAAAGGCCCGCGACCAAATGGGTACTGCCCGGCCCCGTGGTGCCGGCACAGACCGCGAGACGGCCGGTGAGCTTGGCCTGACCAGACGCCGCCAGAGCCGCGCCCTCTTCATGGCGAACGCCAATCCATTCGATGGAGGACCTTCGCACGGCATCGGCCAGCGGATTGAGCGAGTCGCCGATCAGCGCAAAAATCTGCTTGACGCCGATGTGCTCAAGCACACCGATCAACGTTTCCGCGACTGTTTGAGCCATGTATTCCTCCGACGTATTACTGGCAGCTAAGCATCGATGTAGCAGGTAATGAAGAGCCCGATCCGCATAAGTCCTCCTATCGGTTGAGGCGTCGCTGGCGGTTCTCACCCGCGCTCGGCCATCATTCGCTTGGTGTTGGCGATTGCGCGGGCCGGGTTGAGCCCTTTCGGGCAGGCGCTGGTGCAGTTCATGATCGTATGGCAGCGATAGAGGCGGAACGGGTCCTCGAGCCGGTCGAGGCGCTCGCCGGTGCGCTGATCGCGGCTGTCGGCGAGCCAACGGTAGGATTGCAGCAGGATCGACGGGCCGAGATAGCGGTCCTGGTTCCACCAGTAGCTCGGACAGGAGGTCGAGCAGCAGAAGCAAAGAATGCACTCCCACAACCCGTCAAGCTGTGCGCGCTCCTGTTGCGACTGACGGCGCTCGCGGTCGGGCGGCGGCTGGTCGCTTTGCAACCAAGGCTCGATCAGTTCGTACTGTGCGTACAATCCCGTGAGATCGGGGACGAGGTCTTTCAGGACCATCATATGCGGCAGAGGCGTGATTCGACTCGTCCCTTTCTTCAGCTCGTCCATCGGGGTCAGACAGGCGAGCCGGTTCTTCCCGTCGATGTTCATCGCGCAGGAGCCGCACACGCCTTCCCGGCAAGAGCGCCGGAACGACAATGTCGGATCGATCTGGTCATTGATCTTGACCAATGCGTCGAGCACCATCGGCCCGCAGTGATCGCGATCGATGTCGAACGTATCCATCTGCGGGTTGGCGTTCTTCGCCGGGTCCCAGCGATAGATCCGGAAGCTCTTGCCGTGCTGGGCCGATTTTGGCAGCGCCCAATGCTTGCCTTCGCCGACCTTCGAGTTTGCGGGGAGAGTAAATTCGGACATTGCAACTTCTCCTCACCCAGAATTGCATTAGAGGACGTCGTCATTGCGAGCGAAGCGAAGCAATCTCGATGGGCAGTGCGTGGCCGGACCGAGATTGCTTCGTCGCTGTGCTCCTCGCAATGACGGCAAGAATTGACGGCCTGCTCAGTGCGTGCGCTCGGCGGGCGGGAAGCTCGGCGCCTCGTTGGAGAGCGCGTGGAGGTGGACCGGGCGATAGGCGAAGCGGATGTTCCAGTCCTCGTCCTTCCACGCGCAGGTGTGTTTCAGCCAGTTCTCGTCGTCGCGCTTCTGGTAATCCTCGCGCGCATGCGCCCCGCGGGATTCGGTGCGTTCGCAGGCGGAGTGCGCAATGACCACCGCCTGATCGGCGAGATTGGCGAGCTCCAAAGCCGAGACCAGCGCGACGTTCCACATCAGTGAATCATCGTCGACCGTGACGCGCTCCAGCGGATCGCGCAAAGCTTCGAGCTTTTTCAACCCCTCCTGCAACGTGTCGCCGCGGCGGAACACGGCAAATCCTGCCTGCATCGTCTCCTGCATTTGCGGGCGGATCTCGCCCGGCTTGTTGCCGCCTTTGCTGTGGCGGATCCGGTCGAAGCGCTCTATTGCGCGCTCTTCGGAGTGGCCGTTCGCCTCCGGCACGCGCGATCCCGGCTTGACGATCTCCGCCGCGCGCAATGCCGCCGCGCGCCCGAAGACGATCAGGTCTAAGAGGCTGTTGGTGCCGAGCCGATTGGCGCCATGCACCGAGACGCAGGCGGCCTCGCCGATCGCCATCAGTCCCGGCACGACCGCATCCGGATCGTCTTTGGTCGGAGAGACGACCTCCGCCTTGATCGTCGTCGGGATCCCGCCCATCACGTAATGGACGGTCGGGATTACCGGGATCGGCTCCTTATGTGCATCGACGCCGGCGAAAATGCGCGCCGTCTCGACAATGCCGGGCAGGCGCTGATCGAGGACCTCCGCCGGCAATTGCTCGAGGTGCAGGAAGATGTGGTCCTTTTTCTCGCCGACGCCACGCCCTTCGCGGATCTCGATCGCCTCGGCGCGGCTGACTACGTCGCGCGAGGACAAATCCTTCTCGTGCGGCGCATATTTGGGCATGAAGCGCTCGCCCTCGCTGTTGGTCAGATAGCCGCCCTCGCCGCGCGCACCCTCGGTGATCAGGCAGCCGGCGCCATAGATGCCGGTCGGATGGAACTGGATGAATTCCATGTCCTGCAATGGCAGCCCGGCGCGCAATGCCATCGCGTTGCCGTCGCCGGTGCAGGTGTGCGCGGAGGTGCAGGACTGGTAGACCCGGCCGCACCCGCCCGTTGCAATGACGGTCATACTGGCGCGGAAGCGGTGGATCGACCCGTCCTCGAGACACCAGGCCAGCAGGCCTTGGCAGGCGCCGTTCTCGTCCATCAACAGGTCGATCGCGAAATACTCGACAAAGAAGCGCGCCTGGTGCTTCAGGCACTGCTGGTAGAGCGTGTGCAGGATCGCGTGGCCGGTGCGGTCGGCGGCAGCGCACGCCCGGTAGGCCATATCGCCCTTGGCATATTCGGTCGTGTGCCCGCCAAAGCGGCGCTGATAGATCGTCCCGGCCTCGGTACGGCTGAACGGCACGCCGAGATGCTCGAGCTCGATGACCGCCGGGATCGCCTCGCGGCACATGTATTCGATCGCGTCCTGGTCGCCGAGCCAATCGGAGCCCCTGACCGTGTCGAACATGTGCCAGCGCCAGTCGTCCTTTTCCATGTTGCCGAGCGCGGCACTGATGCCGCCCTGCGCGGCCACCGTATGGCTTCGGGTCGGGAACACCTTGGTGACGCAGGCGGTATTGAGCCCCGCCGCGACCATGCCCAATGTCGCGCGCAATCCGGCGCCGCCGGCGCCGAGGACGACGACGTCAAAGGAATGGTCGATGATGTCATAGCCGTTGGCCATGGTTCGCCCCCTACCGGCCGAGGAAAAGCTTGAGAACAGCGAGCACGCTGGCGACGGCCAGCAATATCGCTACACCGCGCACCAGCAGCTCGGCGGCCTCCAGCCGGGCGCGCGTGTGTACGTAGTCCACGAGGACCGAGCGCAATCCCACGACGGCGTGTGCGAACAACGCCGCCACGAAGAGGATGGTCAGCAGCGCCGGCACCGGCGAGCTCAGCCACTGCACAGCGGTCAATTGGTCCGATACGGCGAGCCGCACCATCGAGGCGACGAAATAGAGCCCCAATGGAATGAGCGCGAGTGCCGTCTGGCGCTGCAACCGCCATTCCCACAGACCCTTGCGCGCGCTGCCGAGGTGGCGCACACGCCGCAGCACATCTTCGTCGCGCAGCGCGGTCGCATTCGACAAAGTGCGCATGTTTGCCATCGGTGCCTCCCTTAGATCAGCCACACTGAAAGCCAGGCGACAACGGTCAGCACGACCGTCGCAGCGAGCACGGCGTAGCCGGTGCGATAGGCGTCCCGGATCTCGAAGCCGTAACCCGCGTCCCAAGCGAGGTGCCGGATGCCGCTGCACAGGTGATAGAAGAACGCGACCGACCAGCCGAACAACAGCAGCACCCCGATCGGCGAGGCGATGAACGCGTGCGTCGCCGAGAACACCTCACCGCCCGCCGCCACGGCGACGAGCCACCAGGCCAGCAGGATCGAGCCGACCGCCAGTGCAATGCCCGTCAACCGGTGCACGATCGACAGGACCGACGTGATCTGAAAGCGGTACCACGCCGGGAACATGAACGGCGACAGTGGGCGTTCCATGGCGATGCTTCCTCCTCTGTTTTAGTAATGCCCGGCCGTTGGTCTAACCTTGCCTCTGAAGACGGTGTAGCTGATGACCGTGTAGAGCAGCATCAGCGGGAAGACGAAGAGACCTGCGCCCCAGAACATGAAAGCGAGACTGGAATGCGGTGCGGCGGCTTCCTCGATCGTGATCGAGAACGGGATCATGTAGGGCCAGAAAGAGATCGCCAGAGTGCCGAACGCCGCCGCGAAAATCAGCGCGACCATGTAGAACGGCACTCCATCCCGGCGATGCCGAACGCTGGCGGCTGCCACGAGCGCGGCGATGACACCGATCGCCGGGAAGATAAATAGATACGGCCGCTCGACCCATCGGTGGATGACCCGAAGATTTTCGGCCAAGGCGTAACCGAAGACGACGACCAGAAAGGCGAGCAGTGAAATCGCGAGATACGGAATCAGATCGATAGGCTGTCTCCCGAACATCGCCTTCGCATTTTCTGACCAGCCAGCAAGCCCCGAGCAGCGAATAACCGAGGCACAGGCCGATACCGCACAGTACAGCGAAGGGACTGAACCAGCCGAAATCGCCTCCCGTGTATTGACCGTTGGTTATCGGAAGCTGCTCCACGAGGGCGCCTACGATCATGCCTTGGATGAAAGCAGCGACAAGCGAACCTCCCGCAAAGCCGACGTCCCAGATCCAGCGCAGCCGCTCCGTCTTGCTGCGGTATTCGAACGCGACGCCGCGCAGGATTAGGCCCGCCAGCGTCAGCAGCACCGGCAGATAAAACGCAGAGAGCAACGTCGCATAGACGACCGGAAAGGCCCCCCAGAGAACCACTCCGGCAACGACAAGCCACGTCTCGTTGCCATCCCACATTGGCGCAATCGCGCTCATCATTTCTCGCCGCCTCGTCTCGTCACCGCGTCAAACCGAAGAGCATCCCGACCCCGAGATCGAAGCCGTCGAGCAGCACATAGAGGAGTATGCTGACGGCCAGTATCGCGACCCAGAACATGACCACGGCTATTCTCCTGGTGCGAGGTGGTGCTCGTGGACAACCGACATCGGGCGGTTGGGAACTGCGGCCGCCGGGGGCAGGACCAGGCGCCCTTCCGGTCCGGCGCGCAGCAGCCGATAAATGTAGTAGGTTCCGAACGCGAAGATGAAGCTGTAAACGACGCAGTAAACGGCCAGCGAAACTTCCACCGCACGGGCCGTCAGGAATGGCGTCATCGCGTCGGCGGTCCGCAACACGCCGAAGACCACCCAGGGCTGGCGCCCGACCTCGGCGGTGATCCAGCCGCTCAATGTCGCGATGAACGGCAGTGGAAAGCTGAGGAACGTCGCCCAGAGCAGCATCGGTTCTGCTCGATGCGCTCCTTGTGGATCAAATACGAGCCGACCCACGCGATCAGCAGCATGACGGTCCCAGCAGCCGACCATGATGCGGAAGCTGAAGAACGGGATCGCCACCGGTGGCCAATTCTCCGGCGGGATGCTGTCGAGCCCGACCTCTCCCGCCGTAAGGCTGTCGGAGTCGATCAGGCTGCCGAAGGGCGGCGGCAAGGTGATCGCGAACAGGTTCCGGTGGTTCTCGACATCCGGCCAGGCGAGCAGCACCTCAGAAGCCGGCTTCTCGTCGTGCCATCGGGCCTCGATCGCCGCCATTTTCGACGGCTGGTGGTGAACGACGTATTCACCGTTGAGATGTCCGAAGACGAGCTGGACCGGAACCAGCACGGCGGCGAGATAGAGGCCCATTCGGAGCATGATGCGCGCCTCGGCGGCAAATATCCCGACGCAGCAGGTACCATGCGCCGGTCGCGGCAACGCAAATTGCACCGGTGAGATAGGCGGCAAGGAGCATGTGCGGAAACCGCACCCAGACCACCGGGCTCAATGTGATTTTGAACCAGTCGTTCGGAACGAACTGTCCGTTCTCCATCGCATACCCAGTCGGCACCTGCATCCAGCTGTTGTTAGCCATGATCCAGAACGCCGAGAGTGTGGTTCCGAACGCCACCATGGCCGTCGAAAACAAATAGAACCACGGCGGCACGCGAGAGCGGCCAAACAGCAGGATCGCCGAAAAAGCTCGCTTCGAGGAAAAAGGCGGTGAAGGTCTCGTAGGACAGAAGCGGGCCTTGGATGGGTCCCGACATGCGCGACAGCACGCTCCAGTTCGTGCCGAACTGGAATGCCATGACGATGCCGGAGACGACGCCAAGCCCGAATGCCATACCGAAGATCTTGAGCCAGAACTCGAAGACCAGCCGATACACCGGACGCCCGGTCCACAGATGCATGGCCTCGAGCACAGTGAGCCACGCCGCCAGCCCGATCGTGAACGACGGGAATATGATGTGGAATGCGACAGTCGATCCGAATTGGATCCGGGACAGTAGGAGCGCCGTGAGGTCCATTGGTATTTCCTCACCAATATCGTGTGATCCGCTCGGGATGGGTGAACACCTCGAACCCGTCGTCGCGCGCGATGCCGACGAGAGTGATGCCGGCCACCTCTGCAGTGCGGACGGCCAAAGCCGTCGGCGCAGACACTCCGACGATGATAGCCGCTCCCATCATCCCCGCTTTTTGCACGAGCTCGATGGAAATCCGGCTCGACAGCACAATAATGCCCTCGGCAGCCGACCGGCCGGTGCGCAGCAACGCGCCGGCCAATTTGTCGAGCGCATTGTGCCGTCCGACGTCTTCGCGCAGAACCAGACTCTGATCCGGCCGCCAAAACGCGGCGGCGTGGACCGCTCGCGTCTGCATGTTCAACTGCTGTCTCGCCGGCAGCGCCGCCACTGCCTCTGCGATATCCTGCCGGCTGACCTGCAAATCATTATTCACGATCGGTATTGCACGATTGGCTTCGGCCAAACTCTCCAACCCGCACATGCCGCACCCGGCCGGTCCAACAAACCGGCGGCGCCGTGCCGCGAATGCGTCGGATCGGTCGCCGGTCAGCCACATTCGCAGCACGATGCCGTCCGCAACACTAACGACGGCTAGTTCCGCTATTTCGGCCGGTGTGGTGATAATTCCTTCGGTGTAAGCTGAAACCGAGCGCAAAATCCTCGAGATCGTCGGGTGTCGCCATCAAGACTGCATGTGTCGCGCCGTCATAGCTGAAAGCGACCGGCACCTCTTCGGCCAAGGCGCGTTCTCCCGTCAGCGTCGAGCCATTGCGCCACGCTTGCCGTAAGACGCGCCGTGCCGGCAGTGGCAAGACTTGTGAGGCCTCCAACACAGACATTCTCATTGCTCCTCCGGCGGAGGCTCTGCCTCAAGGCGTCAGCACAATGCGGCCTTCGCTTCCACGCTCCACTGCGGCATATGCCTCCTTGGCACGGGCAAGTGGATAACGAGCGTTGACGATCGGTGCCGTATAGCGGCCCCGCTCGAAGCCGTCTGTCAGGTGCGCGAGCAGGCGCGCACAGGCTGTAGCGTCAAGTTTGCGACTGTCGGCGCCGATTAGGCGAGTTTCGTTATGGTAGAACTCCGTCAAATCGAACTCTACGCGCCGTTTCCCAGTAGAGGCGATTTCGACGACCCGGCCGCGAGGCGCGGCCATGCTGAGCGCGGCTTCGAATATTATGCCTCCGACGGTATCGAACACGAGGTCGGCGCCTTTGCCCGCAGTCAAACGACGTACCTCATCAGGGGCTCCGTCGTTGCTCGGGATGTACGCGCTGAGCACTCTGGCTGCGGGCGCGCCCTGCGGCGGTTCCCTGCGGTCGACGCCAAGGACAATAGCGCCTTGTGCAGCCGCGATCTCTGCGACCGCACCGCCGACTCCGCCGCCCAGCTCCGATGATCGCGACCGTTTCGCCAGATTGCAAGCCCGCCATATTCGATAGCACCGAGCCACGCGATGACGAAGTTCACGCCGATTGATGCTGCCTGCTCGAAGGAGAGATTTGTGGGCTTGCGCACGAGAGCTTGAGCGGGCAAAAGAATTGCTTCGGCGTGGCTGCCGTCGCGCGTGAAGCCGATATCGCCCCCAGTGCCGAAGACCTCAGCGCCGACCCAGTCATCGGGGCCGTCTGCGACGACGCCCGCGAAGTCCCGTCCCGGGATTCGCGGCAGCACCGTTCCCTCCATTTGGCCGGCGACGTTTTTGACGTCCGACGGGTTGATGGCGGCGGCTGATATCTGAACGACGGCGTTGCCATCTGTCGCTTTTGGGGTCGGGACATCGATGAGCTCGAGAACGTCTGGCGGCCCAAACCGCGTGAACTGTATGGCTTTCATTCAGTGTTCTCCGGAACGGGCACGTCGAAGGTGTTGAGCGTCACCGACACCATGCAGTAGAGCCCGACGAGATAGGAAAGTTCCGCCGCGCCCGCCTCGCCGAACGTCCGTACTGCCGAGCGCCACGTGAGTTCCGGGAGCGTGCCGCCTGAGACGAGGGCGGCGGCCATGTCGTAGGCGATCCCTTCCTCGCGCGTCAGGTCAGATGGGCGCTGGCCGGCGACGATGGTTTCGAGCTTCTCCTCGGATAGGCCACGGCCCTCGGCGACAATCACATGGGCGTAGAGTTCATAGCCGGAGCGGAAATGCGCGCCCGTCACCAGGATCGCAACCTCGCGCACCGCCGCCGGCAGCGAGGGTGCGGTGGCGAGCGCCTTTCCCAGTTCCCAGACGGGCTTGCCGAATTTGGCGTGGCGCAACCACGGCGCCCAAGGGCCGACCAGCGCCCCGTCCGGGCGGATCGCGACAAAACCCTTGAAGCTGCGTTCGATGCCCCGGCGCATATCGTCATAGAGCGGCTCCAGGTCGGCACCGATTTCGGCAGGCGGAATGGCGGGCGCGCGCATGGTCAACTCCTGCAATGTCCGAACGCGTCAAACGGGCTCTGGTAACGGCTTCGTACCGCCTAAGCCGGAATGGGCGCTTTTGGCTGCATCGAGATACCGCGCTTCAGCGGAAAATCGTATTGAAGCCGGAAGTGGTCTCCGTCAGGGGTGAAGTCACCCATCATGTTTTCGCTGGCAGTGAAGACGCAGTCGTCTGCGGTCTGATCGTCTCCTTTCTTGAAAATCTGCGTTACGAGCGTCTCATGATCCGGGAACGACGCGATGACGTGGATATGTGCTGGCCGGTAGGACCATCGCTTGGCCACACACAACAGCTCTCCAATCGGGCCATCGGTGGGAACGGGATAGGCAGTCGGCATTAGCGCGACGAACTCGTAGCTTCCGTCTTGATCGGTCTTGAACCGGCCCCGCAAGTTGTAGTCGGGCTGGTTAGGGTCCTGGTTTTCGTAGAGCCCATTCGTCGCCGCTTGCCACACGTCCAGAATGGCACCGGCCAGGGGTTCGCCATTCTCGAAATCGAATACTTTTCCGGAAACCCGGACGCGGGCGCCGGGCGTATCATCGCTGGCGATCGACTCGCCTCTTTTGCGGAATGGGGCGTCGGCGCGCAAAAAGGGCCCGACCAGCGCGAAGCCAACCGGTTGTCCCGGCTGATCGTGATTGCGGGTTTCGATCAGTTGACTGACGCCGAGCACATCACCCGCCAACAGGAACTCGTTTCTGTCTGGAACCGCCGCCATCCTGCCCATGAAGTTCCACGCGAACTCCCATTCTTGATCCGTCAGCTTCGTCTCCCCGACGTATGCGTGCAGATGCCTGATCAGCGCGAGAACGAGTGATCGGAGCCGCGGATCTTCGATGCTGGAATATGACTTCAGAACCCTGTCCGTTAACCCGCGGTCCGCGTCTGGCGCATCATTCATGCTAGACTCCTCATTCTGGATCGAGCGCGATCATAACTGATCATTTACCGGTATTGAGCTGTGGCGGCTGCGGGCGAACCAAGACCGGGATCGACTTTGCCGCCGGTGTCCCGCTCTTCAGATCATGATAAGCGAGCGGCAGCAGTGGATTGGTCTCGGGATAATAGGCGCCGATCGAGCCTACCGGTATACTATGGGGTTTTACCCAGAACCCACCTACGACCCGCCGTTTTCCGTCCTCGGCAAGCGATTCGATTTCGACCTCGTCGCCCTCTGCGATACCCCGCGCCTGCATGTCGGCTTCATTCATGAACACGACCATGCGGCCCCCGAACACGCCGCGATAGCGGTCGTCGAGACTGTAGATCGTCGTATTGTACTGATCGTGGCTCCGCAGCGTCGCCAGTCGAAGCATAGCGGGGTCGGAGACTGGAGGGTCTTCGTCGACCCCGAGAAAGACCAGAAAATTGGCGCGGCCCGTGGCGGTGTTCCAGACCCTTTGGCGTGGCGGAGTGGTCAGGTGAAAGCCGCCCGGCTGGCGGATCCGTTTGTTGAAATCGGCAAACAGGTCCGGGAAGACCGCTTCGATCTTGTCGCGGATCCGGTTGTAGTCTGCGACATAGGAGTCCCAGTCGATGCCGCATTCGGGCAGCGTGGCTTTCGCCATGCCGCAGACGATGGCGACCTCCGACTTCAGATGCTCGCTCGGCGGTGTAACGAGACCGGATGAGGCATGAACCATCGACATGCTGTCTTCGACGGTGACCGATTGCCGACCGCCGGCCTGCATGTCGATGTCGCTGCGCGCCAGAGCGGGGAGGATCAGCGCCTCCTGCCCATGGACCAGATGGCCGCGGTTGAGCTTGGTGCTGACGGCGACGGTCAGCCGCAAGCGGCGCATTGCCGCCTCGGCCACGGCCCAGTCCGGCACCGCTCTGACAAAATTGCCACCGAGCCCGATGAACACCTTCGCGCGCCCCTCCACCATTGCCTCTATAGCGTGTACGACTTGGTGCCCGCGAGCCCGCGGCGGCTCAAAGCCGAACACTTTCTTGAGCTGGTCGAGGAATGCCGGCTTCGGCTTCTCGTCGACGCCCATCGTGCGGTCGCCTTGCACGTTGGAATGGCCGCGTACCGGGCAGACCCCTGCTCCGGGCTTGCCGAAATTGCCGCGCAGCAGCAACAAATTCACGATCTGCTGCACGTTTGCAGTGCCGAGGCGATGTTGGGTAATCCCCATGCCGTAGACGACGATAACGGCGCGCGCCCGCATATAGACGGCGGCCACGCGCTCCAGCTGTTCGCGCGGCAAACCGCAGACGCGCAATACGTCTTCCCATCTCGTCTGGCGGAGATCGTCCGCGAATGCCGCGAAGCCGTGTGTGTGGTTGGCGATAAAATCGAGATCGAGAACTGGCTCCTTGCCATTGCGAACCGCCTCGTCATGGGCCTCCAGCACCAGCTTCATGACCCCCTTGAGGGCCGCGACATCGCCACCGATGCGGAGCTGGCAAAACTCGCTGGCGATCCTCGTCTCGCCGAATGTCGCCATCTCGACCGGATCCTGCGGCGCCGCAAAGCGCTCGAGCGCGCGCTCGCGCAACGGGTTGAACACGACGATCGGCACTTTGCGGCGGGACGCTCTGTGCAGCTCCGTCAGCATTCGCGGGCTGTTGGTGCCCGGGTTCTGGCCGATGATGAAGATCGCGTCGGCATGTGCGAAATCGTCGAGGATCACGGTCCCCTTACCGATCCCAATGCTTTCGGGAAGGCCGACGCTGGTCGGCTCGTGGCACATGTTCGAGCAATCGGGAAAGTTGTTCGTCCCGAAGCGGCGCACGAACAGCTGGTACATGAACGCCGCCTCGTTCGAGGTGCGTCCCGAAGTGTAAAACTCGGCCTCGTTCGGATCGTCGAGAGCATTGAGTTCGCGGCCCACCAATGCGAACGCCTCGTCCCAATCGACCGGCACGTAATGGTCGGTCGCGGGATCGTAGCGCATCGGCTCGGTCAGGCGCCCCTGCTCCTCCAGCCAATAGTCGCTTTCTTGTTCCAGCTGTGAGACCGTATGGGCCGCGAAGAATTCGCGCGTCACGCGGCGTTTGGTCAGCTCCCAGGTGACGGCCTTGGCGCCATTTTCGCAAAACTCGAATGAACTCGTATGGCGCGGATCGGGCCATGCGCAGCCGGGGCAGTCAAAGCCCTCCGGCTGGTTCATCGACAATAGTGCCCTGGAGCCTTTGAGCTCGACGCTCTGCTCGCGCAGCGCTCTCGCAGTGGCGTGCAGCGCCCCCCAGCCGCCAGCGGGCGCATTGTATGGGGCGAATACGGGCTTATCGGCCGCCTCATGATCGGGAGTGTCGGCTGGGGAGGAAAGGACGGGAGGTTGCTCGCTCATATCTGTTCCGTGAGATCGGGTTTAAATGCGTGGTATGGAACAACTGGCATCAGGCTGAGGCGGGAGCCGGCGCGACGCCACGCTGTACT
This sequence comes from uncultured Alphaproteobacteria bacterium, assembly GCA_963736715.1. Taxonomy (GTDB): domain Bacteria; phylum Pseudomonadota; class Alphaproteobacteria; order ATCC43930; family CGMCC-115725; genus AP-15. The sequence goes on along the minus strand of CAVTQA010000049.1, from coordinate 135,268 downwards.
CAAACCGGCGTGGCTCACCACCAGGAACTCGCCGGACTAAGCACTCCCTCGAGAGCCAACGACGGATGATAAGCCGCCTCAAGTCAAACCGGGTAAAATCTGGTTAAATCTCGGCGAAGCGACGAACGCTAACCCGCCGAGGCAAAGGCGGGTAGAGGAACGCCCGCAATTTGCAGGACCAACAGCAGATTGAGCGCGAGCACGATGGCGGCGGCCGCCGTCGCTGCGGCCATCGTGAGACGCCCATTCGCGTAGGAACCCTTGAGATCGCGGCTTTTCATGACGATCAGCAGCGCGATAATGGACAGGAAGGATCAGGCTGACCGCGACCCAGCCGAGGATAAGCGCCAAGGCGGCGTCGATCTCGAGGGCCACGATCTCGAAGGAGATCATAATAGTGAAATTTGATGTCGAGCTTAGTAATTTCGCTCAGATCTCGACTTGACCGCCCAGTTCGACGACACGGTTCGGCGGGAGCCAGAAAAACTCGGTCGCGTCAGCCGTATTGTTTGACATCCAAATGAAGAGCGCGTTGCGCCAGCGCCACCAACGCGTGTGTCTGGCGCGTGGCCGAATACGCACCCTCTCGCGTCTGATGATAAAGGACGTCTCCGTCAGGTTGAGGTGAAGTCCCGCGGCCCTGCACTGCGCGAGGCCGCGCAATATATTTGGCTCGTCCATAAAGCCATAGCGGAGGCGGATCGTGTAGAAGCCCTTACCGAGCTCAGCGATCTCAAGCCGTTTTTCGTCCGGTACATTCGCTACGCCCTCGGTGTCGACCTGCATCATGATGACGCGCTGGTGCAGGCCTTTGTAGTGCTTTAGTGCCCGGAGCAGCGCCGCGGGGACCCGCGTCAAGTCGCTGGTCAAGAAGATCGCCGTTCCCTCTATACGAGCTGGTCGCTCCGGATCGAACGCCGCAATGAATTGGCGCAGGTCCATTGCATCGCCGGCGCGCCGCTCGGCTAGCAGTCTCCGACCGTGCCACCATGTCGACATCATCGGTGGTAATGGCCATCATGCCGCTCACTGCAATGCCGTAAGCGGCGCCGAGATTGTCTGACGACCGGAAGCCAAGCACGAGAATAATGATGACAACGAGGAACAAGCCGTTGATGCGCGGCGCATAGACCTGCCCGATCTCTTCCTCGGAGGTGTGGCGGACCTCGAGCCGCGGCAAATAGCCGAGCTGGATCGCGTGACGGGTCATCGAAAACGCGCCCGAAATCACTGCCTGCGAGGCGATGACACTCGCAACCGTCGCCAATGCCACCAACGGGTAAAGTCCCCATCCGGGTACGAGGCGATAGAAAGGGTGATCGAGCGCGCCGGGATTGCGGAGCAGCAAAGCCCTTGTCCGAAATAGTTTAGGATGAGCGCGGGAAAGACAAGCCTGAGCCATGTTGTCCGTATTGCCGTGCGGCCAAAATGCCCCATATCGGCATAGAGGGCCTCGGCGCCGGTCATCGCGAGAAAAACCGACCCGAGCATGACGAAACCGCGCCAAGGTGCATCAAAAAGCAGAGTGATACCGCGGGTCGGATCGAGCGCGAGAAGAATTCGCGGGTGCTGCATGATCCCCCGGACGCCGAGCAGGCCCAGCACAGCAAACCAGACCAGCATCACCGATCCAAAGGGACCGCCGACTGCCGCCGTGCCGCGGCGTTGCACGAGAAAGAGACCGATCAGCAGGACGAGCGAGATCGGAACGATGTAGGGCTCAAAACGCGGTGTCGCCATTTTCAGCCCTTCGACCGCGCTCAGTACCGAGATCGCCGGGGTGATGACGCCATCGCCATAGAACAGCGCGGCGCCGACCGGGCCGGCCGCCATGATCAAAAATACTGTCTTGATTGGCTGCTGGTGTTTTGCATCACCAGGGCGGTGAGCGCGAGCAGCCCGCCCTCGCCGCGGTTGTCTGCCCGTATGATGACGAGAACGTATTTCACGGTCACGACGAGCATCAAAGCCCAGACGATGAGCGAGAGAGTGCCAAGAATGGCTTGCTCGCTCATGTCACCGAAATTGATCAGCGACTGGCGCACGGCGTAGAGCGGCGAAGTGCCGATATCGCCATAGACGACGCCAAGCGCCGCAATCGCCAGGCGTGACCCCGCGCTCAGGCGAAGTCCGCCCAGTCTCGTGGGCGGGTCAAGGCTCAGCGGACGAATCCTGTCTGCCAGCAGAGGAAGTTGGTCGGTCATGATCGCTCGGTAGGCGATCCCAGTGTTCAGACCCAGAGAGACTATTTACTCAACCGTTTGTGGCTGCGTGCGCCATTTGCCATTGCGCTTGCAGGGACGCGTAGCGCCAGGTGCTTCGTTGAGCGGCCTCTGCGACGCCAGGCTCTTCATCGAAGACAGCGGAAGGACGGCGAATCGACGTTGCCGCTGTCTGCTCATTCGGTATTTTTTCGGCCTCGCGAGGGTAGATGGATCCCTACGGCGCGATGTCGTGCCGGGAGCCGGCGTCTCGCCGGGCCAGTGATGAGAAGCCGCGAATGACGTCGTTGAGCTGCTCGACAATCATGGAATTGTTCCATCTGCGGTCCAGGGTATTGATCGCGATAACGGCAAGCAAAGCGGTCGTGGCGATCTCGAACCAATGATCGACGATCCATTCCATGGGTATGCGGTCTCCTTTATCTGGCCGGCCAGCGGCCGTGCTCCTAAGGTCAAACGGCTTCAGCCAGCTGGAACCGCCTGCCAGCCCGTGTTGCATTGCGTTACGTAGGGGTAATAGCCTGCAGGGTATGAGCAGTAATACCAGGTCTGCGAGGCGTACGATTCGGGATATGGATATAAGGTCCATGCCAGCCCGGGTCCCCACAACCACCAGCCGTAGCGTCCGTTGTGCCAGCCGTGGTACCAATGGTCGCCGCCGAAACCATTATGATGAAGGCTCGCGAAGCTGCCGTGCCACCCGCGGTGGAACCTGCCACCGTGAAATCCGGCAAGTCTGCTGCCATGGAACCCACCGCCATGGAACCCACCGCCATGGAACCCACCGCCATGGAACCCACCGCCGTGGAATCCACCGCCGCCGTGACCGCCACCCCCGTGCGCAGCGTGGGCGAGACCTGACTGGAAGACCACAGCACCGAACAGCAGAGCGGCTGCGGCTCTTCCCAGAGCCCTTCCTTTCCTGGGCGGGGCTCTATTTTCGCTTAGATGTTGCATGGACGACTCCTTTTGGACCGATTGCGCTTTGGGCGTCTGAGACAGGCCCGACGCAGCGTTACGCCGTACGCGATGCTCCGCTATTTGTTGCTGCTCGCCGATCGCGCCAAATTATTTCCTGTAAATTCTGGTAAAGGCGAGCAGACGAGCCCATCAGTCATTGTTCTCGGCACTAGAGGCGGTGGGTAATCTCTCTTGTGGATTGGCTGGCCAACTCAGCGGGCCGACGCCGGTGCGAACTTATGCCGCCGTTCAAAATGACAGACGCACCGATGGGTTCCAGTTCATGTCAAAGCCAACGTTCCCGGTTAAATCTGGTGCGGTTCCCCATTTGTCTTGTGACCACTTTTCACACGCATCCTGAACCTACCCCAATCCGACAGACTGCAAGGGGGGACGATCAGGCTGTTCAATCACCACAACTTTCAAACGCCGCGCAGGCAGCTGTCCATCGGTTCGCTCAAAAATTCCAGTTGCTTGTGACGCTCGGCGGGAATTGTAGTTTGATGCCGGTGAAGACCTGGAAATTTGGCGCGCCCGTCCCGGAGCGATACACGGATGGCTGAGCCTCAGCATAGAGGTTCAGCGTGTAGCCGCCAGCCAGTTGGATCACCTTGCCGGCGCCTAACCCAACAGGGATGGTCGTCGTGTGGGTGCTGGTGTCCAAACGCATGATGGCCGACGACCGCAGATACCATCCGCTGTGGAGATTATAGAATACGTTCGGCTGCACGGTGGTCAGCTGAGTGCTGACCCCCGACACCGTGCGCTGATAGGTCGCCAACACCCCAAGAAGACCCCAAGGCTGGGGCGCGATGATGGCGCCTGCGGCACCGGCCTGTAGGCTGTTTGTGCCGAAATTGGTGTTGGTGTTTGTCGCAGCCGCGATGAGCGGTCCGATGCCGAAGGTAATTGGCTCGTGCTCGTACAGGCCAATGTCACGCTTAAAAAGAGTGAGATTGTAGATTTGTGCGTCGCCGAGCCCGGTATGCGGCCCGGTTTTCGCGGTCGGGTTTGTGACGACCGGAGGGTCGATGTGGAAGAGCTGCTGAACGCCGTTGATCTGGTAGGGTATCAAAATTCGACCTTCACCGTTCTCGGCACCGCCGTTCAGATTGTTCAACGACGGCGCGTAGTAATTCCAGTATTCCAAGGTAAGTCTCGGCTCGGTGGGATCGTTAGCCGAGTTGTTACTCTTCCTCTCGGCATCGAAGCTGGCCTGCGCCCCGTCGGACGTCGTAGCATCATCTGCCGCGTCCGCGACTGTGCTGGCAGTCAGGACTAACAAAGCTAAAGCCGTGTTGAACAGCCGTATAGCGTCCCTCCACTGCGTTCCAACCGGTCTAGACCAGCACCGTGTTTGAGCCAGGCCTCACCCCTCACCCAGCGTGCCGGATTGTTGAAAGCGATCTATCGGTTTACAGGTTCTAGAGCCTTACCTCCGCTAAGGTGTTGCCAAGTCGGCGAGCGCTATCCGGCGGCGGCAAAGCCGGGTAGCGGGATCCCGGCCATCTGCAAGACCAGCAGCAGATTGAGCGCGAGCACGATGGCGGCCGCCGCCGTCGCTGCGGCCATCGTGAGGCGGCCGTTCGCGTAGGAACCCATGACGTCTCGGCGTCGCGTCAGGATCAGCAGCGCGATCATCGGGACGGGGAGGATCAGGCTGAGCACGACTTGGCTCAGGATGAGCGCCTGGGTGGCGTCGATCCCGAGGGCGACGACTGCAAAAGAGGGTACCATCGTGACCAGCCGGCGCAGCCAGAGCGGGATGCTAAATCCGACAAAGCCCTGCATGATGACCTGCCCGGCCATTGTGCCGACCGCCGAGCTCGACAGTCCGGAAGCGAGCAGCGACACCAGGAACACCCCCGCGGCGCCGGAGCCAAGGATCGGTATCAAGGTGCGGTAGGCAGTGCCGATCTCTGCCACGTCATCGTGCACGCCATCGTGGAACACGGAGGCGGCCATTGCCACCATCGCCATGTTGACGAGACCGGCAAGACCGAGCGCCAGCACGACCTCGCGGTTCGAGAACCGGAGCAGCCGCCGTCGCTCGCCATCGGTTCGGGGGAGCACACGATCCTGAGTGAGGCCGGAATGCAGATAGATCGCGTGCGGCATGACCGTGGCGCCGACAATGCCGACAGCGAGCAGGACCGCCTCGCCGTCATCGAGGCGCGGCACGACCGAATGGAACATGACTGCCGACCAATCGGGCGGCGCGATCAGCAACTCGACGAGATAGCTCGCGCCGATCACCCCCACCAGGCCGCCGATCAGCAGCTCGATCGGCCGGAAGCCGCCGCGCTGCAGGCTCAAGATTGCGTAGGTCGCGATCCCGGTGATCACCATGCCAAGGAGCAGCGGCATGCCGAACAGCAAGGAAAGGCCGATGGCGCCGCCGAGGAACTCGGCGAGGTCGGTGGCCATCGCGCCGATCTCGCTGACGATCCACATTGCCCAGACCAGTGGTCGCGGAACTGCTCGCGGCACAGTTCGGCGAGGTTGCGACCGGTGACGATGCCGAGCTTCGCCGACAACGCCTGGAACAGCATCGCGACGACATTGGCGACAACGACGACCCAGAGCAGATTGTAATTGTATTTGGCGCCGGCCTGAATGTTGGTCGCGAAGTTGCCGGGATCCATATAGGCGACCGAGGCGATGACGGCGGGACCGGCAAAGGGCAGCCACGAGCGGAGCCCGCGCCGCCGGCCGGCCAATACCTCGCTTCCGGCGAGTATGGCGCGGTCGGTCAGCGTCGCTTGAGCTAGTGAATCCGTCATTTATGACCCCAGCGAGATGGGCGGCGAGCCAAACGCGAATGGTTCATGCCTCGATACCTGCCGTCTCAGAACCAGCAGCACTCGGCGATCCACTCCGCGAGTACGCCGACCATAGCCAGTACGAGCCGTTGCGAGAGCACTATCGCGCTAACGCACAATTTCGTGGCGCTCGGCGGTAAAAAACTATAAATCCCAGTGAATTGTCTCTGCGACCAAGCTCGATGCCGCCGGCCGGCCAATGCCTCGCCTGTGGCGAGGATGGCACGGTCGGTCAACGTCGCTAGAGCTAGTAAATTGGTCATCCCTGATAGAGCGGTAAGGTTTCCGGCTTATCTTTTGGCCACTTCGCGATCACCGCCGGGTCCATGTTGAAGGTTGCGGCGACCATCGCGGGCGGCGTGTGCGTCAGCCAGTCGGACAACGAGACGTCCTGGAAAATGGGACTTCTGAATACCTCGAGGAACTGCAACTCGGTGTTGCCGAGGTTCTTGACATAGTGACCGTTGTTGCGCTTGACATAGCCGATGTCGCCCGGATTGAAGTTCTGGGTCTGCGCTTTGGGGCCGGCAGTGAACACCCCGACCTGCGCCCGGCCTTTGATGTAGTATTGCCATTCATCGGCATTGGGATGCCAATGCAGCTCGCGCAGGCCGCCGGGGACGAGAGTCACCAGCGACGAGGCCACGTATTTGTTGGCGAGGAAGTTCCGGCTGTCGGCGATCTGCACCGTACCACCGGGCCCCTGCCGAAAGAATGGTTTGTCTTTTACGCCTTTCAGGGAAAAGCTGAACGGGTTTTGCGGGGGGCCTTCGGGGCTTAATACGGCCGCCTGGTTGGCAGCGAGCGGTCCCGGCAGCTCGCTCTGAAAAATGTAGCGATCCCAGAGTGGTATTCTCGAGAAGGTGTCGGCTGGGACTTGGAAATTCTGGGACAGGATATCCGGCGGGGTGTGCGCTAAAAAATCGGTCACCAGGAGCGTACTGAACTCCGATGCCTTGCCATCATCGAAGGCGATGATGAATTCACAGCCATCCGGACCGACGCCCTGCAGCGAATGCGGAAAACCGTGCGGGAAAATCCACAGCTCGCCCTCGTTGACGTCGGCCACATAAGCTTGCCCCGCGGGGTCGAGGACGGTGATGCGGCACGTACCGTATGTCACAAACGCCCATTCGGCAAACTCGTGCCAGTGCAGTTCGCGTATGCCGCCCGACGTCAGCCGCATGTTGACGCCCGCGATCGTCTCCGAAATCTGGAAATCGTACTGCGTTACCTGCCGCGCCCAGCCACCGTTCTGGATCCGCTTCGCCGCGTTGTTGAACGACGCCCAGAACTGCTGCATGTCGTTCGTAGACGTGGCCGGCGGCGACACCGCCGCCGGGAACTGATCGGCTATCGCCGGATTCTGCGGGCCCGGGTCCGTCAAACTGGCGGGGTTGGTCGCATTGACGGCCCCTGTCGGCGGCGTGTCCGGGTTGCCGAACCCCTGCGCCCGCGCCTTCGAAAGAACCGACGCTGCGGCGAGCCCGCCGACACCGGCCGCAGCGCCCCCCAGCAGTTTGCGACGTGGTACATCAACCATGACTACCTCCATTGACGACTCAATCGTGAAAGGGACGCATGCGGTCAGACAGTGACAGCCGCATCGCGAGATATTGCCCGTTTGCGCGGGCGTTGCCCTCGCGCATACGCTGTAGCGCCGAGGGTACGCAGTCGCACCGCGCGCTCAGGGTCTGGCCGGCGGCGCGGATTTGTGGGAACATTCACCGATGCTTAAGCGCGGCCCCGGCACGGATGGCCGCTATGACGCTCGATCGAGTAAGCGGGCCTATCGGCTCGTGCGCCGGGACAAGGTGGTGGAGATCGCCTCGATCCGCTGTCCCGTCGATCGCAATCAAGCCAAGCCGGGGGTTCGCGCGAAGCAGCCGGACAACGTGGTCCTCTGTGAACTCCTCCGCACCGGCGGGAACGATGATCACATCGATGCGCTTGGTGCGAGAAAAGGTGCCGAGATCATCCGCTGCGACGAGCGCTCCCCCGACGATTGCTAGATCGGGTTCTGAGGCGATCGCTTGCTCGATGACTTCGCAAAGTATCCTCGGTAATCCGAAAAGCAGGATTCGGACGGTCGCCATCGTGTTGGCTGCTCGGCGGCCTCGCGACATCACGATGGAGAAAGTTGGCATGCAAGCTCTTCCGAGGGCATGAGCCGCGACGATCCGGTCGGGATCCCGGACCTGTCTCCCGATCAAAGGATCTGATGACATGGACCGGAAGGGGGATCGCTCCGGCACGCGGATGCGGCTGACCGACAATCAGCTGCAGGCGCGCGGGGGCTGGAGCGGCGCCCTCCAGGGAGCCGCTTCGGCCCTCACGCTTGGTCACGAGATGTGGAGAGTCCGATGGATACGGGCTGCAGCTTCGCTGCGGCTCGTCACCTGCAGGCGATCGAGTATATCGTGGACGTGATTCTTGACGGTGCACGGGCTGAGCGAGAGATGCCGCGCGATCTCCTTATTCGAGAGGCCCTCGCCCATCAGCCGGACGATCTGCTGCTGGCGTTGAGTTAGAACGCGTTCTAGCGAGGATGAGAGGCTGCCGAGCGCGGCGCCTCTCAAATGGCGAAACAGGCCGTCTGCGATGGCCACGGAACAGACCGTATAGCCAGAAGCGACGCGCCGTGCCGCAGTGATCAAATCCTTTATCGAGGCGGTGCAGGGAACATAGCCCGAAAGACCTGCTTCAGCGCAGGCAACGACGTCCTCCGGGACATCGCTCACGCCAAATCCGAGGATGCGCGTCTGCGGGCGCTCTCTTAACAAGCGCGCCGCCACCGCAAGCGCATCCCGGGGGCTGGTGTCAAGCAGCACGACATCGGGTGCCGCGGTCTCGATCTCGGCGACAAGGTTGTCCTCAGGATTTGCTATTCCAATGAGAGCGATAGCAGGCTCGCAAGCCAGACGATCGGCTATGGCATCGCAGTACAGTCGGACCCGACAGATCAGGAATGCCAGTATCGGTTTCGACAGGTCAGAACTGCCAAATTCTGCCATTTCCGATCTCCCCAGAGGAACTGAGGCACTGTATCGTCACCATGCCAGCGCCTATGGCGGCGGTCGCGTCCGAAGATTTGCCGAACTGTCTGCGCGAACCTCTTGTGTTTGCGCATACGATCTGGCGCTGAGGTTTTCGCCGGAAAAAACGATAAATCCCGGTAAACTATCGTTTAGGAGAATGGCCGGCGTCCGCCGCGCGGTGCGCCTCTCAATCGGTCGTCAAACGCATAGCAGGCTGCGGAAAATGCCCGAAACAGGTCAGGAGCTACCTGCGAGCAGCGGATCGGTCGTTCCCGCGAAAGCGGGAATCCACCTGCATCAAAGGCTTATGGATTCCGGCTCTTCGCTTCGCTACGGCCGGAATGACGACTGTAGAGAGTGGGTACACTTTTTCAGCATCCCGCTAACGCCAAAGGTTTGTTCGCGCGAGATCGATCAGCTCGTCGCCGCGGCCGCTCATCACCGCCTTCACCATGTAGAGCGTGAAGCCCCTCGCCATCTCCATGGTGACCGCGGGGGGCATGGCAAGCTCAGTGCGGTTCACGACGGCATCGACCAGGACCGGACCGTTATGGGCCAGTGCCGCAGCGATGCCCGCCTCCACCTCGCCCGCGTCTTCGAGCCTGATTCCGCGGACGCCAACAGCTTCAGCCATCGCTGCGAAATTCGGGTTCTTGAACTCGGTGCCGAAAGGGAGAAAGCCCGTCGATTTCTGTTCTATCTCGATAAAACCGAGCGCGCCATTGTTAAACACAACGACCTTAACCGGCAGGCCGAGCTGCACCAGGCTGAGAAAGTCGCCCATTAGCATCTGGAACCCGCCGTCCCCGGACAGCGAGATTACCTGCCGTCTGGGAAATGCTGCCTGGGCGCCGATCGCCTGGGCCATCGCATTGGCCATCGAGCCGTGCCAGAATGACCCCATAAGTCGCCGCTTGCCGTTCATCGCCAGATAACGCGCGGCCCATACCGTCGGCAGGCCGACATCACAGGTGAAGACGGCATCCGCCGCGGCCTGGTCGCTGATCGCCTTGGCGATCTGCTGCGGATGGATCCGCCCTTTTCCGGGTGCTCCGATGGCCAGATCGTCCAGAGCCTTGCGTGTTTTGGCGTAATGTTGCTGTGCCTGCACCAGATGCGTGCCGTCGCGCTTCTGCTCCAGCAGCGGCAGCAAGGCGGTGAGCGTAGCTTTTACATCGCCGACGACGCCGAGATCGACCGGAGCGCGGCGGCCGATGTTCTCTGCCCTAATATCGATTTGCGCGATGCGCACGCCGCTGCCTTGCGGATAGAACTGGCGGTACGGAAAATCGGTCCCGAGCATCAGCAAAACATCGCAGTCGAGCATCGCATAGTAGCCGGACGAAAAACCGATCAGCCCGGTCATGCCGACGTCGTAGGGGTTGTCCCACTCGACATGTTCCTTGCCGCGCAACGCGTGGACCATTGGCGCCTTGAGCCGCTCGCCGAAAGCCAGAAGCTCGGTATGCGCGCCGGCACAGCCCGAGCCGCACAAGATAGTGACACGCCCCCCGCCGTTCAGAAGCGCAGCGAGCCGGTCGAGATCGGTCTTCTCTGGCGTCACGACCGGCCTCGTCAGCAAGAGCCCCGCGGCTTTTGGCGACGGCGCGTTGGCGGCCGGCTGCAGTGCGATGTCGCCGGGAATCACCACGACGGAGACGCCGCGCCGGCCGACCGCCTCGCGTATCGCGACTTCGAGCACACGCGGCATCTGGTTTGCTCCGGAGATCAGCTCGCAGTAATGGCTGCACTCGCGGAACAGGTCCTGTGGGTGGGTTTCCTGAAAGTAGCCGGCGCCGATCTCGGCCGACGGGATCTGCGCGGCGATGGCTAGCACCGGCAGGCGCGACCGGTGACAATCGAACAGGCCGTTGATCAGGTGCAAATTGCCCGGTCCGCAGCTGCCGGCGCACACGGCGAGCTCGCCGGTCAGATGCGCTTCGGCACCCGCCGCGAATGCCGCAACTTCCTCGTGGCGGACGTGCACCCATTCGATCTTGCCCTGGCGGCGGACCGAATTGGTCAGGCCGTTGAGGCTGTCGCCGACAATGCCATAGATCCGCTTGACGCCGACCGCCGCGAGAGTGTCGGCGAATTGATCTGCAACGGTCGCCATCCTCTTGCTCCTTCTCGGATTTGCCGCAGGCTATAACCGGCAGATTAAGGGCTGCAATGACCCGACCCGAGTGAAATCGGGTAAGAAATTGTAAAGCGCGGCGGCCTTTAACCTTCGCCTTTTTGGCGCGGCGCGTAAGGCGGGGCGCACCCAATCGCTGCGATACGCCGCCCTCCCCAAGGGAACGCCCTACGCGTAGCGCCAAGCCGGCTTGCTCGGGTCGACCAGCTTCAAATCGACTGGCGCAATACCAAAAATTCCAATGACCACCGGTTCCTTCGCGCCTTTCCTGACGCCGTCGTAATGCGGCGTGTGGGCGACGCGCCTGACAAACCCGCCGGCCGGTACCGGAACTGTAGCCTCGGGGTCGAAATCGGTACCACTGTTCACCCACCATGTGCCGGAGAGCACCAGACACAACCGATCGGTCGCGTAACTGTGCGGCGCGCTCATATAGCCGGGGTACCATTTCATCAGCACCACGTATTCCCCCGGCTTGTCCAGCCCGCCGAACAGCGTCGCCATTTCGGCGCTATGCGGCGGTCCGGCGCTCCACGCCGTCCATTTGATCTGATCGGGCAGAGTCACCTGTGTTTCAGCAGGATTGATCGCTGCCGCTCGCCGCGCGGACAATCCGAGCGGCAACGCAGCAAGCAGCGAGGCGAGCAGCAGCTGCCGCCGGCCGGGCAACAGCAGAGCGTCTTCCGAGACAATTCGATCCGTCATCTTCAACGCACCTGAGAGCTACTGGTTTGAACCTGACATTTGGGTTGCTTCGCTTCGCTCGCAATCACACCCACTCGCAATCACACCTAAAAGTGTCCGATCGAATTTCGGTGATTGCGAGGAGCACAGCGACGATGCAATCTTGCGGGATGCCGAGGATGGCGCAACTGCGGTATGGTGGGCGTGTTTGAGGGAAATTCGCGCCGATTGAGGGATTGCCGCACGTGGCATCGTCCGGGTCTTCGCTGCGCATCCTGTGCCCCAACGGGCACCTCGGGTTTGCGCCGATCAAGACGGCGAGCTTTGAGGTCGGGCTCGATTGCGCGCCCGATCTGATCTGCGCCGATTCGGGGTCGTGCGATGTCGGTCCGGGGCCGCTCGGTGCGGACGTCTCGTCAAGCCCGCTGCAGTGGCAGAGGCACGATCTCGAGCACATGCTGCTAGGCGCGCGCCGGCTCGGCGTGCCGATGATCGTCGGCTCGGCCGCCGACACCGGCAGCAATAGCGGGGTCGACCGGTTCGTCGGCATCATCAAGGACCTCGCCCGCGAGCATCGCCTGCCGCGGTTTCGCATCGGTTATTTCTATTCGGAAGTCGATAAGGACTATCTGCGCCGCAAAATCGCGGCGGGCGACGTGATCACAGGGCTCGACGGACGGCCACCGCTCGACCTGGCGACCCTCGGCGCTACCGACCGCGTCGTGGCCATGGCCGGCGTGCACCCCTACATCGAGTTGCTCGACCGGGGTGCCGATATGATCATTGGCGGCCGCAGCAGCGACTGCGCGATCTTTGCCGCGCCGGCGATACGCCGGGGACTTCCGGAAGGGCTCGCCTACTTCGCCGGCAAGGTGCTCGAATGCGCGTCGTTTTGCGCGGAGCCCTATGCCGGCAAGGAATTGGTGCTCGGCGAGATCACGATGAAGGATTTCAAGGTCACCGCGCTGTGCCCGGAGCAGCGCTGCACGGTCGCCTCGGTCGCGGCTCATACGATGTATGAGCGGCCTAACCCGTTTTACGAACACTTTCTCGGCGGCCATATCGATATGAGAGACTGCCGCTACGAGCAGTATGACGAGCGCACCACCCGCATCACCGGGCCGAAATACGTGCCCGCGACAGAGCTGCGGGCCAAACTGGAAGGCGCCGGCAAGCTCGGCGAGCGCTTTATCGGCCTGGTCGGGGTGCGCGACCCGTATACGATCGAGAATATCGACGCCGTCATCGCCTGGGCCCGGCAACAGGCGGCCGAGCGCTTCGGCCCGACGGGTTACGAGCTGCACTACACCGTCTATGGCCGCGACGCGATCCTCGGAGCGCTCGAGCCCCTCAGGCGCTCGCCCCGGCCACGAATTGTGCGTTGTCGTGCAGGCGATCGCGCCGACGCGGGAGATGGCCGAGGAGGTGTGCATGACCGGCACCCGCCAGATGTTCTATGCGCGGCTGCCGGCGGTGAAAGGCACGGCCGGCGGGGTCGCCTTTCTGCTCGACGAGGTGATGCCGGCCAGCCCGGCGTACCGCTGGACGATCAACCACACGGTAGGCGTCGACGACCCGCTAGAACTGTTCCCGGCCTTCATCACCGAGGCTGGCGTGTAATGGGAACGCGCAAGCTTTCGGAGATCGCGAAAACGATCCGCAGCAAGAATGCCGGGATCGACAAGATCACCTTCGACGTTATCTTCGCGGAGCGCGCCGACTACGATCTGGTCCGCCGCAGCGGCGTGCTGTCGCGGGCGGCGGTCTGCCGGATTTTTGGCATTCCGCAGAGCCGCATCACCGATTACGTCGAGTTCGATCCGGCATTGGCGATCAAGTTCACGATCCTGCGACAGGTCACCAGCGGCAGCCCCGGCGACGCCGACATCTTCGGCAGCCAGCAATACGGCCCGTTGCTGGATATCGCGGTTCCGACGGAGACGCCGGGGCTCAGGGAGACCGAGACATGACCGATTTTCGTGTGGAAACCGATAGCCTCGGCAAAGTCGAGGTCCCGGCCGACAAGCTGTGGGGCGCGCAGACTCAGCGCTCTCTCGAGCATTTCAGCATCGGCAAGGACCTGATGCCGCGCGAGATGATCGAGGCCTACGCCATCCTGAAGAAGGCGGCGGCCAATGCCAACCATGCAGGCGGAAGACTGGACGACAGGACCCACGGGCTGATTGTCCGGGTCGTCGACGAGATCCTGGCGGGGAAGCATCAGGACATGTTTCCGCTGCATGTGTGGATGACCGGCAGCGGCACGCAATTCAACATGAACGTCAACGAGGTGATCTCCAACCGTGCCAGCCAGCTCGCCGGAACGCCGCTCGGCAGCAAGACGCCGGTGCATCCCAATGATCACGTCAACATGTCGCAATCCTCAAACGACACGTTTCCCTCTGCGATGTACATCGCAGCAGCGCTCGGCGTCACACAGCGTCTGGTCCCTGCGGTCCGCGCCCTACACGACGCAATCGCGGCAAAGGCGGAGGCCTGGCAGGACATCGTCAAGATCGGGCGCACTCATATGCAGGACGCGACGCCGATCACGCTCGGGCAGGAATGGTCGGGCTATGCCGGCATGCTGGCGGATGATCTGGAGCGGATCGACGACGCGTTGAAGGGCGTCTACCGGCTGGCGCTCGGCGGCACGGCGGTGGGCACCGGGATCAACGCCGCCCCCGGCTTCGCCGAGGCGGCGGCGGCGGAGATTGCCCGGCTCACCAAGCTGCCCTTCGTCAGCGCACCGAACAAATTCACGGTGCAGGGCTCGCATGACGCGCTGGTGCAGCTCTCCGGCACGTTGCGGACATTGGCCGCATCGCTCTATAAGATCGCCAACGACATTAGGCTGATGTCGTGCGGCCCGCGCGCCGGCTTTGCGGAATTGCTGATCCCGGAAAACGAGCCGGGTTCGTCGATCATGCCCGGAAAAGTCAACCCGACACAGGCCGAGGCGCTGACGATGATCGCGGTGCAGGTGATGGGCAACGACGTCGCGGTGGGTTTCGGCGGCGCCGGCGGCTATCTGGAGATGAACGTCTACAAGCCGCTGATCATCTTCAACCTCATGCACTCGATCACGATCCTGACCGACGGATGCACGAACTTCCGCAAATTTCTGGTCGAGGGCACCAAGCCGAACCTTCCGAAGATCAAGGAATACCTCGACCGCTCGCTGATGCTGGTGACCGCGCTCGCTCCGGTGATCGGCTATGATAAGGCGTCGCAGATCGCGCACCACGCAATGGACCACGACCTGACCCTCAAAGCCGCGGCGCTCGACCTTGGCTACGTCACCGAGGCTGAATTCGATCGCGTCGTGGACCCGGCCAAGATGGTCAAGCCGTACGTCGCCACCGGAGTCTGAACTTCTTGTTCAGCTGGCCTCTCCCGCGCCGCGGGAGAGGGAACCCCCATTGCAACGGCTGGGTGGTACCGGACACACCACAAGCGCAGACTCAGCCCATTGATTTACGGCCGGCGATCAGTGCGTTAGTGATCTGCGCGACGTGCCTTCCCTGAAAGCGGGCAATGGCGAGTTCGTTTTCGCTTGGCGGGCGTGAACCATCGATTCCGGCCAAAGTCGTGGCGCCATAGGGAGTGCCGCCGGTGATTTCAGCCATATTCAGCAGCCGCTGCTCGGTGTAAGGCACGCCGACGACGATCATGCCGTGGTGCAGCAACGTGAAATGGAAGCTGACGAGCATGGTCTCATGGCCGCCGTGCTGTGACGCGGTACAGGTAAAGGCGCTCCCGACCTTGCCGACCAGCGCACCGTTCGCCCACAACCCACCGGTTTGATCGAGGAAGTTTCGCATCTGGGCGGCCATGTTGCCGAAGCGCGTCGGCGTGCCGAAGATGATCGCGTCGGCTTCCGCCAATTGCGTTGGGTTTGCCACCGGCACGCGGGCGAATGCGGCCCGGGCAACAGCCGCGCCGCTCTTTTCCAATATCTCGGCGGGGACGAGTTCGGGCACCTGCCACAGGCTCACCTCGCCGGCGCCGGCATCGCGGGCGCCCGCGGCGACCGCCTCCGCCATCTGATGGATATGCCCATACATGCTGTAAAAGATGACCTGAATTCTCGCGGACATCCGAAACCCCGTGACTGCCGGCGCAAATGACCGCCGTTGGCCACAGTTTATGGCGGGTCACCGATCTCCGAAGTAAAGCGTCGTTAAGCGTGGTAAATCAGTAGCCGCCGCCTTTGCGCGGGATTACTGGCTTTCGCGAACCACGGGGTTGCGCAATGCGCCGATGCCCGTGATCTCGATCTCGACCGTGTCGCCGTGCTTCAGATTTTCCGGTGCGCCTTCGGTGCCCATCCACACTACGTCGCCGGGGTAGAGCGTCAGGTACTGCGACATCCGGCTGATGAAGGTGGCGGGGCCGAAGATCATGCTATTCGTTTTAAAGCGGAACCTTTCCCCGCCATTGACGCGGATGATCGTCTGCGCCGCCTCGAGATCTAAATCGGTTTCGATCCACGGCCCCATCGGCTTGAAGGTGTCGGCGTTCTTGGCGCGCCACAGGGTCCGGTCGCCGGCCTGCCAGGTGCGCTCGCTCATATCGTTGCCGATCGTCCAGCCGAGGACGCAGGACAGCGCCTCGCTCTCAGAGAGATGCTTCGCCTTTTTGCCGATCACGGCGACGAGCTCGCCTTCGTACTGCACGCGCTCGGTCGCATCCGACGGGATCACGATCGGCTCGCCATGCGCGATCAGCGCATTGTTGGCGCGATAACCGATATCCGCCGCCTCCGGCAATTTCGGCGTCTCGCCGCGCTTTTTGGCCGCCTCGATGACGTGCTCGGCGTAATTGAGCCCGGCGCAGTAGAAGGTGCGCGGCTCGACGGGCACCAACAGTTTGACCGACGACAATGGCCGGCGGGTCGTCGTCTTCTCATAGCCGGCAAACGGGTCGCCGCGCACTTCGGTGACCATGTCGCCCTCAACGATCCCGTAAACCGGGTGTCCGTTGGCCTCGTACCGTATCCAGCGCATTCTCTCTCTCCGTCACAAACTGACACTTCGCCCTTCGGGGTCAGACGATACCGCCATCGGCAATCCCGGCCCAAGCGTGTCAGCCAATCTATTTCGCGAGGGCCGTTCGGCTCAATCGAGGACCTCGAAATGCGCCTCCGTGGGCCGCATCGCGAGGCCGTTGACCGGCAGCATGTCCTGCGGGCAGGCAGAGAAGGCGGCGATGCAGTTCATCTCGGCGCGCAATGTGACAAAGCTGCCGGGCGTGCTGACCGGCGGGCGAACCTCGACACGGTTGCCGTCGACGACCGGGATGTTCATGAAGAGGTTGAGCGGCGCCGGGGTCTCGGGCGGGGTCAGTCCCAGGTCAGCCATCCCGGCGGCCAGATTGTCGGTGCAGTTGTCATGATGCTCCGTGCAGCCGAGCGCCTCGTAGCGCCAGCGGTCGCAGGCGGCGAAGAGGGTGTCGTGAATGCCGCCGGATGTGTCCTCGACCAGGGTCAGGATCGGCCGTCGCCGGTTTGTGACGAGCCCGTCGCCGATCGTCGGGATGATATGGCCGATTGCGACACGGCTGTGCTCCATCGACATGAGCTCGCGCAAGTCGTCGGCATTGAAGGCCCAGGTGTCGACGACCTGTTGGCCCTTCGTGTTGATCACTTTGATCCGCTGGCCCTTGCGAAGGCGCACGGCCTTACCCTTGCGCGCCGGGATTTCGATCATCGTACCTCTCCGCTCGGCTTGACTGTCGACGAGTTTAGCGGCCCTTGCTAGGCTTCGAAACACTTCGAACGAGGCGAGGGAGATCGCGGTGGCCGACCTTCGATCCTTATCCGCTCGCGAGGCCGCCCGGCAAATTGCCGAGCGCCAGATTACTGCCGAGGGATTGGTCACTGCCTATCTCGACCGCATCGAGGCGCGCGAGGCGGTGGTCGGCGCCTGGCATTATTTCGATCGCGAGCAGGCGCTGGCGACGGCGCGCCAGCGCGATGCGGAGGCGCCGCGTGGGCCGCTGCACGGGATCCCGATCGCGGTCAAGGATTTGATCGACACCGTGGACATGCCGACCACCTATGGCTCGCCGATCTACCACGGGCACCGGCCCGACGCGGATGCCTCTTGCGTCGCGCTCGCCCGGGCGGCCGGCGCCATCGTCCTCGGGAAGACCGTGACCACCGAATTCGCGACCTTCACGCCGGGCAAGACGGCGAACCCGCGCAACCCTGCGCACACGCCGGGCGGGTCGTCGAGCGGCTCTGCCGCAGCGGTGGCCGACGGCATGGCGCCGCTCGCCTTTGGGACGCAAACCGCGGGGTCGGTGATCCGTCCGGGAGCCTTTTGCGGCTGCGTTGCCTACAAGCCGAGCTTTGGCCTGATCAACCGGGCCGGCGTCAAATCGCTGGCTGACAGCCTCGACACGATCGGCGTCTTTGCCCGATCCGTCGATGACGCGGCCTTCTTCACCGGGATTCTGTCCGAGCGGCCCTCCCTGCGTCACCTTGCCGTTCCGCAGCGAGCCCCGCGTTTCGGCCTTTACCGCACTCCGCTGTGGGCAGAGGCGGAGCCGGCGACAGCAGCCGCTCTCGACAATGCGAGGAGCGGCGCTCGAACGCGCCGGCGCCGTGGTGACGGAACTGGCGATCGCGCCCGAGCACGAGGGGCTCACCGAAGCGCAGGACACGATCATGTGGTTCGAAATAGTCCGCGCCTTGGCCTATGAGCGCATCGAGCACAGTGCCGAGCTCTCGCCGCGGCTCGCGCAATTGATCGATGCCGGCATGGCGATCGGCGCCGATGTCTACGATCAGGCGCTCGCCCGCACCAGCCAGGCGCGCGCCGGGCTCGCCGCGTTCTTCGGCGACTGCGACGCGATCCTGGTCCCGGCTGCCGCAGGCGAGGCGCCGGCCGGGCTCGGCAATACCGGCGACCCGATCTTCAACCGGATGTGGACCTTGCTCGGCGTCCCCTGCGCTGCTCTCCCGGCGCGCTGGGCCGAGAATGGGCTGCCGACTGCGGTTCAGCTGGTCGGGCGCAAGCGCGACGATGCGCGGCTGATGGGCTGCGCGGCATTTCTCGAAACGGCGCTCGCCGCAGCGGCATGAGAAACCTCCTCGCGCTCACCATTCCCGTCGTCACAGTCATGTCGCTGACCGGCTGCTCGGCGCTCGAAGCCTACCCGACCTATCCCGCTGTTGCGCTCGCCGGCGAAGATCCCGGGCCGCGGGTGGCGATGTGCTACAACGCTATCGTCAGCAATCTCGATCAAGTCCAGGCGGCAGCGCAGCAGGAGTGCGCTCCAAACACCCGGGCAACCCTCTTCCAGACCGAGCGGAGCCTGCAGTATTGCCCGCTGCTGTTGCCGGCGCGGGCGACCTTCCTCTGCACGCCGGACAAGTGAGCCGGCGCGGCGCCGGCAGGCTGCGGCGTCCCGCCCTCTGGTCGGCGGCTTGACGCTGCAGGTATATGCTGTACTGAACAGGAGGCTGGCGCGGCGACGATGGATTACGAGGGCTTTTTCAAACAGCGGCTCGATGCGCTGCGCACCGAGGGGCGATACCGCGTGTTTGCCGATCTCGAGCGGCGCTGCGGCCGGTTTCCGCGCGCCTATGATCATCGTATCGGCGCCGAGGTCACGGTGTGGTGCTCGAACGACTATCTCGGCATGGGGCAGCACCCGGCGGTGCTTGAGGCGATGGAAGAGACGTTGCGCGCGGTCGGTGCCGGCGCCGGCGGCACGCGCAACATCTCGGGAAACAGCCATCTGCATCTCTTGCTCGAACGCGAGCTCGCCGATTTGCACCGGCGCGAGGCGGCGCTGATCTTCACCTCCGGCTATGTCGCCAATGACGCGGCGCTGTCGACCTTGGCGCGCGAATTGCCGGGGATGGTGGTGTTCTCGGACGCCTCCAACCACGCCTCGATGATCGCCGGCATCCGCAATAGCCGCGCCGAGAAGTATGTCTTTCGGCACAACGACCCGGCCGATCTCGCGCGGCTGCTCAGGGAGGTGGACGCCGAGCGGCCAAAGCTTGTCTGCTTCGAGTCGGTTTATTCGATGGACGGCGATATCGCCCCGATCAGCGAGTTGTGCGACGTCGCCGACCGTTTCGGGGCAATGACCTATCTCGACGAGGTGCATGCGGTCGGGCTCTACGGTCCGCGCGGCGGCGGCGTTGCCGAGCGCGACGGCGTCATGCACCGCCCGACGGTGATCCAGGGCACCCTCGGCAAAGCTTTCGGCACGATTGGCGGCTATGTCGCGGGTTCGGCCGCGCTCGTCGATTTCCTGCGCAGCCACGCGCCGGGTTTTATCTTCACGACCTCATTGCCGCCAGCGCTTGCCGCCGGCGCTCTCGCCGCAATCCGCCATCTGAAGCAGAGCCAAGCCGAGCGCGAGCGCCACCAGGAGCGCGCGGCGAGGTTGAAATGGCGCCTCGCCGAGGCCGGCCTGCCGCTGATGCCATCGGCGAGCCATATCGTCCCGGTGATCGTCGGCGATCCCGGCCTCTGCAAGGCCGCCTGCGACGAGCTGTTGCACCGCCACCGGATTTATGTACAGCCGATCAACTACCCGACGGTGCCCCGCGGCACCGAGCGCCTGCGCCTCACCCCGACCCCGCTACACAGCGACGCCGATATCGAAACGCTGGTGGCGGCACTCAGCGATGTGTGGCGCCGGCTCACCTTGCAAAAGGCAGCGTAACTGGCGCACGAAGGTCTCGAATACGATGCCTCGAAGGAGGGGCATAGTTGCGCGGCGCCATGGACACTCAAAAAGCCGCAAGTAATTCGGCCACGCCGCCAAAGCCTGCGCAAAGCGAAATCGCAAGAGCAGCGACACCCGCCTGTTGCCGTCGCGACAGCGGAAAACCGCCGAGCAGCAATTTTGCCGCTTTGAGATCGGCCGTCTCAAACCCCTCGGTGAACCGATCGTACACCGGGGCTAAAATTTCGCGCGCCGCTTTAGTGCGGTTCTGGTCGCGCTGCAGTCGGGCGAGGCTTGTGGCAGCACGCAGCTCCCACGACAAAGCGCCTTGCCGGCGCGCCCAGTCGAGCGCTTGCCTGAAATGATCTTCGGCCGCCTCGGCGGCGTCAGGTCCGCCCTCCGACAGAATAAGTTCGCCCTTGATGCGCAGCAGCTCGGCCACGCACCAGCGCTCTTCATCGCGCTCGGATAGCGCGAGCGCCTCGTCGATCGCTGCAAGACCCTCGGCCCCTCGCCCGGCACGGGCCAGGCCTTCCGCCAGAGCGCCGAGAAATGCCGGGTAGCGCTGGACGTACCCGATCTTGCGAAGCTCGTCGAGAGCGCAGCGGAGATGCTGCGACCCAATAACGACATCCCCGCGCTGGATGAATAACGCCCCCCTTGAACAATGGCCCTCGGCGTGCCGGACGGCCAGCGCATGCCTTGCTGAATGGTCGAGCAGCATCGCCACGAAGCGTTCCGCTGCCGCCAGATCGCCGATGAAAAGCGCGATCGGGCACGCGGCTTGGGCCAGCGTGTTACACAGCGAAAGCGCGTGATCGGTGACGCAAGCCTCCTCGACACTGCTTTGGGCAGTGCGCATTGCCTGATCGGGAAATCCCTGAAGCCAGAGGATCCGCGCCAGAGTGCAACGTCCTATCAGCCACTGGTCAAATTGAAAGCGGATGATATGCGACCGGTGAACGGGGGTGACATAGCGAGCAAGCATGCGCTCGATGTGGCGCCGCGCATTGGTCTGGTCCCCCAGATAATGCAATGGAGTTGCTGTCATTCGCTCGCCAAGGAGCAGATCGACCGGGTCGGGCTGGTTTGCAGCAAGGCTGCAGAACCTTTGGGCGAGCGCCAGCGCCGTCCGGTACTTGCCGCTGCTGAGAGCGCACATCCACAGCCCCCAGAGCGCCCGCAACTGATACTCGGTGTCGTCAAGGCTTCCCGCAAGTTCGAGCGCCTTTGTCCAGGGCGCACCGGCACACGCCGGACCCTTCGTCTGCATCAGTGAGAGGCCAAGGGCTGCATAGAGCTTCATCCCGCGGCGCAGGTCTCCACTTGATCCTGGCGCGAGGCTGGCGAGTGCTCGCTCGACGCGGCCGCGACACTCCTCCATCAGTGACAACTGGAGCCACAGGGGCACCGAGGCGACAGTGAGCGCGACGCCGATCGATGTGTCGCCGTGCGGCGAAAAGGACCAGTCCAGCGCCGCCCGCAAATCGTCGATCCGGCGGCCATGATGCGCCAGCCACTCGACAGTGGGCCGCGTCTCCCATTCTGTCTCGGCCCGCTCGAAGAGATGCCGTAAAAGTTCGGCCTGGGCTCGTGCGACTTGTCCGAGCTCGCCACTTTCGGCGAGTTTCTCACGCGCGTAGGCACGCGTTGTCTCGAGCAGCCGATAACGCATCTTAGCGCCAGAAGCATCGATCACGACGAGCGACTTCGCGACCAGGTTCGCGACACAGTCGATGACGTCCGAAGCGGCGATCTCGGCGCTTGCAGCGACTGCAGTCGCTGCCTTCAGCGCAAAGCCGTGGCCGAAGATTGAAAGGCGCCGCAAGACCACGCGCTCGGCCTCAGAGAGCAGCTCATAACTCCAGTCCAGCGTCGCCCGCAGCGTCTGGTGCCGGGGCAGCGCAGTGCGGCGACCGCCGGTCAGCAGGTGGAAACGATCGTCGAGGTGGGCTGCTACCACTTCCACTCCGAGCGCGGCGCCGCGGGCGGCCGCGAGCTCGATGGCCAGCGCAATGCCGTCCAGGCGCCGGCAGATTGCCGCGATGGCCGGCGCAATGGGCTGGTACGGCGCGAAGAGCGGGTCCGTCGCGCGCACCCTTGCGACGAACAGCTGAACCGCGCCATATTCAGCAAATCCTCGATGTCCTCGGCACCCTCGGCCGGCACAGCGAGTGGCGGGACCCGGTAAAGGCACTCATCCGCTGCTCGCAGCGGCTCGCGGCTCGTCGCCATCACATGTGCCCTCGCGTTTGCCCGCAACAGGGCTTCGGCCATGCTCGCCGCGGCGTCGATCACATGCTCGCAATTATCGAGCACAAGCAGGAGATGCTTCGCGCCGAGCTCGCCCGCGACCCGTTCAGGCGTTACCCTACCGCCGACAATCTCGATCCCGAGCGCAGTAGCGACGGTGACTGGGACAAGGTCGGGATCGGACAGCGGCCCGAGCTCGGCGACCCACACGCCGTTCGCAAAGTTGGGTCGAAGGCCGCGCGCGACCTCGAGGCCCAGTCGCGTCTTCCCAATGCCTCCAGCTCCGACCAACGTGACGAACCGATGAGCCCTCACCAGAGCGGTCGCTTCGGCGAGCTCGGTCTCTCGACCAATAAGATCCGACCCCGATGCCGGAAGGTTCGTTAGACTCCCTGCATCGGAGGGGCGCGGCGGTAACGCAGCGCCTCGATCCGAAAGCGGTTCCTGTTCGCCGGGGCCAATGCTGGTATCGGCAACGAACCGGTATCCGCGGCCAGAAATCGTCTTGATGAAGTTACGATCTGTCCCCAAGACTTTGCGCAGCGTCGAGATGTGGAACTGAAGGCTGTGCTCCTCGACCACCCTCCCCGGCCAGACACGGCGCAGAATCTCGTCCTTTGTAACGAGTTCGCCGCCGGCCTCGATCAGTACCATCAGCACATCGAAAGCTCGGCTGCCAAGGGCGACCGGCACCCCGTCGGCTAAGAACTCGCGGTGGTGCGGTAGCACTTGAAAGCGGCCGAATTTGCGGATCATTCAGGCTGTCCTGATCGGTGCAGACCTGCCTCCCCTGCCTTCTTAGATCTTGTTAACCTTTCTAAGATCCGTCCTTATCGATCTTGCTGTCAAGATAAGCAATCTTAATCAGGCCTTTTTTGAACCTCTCCGGGCCGGAAACTCTCCGTTCTTCCCCGTCCGGCCCCCGTTTGGATGTCAATTTACTGTCATTTTGCTGCAGCGGATGGCCATGGGAGTGCCTGATAAGGCAGCCAATGGCCCGCAGGGGCGCGGAAATAGGGTAGAAAAAGCACGGAATATTGGTTAATGCCGTGGAATATGGGCTGCGGCGGCGGGACCTGAACACCATCCTGTTCAGCCCCGGCACTCTGCGACCGCCCGAGCCCACTGCGCTAATCTAAGTTAATTTTAGGAAATCTCAGGTGAGAGCCAAAGACCAGCAGACTGACTCGGCGTTAACCTGCGGTTGCCGGCTTCACTGATGTAATTGGATCGGCGGGCCGGGGCAGTAGGTCTGTGAAAGCAACACGTCCTGCATTAACGCTGAGGAGAGGGAACACCGATGCGTCGAGACAAATCGACACTCGCAAGGGCAGTTTTCGCAACGGTGCTGGGGGTCTTGAGCCTCCCTCTCGCCGCATCCGCCCAAGACCCGCCAACCATGCCGCCACCCTACAATCCCTATCCGCCGCTGCCTGGCTACGTTCCCCCCAGCATCCTCCCGCCAAATTTGAATTCGGAGCTTGCCAGGGTTGAACGCGAAGTTCAGTACCTCTTCAATCAATATTACGCAGAGTACCAAGCCTTATCGCCGACCCCAACTTACAGCGGCAACCCGCCAATACTTGTACCTAACGGGTACGACGCGCAGCGGATTCTCGGCGGGCTGTTGCAGTACGACCTCACTATGTCTCCGTTCGAGAACGTGGCCTGCGCGTCCTGCCACATGCCTTACGCCGCCTTTAGCGGACCGATCCCGTCGGTCAATCTGACGATGGTCGCGTATCCCGGATCCTATCACTATCGGGCCGCCAAGCGGACGGCGCAGCGGTACACGTATTCACACACGTTTCCCGTGCTCAACTACAATCACGACACAGCAACTGTTCTTCGGCGGCAACTTCTGGGATGGGCGGGCGACCGGGATGAAGCTGCAGGCTCCCGACGCCGAACAGGCACAGGGCCCGCCGGTCGATCCCGGGGAAATGCAGAACCCCGATATCGCCTGCATCGCGTGGAAAATATCCCAGACGCAGTATCTGCCACTTTTCGAACTGGTCTGGGGCGACTCGTTTAATATCAGCTGGCCGGCCAACACCGGTCAGATCTGCGCCACCCCCGCAGGTGCGGCTATATTCCAGGGCAGCGCTACCCCGATCGCTCTGAGCGCGGACGACCGCACCAAGGCAACCAATATTTTCGATCACTGGGGGCAGTCCCTGTCATTCCTCGAACGCTCACCGGATATCAGCCCTTTCACATCGAAATTCGACGCCTATCTGAAAAACAAATACACGTTGACCGCGGACGAGGCGGCCGGTTACCAGCTGTTCAACGGCAAGGGTAACTGCAATTCTTGCCACGTGGACGGTAGATCCACAACCCTGACGTCAAGCCAGACCGACACCGGCAATACGGCCAGCGTAGAGCCTCTGTTCACCTGCCACGGCTTTGCCAATGAAGGCCTGCCGCTCAATCCCAGAATCAGTCTGTTCTATGAGAGCACGCCAAATTCGTACGGGTTTACATTCAATCCCGACGGGTTCCAATACAGAGACCTTGGGCTCGGCAATTTCCTCAGAAGTGGGCCGCAAAGCTTTCCCGATCCGAACTCCGTCAATTGGCTACAATACGCGCCGACGACCGACGGCCAAATGCAGGTGATGACGGCCCGCGATGTGGCGCTGACCCCGCCGCAGTGTCCCACCACCGAGGCGCCCGGACCCTACTTCCAGAAGGAGTTATTCCACAATGGCTACATCAAGAGCCTGAAGCAACTCGTCCACTTCTACAATACGCGCGATGTGATGGCCTATGACTACCCGGTTACGTCTGGTCACTGCCCGACGGGAACGACGGAAAAGGTGGACTGCTGGCCGATGCCCGAGGTCCCGAACAACATCGACATGACGACCGGTATGCTCGGCTTGACTGATACCGAGGAGAACCAGATCGTCGCCTTCATGGAAACACTGACGGACGGTTACAATCCGGCCAACCCGACCGTCAGCACCTACCCCTTCATCAATACCTATACGGGTCGGTGCCTGACCGGCGGCAACGCATCGACCCAGGGTAACGAGACCCTGATACCGACTTGGAGTCTTACTCAGTACCCCTGCGCTTCGGACATCTGTGGTGTCGCGCCGGTGCCCTCGCCGAACCCTGTCCCATAGCGTTTGGAAGAGATATGGGGCCGCGCGCGGCCCTATATCCTTCAATCGTCTTTCCACCGGACCAGCCAAGTGGGAGTCTGTTCCGTGACCAGAATGGTCCTGAAATTGGCGATCACCGCCGCGGTCGGCAGCCTCTTCTCGTTCAACCCGACCGCCGCTCAAATAGTTTCGCCAGCGGCGAAAGCCAAGCACGTCGAGATTACCCAGGGGCCCATGCTCGAAGGCGCTCGAGACGATTTCGCGATTATCAGATGGACCACCAATAACCCTGGCGGGGACGACGATCATTTCGCAGTCGTGCACTATGGTACGGATCCCAAGGAGCTAAACCAGACGGCGAAGAATCACATCCGGCTCAACCAGGGCCATCCAGAAACGGTGTTCCGGGCGCGCCTGTACAATCTGACGCCGCAGACGACCTATTACTACACGGTGACGTCGATAGGGTACGATGGTGTAGGCGATGGGGTGGAGAGCCCCGTCAACCAATTCACCACACCGCCGCCCGGCGAGAAAATCGTGAATTTCACTCAGCCAAAGTAACAGCAACCGGCATTGGGCGCCGTGGATTACGAGGGCTTCTTCAAAGACCGCCTTGAGGCGCTCCGCGCCGAGGGGCGATATCGCGTATTCGCCGATCTCGAGCGGCGCTGCGGGCGGTTTCCGCGCGCCTTCGACCACCGCATCGGCGCCGAGGTCACGGTGTGGTGCTCGAACGATTATCTCGGCATGGGTCAGCACCCGGCCGTCCTAGCGGCGATGGAAGAGACATTGCGGGCGATGGGCGCCGGCGCCGGCGGCACCCGCAACATCTCCGGCAACAGCCATGTGCATTTGCTGCTCGAGCGCGAGCTCGCCGATTTGCACGGGCGCGCCGCGGCGCTGATCTTCACCTCGGGCTATGTCGCCAACGACGCGGCATTGTCGACCTTGGCGCGCGAATTTCCGGGCATGGCGGTGTTTTCGGATGCCAACAACCACGCCTCGATGATTGCCGGCATCCGCAACAGTCGTGCCGAAAAGCACGTCTTCCGCCACAACGACCCCGCGGATCTGGCGCGATTGCTTGAGCGCGTGCCGGCGTACCGGCCCAAGCTCGTCTGTTTCGAATCGGTCTATTCGATGGATGGCGACATCGCCCCGGTCGGCGAAATCTGCGACGTCGCCGAGCAGTATGGCGCGATGACCTATCTCGACGAGGTCCACGCCGTCGGGCTCTACGGGCCACGTGGCGGCGGCATCGCCGAGCGCGACGGGGTGATGCACCGCCCGACGGTGATCCAGGGCACCCTCGGCAAGGCTTTCGGTACGATCGGCGGCTATGTCGCCGGCTCGGCGGCGCTCATCGATTTTCTGCGCAGCCATGCGCCCGGGTTCATCTTTACCACATCATTGCCGCCGGCGATCGCGGCCGGCGCGCTCGCCGCGATCCGCCATCTGAAACTGAGCCAGGCCGAGCGTGACCGCCACCAGGAGCGCGCAGCGAGGTTGAAGCGGCTCCTCGCGCAAGCCGGCCTCCCGGTCATGCCGTCGGCGAGCCATATCGTGCCGGTTCTGGTCGGCGACCCCGGCCTTTGCAAAGCCGCCTGCGACGAGCTGTTGCATCGCCATCGGATTTACGTCCAGCCGATCAATTATCCCACCGTGCCGCGCGGCACCGAGCGCCTGCGCCTGACCCCGACCCCGCTGCACAGCGACGCGGATATCGAAGCGCTGGTCGCCGCACTCAGCGACGTCTGGGCCCGCTTTACTTTGCGCTGCGCCGCCTGATCGCGCGTCAGGTGCCGATGGCAAGCGGGCTCGACAATTTTTTCAATGCCGCGATTACCGAGAGTGGCGTCAGGCGGCCGGTGCGCGGGTTGTCGTCCGACGGCACGTTCTCGATCTGCATCGACAGGCGGGCGGCTGCGGCATCGACCTCGATGCGGTGAATATTGCGAGTGATGGTCGGGTCGGCCCAGATTTCGACCATTGTGCGATCGGGCCCGATGCCGGCCAACGCCAATGCGGCAGCGACGTTGACGTTGGCGGGAAACCCGCGGGCGGCCTCATGCGCAGTGCCGCTGAAGACGCAACTGGGCTCGGCCATTCCGGTAACATCTATGTCGTGGGCGACAAGATAAGGTGCGCCCAATAGGCCTTGCGGCGGCTTCCTCGTGATCATCTTGACGCTCGCAATGCCGCCTTCGGCAGCGCCAATGACCGCGTCCAGTCCCAGCAGTGCTCCGGTCGGCACGAGAATGCGGCCACCATTGCGGCGCGCCAGATCGACGAGATCGAAATTGTCGAGCAACGCCCCGCAGCTCAGCACCATGACAATGCGCCCGTTCCCGAGCGCCGGCTCGGCGAGCTCGCGCAAGACCGCAGCCGGCGCGCACTCGACAACGACATCGGCGTGCTCCCAGAGCCGGTCCAATGGCACAACCGGCACCGGTCGCACAAATCCGACCATTGCCGCTTCCGCGCGCGCCACATCGCGCGCCGACACGGCGGCCAAATTCAGCCCTTCGATCCCCCGATCGAGCCGCCGCGCGACGACCTTCCCGATCGCTCCAAACCCGCCGATCGCAACCCGCAATGTCATACCCCTCTACTCCCGTTCGCGACGCGCCCCGCCGACCCCTAATGGCCCAGGGCCGTTCCCGTGCGGTTTCGGTGCCAAGTCCGATGCCACCCTAAGCCTTGCGCATCGCAGGGGTCTGCGTGCGAGCATCTTCGAAGAATGCGGCGCCGGGAAGCCCGAAATTTAGCTCCGAGCCAAAGCTCTTTGCCGATCATCCGGGGGGCGCGGCCAGTGCCGCTCGCGGTTTTGACGGCCGCGCGGTAAAAGCGCAGAACTTAGACTTTCGACATCGCTGGAGTCGCATCCTCAATGTCAACGCCTCAACGCTATGATCCCCCTTGCCGTCATCTTCGCCGCCGTCGTTTCACTCGCGGCCCCTACAAAAGCCGCGGACGTCCCCAGTCCATGGAGGACTTGAAGATGGGGATTGTTCAGCTATTGTAACATGCGGCAGTTGCTGTTCAGACGGCGCCGTCAACAAGGAGAAATTGGGCGATTACCAATATTTGTACCAACAAGAATGCAAAAATCCGCGCCCACCATGTCCCTGCGTGTTCCGCAGATCGATCTGTAAACAAGGAGCTTGCGAATTGCAGAAGTAGGGGTTCGGTTGAGGTCAGTCTTCATGAATGATAGCCGGTCCGGGCGCCGCCCAATGCGTCGGTAATTTTTACAGATCGCGCGCGCGAAGTCGTAGCGCCAATTCGCCAACCTCTTGTAAGCACGCCGCAATTTTCTCGCAATTGAACAGATCGACATAGACCCCACGCCTCGCGCAGCGCAATCGCGAACGGACGACACGCCTCGGGAATCCGGCCGATGTCTCCAGCGCGCGGCCGAGATTGTTGTGCGCGGAAAACCGAGTTGGGCCCAATCACAAGCGCGCTCGCAATGGGAAACGCACAGGCTTCGCCTTTGCGCGCAAATAGGTTTGAGCAAAGAGAATTTACCTTGGGCGTCCTGAGTTGGTGCTTTAGGCTCCTGGCGGCTCTCCCGACCGAGGGCGCAATGGCAGTCTTCCTACGGAGAGGACGCGTTATGTGGCAGACGGCTCGACGGGGGTCGGTGACTGCGGCGTTCCTCGCCGGAACGTCATTGATCGCCTGTGTTCATGGCAGCCCGACCGCAGGAGCGGCCAACGGTACCACGCCCGGCACGGCCGGGGAAACCTCGCCGGCGAACACCAACCCGAGCAACAGTGGCGTGCAGGGTCAAGGCGGGAGCGGCGCCGACAGTGAGGCGACGACCACTAGTGGCCGCGGCTCACTCATGCCCTGCTCTTCAACCCTCCCATATACATCCCTGCCCTGCCTGCCGCTTAAGCGATAGCAGGGCCGCGATTGTTGCTTTTTTTTGCGAATGGCGGGACACGATAGCCCCCATGGTGATGCGATCGCGACCGTGACCGGCGCCAACCCTCGGGGGGGGAGAAACGGTCGCAACTCACTTTTTTACGAGCGTCGCCGACGCAGCGCGGCCATGCCGAGCAGCCAAGCACCGAGCAGGGTAAGCGTGCCGGGCTCGGGAACTGGAACTGAGGTGAAGCTAAAGAAAAACGGGTCGATCGACAAAGACACCGGGTTACCCATCAGATCGGTGAGCTGGAAGCTTGCCGTGTTGGGGGTTCCGGTGAAGTCGCGCTGAAAGATCGCATCCGGGTACGACGCCAGGGTGCCGTTGTCATCGTTCGAAGCGCTGAAAATGCCGTACATCGTGTTGCCGACACTCGTCAGGTCGTAGAAGTCGCCGAGGTATGGAAAAAAGTTGGCTGTCGGTGTGGCGTTGGTTTGCATACCCAGCAGACTGTCGGTGGTGGTCGCGAAGTCGTCGGTCGTCGTCACAAGGTGCTGTGACAGTTCGTTCGCGGCGGGATCGTAGCTGGCATAGAGCAGCCCAATCTGTCCGTCCGCAAGGATCGTGATGCCCGGCAGGGCAGACCTTACGGCAGAAGAGGTAGTGAACTTCTGGGTCCAGGTCGCACCCCCATCGGTCGATTCCACCACATGCAGCAGCAGCTGTCCCCCAGCGTTGCCAGCGGCCGCGTCGCCATAAGCGACCACCACATGATTTGCATTGTTTGGATCGACGGCGATCGCAACGTCGCTGCTAGTGCGCTCTTGACCAAGGGTGAGGAGCGTGTTGCTCGCGTTGGCAAAATACCCGGTGGTGGTCGCGGCCGACACGCCGGCCGAGAAGGCGGCTCCTGAATTGATTGACTTGACGACAACCACCTGCGAACCGCTGAAGGTGGTTCCATTGGCATTACTCGTGGGGGTGCCCCATCGCGTGAAAGCTGCATAGACCGTGCTGCCGTTGACGGCGGTGCGTACCGACGGGGCGTCCTGACCCCCGGCCGGTGTAACCGTCTCGAGCGTAACCTGCGAACCGTAGGCGACACCGTTATTCGAGGATACCAGCAGTGATGCGGTCTTGCCGGCCGCATTTCCTAGATTGTTTAGCGCGAGATAGGTCTCACCCCCGGGACCCGTCCGTATCCACGGCTGGTCCAGGACTCCATTCGCGGTCGTATTGATCGCAGAGCCAAAATTGGTTGCGCCACTTTGGAAGGTACTGATGGTGTCCCTGAGGGGGGGGTTGCTGACGACGTTCAGGGTCGTGGTCAAGGCCGCCGCGCCGCTCTGTTCCCAGGCGAGCGATTTGTCGGAACTTGGAAGGGTGCCAAAGCCGGTCCAAATCGTACCCCCGTTGGTGCTGATCCAGTAGGGCGTGGCAAGATCATTGCCGGAAGTTGCGCTGCTGAAGGCACCGGAGATCATCATGTTCGGGTTGAGCGGGTCGACCGCGATGCTCGGCTCGGAGTTTTGACCGGTTTCGGCGCTGACCGCATTCGGAATGACGTCGATAACCGGGATGACGGCGGCGCGCGCCGCGGGAGCCGCGCCTAGCAGCGCGCTCACCGCTACCCCCGACAACAACCCGAGGCACACACCCGTACGCCCGATGGGCAGTTTGGTCGAAAGGTTCCCCACGGCTCCCCTCCCCTGAAATTGCGGTAGGCGACACAAATTCGGTATGGTTAAACCGAGCAATTTTTATGCCACCCGCGTTCTCATCCAAAGGTAGCCAGCCTTTCCGGTAGTTGCAGGTGATGGGTCATGGTTCGCTGCCTGGCATGTAAAGAATTCCGACACCGTGGCGACATCGGTTGGCCTGAAAGCGGCCGTTAATATTTAATTTTCGATAGGTGGACCGTCATCGGGATTGTAAGGAATTCCGACACCGCCAGACCCATCAGTTCCGGCCCGGCATTCTTGTGGGCAGGTAAAGAATCCCGGTCCCGTAGCGTTTCAAGAGGTTGAAGACCGACGCGTCGGGTCGAGTGGCGTCGATGAGCATGTAAAGAATTCCGACGCCGTGGTAACGGGCGATGCGGGCTGCAGCCATCAGCGAGGCGCATTGAAGGGACGGCCGCGATGGCCCCCCGGCTATCCAAAGTCTTTCATTAGGTTCAGGCAGGCGTTTTCGTTCCCGGGCGCCTGCGTATGCCGGCGGTCTGAGCGCATAATCGATGGCGCTCGTCCAGCTCGTCCATTGCGTCGGGTTTCAGTCCTTTGAGTTGCGGCCTGACTTTGAAACCGATGGCAGTTGCGACAACGTCAGCGCCTTTGGTGGCACCACGCAAGGAACTGCGCACGCCGAGATCTTCAGCTCATCCACTCTCACTTGGACTCGGCGCGGGCCGCATCTGAGGCGGCCTACGCTCCGAGCCACAATGACCGAGCAGGTGACGGTCGTGCCGGTATCTGATGCCCTTGCCCTTAATACGATTTCGGCAGGCCGAGCACGCGCTCGGCGATGTGGCTGAGGATCAGCTGGGGGCTGACGGGGGCGATGCGGGCGATCTGGATTTCGCGGAAATAGCGCTCGACGTGGTATTCGCGGGCGTAGCCCATTCCGCCATGCGTCATGACCGCGGTCTCGCAGGCGCGGAAGCCGGCCTCGGCGGCGCAGTATTTGGCGGCATTGGCATAGGCGCCGGCTTCCTCGCCGCGGTCATAGGCGGCGGCCGCGCGCAACACCATCAGCTCGGCCGCTTCGAGCTCGATCCAGCGCTCGGCGAGCGGGTGCTGGATCGCCTGGTTCTGGCCGATCGGCCGGCCGAAGACGACGCGCTCCTTCGCGTAGCGCGCGGCGCGGGCGAGCGCGGCGCGGCCGAGCCCGACCGCCTCTGCGGCGATCAGGATGCGCTCCGGGTTCATGCCGTGCAGGATGTAATGAAAGCCCCTGCCCTCCTCGCCGATGCGGTCCCCTACCGGCACCTTCAGCCCGTCGATGAAGAGAAGGTTCGAATCGACCGCCTTGCGCCCCATCTTCGGGATCTCGCGCACCTCGACGGCGCTGCGGTCGAGATCGGTGTAGAACAAGGTCATGCCCAGTGACGGCCGCGCGACCTCCTCGATCGGCGTCGTGCGGGCGAGGATCAGCATCTTCTCGGCGACTTGGGCGGTCGAGATCCAGATCTTGCGGCCCGTGAGCACATAATGGTCGCCCTCGCGTACCGCCCGCGTCTTGAGCCGGGTCGTGTCGAGCCCGGCATCAGGCTCGGTCACCGCAAAGCAGGTTTTCTCTGTGCCGGCGATCAGTGGCGGCAGAAAACGCCGTTTCTGCTCGTCGCTGCCGAAGACGACAACCGGATGCAGCCCGAAAATGTTCATGTGGATCGCCGAGGCGCCACTGAAACCGGCGCCGGATTCGGCGACCGCCTGCATCAGGACTGCCGCTTCGCTAATGCCGAGGCCGCTGCCCCCATAAGCCTCCGGCATCGCAATGCCGAGCCATCCGCCTTCGGCCATCGCCCGATGGAACTCGTGCGGAAAGCCGCCCTCCTCGTCCTTCTTCAGCCAGTACTCGTCGCCAAAGCGCGCGCACAGCCGCGCCACGGCATCCCGCAATTCCTGCTGCTCGACGCTCAGCCCAAATGCCATCTCATTCTCCCGCGAGGAACTTCATCGGTGATGGACGAGCGCTTGGCGGAAGGCCTGCGGCACGGTGATATTCGGGGCGGCGGCGCAGCGGTCCATCACCTTTTTGATATTGCCGTCGATTTGGCTCACATCGATGACGCGGATGCCGGCTTTTGCCGCTAAGTAGCCGTAATAAAACATCGCCGCTGCCGCCCGGTCGTCATCCGCGGCGCCGAGCAGGTCGGAACAGCGCACCCGCTCGACATCCCATCGTCCTGGTGCGATCTGCGCCTCGGACGTGACTCGTGGCGTAGGTGGTGCGGCGGCCTCCGGCGGCGCCGCAGGCACAGGCGGCGGCGCTGCTTGTTGCTGTGGGGCAGGCGGCTGCGCGCATGCCGCAAGAGAGCATGCCAACAAAATGGCCACGACTTCTTTGTTCATCATTGTCCCCCTTGTCTGAGGCTTTGCACTATGGCTGAGCCACTCGCGGTTCTCGCCAATCGTTCTTTGCCTCAGTAACAGACCCCCGCGCTGCGGGCTGAACCGCGACGTACTGCGCCGCGGAGGGCGCCGAAGCCGGCCCCGATTGCGGCGCCGCGCCCGGCATTGCCCGAAATCGCGCCGATCAATGCGCCGCCCGCCGCGCCCCTTCCCGCGCCTTGCAAAGGGCCGGGCGTAACGGCCTGGCAAGGCGGAGGGCCATAACCATAACCGGGCGGGGGCGGGTAGGACTGCGCATAGGCAATCGCCGAGATATCAATACATGCGAGTGTTGCGGCGGAGAACATAAGGACACGGGTGCGCTGCATGCGGAGTACCTCGGTAAGGAGACGAGAACGATTGGAGGTTAGCGGCGCCGGTCTTCAACTTCCAGGGTCACGAGTTGTGCAACCCTGATGGCGAGATAGAATAGCCCAAAACCAACTCCAGATTGGCCAGGCTGCGGGCGAACGGGTCGACCGGCACGATGTCGCCGTAACCGGTCGTCGTCGGCGTCGCGAGGCTGAAATACAGCATCCTGGCTAGTCCGCCCAGGTGGTCTGTCCAGGCTGCGAACCCGGCGAACGCTCCGGGACTAAGTTCCCACATCAGGCTAAAGGCCGCAGCAAAGATCGTCGCCGCATTTAGATATAGGACGACCGCTCCCTATGCTACCGGCTTCATGACCTGTGCGGCGGGAGGAGTTGAGATGGCGACTCGCCACGCCTGAAGCAGGGTGAACATCATGGCGATCAGGGTCGGCCCAATGGTTTTGCGGCATCTCTCTAAGCCGGATGATGCGTCATCGCCGCGTATAGCTCGCCAGCCCGCTGGCCAAGATGATCTAGATCAAGGCATCATGTCGAGATGGGCTTCTATCCAATTTTCTAGCGGGTATCGGGGACGTATCACAGATGTACCAGAATGCCGCGCTATTGGCCGCGTTCCTTCTTATCTATAGCGCGGTTGCCGGCCGGATCGAGCGGTCATGGATAAGCGGCCCGATTGTGTTCGTTGCAGTCGGCTTTATCCTCGGCCCGGATGCTCTGGGTGTGTTCCGCCTGAACATTACTGGCGAGGGGTTGCGGGTTTTGGCGGAACTGACATTGGCTATGGTTTTGTTCACCGACGCTGCCAATGCGGATTTCGGCGTCCTCAGGCGCAATCGGGGCCTTCCGGAGCGGCTGCTCTTGGTAGGTCTGCCGCTGACGATTGTGCTCGGTTTTGTGCTCGCCGCGATCGTGTTCCCCTTACTCGGGACATTGGAGATCGCCTTACTGGCGGCAATGCTGGCGCCGACGGATGCGGCCCTCGGCAAGCCGGTCGTGACAAACCAGGCAGTCCCGGTGGTCATGCGCGAGGCGCTCAACGTCGAAAGCGGTCTGAACGACGGCATATGCGTGCCGATCGTAGTGTTGCTGCTTGGACTGGCGGTCGGCACGCAGATCGAGGGCGGAACCATGGTGCATGTCGCCCGGGTGGTCGTCGAAGAGATCGGTATCGGGTTGATCGTCGGACTTGCGCTGACCTGGCTAACCACCTTAGTGCTGCGATTTGCCGAAAGGCGCGGCTGGATTAGCGAACACTGGGTGGAAATTCCGATCGTCGCGCTGGCGGCGGCGTGCTTTGCGGGGGCGCAGGCGGCGGGCGGCAGCGGGTTCATCGCCTGCTTTGTCGGCGGCCTCTTGCTGAGCGGGCTTCGCGAGCGTCACAAGGAGGAGCTGCTGCGTGGCGCCGAGCACATGGGCGAAGCGCTGGCACTGCTGACGTGGGTGGTGTTCGGGGGCATAGTGGTTCCCCGCCTCATTGACCGCGTCACTTGGCCGGCATTGCTCTACGCCCTACTGAGCCTGACCGTTATCCGGATGCTTCCAGTCTTTCTGTGCCTGATCGGCACGCGGACGAGCCCGGCGGACAAGCTCTTTATCGGCTGGTTCGGCCCGCGCGGGCTAGCCACTATCGTTTTCGCCGTTCTGGTATCAGACGAGAAGCTGCCCGGTAACGACACATTAATGTTAGCAGCCGGCTGGACCGTGTTGCTCAGTGTCATCGCCCATGGCGTAACCGCGAACCCGCTGGTGAAGCGGATGGCGCGGCCTTCGCTGGCCGAAGCGGAGGAAGGTGCTCGGGCTACCAGGTGAAGCCGATGTCCCCGGGCATCCCTCCCGGATATTCGAGGATTTCAGCCGGCAGCCCGAATCCGAGCGGCCTTAGGTGATCCCGCCAGAATTCGTAGTCGGCCCTGGGCCGACCCTCCAAAGTCTTTTCCCATTCGGACAGGGAGTTGTTGATCCTTCGGCCACTACAAACTTGACGGAAGAGGAACCGGCGTTGATCACCCCGATCAGCGGGTCTTTGCCTGCGGTATTCATACTCAAACGCGGCTGACCTCGACCTGCGTATCGTTAAAGCATGCGCCTTCGGCGAGATCGGCCTTGAGATCCGACGAGACCAGAGCCGAAATCGTCTGCCCGGTGCGGCTCGTCGCCAGCCACGCCCCCTTTTCGCTGGCGACGACACCAGGCGGCACCTCCGCAGTCACGATGAGCGGCAAGATGACCTCGCCGCGCTCGTTCCATAGGCGCACCTCGATGCCGTGACGGAGGTCTCGCCGGCTCGCGTCCTCGGGATTCATCAAGAGCGGCGGCGCCTGTTGCGAAGCGCCGAGGCCGCCGAGCGTCGAGGAAATGCGCTTGTCCGAGGCCGGTGAAATCAGCATCAGCGGATGCGAAACCTCTCGCTCCCGCCAACCCGGCAGCAAAGCCGCCGCACCCCACCGCTTGGCCAATGTCTCCGACTTCAGTTCGATCTTGCCTGAGGGCGTAGCGGGGAAGATATTGTCGAAGAGGATCATTGGCTTGCCGTCCGGTCCCGTCATCTGCACCGCCCGGTCTGTCGGTATCTTGCTCGGTCTCATTCCGAGCAGCCGAGGATCCGCGATATCGACGGCATCGTCCATCAAC
This sequence comes from uncultured Alphaproteobacteria bacterium, assembly GCA_963736715.1. Classification (GTDB taxonomy): domain Bacteria; phylum Pseudomonadota; class Alphaproteobacteria; order ATCC43930; family CGMCC-115725; genus AP-15. Next base: position 98,393 of record CAVTQA010000049.1, on the reverse strand, counting down.
TCCTCGTCCGTCGCATTGAACCACGGCTCATCAAAGCCGAAGCGCGCGGCCAGCCTACGGAAGATCTCGGTGTTCGGCAGTGCCTCGCCCGGCGGCGGGATCACCGGTTCGGCGCGCTGCAGCCAATGATGACCGTAGGAAGGATAGAGATCGGCGTACTCGAAATGGGTAGCCGCGGGCAGCACCACATCGCAGTACTTCATGCTTTCAGTCATCGTCAGCTCAGTGCCGACGGCAAAGACATCCGGACGGCCGAGCCCACGGCGCATTCGGTTCTGGTCGGGGTGCACGACGATTGGATTGTGGTTATAAATGAACAACGCCCGCAGCGGCGGATCGATGTCGTTCTCGGCGAGATGGCGGCCGATGTCATTGATGTTGAGGGTGCGGGTGCCGTCGGGGATCAGATCGGGCCGCTGCAGCCGGTCCGGGGTCTTCGGAAAGGCGTTGCTCGCACCGAGCACGATGCCGTTACCCTTCCCCAGCTTCCCGAGCAGTGCCGGCAAGGCGATTGCCGCGCGGACTGCGCTGCCGCCGTTACGGCCGCGCTCGAGCCCATTGCCCGGCGAAACGACCAGCGGCTCGATCTCGGCGAGCCAGCGCGCGAGGGACAGGATCTCGTTCTCCCTCAGCCCGCAGACCGCAGCCGCTCGCGCCGCAGGCCATTGGCGGGCCCGAGCCATGAAATCCTCGGCGCCCAATACGTGAGCGGCAATGAATGCCGTATCCAGAGAGCCTGAGCGCTCGAGCTCCGCAGCCAACGACCAGGCGAGCACCACATCGGTGCCCGGCAGCAACTGCAGGTGCAGATCCGCCTGCTCGGCGATCTTGGTGCGCAGCGGGTCGACCACCACCAGCCTGCCGCCGGCACGCATTGACTTGCGAATGCAGCGGACAAGATGAAGGTTGGTGACGGTCGCGTTGTTGCCCCAGACGAGATTGAGCTTTGCGGCCTCGGCAAGCTCGGGTGGACACCCGGGCACGGCGCCATAGCTCCCCGACCATGCTTCGCTGCGCACGCCGCCGCACAGGGCGCGCCGATAAAGCTGAGTGGCGCCCAGGCGATTGAAAAACCGCGAGGACATGCTGTCTCCGGCCAGCAAACCGTGCGGGCCGGCATAGTTCAACGGCATCACCGCCTGCGGACCCCAGCGGTCGACGATCTCGTTGACCCGCTTGTGGATTTCGTCGAGCGCCGCGTCCCACGAGATCCGCTGGAATTGCTCCGAGCCTTTGGGCCCGAGGCGGCGCAGTGGATGCAGCAGACGCCCCGGTCCGTGCACGAACTCGGTCATCTCCCGAGCCACCTTGTTGCAGATGACGCCGGCCGTGTAGGGCGCCGCATCAGAACCGCGCACCTTGACGATACGGTCATCGGCGACACTGACGCGCAGACTGCAGGCATCGGGGCAATCGAACGTGCAGACGCTCGCTCGCTCCTCGGAGGCCATCGGTGTCATCCTTTCGGAGATAGTTAGTCAGCCGCGGAGTCTAGCTCGCATTTGGGTCGAGGGGTAGAGCCAGCGCAGTTCCCGACATATAAGGCGCGCGCGCCTTACGACCGGCCACGCCTCCGTTATCGCAGATTAGATACGAATTCTCCCGCAATACTCCTTTCGGACTGCGATAATATCGAAGCACAACCGATTAAAATTGGAACAGAAAAGCATCGACGAAACCCGCAAAGCGTGTTCTGTTCCCCATCGAGTTCATCCATTGGTCGTACGCGGTCATGCGGCGGCAATTCAGAGGGGAACGGTTATATGGCATCAGTTCCGGGCGGACAGTATACGCTCTTCGCAAACGGCAATAACATGAATGTGGTCGCGACCCCGGACGGCAGCGGTTTGCCGCCTCCGCTGGCCGGGCTGTTCAACCTTGAGCTGCTGACCTCGGCGTCCGGCTCCGCCTCGCTACCAGCGGGATATCAGGGCGTAGCGATGCTGTCGCCCGACGGCAACACGATCAATCTGGTGGCCGGCGATTTCGGCGTCCAGGTCACCGGCGGCGGGCCGCACACGGTCATTGCCGGAACGGGCAACGACACGATCTATGGCGGCGACGGCCCGACGATGATCTTCGGCGGTTCGGGTGCCGACCAGATCTTCGGCGGCAACGGGCCCGACACGATCCAGGGCGGCAGCGGCCCCGACACGATATATGGCGGCAGCGGACGCGACCTGATTGTCGGAGGGAGCGGCTCTGAATTGATTGTCGGCGGAGACGGCAAGGATACGATCACCGGCGGCGGCGGACCGGATACGATCTATGCCGGTCACGGCGGCGATGTGATCATGGGCGGCAGCGGCGCGACCTCGATCTTTGCGGGAGACGGGCCGGACACGATCACGGGTGGCAGCGGCCCGACCGCCATCTACGGCGGAACGGGCCATGCCACGATCACCGGCGGCAGCGGCCCGACAACGGTCTACGGCGGCAGCGGCAGGGACGTGATCACCGCTGGCAGCGGCTCGACGATGGTCGTGGGCGGCGACGGCAAGGATACGATCACCGGCGGCAGCGGCGCCGACACGATCTTTGCCGGTCACGGCGGCGACCTGATCGTCGGCGGCAGCGGCCCGGATCTGATTTTTGGCGGCGACGGCCCAGACACGATCTTTGGCGGCGGCGGCGCCGACACGATCTATGCCGGGTTGGGCCCCGCCTTGATCCACGGCGGGGCCGGGCCGGATCTGATCACCGGCGGCGGGGCCAACGACACGATCATGGGCGGCAGCGGGGCCGACACGATCGATGGCGGATCGGGGCACAATCTGATCACTGCCGGCAGCGGCGGCACCCTGATCGAGGACAGCGGCGTCAGAGGTCAAGACACCGTCGTCGGGTTCAGCCAAGCACACGGCGATGCGATCAATTTCGCGGGCCAGGACGCCGCGACTGTGGACCACGTCGTGGCGACGGCCAACGTCAGCGGCGGCAGCACGACGATCACGCTGCCCGACGGCTCGACGATGACCCTCGTTGGGATCACCCATATCGACAGCACCTTCTTCCACTGATCGCGGTCCGATGCCGCCCCTTTTCGGGCGCATTGCAGAACTCGAGCGCCGCATATGCGGCGCTCGATTTTTTTGCGGCGCGCCGAAACTGTTCCGAGATACTTCCGGCTTAAGCGATCAGCTGTCTATAACGACCTGTCGGGTTATCCAGTTTATTTGGTCGTGAAGGTCGAAATCCCGCTGGAAAATTTTCTGCGACAGTCCCCAGCTTCCGATCGGGTAGCCGAGAGTTTGGCAGATCTGGTGCGCGCAATGCCCGGCCAGCGGTCGGTAGGAATCATCGCGACACAGCGCCCCGGCGCGGTCGACCACCTGGTCGGGGCCGAGCTCTTGCAGTGGTTGATCCAAACAGTTCAGCAACTCCCGGCACGCCCGAACGACGGGGCCTAGCGATGTGTCGATCCACCGTTCCAGTTCGGCAAACCCGCGATCCTGCGCCGCGGCCGCCGTGGCCCCCGCCTTTCGCGTCGCCCATGCCAGCTCGTGGGGTGGGATCTCGCCATAGGCCACCGCCACGAGCATCTCACACAGGGCGGCCAATGTCGGGGCGTGCTGCGTCGGGTGATAGGCTCGGAAACCGTCGAAGGCGTCGCGCGTCGCCAGCACCGGCACGTTCCACGCCAAGGCTTCCGCCACTTTGATCTTTATACCGGTCGAAAATTCGAGCGGGATCACTACCGCGTCGACCATTTTGTAGAACTCGGCGCTATCTTTGAGAAAGCCGAGCTTTCTGGCGAATGGATGATCTTCGGTGATCCCCTCGCACATATTTCCGGCGATGATCACTTCCACCGGAATATTGTAGAGCACGACATAGCGGGCAAAAATCGACAGAAAGCGTCGAAAATTGACGATATTGACCGAATTGTACGCTCCTAAGTACCCGAGGCGAAGCGGTCTGTCGTGATCGTACACTCCGGGATTACCGGGATCCACGCGCGTTGGCAGAGACCGATCGTCCCAATACGGCAGTGAAAAGACGGTCCGCTGAGTTAACGCCTCGAGGGCGACCGCCTCAGACTTCTTGATGGCGATCACCGCATCCGCGCGGTCGAGTGCGACCTTCTCGCGCTCCGGCGAGGTATAGAAGAATTCCGGCGCTACCCCGAATTTCTCGAACAGCTCTCGCCGTCCCGAAAAAAGGTCATGCGTGTCCAGAATCTTGATGACGCCCGGCGGCGCATACTCGAACGCCTTCGCCAGAAACGTATAATTGACGAAAAGGACATCGAACTTTTTACGCTGGAACAGCCAGATCAGCTGCTGTGCGATGTTATCGTCCCACCACTCGTCAATGGCGTGGTGGTAGCCACGAGCATTTTGGTGCAACTTACGGCTGTTCGGAACGATCGCGAAATAGTCGAAGCTGTCGACCAGTTGACGATGATAGCCGGGCATCTCTTCAGCCCAGTCGCGATCGATCGGATAAAGCAGGAAAGAGACTGAAAACCCCATCCGCCGGAACAGCGACACGGTCTGGTGCACGCGATTGCGATTGCCGTAGTCGCGCGGCAGAGGTGGTGTCGTCGACAGGACGAGGGCAGAGCGGCACGCCACTGCCACTATTGCTGTCCTTCCGCGAGAAAACGGCGCCAATCCCCGCAGTCGGTCGCCAGCAGCCTGGCCAGCGCACTGATCGCCTCGGTTTGCGCCTCGAAAAGCTGCGCGTCATCGGTGTCGAGAAACAATCCCATGGCACCGCGGTGGCGCGGCGCCAGTTTCAGCAGAAAATCCAGAATCCGCCGGATATCCTCTTCGGGCCGGCATGGCTGCAGCTGATCGTCTATGAAGAGATCCGACAGCACTTGCCAAAACACCCGCCGCCGCAGCCAGGACTGGCTGACCCGATCGGGATGGACACGATGATGCATTTCGATCTTCGGATCATAGAATACGGTGTAGCCGAGATCTCGAATGCGTTTGGTGACGAGCAGCTCCTCGTTCGACAGCAGCAGGCCCCGGATGCGCCCAAGGCTTTCCGGGAACAAGCCGGCTTCAGTAACCGCCCGGGCGCGGAATGCGATATTTGTGCCGGATAGCCATTCCTCCCCAGCCAATAGGCGCGCCTCGTCGCCCCGATCGATTATCGTCAGAAAGCTCTGCAGCCGAGGCGTCAGCCAGGCTGGGCGCCGCGCCGCCCAGATCGGCCGCACCGGGCCGCCGACCACGCCCGCCGTCTCATGCGCGGAAAACGCCTCGACGATATGCCGCAGCCAACCGGCCGAGGCCTTGGCGTCGTCATCCAAGAACGCTACGAGTGCGGCGCGCGCAGCGTTGATACCGATATTGCGGGCACGCGATAGACCCGGGCGTGCCTCGTCGAGATAGCGATGAGCACAGGTGATCTGTAAGCCGTCGCGAAACTGGTCTCGGGCCTGAAGATCGTCCGAATTATCGACGATTATCAGCTCGTACTCGTGCCTGGGCAGATCCTGCAGCTCGATCGACATGATCGCTTCGAGGAGCATATCGTGACGATTGAACGTGCAGATCACGACGGAGATTTTGGGCAGCACATTCGGCTCCAGCGGGTCGCGCGGCATTGCCAAACCGCGTCTTTACCGGGTGAACAGAAATTTATTGATTTCGGAGAATGCGTCGGGATCGCTGCCAGCGATATCGCGCAGGCCGCCGAGCAGCATGCCATCCAACAAGTACCGGTAACGCGGGCTCTTTTTCAGCGCCGGGCCGGCGAGATGAAGCAGCAGAACGGGCAGTCCGCCTACGCTGGCCGACCCGTCGGGCTGCAGGCTCAGATCGCCCGTCACGCTCGTCACCCGCGAGGCTCGTTTGTCGGCCAGCAGATCGACGGCGGGGCAAAAATCGAAATCCACGAGCAAATTCCACAATGGCTGATCGACGTAACCACCGCGCCTTCGCACACTGTGGAACTGCTCAATCATGGGATCGTCAAAAAACCGCTCGAACTCTGCGAAGTCGAACGCAGCCAGCGATTTGGCGATCATTCCCGACGTCATAAAGATCGAGCGATCACGGAGCGCCGCCGCTGTCGGCACATTTTCGTAGACCCCATCCGGGCTGGTGTTGATATACCCGATGCCCGGCGCCGGCATTGAGAAGATCTCGTTGAAAAGCTCCGCCCCTGCGGTGACGATGCAATCGGCGTCGAGATAGACCGCCGGCCCCGGAAAGGTCAGAAAAGATAACTTCCGCAGCTTGCCGAGGCAGTATGGATAGGGATTGGCCGGCGGATCCCTGTCGTAAATCCGGCGACCGAGGAAATCGATCCGCTCGAGGCCGACATCGTAGCTCTCTACTCCGAAAACCCGGCATACCTTTTTCAAAAAGTGAGTTTCTTCATTAAATTCGATACAAAAGACCTTGTTTGTGAAGCCGTGCACTCGCAGGCTGTGCAGCAGCTGCACGATATTCGCCAGCACGCGATCGTTCGCAAGCAAGAAGATAGCGGGTGCCTCGGTCATCTCTCGTCGAAGAAATTGCTGTCATCGCTTCGGTTGGTTGCGCAAGGCGGCTGATACCGCCCCGCATAGGTAGAAGAAGGTGCTTAACAAGTAGTGTCCGAAACTTGACGCTCGGCGTCCGGAAAGGTGCGCGGTTGGCGGAAGCCAAAGCGCCTCGCCTAGTTCGATCCTGTCTCCGGCTGATTGCCGGAGCCTTGGCTGTCACCGGGGCTGTCGCCGGCGCAGCCGCCGCTGAAGCCCAGACGGCAAGGCCTGTCGAGCACTTCAATTACGTTCTCGGCACGCAAACCTTTGGCCCTTCTTATCATTTCACCGCGGGATCGCCAGTTGTCGAGACCGCCGAAGCGATCTCCGCGCTCGGCTCCAACACGATAAAGTTCCAGCTCAAACCAACAGCCGGCGGCGAGCAGACACTGGCAGAGATCGCCCGCAGCGACCCGACGATCAAAACCGTAATCGATATGCCCTTCGCCAATCTGTTGATGTGGGTCTATCCACCGGCCACTCGAGCGCGGCTGTTCGACCCTGCGACGCTCGGCACGGAGTACACTCAGCTGTACGATCTGACGCGCTACCTGCGGCAGACCTACAGCGGAACCGGCAAAGCTTTCTTTCTCGGCAATTGGGAGATGGACAATCACCTCACCGCCAGCCGCAAGAAAGAGCCGTCGCCCGAACTGCTGGCGAATGTTGCAACCTGGGTGGAGCGCAGGCAACAGGCGGTGGACGACGCCAAGCGCGATACCCCGGACTCCGACGTCGAGGTCTACTACTATCTCGAGGTCAATCTGGTTTGGGATGCGATCGCTGGTCGGCCGCGTGCCGCCAACACCGTGCTTCCGGCGACCCGGGTCGATTATGTTTCCTACTCGGCATATGATTCGCTGCTCCCCAACCCTGAGCAAAAGCTGCCGCAGGCCCTCGATTATTTGCAGTCTCAACTGCAGCCGAAAGACGGACTTTTCGGGAGACGGGTGTTCATTGGCGAATACGGTTTCCCTGCCGACCGCTATTCGCCGCAGGAACAGGATTCCTTATCCCGCCGGGTGATGCGAACCGGGCTCGAATGGGGATGCCCGTTCGTCCTTTATTGGGAGATGTACAACAACGAAGTCAGGGATGGCCGCCAGCGCGGGTTTTGGCTGATCGACAATGAAGGCCGCAAGCAGCCGGTCTATCTTACGCTGCAACAATATTATCGGAACGCCCGGGCCTGGGTGGCCGATTTTCTCCGCCAGCAGCAGCGGCTTCCGACCTCGATGGAATTTGACGGAACTGCCGTGCAGTGGCTGCAATAAAGACGATGCCCGGCGGCGGCAGCATCGCGATTTGCAACCGATGCCTGAACGACGTGACAGCAGGCTCCTCGGACCCGGTCTTTTTGTCAATTTCCGCGCCGGAAACAACACGGGCTGCCCATAAATTAATCAAACTCGCGAAATTGGCGAGCGGACATTGACGGAAGCGGTAATCCGGGGAAAAAAGGGAATTGGCGGATCGCTGCACAACTAACCGGTTTGCCGCGTAATCCGTGGCGTCGTCCGGAACGTGGTATGGCGCTTGCTAGCCTGCGAGGAGAGGGGAAGTGGTCCCAACAGCTCGATAGGAGAACCGCAGGGTCAGGTCATCTGACCAGCGCGAAGTAGGGTTTCGAAAGGCTTTGATATGAAGAATACCAACAACAGCTTCGTCATGAGTAGCGCCTTGGTTTCGGTGTTGCTCGGCGGTATCGGTTCTGCCTGGGCCGAGGAGAACACCGAGCAACCGCCAGCGGAAGAAAAGCCGGCGGCCCCGACCGCGATGACGACCCCCGCTTTGACCGGTCCTCTTGCGGCCAATCCCAACCCAATGAATTTTGACTTGGGACCGCTCGGTCCAGTCTACCTGACCGGTGTCGTCACCCCTCTCGTATTATGGCAGAACAATCCTTTTCCCGCTGACCAACGGTCGCTCGGCAGTTTGAGCAATGGTCAGTTTTCCTTTCAGAAGACTGATGGTCTTTTTCAATATTACGTTCAGGTTGGTGCATATACGATACCCGGCCTCGGCACGCCTTATTTCAATACCCCTAAGGCGACCGGAGACTTCTTCGGGCCGTTGCCGTTGGCATGGGCCAAGTTGGCGCCAACCGATACCTTCTCGGTCCAGGGCGGTAAGCTCCCGACACTGATCGGCGCAGAAAACACCTTTACATTCCAAAACATGAACATCGAACGCGGGCTTCTGTGGGCCCAGGAACCGGCCATCAGTCGCGGCGGCCAGCTGAACTACACCGCTGGCCCTGTGGCCTTCGCATTCTCGTTCAACGATGGCTTCTACTCAAACCGCTACACGTGGCTATCTGGTTCGGCGACCTATACTCTCGATACCTCGAATAACTTCGTGTTGGCGGCCGGTGGCAATTACGCGCACACCGCTAAACTGACAACTACGACACCTTTTATTTCAGACGACTGCAACGCCATTGTTTCAGAACAACGAGACACTTCTCACCGTTGTCTATAATTACAATGCTGCGCCCTGGACTATAACACCTTACTTCCAGTACACCCATGTCCCTGCCGCTTCGTCGATCGGTGCGTTTACGGACGCATCGACTTATGGCGGGGCGATTTTGGCCAACTACAGCTTTGGCGAGGACTCCCTCCTCCCCGGGTTCAGCATTCCCATTCGCTTCGAATACATCTCCAGCACAGGAAGCACCGCGAATGGCGCCCCAAACCTGCTCTATGGCCCAGGCAGCAATGCGTGGTCGATCACCCTGACCCCGACCTATCAGTACAAGATCTTCTTCGCGCGCGCAGAGATCTCCCACGTCGGGGCGAATAGCACGACACCTGGATTGGCGTTTGGCCGGGAAGGCACGAATACCACACAGACCCGCTTCTTGTTTGAAACTGGCGTTCTGTTCTGAGCTGGTAACCGCGATCGAGACGACGCGGTCACGCGCAATCGGCCAGCGCGGCCATCGTGTCCTGCGGCGATGCGACGCGCTCGATGTGGCGGCGATGCCAGAGGGCGTAGAACAGCAAGTTCCAAGCGGCGCGGGCGGTGCGCCTGTCGGCTGGGGCGGTGAATAGGCGCTCGACAGCATCGGGGCGGCAGATTTCGCGCACCGCAGTTGAACGAGCGACGAGCGGACCGAGTTCTGCACCGCGATGCGCGATCCAGCGCGCCACCGGCACCGTGAAGCCGCGCTTGCGGCTGAAGGGCTGCATGTCGGGCAGACGATCGGCGAGCCAGCGGCGCAACAGCCATTTGCCGAACCCGCGCCTGACCTTGAGTTCGTCCGGCAGGCGAAAGACGAGCGCCGCCAGCGCGGTATCGAGATAGGGCGTACGGCCTTCGGTACTGTGCGCCATCAGGCAGCGATCCAGCTTGGTCAGCAGGTCGTTCGGCAGCCAATCGGCGCAATCGACCGCTTGCGCGACCTGCAACGGAGTTCGCCCGTAGTCGCTGTTGCGGATCTCGGCAGCGGCGATGCCGTCACGCCAGCCGGCGATCTCGTTCCGCAAGATGCCGAGGCCGTCGAGCACGCCGCGCGCCCGCGGGGTGCGCCCGCCCGCCCACCACGGGCGCATCGCGCTGCGATAACGTCCATACCCGGCGAAAAGCTCGTCGCCGCCCTCGCCCGTGAGAATCACTTTAAGGCCGGTCTCATGCGCCGCGCGAGCAAGAGCCCAAGTCGGCAGGATTGCATAATCGGCGGCCGGGTCGTCGACCGCAGAGACGACTTCGGGCAGCAGTTTCCAGAAATCAGCTTCATCAAACACGAGTTCGACGTGCTCTGCCCCGACCGAAGCGGCGGCGGCGCGCGCGGCTGGGCGTTCGTCCGCCACCTCACCCCCGGCAAAGCCGATCGTGAAAGCCTTGACGGGGCGCTCGGCGAGCCGCGCCATCATCATGAGCACCACCGTCGAATTGATTCCGCCCGAAAGAAATACGCCGAACGGCACGTCCGAGCGCTGGTGGAGGCGTACGCTTTCCATGAGAACGGCGTCCAACCGGGCAAGCGCCTCTACCTCGCCGAGCTGCAACGGCCCGCCATCGGGCAGCGCTGCGCAGCGCCGGCGCTCGACGACGCGCCCCTGACGCACCACTACCATCTCTCCTGGGAGCACGCGATTGATCCCGGCGAAGATCGTCTCGCGGCCGGTGGTGAACTGCATCTGCACCAGCTCGTTGCGTACCGACCGAACGAGCTGCGGGACGACGACACCGGCCTCGATCAGCGCGCCCGGCTCGGAGGCGAAGGCAAAGACGCGCGGCGTCTCGGCGTAATAGAGCGGCTTGATGCCGAACGGATCGCGGGTCAGGATCAGATGGCCGGCTGACGGGTCGTGCAGTGCAATCGCGTACATGCCCCGTAGATGCGCAGTGAAGTCGAGCCCGTATTGCCGATAAAGATGCAGCGGCAGCTCGCAATCCGACTGCGTTGACAAAGCCGCCAAACGGGCGCTGCCGAGCTCGGAGCGCAACTCGAGGTAGTTATAGATTTCGCCATTGGCGATCAGCGCCGCGCCACCCGGTTCGTAGAGAGGCTGGTCGCCGGTCGCAAGATCGATGATCGCGAGCCGGGTCTGCACCATCCCGACGTCTCCCGATCGGTATCGGCCATCACCGTCCGGACCGCGGTGACGCAGCGCTTCGCCCATTGCGCGCAGCGGCGCCGGCGGTGGGGCCGCGCCGTCATATGTCATCAGCCCGGCGATCCCGCACATCAGCGTGTCACTTGATCGAAGAAACTGCGGTAACCGGCGACGACGATCGATTCGGTGAACTCGGCCTCGTAGGCCCGGCGGCCCGCTTTGCCGAGTTTCGCACGCAGCGCGGGATCCGCGCAAACGCGCTCGATCGCATCGGCGAGCGCTTGCGGGCCGCCGCCGCGAGCTCCGGGGAGCGGCACCAGGATGCCGCTTTCGCCATCCTCGATCAGAGCGGCCGGCCCGTCGCTTGCCGTGGCGACGACGGGCAATCCGGCGGACCAGGCCTCGATCACGACATTGCCGAGCGGCTCGTGCAGGGACGGACAGACGAGAAGATCGGCAGCCGCCAACAAGCGCGGCACGTCCTCGCGCCAGCCGAGGAAGCGGACCCGGCCAATGATCCCCAGCCGGGTGGCGAGGCGTTCGAGGCGCGGCCGCAGCGGGCCGTCCCCGGCGATCCACAGAGTGACCTCCCGGGTTGCGGCGAGAGCCTCGAGCAACAGGTCGAACCCCTTGTTCGGGTGAAGCCGGCCTAGGGCCAACGCCAGTGGCGCCCGCCCACAGGCCGGGACGCTGCCTGCCGCGGACGCCGCGGTGGCCGAATCGGGAACAAAATTCGGCAGGTAAACGATCCGTTCGCGCGGCCAGCCTTTGGCAATCGCGTAGTCGATAATGGCGCGGGTGTTTCCGATCAGATGATCGCAGCGGCGATAATATTTCAGATCGTAATAGCCGCCGAGGCGCGCGACGTGCACAAAGTCGCCGCGCGGGCACAAGCGCGTGGCGCGGCTCATCCAGGTCAGAACGATGTCAGGGCGCCAGGCGGAGATCTCGCGCCCAAAGGCGAAGCGGGTTGCCAGATCGAAGATGCCGCCGAAGGCGAGTTCGCCGACCCCGACCCCGGCGGCGCGCAGGGATTGCGCCCGGTGGGAATTGCGGCGGATCAGCACCCGTTGCGGCTCCCCGGCGCGCTGCAGCGCCGCGGCGAGCCGGGTAAAGAAGATCTCCGCTCCGCCGTGCGCCGCACCGGCGATCGCCTGCAGCACCCGCCGGGTCATTTCATCAGCGCTTCGAACCTGCGCCGCGACGGCGTCCCAGCTCGATCCGCCCTGTTTTGCGAGCGCGGCCAGATGCCAGCGCCGCCACAAGGCATTGTCGCGCAGCACGCTTATTGCTGCCGTGGCGAAGGTGTCGTCATCCTCGGCCACACGACCCGTCGTGCCGTCGATGACCCGCTCGGGCGCCGAGCCCAAGGGCTGGACGATAGCCGGCACTCCCATCGCCTGCGCCTCGGCAAGGGCGAGACAAAATGTCTCCCCGGGGTCGCCGCGGTAGAGCATGGCTCTGGCGCCGGACAGCGCTGCAGCCAACTCTGCGCGGCCGACCGGCGCGAAATGGCGCACGCCATAAGCGGCGAGACCGGCGGCCCCCGCCAGAGCTTCCTCAATTCGCGGTGCTCCGTTCGAGCCGTAGACCATTCCTCCGGCATAAATGTGCAACTCCGCTTCCGGCACTGACGGCTTAATTTGTTTGATCCAAATATCGAGCAGCCAGTCGAGCCCGCGCAGCGGGTTCGAAGTAAAGATTGCGCGCGGCGGTGGCGGGTCCCGCGGCGCTGCCGCACGGAAGCGGTCGAGCACGCCATAGGGTATGACCTCGCGCCCACCGCAAGGCAGCCAATTAGGCACTGTTGTCGCGTGATAGCTTCCGGTCGTAATCAGGATCGGGCGATACCGGGCGAGCCGCCACAGATTTCGCGGTTTTTTCAAATAACCTGCAGGATTGTGAAGCCAGAACAGCCGACGCCGGGCTTTTCGAACCAGCCCGATGACCCGGTGGCCGCGGCTGCCAATGTAAAGATCGCAGGCCGGCGGGATGCCGTCCGAAAGCGGCGCCCAGTGCACACCGTTGTGGCAGAGTGCGGCCCGGCAGCGATTGCGCACCGCGACCCGGTGGCCGCGCTGCGCCAAGGCTTCTGCGAGCGCCGCGAACGCCGTCTCGGCACCGCCGAGCGGCCCCCGCTCCGCCGTCGCGCCGTCAAAGGCGATCCCGTCATCGGCCATCACCACGTCAGACATCATCTGCTCCGACAGGCGCCCTCTCCCCGCACACACCCACCCTTCCCTCCCCCGCGAACGGGGGAGGGTCAGGGTGGGGGAGAGGGTCGGGGTGAGGGGCGCCTGGGGGATCGAGCCGTGCCTTGAGATAGGAAAGGATCGGGTAGAGCGCGGCGCAGAGCGCGATCAGAAAACCATAGGGACCTTCGCGGTATCCTTTTCGACCGACGTAGCATTTCCAGAAACGCGACACGATGCGCCGCAGGTTTTGGCCGTAGCTGCCGATATCGCCGTTCTCGCGGAGATCCTGCGCGCGGGCTGTGGTGTAGCGGTCGAGGCGGCGCAGCATGTCGGAGACGTCGCGGTCGACATAGTGAACGAGGCGCGATGCGAGCGTCTCACCCTGCTGTCCCGATAACGAAACCGTCGGGTGCACCCGCTGATCGCCCCACCGTTTGATGCCCTTGCGATAGAGCGCGGCGTGAGCCGACCTGCCGAAGGAAGCGCCCCACCCCCAGCGCACGCGCCGCGCCCCGATATAATTGTCCACCGGAATGAGGTGCCAGGCGGCGGTCGAGTTTCGGACTACTCGCCGGATTTCGGCGGCAAAGTCGGGTGTCACCCTCTCGTCGGCATCGATTTCGAGGATCCACTCACCGCGGCAGGCGTCGATCCCGGCGTGCCGCCGCGGCCCCTCCCGCTGCCATGCCCCTTCGACGAGGCGCTCGGTGAAGCGCAGCGCGATCTCCCGCGAGCGGTCACCGCAGCGGTCGAGCACGACGACGGTCTCGTCGGCAAAGCCGAGGCAAGCGAGACAATCGGCGAGCTGGCGTTCTTCGTCATGGGCCACGACCAAGGCGGAAAGCCGCGGCTCGCTCACGCCGCAGCGCTCTCGACCGAATGCCACAGCCGCCGGGCCGCCACCTCGGCGGCGTCGACCGACAGACCGTCCATCAGGGTGCCGGTGGTACGGTGGTCGAAGCCGGGTCCGAACATCGCCTCGGGCGGGTCTGCCGAGCGGACCCAGGCGGTCCGCCGGCCCCATGGCGCATACTGAGCGACGGGGCTGGGGCCGAACAGCCCCAGGGTCGGCGTTCCCGAGGCCGCAGCGATGTGCATCAGCCCGGTATCGTTCCCGATGAACATCGCGCAGCGCCGCAGCACTGCGGCGGCCGTCAAGAGATCAACGCGGCCGACGAGATCGATGCGCCACCCTTGAGGAAGCGCCGCCAGAACCGGTTCGGCCAGCTCTCGTTCATGGGGTGCGGCCAGCACCGCGACGCGACTTCCGGGCAGCGGGCCCACTGCTGCGGTCAGGCGCGAGGCGAGCTCGGCAAAACGCTCTGCCCGCCACTGTTTGGCGGGCCAATTCGCAGCCGGGCCGATCGCCAGCACAGGGGCGCCCGGAGAGATTATAGCGCCCGCCGCCCGTTCGTGGTGCGACGCGGTCCAAAGGTGCGGGTTCGGCGGAGGATCGAGATCAAAGAGGCGCGCGAGCTGACGAACGCGGTGCTCGCGCGCATCACCCTTCGCCATGACCTTGCGCTCGCCGGCGCGCAACATCCAGGCAAGCATCGAGCCGCGCAGATCGACGACGAGATCCCAGCGCCGGGTCGCAACCGCGCTGTAAAACGGCAGCCAATGCAGCGACCAGCGTCGTTTTTCCACGACGACGATTTTTTCGAGCCCGGGCACGGCTTCGAACAGCGGAGCTGCTACCGGCCCCGCCGCAATCGTCAGCCGCGCGTGCGGATGGCGCTCGATCAGGTGGCTGAGCAGACCGGTCGACAGCACGGCATCGCCGATGCGCGTCGCGGTGACAAACAGGATGTGCATTTCGCCCGGTCCGGCGGGCCTTATATCCCGACCTCCGCCGCTTGCCAAGCAGGCGCTCCGGGCCTAACTCTAGCCCGCCATGGCCGATGCCAGCTTCGTTTTGCTCGAGGATCGAGGCATTCTCGCTGTCTCGGGGCCCGATCGCCGCCCGTTTCTGCAGGGGCTCGTCTCGAACGACGTCGACAAGGTCTCTCCCACGGCGGCCCGCTATGCCGCGTTTCTCACCGCCCAGGGCAAATACCTGCACGATTTCATGATGGTCGAAGCGGACGAATCGATCTGGCTCGACACCGAAGCCCCCCGTCTGGGTGATCTGAAGCGGCGGCTGTCCATGTATCGGCTGCGCGCGAAGGCGTCTCTCGGCGAACGATCCGACCTTTGCGTAGCGGCCGTATTCGGAGCGGACGCGCCGGCCGCCCTAGGACTGCCGAGCGAGCCCGGAGCTGCCCGGCCGTTCGGTTCCGGCATCGTCTTCGTCGATCCGCGGCTGGCGGCCCTCGGCGCGCGCGCCATTCTGCCGCCCGAGGGGGCACGGGTATTCCTCGGCAATGCCGGCATTTCAGAAACCGGTTTCGACAGCTACGACCGGCTGCGCCTGTCGCTCGGCATCCCCGACGGCAGCCGCGATCTGGTGCTGGAAAAATCGATACTGCTCGAAGCGGGCTTCGACGAACTGAACGGCGTCGACTGGCAAAAGGGCTGTTACATCGGCCAGGAGCTGACCGCCCGGACGAAGTATCGCGGGCTGGTCAAGCGGCGGCTGATGCCCGTAGAGATCGAAGGGCCGACACCGCCACCAGGCACTATCGTGACTCTGGATGGTCGCGAGGTCGGCGAAATGCGGTCGAGCCGCGATGGGCTGGGTCTGGCCTTGTTGCGGATCGAACCGGTGCGCGACGGGAAGACGCTCGCGGCCGGCGACGCAACTCTCGCCCCGCTCAGACCACCCTGGATGCGCCTGGAAAACGACCTCTCGTCTTAATCCAATCAAGCACGAACCGCATTGCCCTCTCCACGGGCGGTGCCGCATCGCATCTCCTTGGAGCCCTCCCCCTCGATGGGGGAGGGTTGGGAGGGGGTGAGCTTCCCGCAACGCAAGTCCCGATATGAAGAAGCACCCCACCGACGGCGCACACGCCCGGGCCCGCAATTTACGGCACAACATGACCGAAGCGGAAAGGCAGCTCTGGCAAATACTTCGCTCGCATCAAATAAAGGGGCACAAGTTCCGCCGCCAGGTGCCGATCGGCCGCTACATTGCCGATTTTGTATGCCACGAGGCCCGGTTGATCGTGGAAATAGATGGCGGCCAACATGATCGCTCGTCGCCGCAGGAGGCAGAGCGAAGTGGGTTCCTGGAAAACCAAGGCTATCGCATTCTGCGGTTTTGGAACAACGAGGTCCTGGCAAATCCCGACGGCGTCCATGCAACGATCGCCGACGAGCTGGGCCGCATCACCCCCACCCAAACCCTCCCCCATCAAGGGGGAGGGCTTTTGTCTCCCGATGAACAACCTTCGTAGCAAAACAGCTGGTGTAGTGACACCGGTGAAGCGCGGCGATCCCATGAAAGGAGATCGCGTCTCTCCTTGAGCCCTCCCCCTTGATGGGGGAGGGTTGGGAGGGGGTGACGCTTCCCGCCGCGCAAAAAGCATCCGGCAGCCTCCGCACCGCCTCTTTTGCTTAATTAGCCCCGTTTCATTCAGCGCCGTGCTCCCGCATCGCGATATTATCGCACCGAAATCCCGGTAGTCGAAGGCGGGGTGCGCCGTTGGTGTGCTGCTCGGGCAGCGCAAGCGCATGCCTTTGTGCGACGGCGTAGACCCGACCCGGGCTCCACTTGTCGTCGACGCCTGCATTGCACACAATGAAGGCGTATTGATGCGAGACCCGGAATGACGACACTCACCATCCGCAATGTCGATCCCGAACTGAGGGAAAAGCTCCGGGTGCGCGCCGCCCGGCACGGCCGGTCGATGGAAGCCGAGTTGCGCGCGATCCTGAAGGAGGCGCTCGGCGCCGAGCAGCGGCCCCCGGAGCCGAATCTCGCCGAGGCGATCCGCCGGCGGTTCCTGCCGCTGGGCGGGGCCGACGAGATCGAGCCGCACCCGCCGGCGCCGGTCGGCGAGCCGCCGCGGTTCGAGCGGTGATTGTCCTCGACACGAACGTTCTTTCGGAATTGATGCGCTCGCAGCCCGCCGCGGCGGTCTTCGCCTGGGTTGCGGCGCGGCCGCGGGCAGCGCTCTGTACAACGAGCGTCAACAAGGCCGAGATCTTGTATGGCGTCGCCGCGTTGCCCGGCGGGCGCCGCCGCGCGGCGCTTGCCGCGGCGGCCGAGGCGATGTTCACCGACGATTTCGCGGGCCGGGTTCTGCCTTTCGACGAAGAGGCGGCCGTCCATTACGCCGAGATCGTCGCCGCGCGCCGTCGCGAAGGCCGACCGATCGAGGCCTTCGATGCGCAAATCGCGGCGACGGCCCGCATCGCCGGTGCCGAGCTCGCGACCCGCGATGTTGGGGATTTCGCGGGCTGCGACCTCACCCTGGTCAATCCGTGGGAAGCGACATGATCGAGACCACGTGGGCTCCCATCGGGACACGGATCATCGGCTCCTCTCCGGTTGCCCCGAGGACGTGCTGAGCAAAATGAACCGCGCGTGGAAGGTGGAGAGGCGCACGACCGTGCTCGACGCCAACGTCCCCCTCAACAAGAAACTCAGCGTCTTCCCCTAGGATCAAAATGAAATCCGAAGTCGAACTCGCGGGGATCGAATATCATGGCATCGCCGGCGGATCTAAGGACTGCCAGGATGCTGTAATGCGTCTGCTCCAATTCGGAGACCGAATCGTCTGTGCGCGCATTCTTTCCTACTCCAACCACCATGGCCTGCTAATCACCAAAGAGGTGGGAGATCGCATTGCCATCAAATTCGGGTTTTCATCCGGATATGGCGGCACAGGACCGAGATGCTTCTCGGTCGTACTCCAGTTGCTCTATGCGCATAACGCTGATCTTGAGGAATATGAGGTCGGAGAAGACTTTATGGAGCGCCTCGATCAATCGGCGCTGACAGCCAAAGACATTGAGTATGTCGCTGCCGCCAAACCCATCCGGCCGAGTTGATGGGCTGATTACGTTTTGGATAGTCATTCGACCAGCGCCCACGATGGGATGCTCTGGCAGGAATTTCCCCCGGTTGTGCCCTTTGCCATAATAGACAACCGCATCATGGATTTGGCGCGCTCCTTCTGGGATGACCCAGATGACAAGCTCCTTAAGGGATATCGGCGGCTCGAAGATGCCGTTCGAAAGCGGACAGGCCTCTCCGAGAGCGGATCGCGCCTCTTTTCGAAGGTTTTCTTAGGACCGACCAAGTGCCTTCATTGGAAAGAATTGGACGAAGGAGAAAACACTGGCCGGGGCAATCTGTTTACGGGCGCCTACAGTGCCCATCGAAATCCGAGGGCGCATCGCGAACTTAAAAGCAACCCCTGGGAGCAACTTTCGGAGTTGCTCCTTCTAAACCACCTCTACCGCCTGGAAAAGGAGGCAAGTGCGGTGTGACCTGCGCGGACGGGCGGGCAGGCCGCGCGTCGTCAACAACAACGCGCAGGTGAAAAGGGAAGGGGCAGTTGCGTAACGGAAGTTCGGTGGACTAGTACTCAACGCTCTCATTGCATGCAACGCTGGCCTGCAACAAAAGAGATCACAATGGCGACGCTGACGATCCGCAATGTCGATGCGGGAGTTAAAGAGCGGCTGCGCGTGCGCGCGGCGTGGCATGTCCGAAGTGGACGCGATGCTACACCACGAACGGAGACATGTTTTGCGTAGTTCAAAAAGCAGTTAATCCCATAATCAAGCGTCCAAATTTAACTCGCACGAGTGCGACTACGTCATTTACTCTCCGGAATGCTTCTATTTCCGCGCGAGTAATTACAATTACTTTAATGTTATCCCGATCAAATGCACGGCGAATAATGTCACTTGCCGCGGTACGATCGTTTGCATCCCCTGTTATCCCGTTTGCGGCAACGAGAATGCCAAATTCCAATCGACAGGTTCGTATTTTGGTAACAAAAGCGTCCACCGCGCCGCTGGATACCGGTGTAGCCCAATTCTTACATTCGAATATGAGATAATTCGGCAGGAACGGTAAACCCAAGGGGTGCCCTTGGTTATAAAGCAGAATATCGATTTCAGACGAGCCAGCAGCATTCGTTTGATCCCGATGCAGGAAACCGACCCCTCGTATCCTACAGAATGAATCAATGATCACATCCTCCAGCGCTGCGCCTTTTTCTTCGGAGGTAAGTGCAGCATCTCCTTGCGCCAACTGTCGGCGATTTTTCGATGGGGAAAGCCAGGCACAGCTCAGCGCAACCCATGGGCCGCTCGATTCCGCTCTTGACGGAGGTGGTTCGCTAATTGTCCTGTACGAAGCAGTTGGCGGAACCTTTCAAGATCGATCAAGAATACGTTGAGCGCGGGGTTGCCTCGAAATCCTTTTGGTTCTTCCGCTTCAATTCCAGGAGCCACAATCATCGCAGTTCGTACCCCGGTATTTCTAAGGTATGTCGTGAGCTGATCTTCAATCTTTCCAAGCATAGCTCGAGTTAAGGGATAGGTTTTCAACTCTATAACAGCCGGATTGAATAGTTCGAGATCCCGATTTGGGAACCAAACTAATAAATCAGGCGTGAAACCCGGGGTGTCAGGATTTTGAAGTAGGACTTGACCGCCTGCTTGCTCTATGAGGTCGACAATTTCCACTTCGAGCTGATGGCCCGACTGGCGGTTTGCAGAGACACGATCTCCGAGTTTATCCTCGTCATCTGTGCGAACTGGATTGACAGGCACCTGCCCCGAACTCGAATAGCGGAAGGGGCCTTGCTTGCTTCTGATAGTGCGGATCAAGAGATCCAGATGCAGCTCGATTGCTTTCTCATCGCGGAGGGATACTCGTACGTGCGGAAAGGGTTCGAGATTGAATGGAAGCTCGCAATCATTCGACAGAAGCAATAGGACTGGCTTTCCAAGACCAACAGCAACCCCCACTTCGAATAAAGTATTAGCGTCGTCTGGTAGGTTGGTCAGTACGGCTACAACTAAATCCACCATTCGGATAATTTTACGAAGATCACCGAGCAAGCTGTCGGAAGTTACGGATCTACCTTTTGCCCACTCCCAGTTGATATTCAATTTATCGAGCACGCGAGGGAGGCCGCCCAAGTCGGCGCCAAAGGGCGCACTGATGAAACAGGTCTTCAATGTTACTTCAGAGGGCATAGGAACTACATAATCACTGTGCGAAATGTTTGTAATCCCGATCGTACAGCTTCTTAAGGCGATGGTCACTGTCTCGCGCTGCCGCCACCCAATTAGCCAGGTAGCGCCGGTACGACGGTCAGGTAGTGCGCGATGTTCTCGCGGCTCGGGTCGTCCAGGGCCTGGCGGTGCGGGCCAGCTACCCGCGTGCTGCGTGATTTGTCTTTGCCTCAGTCCCTCGAATGAGCCAAGCTGCCCGCAACCACCCGGAATCGGGGATGTCGGCTCAAGCCTTTGTGCAATATGTCGGAGGGGGCCGGCAGACGAATGAACGCCACGACAATCACGCCTGGGAGGCCCGACATGACCGCCGACACATTTCCCGCCGCCGTGCTCCCGAAGCCGCCCTCGATGAACCGGCTGATCGTCGCCGCGACGATCGGCAACGTGTTCGAATGGTTCGACTTTGTCGTCTACGGCTTTTTCGCCGTCACGCTTGCGCAAGTGTTCTTTCCGACCGGCGACCCGACCGTGTCATTGCTCGTCACGTTCGGCGCCTTCGGCCTCGCCTATGTCGTGCGGCCGTTGGGCGCGATCGTCGTCGGCGGCTATACCGACCGCGCCGGCCGCAAAGCCGGCCTCTTGCTGTCGATGGCGCTGATGATGATCGGCACGACCATGATGGCGGTGACGCCGGGCTACGCGACGATTGGCTTGGCAGCGCCGATCATCATCACGATCGCGCGGCTATTGCAGGGATTTTCGGTTGGCGGCGAGTTCGGCAGCGCCGTCACGTTCCTCGCCGAGCATGGCGGCGGGCGCCGCGGGTTCAGCGCCAGCTGGCAATTTGCCACCGGCGGCATCATCACGGCTCTCGCCTCGATCTTCGGCGTCGGCCTGACGACCTTATTGACCCACCAGGAGCTGGTCGATTGGGGTTGGCGGATCCCCTATTTCTTCGGCATGCTGATCGGGCCGGCCGGTCTTTACGTCCGCTCGAAAGTCGTCGACACGCCGGAATTCATCGCAGCCGAGAAGCCCGAGACGATCCCGATCAAAGACCTGCTGCGCCGGCATCCGCTGCCGGTGCTGCTCTCGCTCGGCATATCGATCATCTCGAACAGCTCCTTTTACCTGATGCTCTACATCCCGACCTTCGGGGTCAAGCAATTGCATTTGCCGCAATATACCGGCTTTGTCGCAACTTTGGTCGGCGGCCTCATCCTGGCGATTGGCTGCCCGCTCGCCGGCCACTGGTCCGACAAGACGGCGCGCCCGTTGATCATGGTGATCATGTGCTGGCTGTTCGTGCTGACCGCCTACCCGGCCTTCTACCTGATGGTCGCCTGGCCGTCGCTGGCGGCCTGCGTCATCGCCGTCGCGTGGCTCCAAGGGGTCAAGGCCGGCTACAGCGGCGTTCTGCCGGCGTTGTTGTCCGAGCAATTCCCGGTGGAAACGCGGGCCATCGGCGTGTCTTTGAGTTTCAGCACCGCCGTGTCGATCTTCGGCGGTTTCGCGCCGTTTGTCGCAACCTGGCTGATCGCCCGGACCGGCAGCCCGCTGTCGCCGAGCTATTACCTGATCTTCACCGCGCTGCTCAGCCTCGCCGCGTTGATCGCGATTCAGCGGCGCAGCCGCCGTCGAGACCGAACCTTCGCGCTCGACGAGAGCGCCGAACTCGCGGCGCCCTGAGTTGGGAATGCATCTGCTATCCTTGACGGCATTACATCACCTGCCATCTTGCCATCTGGCGCTGGCTTCCAATTTCTAAATGGACCCGGAGTTGAAATGGACCCGGAGTGTCGCTCAGGCAGGAATCTCCAGCATGGCCGAACCCCAGCTCTCAGTACGCAGCGCGAAGGCCCGTGACCTAGCGCGCCGCTTGGCGCGCCGTGAGCATCGATCCATCGCCGATGTCGTGGAACGCGCGCTCGAAGCTTATGAAATTCGCGAGGCGGGGCGCGAGCCGGCATCCGTTTTTTACGCACGCCTTGAGAACGACTATGGCAGCGATCTCGATCTGGAGGTCGTCATTCGCGAAAACCGGAAGGTCCATCCAGGTCCGGAGCTTTGATCTTCCTCGACACCAACGTCATTTCGGAGACGCTGCGCAAGACGCCAAACTCCGCTGTGATCGCCTGGCTCGTGCGGAACGATGCACAGCTGGCATTGCCGACGGTGACGATTGCCGAGATCGCCTTCGGCATCGGGAAAATTCGTCTTGACCAGAGGGCCGCGCGTTTGGAGAAGGGTTTGGCCTTGTGGCGCCACCGTTTTGCCGACCGGATCTTCCCCTTCACGGAAGCCGCCGCGCTCGCCTACGGCGAAATCATGAGCGCGGCGCTCCGCCAGGGCCGCTCGATGACCGCGCCAGACGGAATGATCGCGGCCATTGCGCGCCTCAACGGCGGGCGCTTGGCGACCCGGAACTTGCCGGACTTCGAAACGACAGGCCTCGAACTCATCTGTCCGTGGGACTTCTGAGGCGGCAAGGCGTCAGGCGGAACAACGCGGCGCATTCCGCCGCTCGCGCATGTACCCACATCCCGAAATGGCCGCAATGGCAGGATATCTTGCAATCGAACCGCCGGAGCGGGCGGGCGCGACGCACGAATGGGGCGGTCGGTGACCGCAACCTGGAGGGGAGATTTGGCTGTAGACTTGTTGCAGATGCAGCCATGGGCAACAGCCGATACAATCATTGATTGCAGGGATGGCGACCAAGGCCGGGGCTTGCGGGTGACTTGACCCAAAGTCGGCCCGTGCCCGGCTGGACAGCCGGCGACAGGCGCTTTTACATTCGCCGATCGCTGCCCACATTGGCGTTAACCCCTGTGAGGAGATCTTTGATGACCGACATCGTCATTGCCAGCGCCGCGCGGACCCCGGTCGGGGCGTTCAACGGCGGGCTCGCCAGCCTGCCGGCCCACAAGCTCGGCGAGATCGCGATCGCCGAGGCGCTGCGACGAGCGCATGTCGAGCCGAAGGACGTCTCCGAGGTCATCATGGGCCAGATCCTCGCCGCCGGTGAAGGCCAGAACCCGGCTCGGCAGGCCGCGATCGGCGCAGGCATCCCGTTTGAGGTGACCGCCTACGGCGTCAACCAGCTCTGCGGTTCGGGGCTGCGTACCGTGGCGCTGGGGTATCAGGCGATCCGCAACGGCGATTCCGAGATCGTCGTCGCCGGCGGCCAGGAGAGCATGAGCCAGGCGCCGCACTGCATCCATCTGCGCAACGGCGTCAAGATGGGCGACGCCGAGCTCGTCGATACGATGATCCGCGACGGGTTGTGGGATGCGTTCAACGGCTACCACATGGGCAACACCGCCGAGAACGTCGCACAGCGCTGGCAAATCACCCGCGAGCAGCAGGATCACTTTGCCGCCGGGTCGCAGGCCAAGGCCGAGTCGGCGCAAAAGGCCGGCCGCTTCAAGGACGAGATCGTACCGGTCAAGATCACGACCCGGCGCGGCGAGACGGTCGTCGACACCGACGAGCATCCCAAGCACGGCACGACCGTCGAGGTGTTGTCGAAGCTGCGGCCTGCTTTCGACAAGAACGGCACGGTTACCGCGGGCACCGCCTCCGGCATCAATGACGGGGCGGCGGCCGTCGTGCTGATGACCGCGGCCGAGGCGGAGAAGCGTGGCCTGCGGCCTCTCGCACGCATCGTCTCCTGGGCGACCGCCGGCGTCGACCCGGCGATCATGGGCACCGGCCCGATCCCGGCGAGCCGCATGGCGCTGAAGAAGGCGGGCTGGTCGCCCGACACTCTCGAGCTGATCGAGGCCAACGAGGCCTTCGCCGCGCAGGCTTGCGCGGTCAACAAGGATCTCGGCTGGGATGTCCAGAAGGTCAATGTCAATGGCGGCGCCATTGCGCTCGGCCATCCGATCGGCGCCTCCGGCGCGCGGGTGCTGGTGACCTTGCTGCACGAGATGCAGCGGCGCGATGTCAAGAAGGGTCTCGCGACCCTGTGCATCGGCGGCGGGATGGGGATCGCAATGTGCGTTGAGCGCGATTAGGCTGGCGCCAAAATAAAAGGGAGGAACGCATGGCTCGGGTAGCGGTGGTGACAGGCGGGACCCGCGGCATTGGCCGCGCGATCTCCGTCGCGCTGAAAAACGCCGGTTACAAGGTCGCGGCGAATTACGGCGGCAACGATAAGGCGGCACAGAAATTCCACGATGAGACCGGCATCCGGTCTTCAAATTCGATGTCGCCGATTTCAATGCCTGCGCCGATGGTGTGAAGAAAATCGAGGCCGAGCTCGGCCCGATCGAGGTGCTCGTCAACAATGCCGGGATCACCCGCGACTTGACGATGCATCGCATGAGCTACGAGCACTGGAATGCGGTGATCCAGACCAACCTCTCCTCGTGCTTCAACATGTCGAGGGCGGTCATCGACGGGATGCGGTCGCGAGGCTTTGGCCGCATCGTCAATATCGGTTCGATCAACGGGCAGGCCGGGCAATACGGACAGGTCAACTACGCCGCGGCGAAATCCGGCATCCACGGGTTTACCAAGGCCTTGGCGCAAGAAGGCGCGGGGCGGGGCATCACCGTCAATGCCGTCGCGCCCGGCTATGTCGATACCGAGATGGTGCGTGCGGTGCCGGCCGAGGTGCTCGAAAAGATCATCGCCCGCATCCCGGTCGGCCGGCTCGGCAAAGCCGAAGACATCGCGCGCACGGTGCTGTTCCTGGTCGCCGACGACGCCGACTTCATCACCGGCTCGACGCTTTCGGTGAACGGCGGGCAGCACATGTATTGATGTGCCTTGCGGGATCAGCCGCAGAGGATTGCTTTATCTCGCGGTGTTCTTGATGGCGGCCCGTTTGTCCGCAGCAGCACAAACCGAAGCGGAAAATCTCGAATATCGCGACGGCCGTCTTCACTGGTCGCGAGGGAGTGCCGCTGCGGCGGCCGGGCGCGCCGGCGTCAAGGCCGACAAGCATGAGGGCGACGGCGCAACCCCCGCCGGGACCTACCCTCTCGTGTCCATCCTTTACCGGCCGGACAGAATCGCGGCCCCTCTGTCACTACTTCCGGTCAAACCCTTGGCGCCGAGCGATGGCTGGGTCGACGAGCCATCCGACGCCAATTACAACCGACCCGTTTCCCTTCCCTACCCCGCCAGTGCAGAGCAGATGTGGCGGGAGGACGAACTCTACGACGCGGTGATCGTCATCGGCTATAACATGGAGCCGGTCGTTCCAGGCGCCGGGAGTGCGATTTTCCTCCACATAGCAACACCGGATTTCGCTCCGACTGCGGGATGTGTCGCCGTCAAGAGAGAGATCCTATTTGCGGTGCTGCCGCTGTTGGGTCCGGGCAGTCAGATCGTGATCAACAGCTGAGGCCGCCAGAGCCGCCAAACGGCGGAAGCCGCGCCGGGTCGAAGGCCGAGAGGTCGACCGAGCGAGCAGCGCCATCGATAATCAGCTCGGCTATAGCATCGCCGGTCGCCGGCGCGTTGAGAATACCCCAGACGCTGTGGCCGGTGGCAAGGTAGGCGCCCTCGACCCCGGGGACCGGACCGATCAGCGGCAGGCCGTCCAGCCCGGCGGAGCCGCCATAGGTGGTGAGGCGGCGATAG
The DNA here is from genome assembly GCA_963736715.1 of uncultured Alphaproteobacteria bacterium. Taxonomy (GTDB): domain Bacteria; phylum Pseudomonadota; class Alphaproteobacteria; order ATCC43930; family CGMCC-115725; genus AP-15. The sequence continues at coordinate 72,462 of CAVTQA010000049.1, read as the reverse complement.
CCCCAGTCGCCGCCGATCTCCGCCGCAAGCCCGGCGTGCAATGCAAAACTGCGGCGCGCCAACGCTTCGAGCGGCGTGCCGTCGCACCAGCCAAAGCGAGAAAGCCGCCCGCTTTGCCCGACGCCGCACAAGCGATCTCCGTTCGTTCGATGACGGTCGCGGCGACCCCGCGGCAGCTCAGGAAATAAGCGATGGAGGCGCCGATCACGCCGCCTCCGCAGATCAATACGCGCATCGGCTCACCTCAGGACATTGCTCGAGCGGCAAAATTCCAGCACAAAAGGCAATCCCCGACTGGCAGGAGCCGGAGCATGACACGACCGTTCGAGGGCATCCGCATTATCGATGTGACCCATGTCTTGGCCGGACCTTTCGCAGCGTATCAGCTCGCCGTGCTGGGTGCCGAGGTAATCAAGGTCGAGCATCCCGATGACCCCGACCAGACTCGCGACAGCGGCACCGATCGCGAGCTCAACCGGCGCGGCATGGGCACGAGCTATCTGACGCAGAGCTCGAACAAGCGGTCGATTACGTTGGATCTGAAGACCGAGGCCGGCCGCGACATCCTGAAGCGCCTTGTGCAGCGCGCCGACATCATGGTCGAGAACTACCGGCCCGGCGCTTTCGCTGCGCTCGGTCTCGGCTGGGAGGTGATGAGCGAGATCAACCCGCGGCTGATCTACTGCTCGATCTCGGCTTTCGGCCAGGATGGGCCGCGCGGCAACCAGACGGCCTACGACCATGTGATTCAGGCGACTTCCGGGCTGATGGCGACGACCGGCACTGCAGAGGTCAATCCGATCAAGTTCGGTTCTCCGGCGGTCGATTACGCAACCGGCACAATGGGCGCATTCGCACTCGCCAGCGCTCTCTTCCAGCGCGAGCGCACCGGCCGCGGCCAGCGCATCGATCTGGCCATGCTCGATGTCGCGATGATCCTGATGAGCTCGCATCTGACGGGCTATCTGCGCAACGGCGTCGAGCCAAAGCCGTCAGGCAATCGGCACCTCCACGCGACCAACAGCTGTTATGCCGCGAAGGATGGGCTGGTCATGCTCGGCGCCAGCAATTTGCGGCAGCAGCGCCGCCTGTGGCAGGCCCTCGAAAGACCCGAAATGGCCAAGCGCACCAACCAAGAGCGCGAGGAGGACCGCGACCGTGAGGCGGCGGTCCTGACCGACATCCTGCAGTCGCGCACCGCCGACGAATGGGAGAACTTCTTTCAGGCGCGTCATGTCCCGGCGGCGCGCGTGCGCACCCTCGCCGAGGCCGTCGGCGACCCGCAATTTGTCACCCGCGGCGTTACCCATCATCACCCGTCTGCCGCCGGGGTCGACGGGGCTTTCGAGGTGCCGCTGGCTGCGTTCAAATTCGCCCATGGCGGTCCGAGCATCGAGACGCCGCCGCCTGTACTGGGCGCCGACACCGAAAATGTGCTCGCCGAACACGGCTACGACGCCGATCAGATCGCAGCCTTTCGCCGGGCAAAGGTGATTTGAGGGCGACTCGTAGGCGCGCTACCCGTTCGTGGAACCAGAATTTGATTAACCGGTTTTACGTTTGAGGGCCGCCGTTATGGCGAACCATCTGACAGGCGACCCGGCTCGATCCTGACGGGAGAGCCCGATGATCAAGAACAGCCTCGTCGGGAGTGCTTACCCCGTCCGGAAGGCCCGCGAATCAGCGCCCCAGACTTCGCCCCGCCTGCGCCCGGGGCCGGCGTTCATCGTCACGATGCTGCTGTCACTTGGGCTTTGGTGGGCCATCTGGATCGCGGTCTCCTCGTTGGTTTTCGGCTGACCGAAGACGCGACGTGCCCCGGCTGCTCCCAGCCGAGTAGCGCCGTGGCGACGAGCCTGGCATCCTGCAGCCGCTCGGGGGTTGACGGGCCGGGCACGATGCTGGTTGTGTCGCGCCTATGACAGGTGCGATTCGCTACGCAGTGCTGGTTTCGATCGCGGCCGCCTTCCCGGCATTGGCGCAGACTGCCGCCACATCGGGCAGCGTCACCCCCAACGGCATCGTCACACTCGGCAACGGGACATCTGTATCGGCGGTGTCTGCGACGACCTCCGTCACCGCGACGGCGGCCACTCAACCAACTGCGAGCACGACGACGGGCAGCTCGGCAACCGGTTCCGCCGGGGGCGCCTCATCCACCATTGGAGCCTCGGGTGGGGCCTCGGGCACGTCGGGCGTTACCGGCTCGACAGCATCCTCTCGCGCTGCTTCCGGAGGATCTTCGGGGAGCGCTGCGACGGCACCCTCGAGCGGCGTTCCGGCGTGGGTTCTGTGCCCTCCCTCCGGATCCTCGGGGATGCAGCCCTTCCTAGCCGGGACTGATCTTTCCTGCGCGCCTTGAGGGCGGTCGGCTCGGGCCGGCGATAATCGAACCCTAGAGTTCGGTTTCGAAGGTCTGACCGGGAAACATCGTGGCCCGGCTCCACCCCGACCAAGCGCCGGCGACCGGATTATTCGGATTGCTGTCGTGGCGCCAGCAGATATTCTCGGCCTTTGGCGCCTCGATCCGTTGCGTGCGATCCTTCGTCATCACGAATTCCTGGGTCGAGACATAAGCATCGCGATTATCGCAATTGGGGCTCGTGGTGACCACTGCCTCGACATTGACGCGGTCCCATGTCGGATTATTCAAGATCAGGGTCGCCGATTGGCCCGCGCCGACCGAGCCGCAGGCCGCCAGCAGCAACACGGCAAGCCACGCCACATAACGCATCACATTCTTTCCTGAGCATCGGCACCGTAGGCTGTCCTTTAGAAAGCTTGATCCTGGAGTGCAAGGGGATTGGTTATGGGGATCATTTCAGCTCACGGCGGAAGCAGGCGCGACGGGCCGGCCGGGAGCCGGCCGGCCCATCGGCATTGGTGCTGGCTGACCTCTATCGGACGAGCACCCATTGCCCAACCCACCGGGGATGGTGGCCTGTGTAGTGGTACTGCAGCTCATAGTGCGGACTGGCCGTGGCGAGATTTGTTGCGGCCGGCTGCGAAATGCCGGGCAAACTATTCCCACCCGAAGCTCTTGGCCCTTGCGCGATTGCCGCTGACAGGCTTGCAAAAGTAACCAGCGCCAGAGTCGTGGCGCCCAAAGCTAAGAATTTCATGTCAGGACCTCAATGATTGGTTTAGAGCCGGTCGTTCCAGCACCTGTAAAGACCGACTGCCCCCTTGCTTTATTCCGGCGGGTTTCGGGCGGCGGCTCGTCGGAACCGCGAAATGTCCGCTCTCCGAAATACGGCGACTGAGGGGCGCAGAGCAGAATAATCCCATGTCCGGGAATAAACCGCACAGCACGGCAGTCTGGATCAGCGCACCACACAACGCCAATCGGAGAGAGACATGGCTGATCGTGAAATAATGGCCGGGGCGAAGATGAACCGCCGCGGCCTGTTGAAGTGTATGGCCTGGACAGGAACCGGGGTCGTTTGGACCTTGAGCGGCGGCATACCGCGCACCCTCGGCTTGATCGGTGGGGCTAACGCCGCCGAGGCGCCGCAAGGCGCGCTGACTTTTGTGCAGATCAGCGATAGCCATATCGGCTTTCACCTGCCGCCAAACCCCGACCCGAGCGCCACGCTCACCGAGGCGATCAACAAGATCAAGGCGATGCCGACTCAGCCCGCCTTTCTCGTCCATACCGGCGATATCAGCCACCTCTCCAAGGAGGAGCAGTGGGACGAGGCCGATCAGATCATCAAATCGGCCAATAAGCAGGTGTTCTTCCTGCCCGGCGAGCACGACGTCGCCGACGCCGACAACGGCAAGGCCTATCTCGAACGCTACGGTAAGAACACCCACGGCAAAGGCTGGTACAGCTTCGACACGGCGGGCGTGCACTTCATCGGCCTGATCAACGTGTTCGAATTCCAACCCGGCTTCAAATCCGCCGGCCTCGCCAAGATCGGCGACGAGCAGCTGGAATGGCTGGAGAAGGATGTCGCCGGCCGTTCGGCGAGTACGCCGATCGTATTGATGGCCCATCTGCCACTGTGGACGATCTATGAGCAGTGGGGCTGGGGCACCGCGGATGCCGGGCGCGCGCTCGGCTATCTAAAGCGCTTCGGCTCGGTGACCGTGCTCAACGGGCACATCCACCAGATCATCCAGAAGGTCGAGGGAAATGTTACGTTCCATACCGCGGATTTCGACCGCATTTCCGCAGCCTGCGCCGGGCACCGCTCCGGCTCCCGGTCCGATGAAGGACGTGCCGGCCGGAGAGCTGCACAAATACCTCGGCATCCGAACGGTCAACTATGTGCGCGGCAAGGGCGCTCCCGCGCTGATCGACAGCCCGCTCGTCGCTTGAGAGGTAAAGCCATGTCGACGATTTTCCACGGAGCGCCACGGCCTTCGCGTGGCGCAGTCTTGCTCGGTGCGGTCGCGCTGGGCTTGCTGTTGCTTGCCGGTCTCACCCAGGTGCTTGCCGGCGAGACGCTGGTCAAGGCCGCGGCAAGCGCGGCCACCGTCCAGATCGACAACTTCGCCTTCACCCCGGCGACCCTGACCGTCACCGCCGGCACGACGGTGACCTGGAAGAACGAGGACGACAGCCCGCACCGGATAGGCGACAAGGACGGAACCTTCAAATCGGCGGCGCTCGACACCGACGATACCTTCTCCCACACCTTCGCAGCGCCGGGCGAGTACCCGTATATCTGCACGATCCACCCGTACATGGTCGGGAAGATCATCGTCAAACCCGCCGGCAAGTCCTCCTGACCGATCCTTCCTCCCCTCCCCGCTTGTGTCCGCTCGCGGGGAGGGGCGGTCAGTGGAGCAGGTCGCGCTCGGTCTGAGGGAGGCCGATGCGGCGTAAGAGATCCTGAAACCGAGCGTCGGATCGGAGAGGATCGAAGGCCGGCCGCAGGAGGATCGAGGCTTTGAAGCGCGCTTCATAGGCCTTGTTGAGCGCGATCATCGCTTGGTCCCGATCGCCGAGACCCACATAAATCAACGCGATATCGGCATCGGCAGAAGGGTTTTGATCATGCCGGGCCTGCAAGTCATCTACAATCTTGATTGCTTCTTCCTCTCGTCCTGACATGGCGTAAGTGTAGCCGAGATAAGAGTTGAAGGCCCCGCTGTGTCCGGAAAGTTCGATCGCTCGCTGAAATTCCACAATCGCTTCGTCATGCAGGTTCTTTTGCGCGAGCGCTTGGCCCAGCTCATAATGGCCGACGGCAAAATTCGGGTCCATCTCCAGGATTTTCTTACTTTTCTGCACTGCCTCTTCATAACGGCGAGCGACACACAACGCGTCCGCCATGTCGGCGCTGATGATTAGGGAGAGAGGGTCTAGGCTTTCTGCTTTTGTCAACTCGAGGATGCCCTCGCTATGCCGCCCCATAATCATAAGATGCCAGGAATACCATTGATGAGCCGTCGCGTAGCCGGGATCCAGCTTGATTGCGCGCTGGTATTCAGTCTCGGCGGCCTCCCAATCCCACCCATAAAGGTCCAAAGCGAAAGCGAGCGAGGCGTGGGCCTCAGCAAGGTTATCGTCCAAAGCCAAGGCTTTTTCCGCCGCTGACTTGGCTTTGGAAAAGGCATCCTGCGGAGAAAGGACCCCATACTTCCAATCGCCAGACAATGCGTATGCGTCAGCTAAGCCAGAATAAGCAGCAGCGTAGGTTGGATCTCTTTCGATCGCATGGCTGAAATACTCGATCGCTTGCTTCAAGCCATCTCCGGTTCGCTTGTTGATGAAATAACGGCCTTTGAGGTAGGCTTCATAGGCCACCGGGTTCACCGGCTTCGAGTTCTGCAGCGCCGCCTGCTCCTGTTCAGTCACTGCGACCCGGATCTGCTCGGCGATAGCGCGAGCAACGCTGCTTTGGAGTACCAGCGTGTCGCGTAGGTCCCCCTCAAAGCTCTGGGCCCAAATGTGCCGTTCGAGGGGCACTTCGATCAGCTGGGCGCTAATCCGAACTCGGTCGCCAAAACGCAACACGGTTCCTTCGACAACTGCTCCGACGTTCAGCTCGCGAGCAATTTCGGGCAAGAGCTTGCGAACCCGTTTATAGGTCATTATCGAGGTGCGGGAAATCACGCGTAACGCGCTGATCTGCGCTAGCGCGGAGATCAACTCGTCTGTCATGCCGTCAGCGAAGTAATCTTGCGAGGGATCGCCGGAAAGGCTTTCCAGTGGCAGTACCGCTATGGAGCGAATCTGTGGCGAGGTCTGATCTCGGGAGTGCAGAACCCGAGAGAACGAGGCCACCAGCAACCGGGCTAAATGAGAGGCAAAAACTCTCCAATCAAGACGACGGGACGGTTGCCTCGATGACGAGCTAGCGTCGGTGGTGTCGACGACACCGACTAGGCGATCGGATGTCTCTTGGTGCTCGGGCTCGCGACCGATCAAACTGGAGACCGTCGTCGGGATGTTGCTCGACGGAGTGGATTGCGCCGCCTCGGCCGGCGAAGTGCGGATCTCGGCGACGAACCGGTAGCCCCGGCCGGACACCGTCCGAATGGAATCCCGATCCTCTCCGAGCGCTTTGCGCAGAGTCGAGATCTGGACCGCCAGGTTGTTCTCTTCTACCACCGTGTCCGGCCAGACTCGGCTCAGGATCTCGTCCTTGGTAACGAGCGCGCCGCGCGCCTCGACGAGGATCATGAGCACATCGAAGGCGCGGCTGCCCAGTTCGACGGCGACTCCGTCGGCGCGGAGCTCGCGGCGGTGCGGCAGCAACCGGAACCGGCCGAACTCGACAGCCCCCGGGGCTTCGTTGATCAGCCTCATGGCGAGCGCTTTTAGAACTTTTGATAAATTTTCATATTCGATAAAGGCCGTCAAGCTTGGGTTCGCGCAACGTTCCGCGGCCCAAAATTCGACGCCCGAGGTGGTCGCAGTGGTGAAGGAGCTCCTCGCTCCGCGGCGACACCTGGTCAGCAAAATGGCGTCGGCAAGTGACGCCTTAGAGGATTTCAGGAGATATCACCCGCGCCGACAAGGACTTTAATCTTATCCAGCTTCATACCTTCACCGCGTAACCCTGGACCGGGAAGGGGTCTCGATGTTGACGAATGTCCTCGGAGCAGACGGAAACAGTGGCCCGAAACGCAGGTTCCGCGGGCTTCGGGGTGCTCCTCGCCTCCCCGTGACCACGCCCGAGGCCGACTGTGTCACGGAACCGGGCGAGACAGCGCGAGGGCAAATGTCGGGGAACACTGGTCGGCGTCGTCAGGCGCGGTTCGAGGCGATCGCGCTGCCCCATCTCGATGCCGCGTACGCCCTCGCGCGATGGCTGACGCGCAACGATGCCGATGCCGCCGATGTCGCGCAGGAGGCGTTTCTCCGGGCGTTTCGCTATTTCGACAGCTATCGCGGCGACGATGCCAGGAGCTGGGTGCTGAAGATCGTGCGGCGCACGTGCTACAGCTGGCTTGGGCGCAATCGTTCGGCGGATGTCGTCTCGCTCGAAGCAGAGGAGGAACTCGGCCGCGCGGTCGCGACGACCGCGCTCGATACCGAGGCGTTGCTCGAAAGCCGGTCCGATTTGCGGCTTCTCGACCAGCTGATCGAGGCGCTTCCGGCGCCGCTGCGCGAGATGATCGTTCTGCGCGAGCTGCACGAGCTTGGTTACCGCGAAATCGCCGAGGTAACGGGCGTGCCAATCGGAACGGTCATGTCCCGCCTGCATCGCGCGCGCTCCCTGCTGCTTCGCGCTCACTATCAAACCGGCGGCGCCGCTGCCGTGTCTGCGGCTTTACCTGGGTAGCAGGTCAGTATTCGTGCTCCCCTCTCGTGGACATGGCACCCGCTCACCAAAACTCGGCACGGGCGTGAGGGCCCGCGGGAATAAACGCGCGGCCAATTCGATCTCCTCTCCTGAAGGCCCTGCAGGGGCATGAGAGTGAGGTATTCCGATGCTGCGGACCCATGAGAATCCCGAATTGCACGTTTTCGACCCGGTGATCCGTTTCCTCCACTGGCTGACCCTGTTCCTCGTCGCCGCGATCTTCATCCTCGCCTTCTCGATCGATTTCGCATCGTCCAGGGAGGAGGCTGTTGCACTCACCCAACTGCATCGCTCGTTCGGCGTGACCGTGTGGGTCGTGACGCTCGGTCGGCTCGTTTGGCGCCAATTCGCGCGCTTCCCCAACTGGCCCGCTGACATGCCGCAGGCGATGCGGTTCGCGGCACAGTGGAGCGAATACGCGCTCTACGCCCTGCTGCTGACCCAGCCGATTCTCGGGCTGCTTCACACCAACGCGCATGGCGACCGGGTGAACCTGTTCTTCCTCGGCCAGCTGCCGGCGGTGATAGGACAAGACCGCCCGCTTGCGAAGCAACTCCTGGAGGTGCACGAGACGGTCGGGCTCCTGCTCCTCGGCCTGATTGCGCTTCATGCCTCGGCGGCGCTCTACCACCATTTCTGGCGTCGCGACGACACGCTCGAGGCGATGCTGCCGCAGGGAATGAGGCGCCGCGCCGCGCGCATGAAAGCCGAAGTTTTAGGCAGCGTTAATCCGTCGCGCTGATCAATGTTTTCAATTTCGAGCCCGGCTTCAAATCGGCCGGCCTCGCCAAGCTCGGCGACGAGCAGCTCGAATGGATGGAAAAGGACGTGAAAGGCTCTCGGCGAGCACGCCGATCGTCGTCTTCGCCCATCTGCCATTATGGACGGTCTACCAGGAATTGGGGCTGGGGCACCGAGGACGCCCCCGCGCGCTCGGCTACCTGAAGCGTTTCGGTTCGGTCACCGTGCTAAACGGCCACATCCACCAGATCCAGCAAAAGGTCGAGGGCAACGTCTCGTTCCATACTGCGCGCTCGACTGCATTCCCGCAAACGATCGCCGAAAACCGCCTTACTCTTGGGCGCTCTGAGGTGTGGCCGTGCATTGGCTCAGCGTCGGCATGCGACGATCAACTACGTCGGCGGATGAGCCAGTCGCCGCTATCAGACATCGCTTAGAGCGACAATGATCCCGATTACTCGCTTTACTGTCGACGCTCTGGTCGTGGCCGCGCCGGTACGACAGCACCGCGAGCACCATCGGCGGACAACACCCCACACTCGGCAGCGAGAGCAGCGGATTGGAACTTTAGGTCCTTCTCCGCACCGAGTGTCGGCCGTCGTCCTCGATACCGACGACACGTTTTCGCAAAGCTTCACCGCGCCGGGCGAATACGAGTATTTCTGCTCAATCTATCCCGTATATGACTGGGAAGATCGTGGTCAAACCCGCCGGGTCGTAGTCCCCTCGCCGCGCCTGTGGGCACGGCCCCCCATTGATTGAGCCGGGCGGATCGGTACCGTGGCGGCTTTCGCAAAGCCGCCACGGGAGATGCGATTATGCCAGATGACGTCCGCAAGCCCTGCGATCGACAAGTCGCGCCTGCCGAGCCGGCACGTCACGGTCGGGCCCGAGCGGGCGCCGCACCGCGCGTTCCTCTATTCGATGGGCCTGACCGAAGAGCAGATCGCGCAGCCATTGGTCGGCGTCGCGACGACCTGGAACGAGGCGGCGCCGTGCAACATCGCTCTGTCACGCCAGGCGCAGGCGGCAAAAAAAGGGGTGGCGGCGGCAGGCGGCACACCGCGCGAGTTCACGACGATCACGGTGACCGACGGCATCGCGATGGGCCACGAGGGCATGAAATCGTCGCTGGTCAGCCGCGAGGTCATCGCCAACTCGGTCGAATTGACGATGCGCGGCCATTGCTACGATGCATTGGTCGGGCTCGCCGGGTGCGACAAGTCGCTGCCCGGCCTGATGATGGCGATGGTGCGCCTCAATGTGCCGTCGGTCTTCATGTATGGCGGCTCGATCCTGCCCGGCCGCTTCAAGGGCAAGGACGTGACGATCGGCGACGTGTTCGAGGCGGTCGGCGCCCATAATGTCGGCAAGTTGTCCGACGAGGAATTGCACGAGCTGGAATGCGCTGCCTGCCCGTCGGCCGGCTCGTGCGGCGGCCTCTTCACCGCCAACACGATGGCCTGCGTCTCCGAAGCGATCGGCCTCGCGCTGCCCGGTTCGGCCGGCGCACCGGCGCCCTACGACTCGCGAGATGCCTTTGCCGAGGAATCGGGCCGGGCGGTCATGGAGCTCTTGCGCCGCAATATTCGCCCTCGCGACATCGTCACGCGCAAGGCGATCGAGAATGCCGCGATGGTTGTTGCCGCGGCCGGCGGCTCGACGAATGGCGGGCTGCACATTCCGGCGATCGCCAACGAGGCCGGCATCGATTTCGATCTGCATGCGTTCGGCGAGATCGCCAAGCGCACCCCCTATATCGGCGACCTGAAGCCGGGCGGGCGCTACGTCATGAAGGATCTGCACGATATCGGCGGCGTGCCGGTGCTGATGAAGGCGCTGCTCGACGGCGGCTATCTGCACGGCGATTGCCTGACCGTGACCGGCAGGACCGTCGCGGAAAACCTGAAGGACGTGCGGTTCCCCAGCGGCCAGGACGTGGTGCGCCCGACCTCGGCGCCGCGGGCGCCGACCGGGGGGCTGGTCGTGCTGAAAGGCAACCTCGCGCCGCAGGGGGCGCTGGTCAAAGTCGCCGGCATGCAGACCTTGCGCTTCCAGGGCACGGCGCTGTGCTTCGACCGCGAAGAAGACGCGTTCGAGGCGGTCGACCAGCGCCGCTACAAGGAAGGCGACATCATCGTGATCCGCTACGAGGGGCCACGCGGCGGACCGGGCATGCGAGAGATGCTGTCGACGACGGCGGCGCTCTACGGCCAGGGCGTCGGCGAGAAGGTGGCGCTGATTACCGACGGCCGGTTTTCGGGTGCGACGCACGGCTTTTGCATCGGCCATGTCGGGCCGGAAGCGGCGGTCGGCGGCCCGATCGCGCTGCTCAAGGACGGCGACCGGATCACGATCGACGCGATCGCGGGCACGATCGATGTGGCGCTGAGCAAGGCCGAGCTAGCCGAACGGCGGCGATCTTGGACACAGCGCAAAAATGGCTACCAATCGGGCACCTTATGGAAATACGCGCAGACCGTCGGCGACGCCGAGAAGGGCGCGGTCACTCACCCCGGCGCCCGCGCCGAAACCCACACCTACGCCGATATTTGAGGACGCCCCTCCCCGCAAAGGGACGCGGCAGAGCGCGGCTATTCTTCGATTACCTCGACGGGGTGTGTTCGGTTTCCGCGGCCGACCCTTCTGGCGACCCTGTGGAGAAGGTGATCGGTGTTATTAAATTCAACGATGAAGCCGCGCCAACTCGACCGTTGGCAATGGCAATAGCAGCGCCGCCAATAATCGAAGGCATCGCAGGCACTGGTATTTAGCGACCTTATGGCGCCAGTCGGTAAAGATCGACGCCGCCATTGTAGTTCGGCACGTAGATTTGACCGCCGTCGACCACCGGCGGGTTGAACTTGTTGAACAGAAATTGGATGTTCCATCGCTGCGAGTCCCAAAGAACCTTCAGCGATCCGTCGGCCGCGAGGTGCACCGGGTCGTAGACGAGAAAGCGGCCATTGACGACCTGAGCATTCGCATCGCCGTAAGGAATCGTACAGAAAAGAAGCGCCGAGTTGGGGTCCGCTCCATTGCTCGATCCTGAGCAAAACCCGCCCGGCATACCTCCTGGTGGCTTCTCCCGCACAATGTCGCTCGCATATTCATTGCTTTCCGCAACATAGGTCAACGCGCCGGTCGAGCCGACTTTCCATTTGTGCAGCTGAGAGTTCTCGCCCCACGCGAAGATCACCCACGAATTCAGCACGGGGTCGAAGAACTGCACCGGGGTCATATGGAGATGCGCGGTATGGCCCCCCGGGAAGAAGTTCAACGTCCGGGGATCGGTCGGGCAAGGATCGACCGGTCCCGGACTTATCGTCAGCCAGACCGGCGGTGCTGCGAGCTTCGCACAATTCGCTTTCGGGTCTGCGAGATCGGCAGGCGTTGTTCCGCCAAGATGCGCCGCCTTAATCGGATACGCGAGGCCATCCTTGCCACTGGCGATACAAACGCCGATCGAGAAGATACAAGCGGGGCCCGCCGATCCAAAATCCTCGTCTGCCCATGCGCCTTGTGCCATCTGGGGGAAGACGAGAACTACCGGCTTGCCTCGGTCATTGATGCTCGCCTCCAACCTGGCGTTCTTCAGTGCGTCGTTCATCCCGCCGGCGGCCGATTGCATCAGAGCCTCGGAGGGAGCGCTTACGCCCGAAGGCTGCATGGTTGACGCCGCCTTCTGCCCGGTTCTGGCGAAGTCGGTCCAGGGTGTCCAATGATCGATTACCGCCAGCGTGGCTGCCGTGTTTCCTGACGGTGGCGTGTATTTCAGCTTGAGGAACGATTCACCCCACTGGGTAGCGCCGTCGAAATCGCCATTGCCTGTGGTAAGATAAAGGAAGCCTTGCTCATCTGCCGCAGCACCTTGTCCGGCCATCCAGACACCGGCACCCTCACCTACCGACAGCGCCAGCATCGCACTCACTTTGTTAGTCGCCACGTCGAAGGCGAAGCAATAGCCGGATGCAACACCTGCTTGCGTTTCGAAGGTCGTCCCCGAACAACCCAGTACCGTTTTCACGCCATTGACGTTGGTCTCCACGAGTGATGACCGTTGTTTGCGCATCCCCGCATTGAAGTCCTGATTTCCGCTTTTTCCTTCGATTAGAACCGGGGGAACGACCTCGCTGCCATCCGCCACGTTCAGCACAAACATGTGATAACGGGCCGTCGTCGGGTCGCCGCTCTTGTCGGGGGAAACCCAGCAGACCTGGTAAAGGCGCTGCGTCTCGGGGTCGATCACCCCCGTGGAGAGGCAGCCCCAAAATTGATTGATCTGCTTAGAGTTGATTTTCTGTGACCCTGTAACCGGCACTCCCAACGTCACCTGCCAGATGCCGGACCCGTCATGCGCGTCGACGCCGCGTACGATGTCGGCCATCGAAGGCAGAACCATGACGTCGCGTGTTCCCCGCGCGGTTTTCACATTTGGCAAGATGAGCGGCTGCGCTTCCATGCCGCGCGCATCCCCGATGACCGGAATGATGGTCGCGCGAACAATGCCCTTGGTCGCAACCGATTCCTGCGTCAGTTGCCTCTCATGTGAATTCCAACCGCTTCTCGAATTATCCGCAGAGCGGGTCAACCAAGGCTCCATGGTTGTCTGCGCCACGGAGGCCTCGGTCACGCCGAGAACGAACGCGGCGATCAACAGGAGAAGATGGCAACGCTTCATCTGCCCTCCCAACGACAGCTCAGTCAAACTGCTCGAGCCAGCCCATTGCGGCAGGAGCACCATCGATAGATTGCGAAAGCAAGCGACAGCCGAGGATGAGGGCCCCCTCATCGCGCCTCCGTCCAGCTCTCGGAAAAGGCGAGCGCGCAGGTACTGAACGGGCGGCCCTCGCGCTCTCTCGGCCATGGGCGGCCCGCCGCCTCGACACCGTTTCGGGTGAGGCGAGCGCCGAGAGCCGGGATCAGCAAGGTGCACACTCCGTAGGGGCGGCCCGGCTCGGCGTTGGGCTGCGTATGAATCAGCAGCGGCTCGCCGATTTGGTACCAGGTGAGGCCGATCTCCTCGTCCCGCGATTTCACCAGCTCGGTCCAGAAATACCGCGGGTCGCCCGATTTGGTGAATTGCGCATCGGTCACCGGGATCGACGTGTCTGCCGTTTCGGGGTTGAGCATGCCCTGCACCGTCGACTGCAGCCAGCGCGCCATCGCGATGTTGTCGGCGTAGATGCGCCAGTGGTTCCCGGTCAGCTCGCTGTTGAGATAGAGGACATGTCCCGGCCCTGCCGGGCAGGTAATGATGCGCCAGAAGCTGGCATTGGTGGTAAAGGGATCGCCATCTTTGACGCTGAGACGGATGAACGGGTTTTCGCCCGTCAAGATGACGCGGTTCGGATCGGCGGGCATTAGGGTGCCTCCCTGCAAAATGACCGTGCCAAGGTAACCCTAACCTGCCGGTCTCGAAAGGACGACGGCATGACCAAGATCATCCTTGTTCGCCATGGCCACGTCGAAGGGATTTCGCCGGAACGCTTTCGCGGCCGCGCCGATCTGGCGTTGACCGCGGAGGGCCGTCGGCAGGCGGAGGCGACCGCGCGCCGCATTGAGGCGAGCTGGACCCCCGCCGCCCTCTATGCCAGCCCGCTGAGCCGGTCTCGGACGACCGCGGAGGTTATCGGAAGACCGTTTGGCCTAACATCGACCCCGGTCCCGGGCCTGGTGGATATCGACTACGGCGAGTGGCAAGGACTGACCCCGGACGAGGTCAGACGCAAATGGCCCGAGACGCTCGACAACTGGTACCGGGCGCCCCATTGGGCGGCGATCCCGGGTGGCGAAAGCCTGCAGGATGTGCTCGCTCGCGCAGTCGCGGCACTGCGAGATGTGATCGCGCGGCATCCTGCGGAAACGGTAGTGCTGGTCGGGCATGACAGCGTCAATCGCATCGTCCTGTTGCACGCGCTCGATCTGCCGCTGTCCCGTTATCGGCGGCTGGGTCAGGATCCTTGCGCGATCAACGAGATCGACTTCGCGGCGGGCGAGTTTACCGTTCGGTCGGTGAATGGGACCTATCATCTGAAGGAGCAGCGATGACAAACCCGCCGCAACAGCAGCCAGGGACCGCCGATGTTGACCTGTTTCTCGGTCCCCCTAGTGTTATGTCTTTTCGATGTTCCACATGAAGATGGCCGGGGCGCTGGTGTAGCCCTTAATATTCTTGCGCAGAGCGGTTTTGACGAAGAATTGCCCGGTTGGAACATAGGGCACCACCTCGAAGGCGCGCTGTTGGATCTTGGCGGCGATTTCCTGGCGGACTTCGCTGTCGCCTGCCTTTAGCCACTGGGTTCGCAACTCTTCCAGCTTGTCGTCGCTCGGCCAGCCGAACCAGGCCTTGTCGCCATTGGCGCGGAGCATGACGTTAGTCGATGGGTCCAGCGTGTCGGAACCGACCCAGCCGGTCTCGAACATGTTCCAGCCGCCCTCCGCGGGCGGCTTTTTCGAGGCGCGGCGCGTCACCACCGTGCCCCAGTCGCTCGCCACGTACTCGACATTGAGCCCGAGCTTTTTCAACGCTTCAGTCGTGACCAGCGCCTCGGCATGGATCAGCGGCTGGTCGACGGCGTCGAGCAGGATGATCTTTTCGCCTTTGTACCCGGCCTCGGCGACGAGCTTCTTGGCCGCATCGAAATCGCGCTTGCCGGTGAGCGCCGCCGAGCCGGCGTCGCTGGCCATCGGCGTCCCACAGGTGAAGAAGGATGGACAGAGCTTCCAATATTTCGGATCTCCGACATAAGCGGTCATGACGTCGGCTTGGCTCGTCACCATCATCACCGCCTGACGCATCTTCACATTGTCAAATGGCGGATAAAGGAAATTGAAGCGCAGACACCCGGTGCCGCCAAGCGGATCCAGTGGCTCCAGTATTAGGTCGGGCTTGGATGCGAGGACAGGCCACACATCGGCCGGCGGATTCTCCCACCAATCGTCTTCGCCGTTCTGCATCGCCGCTGTCTTGGTCGCGACGTCGGGCACGACATGCCATTCGACGCGATCGACCTTGACCACCTTGCCGCCCGAGGCCCAGTCGCTCGGCTCGGCGCGCGGAACGTAATCAGTGTTTTTCACGTACACGACGAGGTTGCCCGGCTGGTGCTCCTCCTTGACGAATTTGAATGGTCCCGACCCAATCATTTCGGTGACCTGCTCGTACGGGTCGGTCTTGGCCAGCCGCTCGGGCATGATGAACGGCGCCAGGCTCGACACCTTGGCGAGGCCGTCGATCAGCAGCGGAAACGGTTCCTTTAGATGGATCGAGAAGTTCCTGTCGTCCCCGCCTTTCATGTCGGTAATGACCGTGGCAAGAGTCTGGCCGAGCGCGTCGCGCGCCATCCAGCGCTTGATCGAGGCGGTGCAATCGGCGCCGCGCACCGGCTGCCCGTCGTGGAATTTGAGCCCGTCGCGCAGCACGAAACTGTAGTTGAGCTTGTCCGGCGAGATCTCGAACCCGTCGACCATCTGCGGGTGCGGCTTGAACTTCGAGTTGATCGCGAACAGCGTGTCGAAGACCATGTAGCCGTGATTGCGGGTGACGTAGGCCGTCGTCCAGATCGGATCGAGCACCTGCACATCGGTTTGCGCGATAAAGCGTAAGGTCTTCGTGTCGGCCGCGCGAGCATTCCGCTGAAGGCCGTAACCGGCCAATGTCGCCGCGCCGGCGGCAATCCCGAATTCACGACGTGTCAGCCGGTGAGCCATCCCTATTCTCCGCTGTTTTGAGTTGACTTCGAAATGATAGCAAAAATCGCGCCGCCCAACGCTTTCGATTGACGACAGACGTGTTGGGGCACCATCTCCGGCCCTAAGGCTATGCAAATCGACGAAGTCGATTTCGGACCTGCCGGCGCTGCTGGATCCGGCGATCTTCTCGGCCACGCTCGCGCCACAAAATGATGGTATCTATCGGGTCGTAAAGGTCGCAGGCGGAGATGGATGATGAGCTCACACGCTGAGCGCCGGGTCGGATGCACGGGCGGCCTGTTGCACAGCGTTCACCAATTTGACCGGCGCCGCGGCGGAGGGCGGTTGCAACTTAGCCGGGAAATCTCGCTGTTGATTTGCTGCAAATACAGCCAGGCGCGATTGCGGACACAATCAATAATCGCAGGTCCAAACGGCGACAGGGCTAGTGAGCATTGGATTTGAGGTGCTGGCGCGCGACGGACCGGCGCGGCGGGGCCGGCTCGCGACGGCGCACGGCGAAATCGACGCTCATCCGCAGCCGGCGACGGCGCGGCGGGCCATCACGCCGACCAGGTGGGCGCGGTACTCGGCGCTGGCGTGGATGTCGGAGTTGAGGCCGGTGTCGGGGATCGTGATGTCCTTGATCGCGTCCGGCGTGAAGGATTTGGCTAGCGCTGCTTCCATCTCGGGGACGCGGAAGACGTTGGGCCCGGCGCCGGTCACCGCGACGCGCACACCGCCGGCGGTGCGGACGACGAACACGCCGACGATCGCGTAGCGCGAGGCGGGGTTGCGGAATTTCTGGTAGCAGGAGGCCTGTGGCTTCGGGAAACGGACGGCGGTGACGATCTCGGGCGGCTCGAGCGCAGTCTCGAACATGCCGGTGAAGAAATTGTCGGCGGCGATCTCGCGCTTGGTGGTGTGCACGGTGGCGGTGAGCCCGACCACCGCCGCCGGGTAGTCGGCAGCCGGGTCGTTGTTGCTGATCGAGCCGCCGAGCGTGCCGCGGTTGCGCACCGCGGGGTCGCCGATCATCCCCGCCATCGCGGCGAGCCCCGGGATGCCCTGCTTGACGACGGGCGAGCGGTTGACCTCGGCATGCCGGGTCATCGCGCCGATAACGATCGCATCGCCGGCGTCGGTAATGCCACGCAAGGAGGGGATCGCGGCGAGGTCGATGAGGTCCGACGGGCGGGCGAGCCGCAGCTTCAGGGTCGGGATCAGGGTCATGCCGCCGGCGACGAGCTTTGCCTCCTCGTTGGCGCCGAGCAGATTGGCGACCTCGTCCAGGCTCGTCGGCTTATGGTAGTTGAATTCGTACATCGGGCTCTCCCTATTCCGCAGCCAGCGGCGAGCGGTGCTGTTGGATGAGGCGCCACAGCCTTTCGGGCGTCGCCGGCATGTCGAGATGGCGGATGCCGAGCGGCTTCAGCGCATCGACCAGGGCGTTGGTAATCGCCGCCGGCGCGCCGATCGCCCCGGCCTCGCCGCACCCCTTCACCCCCAGCGGATTGTGGGTGCACGGGGTCACATTGGTCGACAACGTGAAGTACGGCAGATCGCCGGCGCGCGGCATCGTGTAGTCGTTGTAAGAGCCGGTCAGCAGCTGGCCGGTTTCCTTGTCATATACGCAGGCTTCGAGCAAGGCCTGGCCGATGCCCTGGGCGAGGCCGCCGTGGACCTGGCCCTCGACGATCATCGGGTTGAGGATGCGCCCGAAATCGTCGCTGGCGGTGAAATTGACGATGGCGACCTGCCCGGTTTGCGGGTCGATCTCGACCTCGGCGATATGGGCGCCCGAGGGGAAGGTGAAGTTCTTCGGGTCGTAGAACGCGGTCTCGTCGAGGCCGGGCTCCAGTTCCTCATGCGGGAAATTGTGCGGCACATAGGCGGTCAATGCGACCTCGGCCATCGTCTTCGACCGGTCGGTGCCGGCGACGGTGAACTTGCCGTCCTTGAACTCGACATCGGCCTCGGCGGCTTCGAGGAGATGGGCGGCGATCTTGCGGCCTTTGGCGACGACCTTGTCCATCGCCTTGACGATCGCAGAGCCGCCGACCGCCAGCGAGCGCGAGCCGTAGGTGCCCATGCCGTAAGGGATCTTGTCGGTATCGCCGTGGACGATCTCGATGCTTTCGATCGGGATGCCGAGCCCGTCTGCGACGAGTTGCGAAAAAGTCGTCTCATGCCCCTGACCGTGGCTGTGCGATCCGGTAAGGATCGTCACGCTCCCGGTCGGGTGAACCCGGACTTCGGCGCTTTCGTAAAGGCCAGCGCGGGCGCCGAGCGCCCCGGCGACAGCCGAAGGAGCGATGCCACAGGCCTCGATGTAGGTGGCGAGGCCGAGGCCGCGCAATTTACCTCGCCCCGCCGCCTCACGGCGCCGGGTCTCGAAGCCCTGAACGTCGGCGGCCTTCAGCGCGAGATCGAGCGTCGTAAAGTAGTCGCCGCTGTCGTATTGCAGCGCGACGGGTGTTTGATACGGATACGCGTCCTTCGCGATAAAATTACGGCGGCGCAATTCGGCCGGTTCCATCCCGAGTTCGTCGGCCGCGAGGTCGACGATGCGCTCGAGCAGGAAGGTCGCCTCCGGACGGCCGGCGCCGCGATACGCGTCGACCGGGACGGTGTGAGTGAATACCGCCTTGGTCTCGACATAGATCGCCGGGGTCGTATAGGTGCCGGCCAGCAAGGTCCCGTAAAGGTAGGTCGGGATGGAGGGGGCAAAGGTCGAGAGATAACCGCCCATATTGGCGATTGTCGAAACCTTGAGCGCGAGAAACTTCGCGTCGGAATCGAGCGCCAGCTCGACATGCGTGACATGGTCGCGGCCATGCGCGTCCGACATGAAGCTCTCGGAGCGATCCGCCGTCCATTTGATCGGCCGCCGCAGCTTGCCGGCGGCCCAGGTGACGATCGCCTCCTCGGCGTAATGGTATATCTTCGACCCGAAGCCGCCGCCGACATCGGGCGCCACGACCCGCAGCTTGGCTTCCGGGATGTGCAATACGAAGGCGCCCATCAGCAGGCGGATCACATGCGGGTTCTGGCTGGTCGTATAGAGGGTGTACTCCCCCGTAGCCCGGTTGAACTCGCCGATCGCGGCGCGCGGCTCCATCGCGTTGGGGACGAGCCGGTTGTTTGTGAGATCGAGCTTGACGACCCGCGCCGCTTTGGCAAGCGCGGCCTCGACTGCGGCGAGATCGCCCAGATGCCAGTCATAGCAGAGATTGCCCGGCGCTTCGCTGTGCACCTGCGGCGCGCCCGACTGAAGCGCCGCGGCCGGGTCGATCGCCGCGGGCTCCTCGACATAGTCGACCTGGATCAGCTCGGCGGCATCGCGGGCCTGCGCGAGAGTCTCGGCGATAACGACGGCGACCTGGTCGCCGACATGGCGGACCCGGTCGGTAACGAGCGGCGGATGCGGCGGCTCGACCATCGGCGAGCCGTCCTTCGAATGGATCTGCCAGCCGCAGGGCAGCCCGCCGACACCGTCCGCGGCCATGTCCTTGCCCGGTATAGACGGCGACGACCCCCGGCGCCGAGGCGGCCGCGGAGGTATTGATCCCGGCGATCCGCGCATTGGCGTGCGGGCTGCGCAGAATGTAGGCGTAAAGCTGTCCCGGCCGGTTGATGTCGTCGGTGTAAGTGCCCTGGCCGGTCAGAAAGCGGTAATCCTCACGCCGCCGGACCGGCGTTCCGATGACGCTCACCGCCCCTTACTCCGCGGCCACCCCATGGACGTTGGCCGGCTTCTCGCCTCGCATCACCGCCGCCCCCTCGATGATCGCCAGCACAATATTGTGATAACCGGTGCAGCGGCAGAGGTTACCCTCGAGATATTCACGGACCTCGCGCTCGGTCGGGTTGGGGTTGTTTTTGACCAGATCGAGCGCGCTCATGATCATGCCGGGCGTGCAGAACCCACACTGCAAGGCATGATTATTGCGGAACGCCTCCTGCATCGGGTGCAAGGTGTCGCCGTCCGCGACGGCCTCGATGGTCAGCACCGAGCGGCCTTCGGCCTGCACCGCCAAGAGGGTGCAAGCCTTGACGGCCTCTCCGTCGACATGGACGACGCAGGCCCCGCATTGGCTGGTGTCGCAGCCGACATGAGTGCCGGTCAGACCGAGCTGCTCGCGGAGCAGCTGGACCAACAATGTCCGGCCTTCTACCGTGGCCGAAACCGGCTTGCCGTTCACGGTGAGGCTGACCGTCTTCTGCATCGAGATCTCCCTGCATCGATCACCGGCCGCCAAAGGACGGCGGAAACTCCGGGCGGAGTTTTATGCCGCCGCCGCTTCCGGCTCAAGGCTTCGCGACGCGGCTTCTTATCGGGTTACGCGGCGGCCCGTAAAGAAATACAGCATTACGCCGACGATCGCGGCAAGCCCGGTCACCCACACCGCGGGCGGAAGTCGGATCTCCTTCTTCGCCGGTGCCGCGGCGGGGGCATTCGGTTGAGCCTCGACCGAAGCTACCGGCGGGGCGCGCTGGTCACTGATTGTGGCGGCGACCCGATCCTGCGGCGCGGCTTCGGTTTCTGCCGTCGTACCGGAAGCGGGCGCCGGCTCGGGCGCGACTGCGGCAACGAAACGCGTGAAGAAGTTTTCAGCCATCCGGCGGGCGACCGAGTCGATGAGACGCGATCCGATCTGTGCCAGCTTGCCGCCGACATGCGCCTGGACGGCATAATGCAGCACCGTCGCGCCGCCATCATCGTCGAGGTTGACCTTGGCGCTGCCCTTGGCGAAACCGGCGACGCCGCCGGTGCCTTCACCGGCGATCGTATAGCTCTGCGGCGGCTTGAGATCCGCCAAGGTCACTTTGCCGGAAAAATTGGCCTTTACCGGTCCGACCTGGGCGAGGACCTTGGCGGTGAACTCGGTGTCGGATAGTTTTTCGATCGTCTGACAGCCGGGGATGCTGCTCTTCAGGATCTCCGGATCGTTGAGCCCCTCCCAGACACGCTGGCGGGGAGCGGGGATGCGAAACTCGCCCGTCATTTCCATCGGCATATTCCTTTCCTGCAGTGCGCGAGTGTGGGGCCGGCGCATGGCGATTGCAACCGCGCGGGCAGAATCGGCGCTGCCGCGGAATAATTCCGCCGTTGCTGCGGTCCTGGTCGGTACGGGGTAGAAGAGCGCGCATGGCGTGGATCGCGGAGCGGCGTCGGCAGAGCCGGTTCGAGGCGGTGGTGCTGCCCCATCTCGACGCCGGTTATGCGCTCGCGCGCTGGCTGACGCGCAACGATGCCGATGCCGCCGATGTTGTGCAGGAGGCTTGTCTGCGGGCGTTTCGTTATTTCGACAGTTATCACGACGGGGACGCCAAGAGCTGGCTTCTAAAGATCGTTCGGCGGACTTCGTATGACTGGCTCGAGCGCAACCGTCCTTCGGAGTTGGTGCCGCTCGAACTGGAGGGCGACCCCGACGGCTCGGTCCTGAGGGCGTCGGCGGTGGCTGTCGATGCCGATGCGTTGCTGCAGAGCCGCTCCGATCTGCGGCGGCTCGATCTGCTGATCGAAGGCCTGCCGCCGCAGTTGCGCGAGGCAATAGTGCTGCGCGAATTGCACGAGCTCGACTACCGCCAGATTGCCGAAGTCACGGGGGTGCCAATTGGAACGGTAATGTCGCGGCTACACCGGGCGCGCGCTGCGCTGCGTCAGGCCTGGGATGGAAAAGGATGTGGGTGATGGAGTGCGATGAGGTCCGCCCCCGGCTCGACGCCTATCTCGACGGCGAACTCCCCGAGGCCGAGCGGGCGCCGTTGCGCGGCCATGTGCAGGACTGTCCCGATTGCGGGCCCGAGGCGGCGGCGCTCGAGCGGTTGCGCGACGCTATTCGCCGTTCCGCCCCGGTCCATCGGGCGCCCGAGGCGCTGCGCTCGCAGATACGCTTCGCGATCCGCCGGGAGGCCGAGGCGAGCACACCGTCGGCGTCGTTGCGTGCGCCGGGCTGGCTCGCCTATGCCGCGTCGATCCTGCTCGCCATTGCGGTTGGCTCGGGCGGCACCTTCATGCTGTTGGGCGAGCGGCAAACCGACACGATGGCCAGCGAGATCATCGACAGCCATCTGCGCTCCCTGCTGGGTAACCACCTGACCGATGTCGCGTCCTCGGATCAGCACACGGTCAAGCCATGGTTTGCCGGCCGGACCGATCTGTCGCCGCCAACCGTCGAACTGCGCGCCGAGGGCTTCCCGCTGGTCGGCGGCCGGCTCGACCTGATCGCCGGCAAACCAGTCCCGGCGCTCGTCTACAAGCGCCGCGAACATGTGATCAATCTCTTCGTGCTGCCCGCCTCGCTGGCCGATCACGGCGAGACCCTGACCCGCAGAGGCTATAATCTGCGGCACTGGGACGAGGGCGATCTCGGCTTCTGGGCGGTCACCGACGCGGCCCCCAGCGAGCTCGCCGAATTCGAGCGCCTCTTCCGCAAGGCGACAACGGGCTGAACACGGCCATGAATTGCTCCTTCGCCCCGCTTGCGCCGCTTGCGGCGAGAGGGTCGGGGTGAGGGGCCTGAAGATATTGAGGGCGTGTGACAGGCAAGAACAGGTGGTACGATCGCGGCATGACGGCATACGGATTTACGCTTTTCGACACGGCGATCGGCCCCTGCGGCGTCGCCTGGAGTGATCGTGGCCTGGTCGGGGTGCAACTTCCCGAAGCGAGCGAGGCGGAGACGCGAGAGCGCATGCTGCAGCGGTTCCCGGCCGCGGCGGAGATAGCGCCGCCGCACAAGGTGCAGCTTGCTATCGACAACATCGTCGCGCTGCTCTGCGGCGAGCCGAGCGACCTCTCGGCAATCGAGCTCGACATGGAGGACGTGGCGCCGTTCCACCGCCGCGTCTACGAGGTGGCTCGCGCGATCCCGCCGGGAAAAACGCTCGCCTATGGCGACGTCGCAGCGCGGCTCGGGGCGCCGGGCGCGGCGCGCGCTGTCGGCCAGGCACTCGGGCGCAACCGGTTCCCGATCATCGTGCCGTGCCACCGTGTGCTGGCGGCCGGCGGCAAGATCGGCGGCTTTTCCGCCCATGGCGGCACGGCGACGAAACGCCGCATGCTGGCGATCGAAGGCGGCGAATGAATGACGCGCTCGGTTTCGCGCCGGCGACCGCAGTCGATCACCTGCGCGCCAGCGACGAAACCATGGCGCGCGTCATCGAAACAGTCGGCCCGTTTCGCCTGCAGCTGATCGGCGCGTCCAGCATCTTTGGCGCGCTGGCGCAGGCAATCGTCTATCAGCAGCTGACCGGCAAGGCCGCGGCGACGATTTTCGCGCGGTTCTGCGCACTGTTCCCCGGCACAGACCCGACCGCCGAACTGGTCCTCGCCATATCCGAGGAGGAACTGCGCGGCGCCGGCCTATCGCGCTCAAAGCTCCTCTCGCTGCGCGACCTCGCCGCCAAGACCGTCAGCGGGGAGATCCCGACACTCGCCGAGATCCGACTTATGGAGGACGAGGCGATCATCGAGGGGCTGACTTCGGTTCGTGGGATCGGCCGATGGACGGTCGAGATGCTGCTGATCTTCCGCCTCGGCCGGCCGGATGTGCTGCCGGCGGACGATTACGGCATCCGCAAGGGCTTTGCTCGCGCCTACACCCTGGGTGAGCTGCCGGGGCGCAAGGACGTCGAAACCTACGGCGTCCGGTGGAAGCCCTATCGGACCGTGGCGAGCTGGTATCTATGGCGCCTCGCCGAGCAGGCGCCGCTGCAGAGATCACCATGACTTCGATGGCCGCCGATCGCGAAGTACCCGAGAAGGTGGAAGAACGCCTGATCGTAGCGCTCGATGTGCCCACGATAAGCGAAGCTCGGGCGCTGATCGACAAGCTGGAAGGGGCGGTTTCTTTCTTTAAGATCGGCCTGTGGTTGCAATTCGCCGCCGGCTTCGACGGCCTGCTCGATTACTTGCTCGCAAAGAACAAGAAAATCTTTCTCGACGCCAAGATGTTCGACATCGGGGAGACGGTAAAACAGGGAGTAGCGCGGGCCGCGGAACGCGGGGTGACGTTCGTCACCGTTCATGGTGACGGGGAGATCATGAGGGCTGCAGTCGCGGGCAGAGGAAATTCTAGCCTGAAGATCTTCGCGATCACAGTCCTGACCTCAATCGATCAGGATGGCCTGCGCGAACTCGGCTATTTGTGCAGTGTAGAGGAGCTGATCCGGCTGCGGGTCAAACGAGCGATCGAGTGCGGCTGCGATGGCATCATCGCTTCGCCGCACGACAATCCGAACCGGATCCGCGAACTCGCAGCGGACCAGCGGCTGCTGATCGCGACCCCGGGGGTTCGGCTTGCCGGCTCGTCCGTCAATGATCACAAGCGGCCCGGCACCCCGGCGGAGGCGATCTCGGCGGGGGCGGATTATCTCGTCGTCGGCCGCCCGATCGTCAGGAGCGACGATCCCGCGCGCACCGCGACGGCCATCATCGACAACATGCGAAGCGCCGCATAACCGACATTTAACTAGGCCGGGACGACGGGGCCGGGCCGCGTTGCTGGCGTGGGCGCGACTATGCTACCTTTCTCACCAACCACGGGTTATCGGCTCGCGATCGGCGGGCAGGGAGTTTGGGATGACGATCAGGCGTTGGTTGGGTGCGTTCGCCTCGGTTGCCTGCGTGCTCGGTTTCGGGACTACGGCGCAAGCGGGGGTGACTCTCGACAAGGTCAAGCAGGCCGGGCAGATCAGCTGCGGCGTGCCGACCGGCATCGCCGGGTTTGCCGCACCCGACAGCCAGGGCCATTGGGCCGGCTTCGACGTTGATGTCTGCAGGGCATTGTCGGCGGCGATTTTCGGTGCCGCCGACAAGGTCAAGTATGTGCCGCTGACCGCGCAGCAGCGCTTCACGGCATTGCAGTCGGGAGAGGTCGATCTGCTGTCCAACAACACGACCGACACGCTGCAGCGCGATACAGAACTGGGGCTGAATTTTGCGCCGGTCGTGTTCTATGACGGCCAGGGCTTCATGGTGCCCAAAAAGCTAGGGGTTAAGAACGCCAAGGAGTTGAATGGGGCGACAATCTGCGTGTTGCCTGGCACGACGACCGAGCTGAACCTCGCCGATTATTTCCGCGCCAACAAGATGGAGTTCAAGCCGGTCGTCATCGAGAAGCTCGACGAGGCCTTGAGCGCTTTCTTCTCCGGGCGCTGCGATGTCTTCACCGGGGATTCTTCGGCGCTCAACGCCAACCGGCTGAGCCAGGCGCCGAACCCGGACGATTACGTTATCCTGCCGGAGCGGATTTCGAAGGAGCCGCTGGCGCCGGCCGTGCGGCACGGCGACGAAGAGTGGAACGACATCGTCCGTTGGGTCGTCTACGCTCTGATCGAGGCGGAGGAGAAAGGCATCACCCAAAAGAACGTCGACGACATGGCGAAGAGCGACGATCCCAACATCAAGCGGATGCTCGGCGTCACCCCGGGGATGGGCAAGGCGCTCGGGCTCGACGAGAAATGGGCCTATAACGAGATCAAGCTCGTCGGCAATTACGGCGAGATCTTCGACCGTACGCTCGGCAAGGACACCGAGCTCAAATTCGAGCGCGGGCTCAACAATCTGTGGACTCACGGCGGCTTGATGTACGCGATGCCGATTCGCTGATCTGAGGAAGGGGATCGAGAGAGCGGCGGGCAAATGGCGGCGGACATCATCCGGCGCCCGGCGCGTCCCTCTCCGTGGCGCAATCCCGCAATTCGCGGGATCGTCTTTCAAGTGCTGTTCGTTGCCGCGGTCCTCGCCCTCGGCGCGTTTCTCGTCCACAACACCGTGGTCAACCTGCGCCGCCAGAACATTGCCAGCGGGTTCGGCTTTCTCGACCGCGAAGCCGCCTTTGGGATCGGCGAGTTGCTGATCCCCTATTCGCCGGCCGATACCTATGCCCGCGCTTTTCTCGTCGGCCTGCTGAACACGCTTTATGTCGCCGCTCTCGGCATTGTGCTGGCGACGATCCTCGGCACCGTGATGGGGATCGCGCGGCTATCGCGCAACTGGCTGATCAGCAAACTCGCGCGGATCTATGTCGAGACCTTCCGCAACATTCCGCTGCTCCTGCAGCTGTTCTTTTGGTGGGGGCTGTTGCGAGAAAGCGCGCCAGCCCCCCGCCAGTCTTGGCAGCCGCTGCCGGATGTCTTCATCAGCAATCGGGGCATCGCCTTCCCGCTGCCAAACCCCGACCCGACCCACGGCTGGATGGCATTGGCTTTGTGTGTCGGGGTCGTTGCAACGATCGGGATCTCCCGCTGGGCCGGGCAGCGGCAGGCGCGGACCGGAGAGCAGTTCCCGACCGGTTGGGTCGCGCTGGGACTGATATTCGGGCTGCCGCTGATCGTCTTTCTTGGCGGCGGCGCGCCGCTCGCCCTCGACCGTCCCGAGCTGAAAGGCTTCAACTTCGTCGGCGGCCACGCAGTATCGCCCGAATTCGCCGCTCTGTTGATCGGTCTGGTGGTCTACACGGGCACGTTTATCGCCGAAATCGTTCGCGCCGGCATCCTCGCGGTAAGCTGGGGCCAGAGCGAGGCCGCGATGGCGCTGGGCCTCAAGCCGGGACACCGGACGCGCCTGATCGTGTTGCCGCAAGCGCTGCGCGTCATTATTCCGCCAATGACCAGCACGTATTTGAGCCTGACCAAGAACAGCTCGCTGGCGGTCGCGATTGGCTACCCTGACCTTGTCTCGATCGCCAATACGACGATCAACCAGACCGGTCAGGCGGTCGAGGGCATCGCGATGATCATGGCGGTCTATCTGACGATCAGCCTGACCATCTCAGTGCTGATGAACTTCTACAACCGCGCCGTCGCGCTGGTGGAGCGCTAGTGACTAAGCGATGAACCAACCGCTTGGCCATTTTACCGTCGTTACAATACCGTCATGGCCGGGCTTGTCCCGGCCATCCACGAGCTCAGACCAGCTGGTCGTACAGATCAACCCAATCCGGATTGGTAGCGAGGATGAGACGGATTTTCCAGGTTCGCGGCCAGTGCTTCATGTTCTTCTCGCGCTGTATGGCGGCCCGGATACTCTCATGGCGCTCTACGTATACCAAGCGCTTAAGCCCATACCGCTTTGTAAAGCTGTCGGCTACCCCTTCCCGATGTTCCCATGCGCGTCGCCCGAGATCGGCCGTCACGTCCACATACAGCGTGCCGTTCGGTCTATTGGTCAGGATATAAACCCAGCCACCCGGCATGGCCACTATCCTGCTCTTCCGAGACCTTGCGGACAACGGCAGCGTGGATGGCCGGGACAAGCCCGGCCATGACGATGAGTAATTTGGCCCGCAACAACGTGAGCTGGTGGCCATCGTGCTGGTGGAGCGCTGACGGATGACCGACGTCGCTCAAGAGCTGCCGCTCGCCGCCGAACCGCCGCCGCCCGCGGCCGCCGGCCTGTTCGGCTGGCTGCGCACCAATCTTTTCAGCAGCGTCTCCAATACAATCCTGACCGTGGTCGCGGTCGGTCTATTGGCGGTGACAGTCCCTCCTGTCATTCGCTGGGCCCTGATCGATGCGGTTTGGTCGGCCCCGAACAGCCGCGCCTGCCGTGGGACCGGCGCCTGCTGGGCGTTCATCGCCGAGAAATGGCGATTTATCCTGTTCGGCACCTACCCCTACGAGCAGCATTGGCGGCCGTTCTGCGTCGTGCTGATCTTCATCGCGATGATTTTGGCGAGCTGCGACCGACGGCTTTGGGGACGGCGGCTGATGCTCGTCTGGCTCGCCGGGCTCGTGGTGGTCGGCGTCCTGATGTGGGGCGGTATTTTCGGGTTGAGCTATGTCGGCAACGAGTTGTGGGGCGGGCTGCCGCTGACCCTGATCCTCGCCATTGTGGGAATGGCTTTCGCCTTTCCTCTGGCAATACTTCTGGCGCTCGGGCGGCGCTCCCCGCTCCCCGCGGTGCGCACGATCTGCGTTGCCTATATCGAGCTGATCCGCGGGGTGCCGCTCATCACGGTTTTATTCATGGCCTCGGTCATGCTGCCGTTGTTTCTGCCGGCCGGAATGACCATCGACAAGCTGCTGCGCGCGCAATTGGCGATCATTTTTTTCGCCGCCGCCTATCTCGCCGAGGTCATCCGCGGCGGATTGCAGGCGATCCCGAAGGGCCAGATCGAAGCCGCCGATGCGCTGGGGCTCGGCTATTGGCGGCGCACGCGGCTCATCGTCCTGCCGCAGGCATTGACGCTGGTTATCCCGCCTCTGGTCAATACCTTCATCGGGACATTCAAAGACACGACGCTCGTCATCATCATTGGCCTCATGGACCTGCTGGGTACGATCAATGCGGCGCTGAACGACGCCAATTGGCGCGGCACCTCGGCCGAGGCCTATGTGTTCGCCGCGGCAATCTATTTCTGCTTCTGCTTTTTCATGTCGCGCTACAGCCAGATGCTCGAACGCGAATTCAACAAAGGGCGGCGGCGATGACAGAAGCGGCTCAAGCGGCGCCGATCATCGAGCTGCGCGGCGTCGACAAGTGGTACGGCGACTTCCACGTCCTCAGGAACATCAACCTCGACGTCGGCACAGGCGAACGGGTCGTCGTCTGCGGGCCGTCGGGCTCGGGCAAATCGACAATGATCCGCTGCATCAACCGGCTCGAAGAGCATCAGCGTGGTCAGATCATTGTCGCCGGCATCGAGCTGAATTCGGATGTAAAGAACATCGAGGCGATCCGCCGCGAGGTCGGCATGGTGTTCCAGCAGTTCAATCTGTTTCCGCATCTGACGGTGCTGGAAAACCTGACCCTCGCGCCGATCTGGGTGCGCAAATTGCCGAAGAAGGAGGCCGAGGAGACCGCCCGCCTCTACCTCGAACGGGTGCGCATCCCGGAGCAGGCGGACAAATACCCGGGCCAGCTTTCGGGCGGTCAGCAGCAACGCGTCGCGATCGCCCGCTCGCTGTGCATGAAGCCGGAGATCATGCTGTTCGACGAGCCGACCTCGGCGCTCGACCCGGAGATGATCAAGGAGGTGCTCGACGTAATGATCGAGCTCGCCGAGGAGGGGATGACGATGGTGTGCGTGACCCACGAGATGGGCTTCGCGCGCACCGTCGCCGACACGATGGTCTTCATGGACCGCGGCGAGATCGTCGAGCGCGGCGCCCCCAAGGAATTCTTCGCCAACCCCAAGAGCGACCGCACCAAACTGTTTTTGAGCCAGATCCTCGCCCATTGAGGGGCCCACCTCGCTACGGCCGAGACCCATCGGGGTCATCGCGTCCTCTAACGCTCATTTCGTCATTCCCGCCAAAAGCGGGAATCCAGGGTGGCAGGGGCCGTGGCGGTTGCCACCTGTTCAAGCCAGGAGCCCCTGGCGAAAGCAGGGGCAGGCTCCGGACCCCCTCTTCCGCGCAGGGCTGTCCAGGGAACCGAATTCGATTGCGTGGCTTCCATCACGCTCAACCCGAAATTTCCACCTGGGCAAGAGCCCCTCTCCGCCCTTAAGGGGGGAGAGGGAGGGGCCCAACCCTCAGGGTTGGGAGGGTGAGGTGGGCCAGGCCGCAAACCGGCTCGGCGGCCCTCCTCACCCTGCCCTCTCCCCCGGCCGGCGGGGGAGAGAGTAAAGGGAGCGTCGTTGGAGCCAGACTCGGCGGCAAACCATTTTCAAAAATTGTCCTTCAACTTTCCCCGGACAGCCCTGCGCTTCCGCAGGGTAACGATGACCCCTTTTTCCCCTGAGAGTTGAGGTCTCCGGACCTGTCCGATTGATTGCTCGCGATCGCTCGAATACGGTCAGCGGATAAGAGGGGGATGGCGGTGCAGGAAACGAATGTATCGGCGACCGATCGGTTGGTCGCGTTGATGGACCATCTGGCCCTCGGCTCGGCGTATTTCGGCACGGCGCTCCCGCGGGACATCTCGGGGCTGGCGACGGCGCATCCCGAACGGTTGGCCGGGATCGTGCTGTGCGTGCCGAGCCGCCTCGACCCGGCCCCGTTCTCCGGCATCGCCGAACGGGTTCTGATGATCGCCGGCGAGCGCGGGCCGGCGGCGGAAGCCACGGAGCGTGCAACGGCTCGCTTGCCGGCTGCGCAGCGCGTCGTGCTCCCTGGTTACGATGCTCCCGGGAGCTGGAGCGACGCTGTCGCCGACCGCACCGACGAGATCGCCGACCAGATGGTCGCTTTTCTCGACCGTCTGGCCGCGAATGGAAAGCGCCCGGACAGGCCTGGTCCAACCACGGCGGAAGGAAGGCATGCCGGCATTTCCTACCGCATCGAGGGCACCGGTCCGGCGCTGATCCTGCTGCCGTTTTTTCTGGCGCCCTCGCAATGGGCGCCGGCAATCCCGCGCCTGGCCCGGCACTTCACGGTCGTGACCCTCGGCGGCCCGCATTTGGGCGGTGTTGCCTCGCTCGAGGACCGCGCCCGGATGCCGAGCTATCAGGCGATGTTCCGAACTCTGATCGACCAGATCGGGCCGCGGCACGGCGAGGCGGTCCTCGAAATCGGCTGCGGCGCCGGCTCGCTGGTTCGCCTTTTGGCACAACGGCTCGGCGATGCCAATCCTATAACCGGGGCCGATGTGAACCCATTCCTGCTGCGCGAGGCCGCGCAGCTGGCCGAGGCGGAGGGGCTCGGCGAGCTGATCCGATTCACCGAGGGCAATGCCGAGGCACTCCCCTTCGAGGACCATTCGTTCGATTGCGCCTACTCGGTGACCGTGTTCGAAGAATGCGACGCGGATCGGGCGATCGCCGAGGCGATGCGCGTCGTCCGCCCGGGTGGGCGGGTTGGCCTCGTTGTGCGCGCGGTCGACATGCCGCAATGGTGGAACCTCGACTTGCCAGAGGCGATCTTAAGCAAAGTGACAGTGCCGCCGCGTTCGGTCGCTCCGCGCGGCGTCGCCGACCGCAGTCTCTACCGGAGGATGCGCGAAGCCGGTCTGATCGATCTCGTCTGCTTTCCGACAATGGTGACGCTCGACCGCCCGGGCGGGCCGATCTGGCGCAACCGCGAGGACCATGTTCTGTCCCAGCTGTCGCCGGAGGAATTGCCGATCTGGCATGCCGAGCGCGACCGGGCGGCGCAGGATGGGCTCCTCTTTATGGCCCACCCGCTGCATTGCGCCGTCGGCGCCAAGCCGCAATGAGGAAGAAGCTAGCTCCGTTCCGTCTTCAGTATCCCGAGGTCGCGCGGGTCGTCGAACGAAACCCGGCGGCGTGCATAGACGACAAAGCCGGCTCGCTGGTATGTGGCCAGCGCCTTTGGATGATCGAAAGTCGAGGTATGGAGCCAAAAGCGGTCGAGTGGTCTCGACCAGGCCTGATCGATTGCCGCCTGGAGCAGGTAGGGGCCGAGCCGACGCCCGATAAAGTCGGGGATGAGCCCGAAATAGCACAGCTTCGTCTCGCGCGGCGCTGCCGTGTCGAGTTCGAAGAAGCCGGCGGGGACCCCGCGCACGTACAGCACGAATATCTCGATCGTCGGCTTTGCAATGATGGCCGCGAGCGCCGCATCATCGACGAGCCGCCGCTCGAACCACAGCCACGGCCGGCCGACCGTATCGTACATGTAACGGTAAAACGAGACGGTGCAGTCCTCGGCGCGCATCAGCGCGAGCTTATCGAGCGGCGCGGGAACCCGCTTCCCGGCGGGCCGCTCGAGCATTTCGAGATAGGTGATGACGTCTTCGAGTGCGGTCACGGCGTCTTGGCAGGCGCGGGGCCGGTCTCGACCGGCGTGTCGCCTGGCAGCCCCCATTCCGACCACGACCCGTCATAGACGGCCGTGCCCGGGTGCCCGATCAGGTGCAGCGCAAAAGCGAGCGCACAGGCGGTGACGCCCGAACCGCAGCTCGTCACGATCGGGCGGTCGAGCGCAACGCCCGCGTCACGGAACAGGTTCGAGAGCGCCTCGGCATCGCGCAATCGGCGGGTCTGGGGATCGGTGACCCGGTCGTAGGGCAGGTTGCGGCTGCCCGGAATGTGGCCTCGGCGCAAGCCGGGCCGGGTTTCTTCCGCAACGCCCTCAAACCGGCCGGCGGCGCGGGCATCGACGGGCTGCTCGCGCCGCGTCGACAGATTGTCGAGCAACGCTTGCTTGTCGCGGACCAGCGCCGGGTCGAACCGCGCCGAAAAACGGCGGCGCGGCGGGTTCGGTACGGCGGTTTCAAGCGGCCGCCCTTCGGCTTTCCATTTGGGCAGCCCCCCATCGAGGAGCGCGACATCGTGATGCCCGAACAGGCGCAGCATCCACCAGGCGCGACCGGCAGAAGACAGACCGGCGCTGTCGTAGACGATAACCCGGTCGTCGTCGCCGATGCCGAGCCGCTCCATCTTGCGCGCGAACAGCTCGGGCGATGGGATCATATGCGGCAGGCTCGTGCCCGGCTCCGCGATGTCGTCAATGTCGAAGAACGCTGCACCCGGGATGTGGCCGCGGTCGTAATCCTCCCGCGCGGTCGGGGTAATCCCCGGCAGTTTGAAGGAAGAGTTGACGACCCGGACATGCGGGTCGCCGATGTGGTCGGCGAGCCACTCGGTAGTGACGAGCGCCTCGGGATGGGCGTAGGGCATGGGGCTCCTCCCCTTCCTCATTCGGCGAATGCGAGAATCACCCGGCGGTTTTGCTTGCCTTTGTTCTCGATTTTGGTCACCGCGACCGGGCCGATCTCGCTGGTGCTGCGGATATGCGTGCCGCCGCAGGGCTGCAGATCGACACCCGAGATTTCGATGAGGCGCACCTGCCCCGATCCGCTCGGAGGTTTTACCGACATCGTGCGAACGAGCTCTGGCTGTGCGGCGAGCTCTTCGTCGGTGATCCACCGCGGCCCGACCGGGTGCGCCTCTGCAATCAGCGCATTGAGGCGGCCCGAGAGCGTCTCCTTGTCGAGACTCGACCCCGGCACGTCGAAATCGAGCCGCCCCCTGCCGTCGGAAACCTGCCCGCCGGTTACCGCCCCGGGGACGATGCTGCACAACAGATGCAGGCAGGTATGCATGCGCATCAGCCGGTATCGCCGCTCCCAGTCGATCTCGGCAACGAGTTCCGTGCCTCGGTCGGAGAGAACCGAGCCCGGCCCCGGGACATGGATGACCTCGTCGCGATCGTCGCCCTTGACCGTATCGACGATCGCGATCTCTTGTCCTGAAGCCAACCGAAGCACGCCGATGTCGCCCGGCTGACCGCCGCCCATCGGATAAAACACCGTCCGATCGAGCCGGATGCCGCGCTGATCGGCGGCGATCACCCGCGCCGCGCAGGATGGCAGATACCCGTCGTCGCGAAACAGCAGCTCGGTCATCTTTCGGGTGCTCCCTACTCGTCGCCCCCGCGAAAGCGGGGGTCCAGGGCAACCGCCGGAGCGCTGGAGCTCTGGATTCCCGCCTTCGCGGGAATGACGGAATGGCGGATCATTTCGAAGGCATCTCCAGCCACGGTGGGGTGGGGAGGTCGCGCGCCTTCAGAAATTCCGGGTTGAAGAGCTTGGATTGGTAGCGGGTGCCGGAATCGCAGAGGATCGTCACGATCGTGTGGCCGGGGCCGAGTTCGCGCGCGAGGTGCATGGCGCCGCACACATTGATGCCGGTGGAGCCGCCTAGAACCAGCCCCTCCTCTTGGACCAGGCTGAACAGGATCGGCAGCATCTCGGCGTCGGTGATCTGGTATTGCCCGTCGGGCGCGAACCCTTCGAGGTTCTTCGTTTCGCGGTTGTTGCCGATGCCTTCGGTGATCGAGTTGCCCTCTGGCTTGAACTCGCGGCGCGCATACCAGGTGTAGATGCCCGAGCCCATGCAGTCGGAGAGATAGATCTGGACCTTGGGGTTGCGCTCCTTGAGCGCGATCCCGACGCCGGAAAGCGTGCCGCCGGTGCCGACCGAGCAGGTGAAACCGTCGACCTTGCCGTCGGTCTCCTCCCAGATCTCCGGACCGGTCGTCTCGTAATGGCCGCGCCGGTTTGCCAGGTTGTCGAACTGGTTGGCCCAGATCGCTCCGTTCGGCTCCTGGGCGGCGATTTCCTCGGCGAGCCGCCCGGAATAGCGGACATAGTTCATCGGGTTGGCATAGGGCACCGCCGGCACGAGCCGCAGGTCGACGCCGCACAACAGCAGCATGTCCTTCTTTTCCTGGCTTTGCGTCTCGGGCATGACGATGACGGTGCGATAGCCGCGGGCATTGCCGACCAGCGCGAGGCCGATCCCGGTGTTGCCGGCGGTCCCCTCGACGATCACGCCGCCCCGGCGCAACAGGCCGCGCTCCTCGGCGTCTTTGATGATGTAGAGGGCGGCGCGGTCCTTGACCGAGCCGCCGGGATTGAGGAACTCGGCCTTGCCGAGGATCGTGCACCCCGTCTCCGCGGAGGCTCGTCGCAATTTGATCAGCGGCGTCTTTCCGACGGTGCCGACAAAGCCGTCGCGAACCTGCATGCCTCCCTCCTTGTCAAGCTCCCCGCCGACAGTATCGGCGGTGCGGACGCGTCTTACAACCAGGCCAGAGTGTCGGGGCCGACGCCGAGAAGATACTGACCCACCGTCTCGAAATGCTCCTGGCGGCCCTGCACCTGTTGCGAGACGGTGTGGATGTCGCGGAAGCGGCGCTCGAAAGGGTTCTCTTCGAAGATCGCGGTCGATCCGGCGGCATGATAGGCCACGTCGACCACCATCATCGACTGGTGAATGGCAAAGGTCGAGGCCAGCCTGATCGCCATCCGCTGCTCGAGGGTGATATGGCCCGCCCGCTCGACCTTGTCGGTGATCCCTTCGAGCGAGCCATAAAGAAACGCGCGGGCTGAGCGCAGCCGCGCTTCGGCCTGCGCGACCTGCGACTGGACGACATTGTTGTCGCGCAAGGTTGCCTTGCCGCGGAACGGCACCTTGTCGCGCGCCAATTCGATAAAGGCGTCGAGCGTGCTGCGGGCAATGCCCATCGCCACCCCGGCAAACCCCGAGGCATAGAGCTGCAGGCTGCTGAAGCGGTAGAGCACGCCGTCTTCGCGGCGGGCGCTGTCGTCGCGCGCCGCGACAAACGCTGCTGGCACGAAGAGGTCGGTCACCGAATATTTGTCGCTGCCGGTGCCGCGCAGCCCCATGACATGCCAGATGTCGGTCATCTCGGTGCAGGATTTCGGGAAAATCGGGGTGCGGATGACCGGGCTGCCGTCGGGGTGCAACAGCTGCGTGCCGTTCTCGTCGTAGATCGGCACGTGGCAACCGAGCCAGGTCGCATTATGGCTCCCGCTGGCAAAGCTCCAGGTCGCGGTCACACGGTAACCGCCCTCGACGATTCGCGCGTTGCCGGGCCCTGGGCCCCAGGCGAGCATGCCGCGTGGTCCGCCAAACACCTCCTTTGCGGCGGCCGGATCGAGATAGGCCGCGGTCATCGAGCAGCCAGCCCCCTGGTTCAGGCACCACGCCGCGCTGGCGTCGCCCTTGGCGATTTCTTCGACGACCCGGACATAGGGCGCGGGCGGGAGCTCGGCGCCGCCCAACGAGCGCGGCAGCAACATCCGGAAGAAGCCGCGCTCGACCATCGCCGCGACGACCGGCTCAGGCAATTCGCGCTGGCGCTCGATCTCGGGCGCGGCGGCGGCGAGCTCGGGAACAAAAGCGCGGGCCCGCGCGAGATATTCGGCGCCCGGATCATCTGCTGCCGTCGACCGCATTCCTCGCTCCTCCTTCCTATCATCGCACCCTCCGTTAGCATAAACTTCGCACATGGCGATCCGTCTTCTGCCCCCGGTGCTCGTCAACCGCATTGCCGCCGGCGAAGTCATCGAGCGGCCGGCTGCGGCGGTCAAGGAATTGGTCGAGAACGCGATCGATGCCGGCGCCAGCCGCATCGACGTCACCTTGAAGGACGGCGGCCAGGCCCTGATCGCGGTTGTCGACAATGGCGCCGGCATGACCGCGGAAGAGCTGGTCTTGGCGGTCGAGCGGCACTGCACCTCGAAATTGCCCGAGGACGACCTCTTGCGCATCGCCTCGCTCGGCTTCCGCGGCGAGGCGCTGCCGTCGATCGGCGCGGTCAGCCGGATGCGGATCACCTCGCGGCCGCTTCGCGCCGGCAGCGCGTGGGAGATCGCGGTCGAAGCCGGCGGCAAAGCGGCTCCGGTGCCTGCGGCCCATCCACCAGGGACGCGGGTCGAGGTGCGCGACCTGTTCTTCGCGACCCCGGCGCGGCTCAAATTCCTGAAGATGCCGCGCACCGAGCGCGATCTGGCGGTCGATTCGGTGCGCCGGCTCGCGATGGCCTACCCCGGGATTTCATTCACGGTAATCGGCGACGAGGAGCGCGTGCTGTTGCGGCTCGCCGCGGCCGGCGACACCGAAGCAGCAATCGCCCGCCGTGCCCGGCTCGCGGCGCTGCTCGGGCGCGATTTCGCCGAGAATTCGGTCGAGATCGATGCCGAGCGGGGCGGGTTTCGGCTGACCGGGCTGATCGGGTTGCCGACACTCAACCGCGCGGCGCCGCGAGACCAGTATCTTGTCGTCAACGGGCGGCCGGTGCGCGATAAGCTGCTGGTCGGTGCCGTCCGCGGCGCCTACCAGGATGTGCTCGCCCGCGACCGCCACCCGATGGTCGCGCTGTTTGTCGACGGGCCTGCGGAGGAGATCGACGTCAATGTTCATCCCGGCGAAGGCCGAGGTGCGGTTCCGCGACGCCGCATTGGTGCGCGGGCTGATCGTCGGCGCGCTGCGCAACGCGCTGGCCGCCGCCGGGCACCGCGCCTCGTCGACCGTCGCCGCCGGAGCGGTCGCCTCCTTCCGCCCCGGGGCCGGCATCCCAGCCGTCGGCATTCCAACCTCGGGCGCGCCGCGCTTCGCCTTCCCGCTGCCGCCGCCGACCCCGTCATTGGCGCTGGCCGAGAGCGCCAACAATTTTCTGCGGCCGACCGAGGAAGCTCCGGCGACAGAGACACCGCTCGGCACCCCGCGCGCGCAGCTGCACCGGACCTACATCTTGGCGGAGACCCCACCGGGATCGTTCTCGTCGATCAGCATGCGGCGCATGAGCGGCTCGTTTACGAACGCATGAAGGAGGCGCTGGCCGCGCAGGGCGTGGCGCGCCAGGCCCTGCTGTTGCCGGAAATCGTCGAGCTCGACGAGACCGGCGCGGCACGGCTCGCCGCACGCGCCGAGGAGCTCGCCGAATTCGGGCTCGTGCTCGAGCCGTTCGGACCCGGCGCGGTCGTCGTTCGCGAGGTCCCGGCTTTGCTGCCGGGGCTCGATGTCGGCGCCCTGGTGCGCGACCTCGCCGACGAGCTCGCCGAATGGGGTGATACGCTGGCATTGAAGGAGCGGATCGAGACGGTCTGCGGCACCCTCGCCTGCCATACCAGCGTGCGCGCCGGGCGGCACCTCTCGCCCCCCGAGATGGACGCATTGCTGCGCCAGATGGAGGCGACCCCCAACAGCGGCCAATGCAATCACGGCCGCCCGACCTACATCGCGCTCGACCTGGCCGACATCGAGCGGCTGTTCGGGCGCCGGTAGAGCCGGGCTAGAGCTAGTCGGTCTCACCAGGTCGCGGACGCAGGCGGCGGAACAGACTGCCGCTGCGCTCGCGGATGGTTTGGAAAGTGACGTAGAGCATCGGGATCACGAAGAGGCCGATGGCGCTGGCGGCGATCATGCCGGCGAAGACCGGGGTGCCGACGTCGTGCCGGCTGATCTCGGCCGCACCCTGCGCGGTGACGAGCGGGTAGACGCCGAGGATGAAGGCGAAGGAGGTCATCATCACGGCGCGAAACCGCATCCGCGAGCCGAGCACCGCGGCCTCCCGGATATCCATGCCCTCCTCGCGCCGGTCCTTGGCGAATTCGACGATCAGGATGCCGTTCTTGGCGGCCATTGCGATCAGCACGACGAGCCCGATCTCGGCGTAAAGATCGAGCGACAGGTGAAAAATCAAAACTCCGAGAAACGCCCCGAGCACTCCGACCGGAACCGACAGCAATACCGGGACCGGGATCATCCAGCTCTCGTAGAGCCCAACCAGGAACAGAAACGCGAACAGCACGGCAAGTCCGAGGATGGGGCCGCTCTGCCCGGAAGCCGCAAACTCCTGATAGGCGGTCCCGGTCCATTCATAGCCATAGCCGGAGGGCAGGGTCTTGGCCGAGATCTCCGCCATGGCCGCCAGCGCCGTGCCGGAGGAAGTGCCCGGAGACGGGCTCCCTTGTATCGGGATTGCGCGGTAATTGTTGTAGCGCGTGATGACCTGCGGCCCGACGACGACGCGAGCGTTGGCGATCGAGCGCAATGGCACATCAGCGCCGAATTTGTTGCGGATGTAGATTTGCCACAGCGAGGAGAGATCTCTGCGGCCCTTCCCCTCGCCCTCGATGTTGACCTGCCAAACGCGTCCGAACAGGTTGAAATTGTTGATGTAGACGCCGCCCAATGTCGCCTGCAAGGCGCCGAACACGTCGGTCATGCTGAGGCCCAGCGCCTGCGCCTTCTCGCGGTCGATGTCGAGATAGACCGACGGGTTGCTGGCGGTGTAGGTCGAGAAAACGCGGGTCAGTCGCGGATCCTGGTTGGCGGTCGCGAGAAGCCCCTGCATGACGCTGTTCATCGCCGCGGGCTCCTGGCCTTCGAGCCCTTCAAGCCGGTACTCGAACCCGCCCGTCGTCGAGAGCCCGATGATCGGCGGCAGGTTGAACGGGATGACGGTCGCCGTGCGGATCTGCTGCCCCTCGCCGAACACTCGCGCGATCAGCGCCTGCGCTGAATTCGCCGCGCCGACGCGGTCGGCGAAGGGCTTCAGGGTCGGCACGATGAAGCCCGTATTTGGCTCGTTGACGCTGTCGATGATCGAAAATCCGACGATCGCGAAAATGTTCTGGACCTGCGGCATCTGCCTCAGCACGGCCTCGATGCGCTTGACCGCGTCGCGGGTGCGGCTGACCGATGCGCCATCGGGCAACTGCACCGAGATAAAGAAAGCGCCCTGGTCCTCTTCCGGCAGAAACCCTGTCGGCGTTCGCAAGGACAGAAAATAAACCCCGGCGGCACTCGCCAATATCGCCACGAGGCCGAGTACGGAGACCCGCACCAGGCGGCGCACAACCGCCGCATAGCCGTCGCGGATATTATCGATGCGCCGCAACACCCAGCCCATCGGACCGCGCTTCGGGCCGCTGGGACGCAGAAACACGGCGCACAGCGCCGGCGACAAGGTCAGCGCATTCAAGGCCGAAATCAACATGGCCACGCTTATCGTCACCGCGAATTGCCGGAACAATGTTCCCGCGATGCCGGGGATGAAGGCGATCGGGACGAACACGGAAAGAAGGACCAAGGTGATCGCGACGATCGGCGCGGTGATCTCGGCCATCGCCTTCTTGGTCGCCTCCGCCGGTGACAGGTTCGGTTCTTCCTCCATGACGCGTTCGACGTTTTCGACCACGACGATCGCGTCGTCGACCAGGATGCCGACCGCCAGCACCATCGCGAGCAGCGATATCGTATTGGCCGAAAAGCCCACGGCCAACAGCACCGCGAAAGTACCGATCACGCTGACCGGCACCGCGATCGCAGGAATGATGGTCGCGCGCAGACTGCCGAGAAACACAAAGACGACGATCACGACCAACCCAAAGGCGATGACGAGCGTGATCAGCACGTCGTGAATCGTGGCCTGGACAAAGGTGGTCGTGTCGTAATTGACCAAATATTTCAGACCCGGCGGGAAGCGCTGGCTCAGGCGATCCAAATTGGCGACGACCTGAGCAGCGGTCTGCACCGCATTGGCGCCGGGCGAGAGATAAATGCCGATCGCGACCGCCGGCTCGCTGTTGAGGCGTCCTTCGACGTCCTGGTTCTGGGCGCCGAGATCGACCCGGGCGACATCGCGTACGCGCAGCAGGGAGCCGTCGGGATTGGCGCGCAATACGATGTTGCCGAACTGCTCGGGTGTCGTCAGGCGACCCTGCGTCTGCACGTTCAACTGAAATTGCTGGTCTCTGCTGATCGGGCGTGCGCCGATCCGGCCGGCCGGCGCCTCCACGTTCTGCGCCTGGATCGCCGCGATCACATCGGCCGGGGTCAACTGCAGATTGTCGAGCCGCTGGGTATCGAACCAGATGCGCATCGAGTAATTGAGCGCGCCGAACAAGCGCGCCTGTCCGACCCCGGGCGTGCGGGACAACACGTCGAGCACATTGATGATCGCGTAATTGGTAATGAACAGCGGATCCTGCTTGCCGTTCTCGCTATAAAGCATGATGAACTGCAGGACCGCCGACGACTTTTTCTGGATCGTCAGCCCCTCCAGCTGGACCTCGGCAGGGAGCTGGGCGAGGGCAGTCTGCACCCGGTTGTTGACGGCGTTGGTGTTGATGTCGGGATCGCTGCCGAGCACAAAGCTGACGGTCAGGTTGTAGCTGCCGTCATTGCCGCTCGTCGAACTCATGTAGATCATCTTGTCGACGCCGACGACCTGCGCCTCGATCGGCTGGGCGATGCTCGATTCGACGACCGCGGCGGAGGCGCCGGGAAAGGTGGCCGAAACTACGGTCTGAGGCGGCACGATGTCCGGGAACTGCGCGACCGGGATCCGCAGCAGCGCCAGGGCGCCGGCGATCGTGATGACGATCGCGATGACGACCGCGAGCCGCGGCCGATCGACAAAGATCGCCGAGATCATTGGGTCGCCTTTGGCGCGCTCGGCCCGTCTCCGGCCGCGGAGTTGCCGGCGCCACCGCTCGTACCCTGCTCAGCAGCCGGTTCAGCCGCCGGGGAAATCGCCGGCGGCGGGGTCGCCGGACTGGGTGACACGGTCTGGCCGGGGCGAACTCGCTGCAGCCCCTCGCTGATGACCAGTTCTCCTTCCTTGAGCCCATTGCTCACCACGGCCGTTGACGGCGTCGACTGGCCGAGCTGGATGCGCCGTTGCTCCGCCTTGTTCTGCGCGTCGACGACATAGACGTAGTCGCCCTGCTGAT
The DNA here is from genome assembly GCA_963736715.1 of uncultured Alphaproteobacteria bacterium. Taxonomy (GTDB): domain Bacteria; phylum Pseudomonadota; class Alphaproteobacteria; order ATCC43930; family CGMCC-115725; genus AP-15. The sequence goes on along the minus strand of CAVTQA010000049.1, from coordinate 31,353 downwards.
CGGACAGGACCGCGGCGCGCGGGATGGCGAGAACCGTGATCGGCTCCACGCCCTCTTGCAGCACGGTAACGAACTCGCCGTCGAACAGTTCGCGCGGAGCTGGTGCATTGGCTTGCACGCCCGGAAGCAGCGGGTTTGGGAAAACGCCGCGCACCGTGACTGTATCAGTGTTGGTCGCGACCGTCGGCGATACATAATCAAGCTTGCCCTCCTGCCCATAGATCTGTCCGTTGGGCAGGCGCAGCTTGAGCACGACCGCGCTGAAACCGCCCTTTGTCTGGTAGCGGTTGCGCAGATCCAGCCCCGCGCGCACGGAGACCGGAAAATTCACATACATCGGGTCCTGGCTGACGAGGTTCGCCAGGGTCCCGGTCGTCGGCGAAACGACGTTGCCTTCGGTGACGTCGGTGGCGCTGATCTTGCCGTCGATCGGTGCGCGGATCTCGGTATAGCCGAGATTTATCTCGGCGATGTCGAGCTGCGCCTTGGCGCTCGCGACCTGCGCGGCCAGCGAACGCTCATTGGAGAGATCCTGGTCGACGGTCTGCTGCTGGCCGGCGGGCGTTTTCATCAGGTACTGCGAGCGCGCGAGCTGCTGCGCGGCATAGGTGTGCTGCGCTTCGAGCTGCGCGACATTCGCCTTGTCCGCGTCGACTTGGGCCTGAAAGGGGGGTTGCTCGAGTAGGTAGAGGAGATCGCCCTTCTTGACCTCGGAGCCCTCGACGAAGAGGCGCTTTTCGAGATAGGCGCTGACTCGCGCGACGAGCGCGACCCGCCCGATCGACTGGATGCGGCCGATGAACTCGTCGGTCTCGGTGATCTGCTGGCGCTCGGCGCGCACCACCCCGACCGCCGGCGGCCCAGGTGCGGGCTGTGCCCGGGCTGACAAAGGAACGAGGACGAGCATGAGGGCGAGCAGGAGGCGCATCATAGCCGGGTTATATAGTCCATCTTGCCGCCCGTCGCGCCTGCGGCCATTTAATGCTCTCCATCGTGCGGTACAGTCATGAGGGACCGATGATCCATCATCTATCGATCGCTGCCCGCGACCCGAAGCATGTTGCTGGAGTTTTGGCCGAGCTCATGGGCGGCAAGGCGGTGCCGTTTCCGCCCAACCCGGGGAGCTTTTTTGCGCTCCAGCTCGACGAGCACGGGTCGGGTGTCGAGGTTTACCCAGCCGGAACCGAGCTGCAGCCGGGTGGCAGCGACGGCGGCGGCTTTGTGAAGAAGCCGGACGCGCGCGGCTTCGGCCCGACCCATTTCGCGCTCAGCGTCGCCACCGACGCCGACAAGGTCGAAGCGATCGCAGCCCGTGAGAGCTGGCAATGCTTCCGCTGCAACCGCGGCCCGTTCCACGTGATCGAAGTGTGGGTCGAGAACGAGACGATGGTGGAAATCCTGCCGCCGGAATTCGCCGCCGAATACCTCGCCTTCACCCGCCCCGACAAAATTGCCGCGGCAATGGCCGCCGCAGCGCCGCAGGCGTCCCGCCAACGCCCGGCGTAATTTCGGGTCCGTCGCGACCTATCGGGCGCCTCGGATCGAGCGGGGGCAGGTCGAGCTGCGCGGGGTGGATAAGCGCAGCGTATTCGGCCTCAACCGTTCGGCGCTGGAGGCCACCGTCGGAGAGCAACGCACGACGCACTCAATCACCGCGCAATCGGCGGGTTTCGTAGTGGGGGTGCGGAGCGGGCGCGATGTTGCGGCGCCCGTCCGTGTGCGATTTAAGCCAGAAAACGGCCATGCGTTTGCCATAGTCGCATTGTACTCTCGCGGGCATCGCGACCCGTGAGCGGTCGCGAGGTTGGCTATCAAGGAAGTTACCGATACCTGATCTCGACCTGATAAAACAGGCGAAACAGGGGCCGACACGGAGGAGTGGGCTCGTCCTTAAGTTGCGATGACAATAAAATTGCCACATTCGGATCGCATCGTGCGGCCGGGCGCTCGCGCCGGCCCAGCTAATAAGTCTCGCGCGCCAGGTTGAGGTGGGGGAAGGCGCTGTGGACGTGTGGGGGTGCGACTTGGCGCGCCGGGCGGATATAGGATTTGTCGAGCTCGTGATAGCCGGTGACGCCGAGCAGCGACAGGCAGATGCGGATCTCGTCTTCCAGGATCTCGAAAAGGCGCACCATGCCTTCGGCGCCGGCGGCGGCGAGGCCGTAGACATAGAGCCGGCCGCAGGCGACCGCATCGGCGCCGAGGATCAGCGCTTTGACCACGTCGGTGCCGCGGCTGATGCCGCCGTCGACGACGATGCGCGCGCGGCCGCCGACCGCTTCGACGACCTCCGGCAACACATCGATCGAACCGACGCCCTGGTCAAGCTGGCGCCCGCCGTGGTTCGACACATAGACGCAGTCGACCCCGCGCTCGACCGCGATCTTGGCGTCCTCGGCGGTGGCAATGCCTTTGAGGATCAGCGGGATGTCGAAGCCCTTTTTGATCCGCTCGACATCGCGCCAGTTGAACTGGGCCTGGAAGATGCGGGCATCCGCGACGCGCACGCGCCGGCGCTGATGGCGTTTGGCGATGTCGCGCTCGCGCCGGCTGTAGCTGTCGGTGTCGACGGTCAGGCAAAAGGCGTCGTAGCCCTTGTCGATGGCGCGGCCGACATGGTCGTCGACCCAGGCGGCGTCGCCGCGAACATAGAGCTGGAAGATCTTGAAGCCGTCGCCCGAGGCCTCGGCGGTCTTGTCGAGCCCGGGATGAGACACTGAGCTCAGGATGATGCCGTTGCCAAAGGTTCGCGTCGCCTCGGCGACGGTGGCGCCGCCGCCCGGCTCAAAGACTTCGAGCGAGCCCACGGGCGCGCACAGCACCGGGATGCGAAGCCGCTTGGCGAACAGCGAGCTGCTGCAATCGACGTTCGACACGTCACGCAATACCCGCGGCCGGAAGGCGATCGCATCGAGCGCCAGGCGGTTTCGTGCCAGGGTCGTTTCGGTCTCGGAGCCGCCGATCAGGTAGTCCCAATTGTTGCGGTCGAGGTTGGTGCGCGCTTGCGTGACGAACTCGTGCAGGTTCTGGAAGCGGGTTTCGAGCGACTCGGGCATGGTTCTGTTCTTCCACGCTGATTTGACGACGATCGCAAGGTATCGCTACGATGCGGCTCTTGCCAACCAGGCGCGACAATCCCCCCAAAGAGGAGACGCAACATGCCCCGCATTCTCACTCCCGGCACCCATTCCGAAGAGACGCTGGCCATCGCTCACGACTTGCTGCCGCCCGGCTGGGAATTGGCCACCGCCCCGCATGGCCGGCCCGAATTCTTCGAATTGCTGAAAGACACCGAGTATTACATCGGGGCGGGGCAGTTCAAGCACGGGCCGGAATTCTACCAGGCGGCGCCGAAGCTGCGGATCGTGCAGACCTTGAGCGCCGGCTACAACACCTATGACCTTGAGGCGGCGCGCGCGGCCGGTGTGCCGATCTGCAACAATGGCGGCGCCAATTCGACGGCGGTCGCCGAGCATGCGATGCTGCTGATGCTAGCGGTGTGCCGCAGGCTGATTTGGCAGCACGAAGGCGTGGTGTCCGGGCGCTGGCGCGGCAACGACTTTAATTCCGCCAAACTATACGAGCTGGAAGACAAGACATTGGGCATTGTCGGGCTCGGCAATATCGGCAAGAAGGTCGCGCGCCGGGCCAAGGCCTTCGACATGCACATCAAATATTACGACATCAATCGACTGACGACCGACCAGGAGGATGCGCTCGGCGTCCGGTTCGCCCTCTTCCCGGAGCTGCTTAAGACTTCCGACATCGTGACCCTACACGTGCCGCTCGACAAATCGACGCACAATCTGATCGGCGGGCGCGAACTCGCGATGATGAAGCCGACCGCGATCCTGATCAACACCTGCCGTGGCCCGGTCGTCGACGAGAAGGCGCTCTATATGGCGCTCCACGACGAGAAGATCCTCGGCGCCGGGCTCGACGTCATGGTCGAAGAGCCGCCAAAGCCCGACCACGAACTGTTCACCTTGAAGAACGCGATCTTCTCCCCGCACGGCGCCGGGCCGACCTGGGACAATCACTGGAAGCGCTGGCGCAACGCCTTCGACAATTTCGAGCGGGTCGCGCGCGGCCAAAAGCCGTTCTGGATCGTCCCCGAACTGCGCGACTGAGCGGTTGCCCCTCACCCTCCCGCTACGCGGGCCTCCCTCTCCCCGCTAGCGCGGGGCGAGGCTTTCCTGCGCCTCGCCCCGCTTGCGGGGAGAGGGCATTGGGTGAGGGGGTCTTAGCCGAGAAATTCGCGCAGCGCGGCGGCAAGGTCTTTCGGGTTGTCGCCCTGCACCGTGTGGCCGGCTTTGGGGATCGTGATGTAGCGGCCATCGGGCAGTCGCGCCGCCAGCCGCTCGGCGTCCTCTTCATGGAAGACGTCGCTTTCGGCGCCGCGCACGACCAAGGTCGGGCAGGTCACTTTGGCGAGGCCTTCGGCGAGCCCGCGCCGCTCGGAGGCATGGGCGTCGCCCATCTGCTGAAACCGCCGGCGGTCGTATTTCCAGACCCAGTTGCCGTCGGTCTGCTGACGCAGATTGTGCATCAGGCTGCGGCGCAAGACCTTTGGGTCGCGCCGCGGATTGAACGCGAGCGCGCGCTCGATGATCGCGTCGAGCGGTTCAGGCTCGGCTCCGCCATTGACGAAATCGCGGATGCGGCGCGAGCCGGGGCGCCTGACCTCGGGGCCCGCATCGATCAGCACCAGATGGGAGAGCCGCTCCGGGTAATGGATCGCAAACGCGAGCGCATTGATCGCGCCCATCGACATACCGGCCAGCATGAAATGGTCGAGGCCGAGCGTATCGACAAAGCCTTTGACGTCCTCGCGCTGCGCCGCAATCGAATAATCGGCGTCAGGCGCCCAGTCGGTGTCGCCATGTCCCCGCTGGTCGAGCGCAATGCAATGAAATTCGTCGCGCAATGCGAGGCAGCAGAGATCCCAGGTATGCGCCGTCAAAGCCCCGCCATGCAGGAAAACGAGCGGCCGCAGTCCCTCATTGCCCCAATCGAGGTACCGGAAGCGAAGATGACCGACGAGCACGGTCTTTTCGCTCGGCAATACGACATCGCCGAAGCTAAACCCGGCGCGAACCGAAGTGGTCTTCAGATGATCATGATATTCGTCGGGCGATAGCGTCATGGCTTGGTTGCTCCGTGCGCAGCGTCGGCGTGCACAGCCTTAGCACGAACCGGTGTGCCGGCCATCACCGCCAACGCTTTACGATTACCACACCCGCGCCATCGTCATAGCTCATGGCCTCCCCCGAGGTGTGTCAAAGCCGCAGCAGGCGTTACACTCTCGGTCTAAATCACCGCCTCAAGGAGGATACCGATGGCGTACCATCTACTGATCAAGAATGGCCTTGTCGTCGACGGCTCGGGGATGCCGGCTTTTCGGGGCGATGTCGGCGTCAAGGACGGCAAAATCGTCGAGATCGGCAAATTGAGCGGCCCCGCCAGCCGTACGATCGACGCCGAGGGCCGCGCTGTCGCGCCCGGGTTCATCGACAACCACTGCCATTACGACGCGCAGGTCACCTGGGACCCGCTGTGCACCTTCTCGCCCGAGCACGGCGCGACGACCGTCATTTTCGGCAATTGCTCCCTGTCGCTGGCGCCGGTGCGCAAGGGCGCCGAAGAACGGCTGGCCGAGTTCCTCTCTTACGTCGAAGCGATCCCAATGGAGATATTGCGCACGGTCGAGTTCGACTGGGAAACGACGGGCCAATACATGGACCATCTCGACAAGCGCCTTGGCATCAATGTCGGCAATCTGATCGGCCATACCGCGGTGCGCCATTACGTGATGGGCGACGAGTGCCAGAAGCCGGGCGCCTCCGACAACCAGATCAAGGCGATGCAGGATGTCGTCCGTGACGGCATGAAGGCCGGGGCGCTGGGCCTCTCGGTATCGCGCGAAAAAGGACATTACGACCCGCAGGGCGTTCATATCCCGGCGTTGTGGGCCGACGAGAAGGAGATCTTCGCGCTTGGCGACGTGTTGCGTGAGATCGGCACCGGCACGATCCAGGCCGGCGGCGGCCAATATGTCGAGCTGAAAGACGGCATGATCCGCCGCCTCGCCGAGGCGACCGGCCGCACCGTCGTCTACAACAGCCTGTCGCAGACGATGCGCAAGCCGAACGAATGGAAGGTGCACATGGCGCGGGTCGAGGAGACTGCGGCGCTCGGGATCCGGGCCTACCCGATGTGCAGTCCGAACCGGATCACGCAGGACTTCACGATGAAGAACTGCCAAGTGTTCCGCGGCCTGCCGACCTGGCACCCGATCCTGCTTGATGTCGGACGAGGAGAAATTGCGGCTCTACGCCGATCCCGAAATCCGCGCCAAATTGCATGACGAGGCTGTCGTCAACAAACCGGAGAGCGCCGTCGGTTTCTCGAAGACCTGGTGGAACTACATGTGGGTCAACCAGCCGACGCTCGAAAAGAACAAGTGGATGCAGTTCAAGACGATCGGCCAGATCGCAGAGAAGCAGGGCAAGCGGGTCATCGACGCGTTCCTCGATTTGGCTGTCGAGGAGAAGCTCGAAACCCGCTTCCTGCAGGCCGAAAACAATGTCGACGACGAGGCGCTGACCAAGATCCTGACGCATCCCAATGCCGTGATCGGGCTCGGCGACGGCGGCGCGCACGTGCAGTTCCACGGCGGCTACGGCTATATCACCAAGTTGTTGGGCGAATGGGTGCGCGAAAAGCAGGTGATGAGCCTCGAGCAGGCGGTGCGGCGGCTGACCTTCGACTCGGCCTCGACCTTCGGGATCTACGATCGCGGCATGCTGCGGCCTGGCTTGGCGGCGGACATCGTCATCTTCGACCCCGCCACGGTGAAGTGCGGCCATGAGGAGGTCGTGCACGACTTCCCGGCCGGCGGCTGGCGCATCAAGGAGCCGGCCGAAGGCATCCACGCGACGATCGTCAATGGCCAGGTGCTGCTGGAGGAGGGCAAGCACACCGGCGCATTGCCCGGCCGCGTGCTGCGCAATAGCTACTACCACGCCAACCAAGGCTAGCGCCTCCCGTAACGCCCGAGATTGCTTCGCTGCGCTCGCAATGACACAATCCTCCGTATTTGCGAGCCCGCGCGGCAGCGCGACGAAGCAATGGGAGGGCGAGAATGGCCGAAATTCTTGGGCTGGGGTGCACACATCGTCCGGTAATGCTGCGCCGGGACGAGGACTGGACCGTGATGATGCGGGCCTCGCTCGACGACTTGGACATGCCGGCGGAGATGAAGGACCCGTCGCGCTGGCCGGCGCAGCTCCGCGAAGAGCTCGGCGACGATTTCGGCGCTACGTCAGCCGGGCAAAGCGCGTCAGGTGTTCCGCCGGCATTTTGCCGAGGCGCGGCGGGCGCTCGATGACTTCAAGCCCGACGTCATCGTTATGTTCGGCGACGACCAGTACGAGAATTTCAAGGAGGACATCGTCCCGCCCTTTGCCGTGCTGGCCTATGAGGACCGGGACATCCAGCCCTGGAAGCACCGCCGGTCGAGCTACAACCCGTGGAACGAGCCGGCCGATAAGACCTTCCGGCTGCGCGGCCACCCTCAAGCCGGCAAATACCTGGCTTCGGGGCTGCTCGAGGCGGGGATCGACGCCGCCTACGCTTACAAGCCGTTGCACCACCCGCTCGGCCACGCTTTTGAGAATACGATCCTCTTGTTGGATGACGATCGGGTCGGCTTCGACTATCCGCTGCGTGCCGTTTTCGGTGAACTGCTATGGCCGGCGCGTCAACGCCGCCCGTGGGCTGCGCCTGCCATTGGCAATGCGCGGCAAAATCCGCGACCTCGACCCGCCTTCACCAAGCCCGGCGCGCTGCATGGAAGTCGGCGCCGCCACTGCGCGTGTCATGGCGAAAAGCCCGTGGCGCACCGCGATCGTTGCGTCGTCGAGCTGGTCGCACTCCTTCTTGACCGAGAAGAATCACCAGCTATGGCCGGACGTCGCCGCCGACCGGCGGCTCTATGAGGCATTGGAAACGGGTGACTACGCGACCTGGCATCGCTACACGACCGACGAGATCGAGGACAGCGGCCAACACGAGGTGCTCAATTGGTTTTGCCTGTTGGGCGCGATGGAGGAACTCGGCCGCAAGCCCGACCGCTCCGAATTTATCGAAACCTGGGCCTTCGTCTCCCCGGTAGTGTTCGCCTACTACCTGCCCTAACCGGGCGGGACCTCTGCAAGCAGGCGGCCAAAGGTGGGAAGGCGGTCACCAGTGTTGAAGGCGCGCAGCATCGCCCAGAACGAAGCCTGATTGGTGGTCACGACAGGCTTGTCGAACTCCTGCTCCCAGGCCGCGATCGAACTCATAGTCGGGAAATTGCCGCCGGGGACGACAAAGGCCTCGATCTCTGGCCGGTTTATTCGGGCGAAAGCCTCGCGGGCGTTCTCTGGACCGAGCTGTCCGATCGCGTAGGAATCGGTCGCGCCAAAGCCTTCCAGAGCGACGGTTTCGAGCCCGTGCTTGGTCTCGAAATAGCGCGCAGCGCGCTCGTTCACAGCCTCAGAATAGGGCGAGACGATCGCGATCCGATGCGCCCGCAGAGCGCGCAGCGCCCGGCCGACCGCTTGCGCCGAGGTAATCGCCGGAACCCCGGCGCCGGCACTCATTCGTTGCGTCGTCACTTCATCGTAATCATCGGCGAAGAGGCTTGCCGAGGTCTGCGCCAGGATCACCAATTCTACCTTGGCGGTACCGAGCAGACGCGACTGGTAGTCGATGTCCTCGTCCCGGCTCGGCGAAAAGGTCCGGCCGGGCGCGCTCGTCATCAGCCGCCCGATATGCGCCTGATAGGCCGGCGGCAACAGCCGGCATTCCATCTCGACGGTCGTGTTGGTGGAAGGGATCAAAACGCCGAAATGGCGGATCATATTCGGGCCTTTCCGTGAGCCGGGCCGGTCGTCAGACTAGCAGCGAACACCCGCGATTTGCTACGGTTGCCAATCGCTTCAATCAATCAGAAAGGGTACCGGGAAATGAACGACACGATGACCTTAGCCGAGCGCGCCGACGCGCTCGAGCACCGAATGATGCGCGAACTCGACGCGATCATCGTCAAATCTCGCCTCTTCAAGCTCGCCGACGGCGATATGAGCATCCCGAACGGCCCGGCGTTGCTGGCGGCAAACCCCGGCAAGCACATGTTGATGGGCGACGACCCGCGCCTGCCCAAGATGCCGGAGAAACCGACCCTGATGGACTTCTTCAAGTACCGGTTCGGGCCGGCGAACCATCTGCTGCAGAGCGCCCGGCACGCGGTCAGAGCCGGCATGGACGAGAAGGTCGTCCTCGCCTGCCTGGTCCACGATATCGGGGTCATCGGCTTCATCCGCGCCGACCATGGCTATTGGGGCGCCCAGATGGTGGCGCCCTATGTCGACGAGGAAGTCTCCTGGGCGATCCGCGCCCATCAGGCATTGCGCTTCTATCCGGACGAGTTGGTCGGCTATTCCTATCCCGAATCCTACATCAAGAATTTCGGCGCCGATTACCGGCCGGACCCCTACATCGAGGAAGAGTACAAACGGGCCCGCGACCACAAATGGTACATGACCGCGCGGATGATCACGGTCCATGACATCTATTCCTTCGAACCCGGTGTTGTCGTGGAGCTCGAGGAATTCACCGACATCATCGGCCGCAATTTCAAGCAGCCGAAGGAAGGGCTCGGCTGGGACAGCAGCCCGTCGGCGCATATGTGGCGCACCTTGATCCGGCCGACCCGCTATTTGTGAGCGGCGCGGGCGCGGATGGCCGACATCCCGATCAGCCTGACCTGCGCCGATTACGCGCGGGTGATGCCGCTCGCCACCGGCGACGTCAAACCCGAGGGCATCGCGCTGACCTTGATCCACGGCACCGGCGGCTCCTGGGAGATGCGCGCGGAAATGCTGCGCCGCGCGCTCGACGATCCGGCGGTGCAGGGCGGCGAGGCGTCGATGGCGGGCCATCTGCGCCGCCTCGACAAGGGCGACCGCAGCCATGTCGGGCTGCCGGTCTTCCCGCTGCGCAACTTCACCGCGCGCGACCTCTATGTGCGCAAGGGCGGCCCGGTGAAGACGCCGGCCGATCTGATCGGCAAGCGGATCGGCATGTACGATTGGGTGGCCAGCGGCTCGATCTGGTACCGGCATTTTCTGCGGTTCATCGATGTGCCGCCGGCAAGCCTCGAATGGTGGATCGGCGACATCGACACCCCGCGGACGCCGACCCATGTCTATGCTTTGCCGGACGGCGTGCATCGGCCTCCGGCCGGCCGCTCGCTCTCGGAGATGCTGATCGCCGGCGACCTCGAGGCGATCTACAGCCCGCCGCGGCCGCGGCATTACCACCCGGTCAACGGGCCGATCGTCCGGCTCTTTCCCGACATCCGCGCGATCGAGCGCGACTATTTCCGGCGAACCGGCTGCTTCCCGCCGCAGCACCTCGTGATCCTGCGGCGTGATGTCTGGGAGCACAACAAATGGATCGCGCGCAACCTGACCGATGCCTTCATCCGCAGCAACGACCAGTTTGCCGCGGCGCAGCGCAATTTCCCATACGCCTCGCCCTGGCTCGAAGCCGAGCTCGAAGAGACCGAAGCCGTGATGGGGAAGGACTTCCACCCCGATGGCTTCGAGCAGAACCGCAAGGTTATCGATGTCTTCTGCCGGCAGGCGCATGAACTCGGCATCGCCAGCCGCCTCGTCACAGCCGAGGAATATTTCGCCGACTATCTCGCTTCTTGAGGCCGGCGAAGACCTCTGTCCCGCGGGGGAGAGGGAGGGGCCCGCGAAGCGGGAGGGTGAGGGGCGCCGCCACGCGGCGACCGCACCTCCGGCTGTCGGCCTTAGGCGCGGCGAGGAGTCAAATCCCGGCTCAACCGTAGCGGACCGCCGGCCCATAAGGATCTGGACGGCTCGCTGCTTGATTTTCCTCCAATTGCCGCAGCCGGTTTTCGAAGTCGCTCGCGTCGATTGCCCGCAGAAAGCTTTCGATCATCTGGGAAATTGCGACCCCCTCGCCGGGGGTGATGGCGCCGCGCCCGACCGCGCCGGAGACCACCTTTATCGCGCCCAGGATATCGGCTGCGCTGCGGATCGGCGGCAGAGCGAGCTCGACCGACCGCTCGCGGCGCGGCGCGACGGTGCGGTCGAGGCAAAGCCGCAATGCCGACGGATCGCCGGCGAGAGCCAGTTCGACCGCCTTGCGGGTCAGTGCAGCGGCTTCGCCGTCGAGCAACAACTCGGCCGCCCGAGTGGCCCGGTTGGTCGAGCCGCGAGGCCGGCCGCCAGGATTGCCGGACTGTCCTTTGGCAAACGGCCGCCCGCGGGCTCTCCTCGCTGTTTTTGCTGTTTTCTGCAGCGAAATATCAGTCATCGCTCCACCTCGTTCGGTCGCGGACGCCGGCCCTCGGCGTTTCCCGGAGCGCCATGAAACACGAACATTATGGCAATTTTAGTGTTGCCAATAAGACAACAGGCGGGCGCGAGCTTATCCGTATCCACACCGGCGGCGGGCCCGCACGCGCCCATGTGTGCTACAATGCTAGACATGGCGCGCCGAACCGTCGATGTCGCCGTAATTATCCCGGACGCCAGTCCGGTGCTGACGCTCGCGCGCATCGGGCGGACAGACCTGCTTGGCAGCTTCACGGTGCCGGTGCAGATTGTCGATCAAGTGCATTACGAGATCACGAAGCCGGAGAACGATCCCAAGGGCGAGGTTGCCGCCGCCCTCGCGCGGCTGCACAATCAGATTGAGATCGTCGAAACCAATGTGGGCGTGGGCTACCAGACGCGCCGCGCCCGCAACCCGCGAGAGCCGAGCGGCGACCTTGGCGAGATCGCCGTGGACGAATACGCCACGACTTTGGCGCGGAGCACCGGCCCCGGTTTTGTGCCGCTGGTGCTTTTCGAAGACCCCGATGTGATGGACTTGCGGATTGCCCGGCTCCGGGGCGTTCACCTGCTCAACACGACGGCATGGCTGCTGACGCTGCACCGCGAGGGACTGTTGCCCGAAGGGCTGGAACTGGTCGAGAAGATCAACACTGGGCGCGCCACGCCGCTGGTGCCGTTCGAGAAAGTCGGGCTGACCAAGAGGGTGCGGTCGAGTTGGCTGCGCCGGAGTTTCGGACGATGAATGAAGACCTCAAAGGTTCTTCTCTGGCCGACGTGCTGGAGAAGCTGGAGAAGGGCAAGATCGGGCATCGCGCGGCGATGGCGTGGCTTAACGTCGAGAGCTACGACGCACTCGTGGAGATCATGCACGTCAACGGTCGGCTCATGCCCGGACATCAGCCGATGCGTGTCGCCCCGGAGACGCGCGAGCTTGTGCGCCGGATATTCCGCCCGGTCGTGCAGCCCAAGTAATAAAGGTGGGCGCGTACCGAAACTCACCCGCAAATCCGCCGTCTCGGCTATGCCCGCGTCAGCACCTACGGGCAGCCGCTCGACGCCCACCTTGAGCAGCTACGCGGCCCGGAATGCACCCAGATATGCCGCGAGAAGGTGACCGGCGCGCACAGCGACCGCCGCCAGCTCCTCAAAATGCTGGACACCCTCACGCCCGGCGACGTGGTGACGGTCATTGACCGCCTCGCTCGCAGCACTTTCGACCTGTTCGCCATCGTCAAACAGATCGTGGACGCCAAAGCACAATTTCGTTCACTGGCCGGGCCGTGGGCCGACACTGGCACCAGCACCCGGCGGTTGATGATAGCGGTGTGGGACGGATTGGCGGACGTGGAGCGCGATCTAATCCGCACCCGCACCGCCGAGGGCCGCAGCCGGCGCAGAAGCGGGGGCAGCGCATGGGCCGTCCGCCAAAATTGACGGCGGCGCAGTAGACCGAACCGCGACGGCGACGCGCAGAGGGTGCTACGCTGGCCGAACTTGCGGGCAGCTACCACGTGGGCAAGAGTACGATTTCGCGACTGTGACGAGAAGGGTGAACATCTCTAAATTGTTGAATTTCGTGCCCACGCTCATCGGGCGGTCAGCATTTCCATAATTTGCTGACTGTGCGTGACAACGCGAAACAGAATGACGACCAAATAAAATCCTGAAATCCCCTTCGCCATAACGCCCCAAACCGCGCGACTTTTCCCAGAATTTGCGCTACGCCAGACACCAACGGTCGCCCAAAGCGGGTACACGAACAGCATCAGAAGCAAGAAAAATCGGGCGGCGGGTGGACATACTAAATATATAAAGAAGTATGTAAATCCGCCTACAATTGCGGAACAGAACCATCCTACAACAAAAACCTTCCAGAATGCAGTGGCTAGAGAAAGTTGCCCCCGCCAAACTCTACGAAACCAGTCAGGATCAAATCTCTGAAATTCGGTCATATTTTCTAGACGCCGGGTTCCGTGGCATGAAAAGGGTTGGCGGGGTAGACACGTTGCGCGCCTATTTGAAAAGGCGCGCCATCCGGCCCTCGAAATCGAACTCAGATACCCCTTGCTCGTGCGGGAAGGCTTATCCCGTTGTCCCAGGTTGCTCCACATTTAGCGTTTGAGCAGAGGCGCACCCGAAGCGTTGCTGGCGCGGGACTTTTTCGGGAGGCTTGAACCGTCTGCCTGCATGCCTGTTGCTGTCCTTCGGCGGCGCGGCTGGCGTCGGACTGTCGGCACGCCTTTGCGAGGATTGTCGCGGCCGACGATATCCCAGTAGCTCGTCGGGTGATGGTGCGAGGCGAGCCCGAGCATGGTTTCGAACGAGACGTGCCGGTAGAAGCGTCGATTGTATCGGAAGACAAACTCGTTGAGGTAGGTGTCGACGTGCTTGCGGCGCAGCCCGTGATAGGTGCCGAGCCCCCAGCGCTTCATCAGCGCGAAGACCCGGTGAATCCAGGGCAGGACTACATGACCCGCCATCTTGCCGACCGTCCGCGGGTCGTGTCGGTAATCGGTGAGCCCGGGATAGGATCTGTGCCCGTCGGTGAGCAGCGTGGTTCCGGGCTTCACGTTGGCCCGCACAAACGCCTCGATCGAAGCCGCGGAGTTGTCCGGGATGGCGGCGAGACGGATGCGACCGGACCGAGTATCCAGGTATTTCGCCCGTTTCCGCCTTGGCTTCGCCTGGTTGGTGCCGCGGTCGATCACCTCGACGGCGCCGGCGATGAGGATCTTCCCGGATTTGTCGGGATCGAAAAAGCTGTTGTCGGTTCGGAACGGAATTTCGGCTCTGGTCGACCTCGACCACGCCCTCCAGCGGCTCGCGCTGGGGATCGATCATCGATCGTCGCAGCTTCTGCGCCAGCAACCAGGCGGTCTTGTATGTGATGCCGAGCTGGGCCTCGAGCTGGAGTGCCGACATGCCGTTCGAGTGGGTTGCCATGAGATGCGCGGCCCAGAACCACACGGTCAGCGGCAATTTGGACCGGTGCATCACCGTGCCAGCCGTGATCGACGTCTGACGACCGCAGCCGAGGCATTCGTAGGTGTGCGCCCGGCTCTTCAGCGATGCGGCGCGTCCGTTGCCACAGGCGGGGCAAACAAAACCCTCTGGCCAGCGTCGCTCAAACAGAAATGCCGCGCAGCTCGTCTCCTCTGGGAAACTCGTCTGGAATTCGCTTAGCGATCGTGCCCTTGCCACCCAATGTCCCCTCCCGCCCGCCGCTGTTCGCCGCGCACGGCACTCATACTAATATGGACCTCCCTGGGACAACGGGATAAGCCTTCGTGCGGGTGCCCGGCCCGGATAAAATCTGGCACTGCATACAGTCCGCGATGAGTGAAGATACCAACAAGCTCGTCCCACTTCTGGAACGCAAGTTTTTTATTGGGATAATAGAAAATGATGTAAGGCTTCTCCGAAAAGACTACTTTTGGCTTTCCGTCGTAAACGGCGATTTCATATTTGGGTATGAAAAGAGCAATGCTAAACCGATTAATTAACCGGAACTTCTTTCCCCAGTACGACGCCAAACGTCGCCCGCCCCATTTGACTATGCTGAGCGTGATCTGTGACCCGCCGTGATTTACAACGGCAACCTTTCCCATCTGAGGGGATCAACCCTCTTGCTTATTTAAAATGCCGGATCATCCTCAGGAAATTTGACTAGGGACATGGTAGCCGTGCCGGTGGGAACAACGAGCGCCCACCGCGAGACGACGAGAAATGCAGTTCGCATGGCATCCGACGGAACAGTTTTGCCGGTCTTCATATCTACGTACCGGGACGAACTATAAGGGTTGGTCAGCAAGAGGGTTGTTCCATCGTATTGAATTGTCAGATCGCCCATCTTTGGCTTATGACCATCGGGTAATTGTAACAACTCCTTGATGAACAAAGTTGCGTCAGGAAATTCTAGCATTATATCCTGATGCCACGGATACAAATTTTCTTTAATCCAATATATAGTTGCCCAGGGACATGACGGCGAACCGGTCAAAAAGGCAACGCCGTTACATTGCTCGTCAGATACTTTTATAGCCGTGTGGAGTTTGGCATCACGATCGAAAAACTGGAAGATGTTCCCCGGTTTGACCTTGTCGAATGGAACGCCCTGCACGACCTTGCCAATGAGCATGATTTACCCTCCGAGCGCGATGCGCAACAGACGATCACACTGAGTTTAATTTCGGGTGAAAACGCGCCAGCATTCCTTTGGATCATATCAGGCCAGTGTTCGGAGAGTCTCGAATCGGTAAGATTCCGCGCCCAGGGCACCGCCCCACCCGCTCAGCGGCGGAACCGCGAAAACAGTTATTATCAACCGAAACGCATTGCACCCCCGCGCTCCACTCCACAAAGACGTGAAGTTTCCAGAAGGCAGATTACGCGGCTTTTTGACAGCGTCCCCGGCCCAGTTGCATGGCGACGTGGAAGGTTTCAGCCTGATTTAAGCAAAGGTTTACCGCCGCTTTGTATCCTTGCCAGCGTATCCAAACCCTCACCCTTTGCGCGGAAAGCGGCTCTGCAGATGGAACAAGTCAGGCTCAAAGATTTCATCAAAAACACTTTAGTTGACATCGGAGAAGCAGTTAACGAGGCAAACCAACATTTCATCAATCCCAAGCAACAAATATTTCATGTATTTAGCTTACGGCATAACAAAGGCGATCAATTGCAGGTGCCTGGAATAGTATTTGATGTCGCCGTTACAGCAATGAAAAACCAGAAAGACAAAGTGGGCCTTATGGTCACTTTGCTACCATTCGCCGGAGGCGGAAACACCGAAACAGCAGCAAACAACGAATTGGTGCACCGCGTAAAATTCGAAATTGGAATTGAAGATAAGTTTATAGGAAATGTTCCCGGACGAGAGAGTTGAATTTGTGAGCAACAACTATGTTGATTGAATTCGCGTGTTTTGGTGCCGGATGTGTAGCCGGTGGTTATTTCGTCTTTCAGGGAATGCGTTCGGCTATACGCAAAGACCTACAGAAGCGCCCGTGGACAGAGGAAGAAAAGGAAGAACGAGCGCAAATGATGGTGGAGGCAGCTACCTTATCCGTGCAAAACGACAATCCGGCCGCAATTCGCCGCTCGAAAGAACTGCAACGCCGTCTTGTAAATGACGACGCTCGGCGTGGAGCGATTAGCGAGGGTGCAGATTGATTTATTCAACCGCTCGGCGTGGATTTGTCATAAGGTAGAATCTAACTAAGTTACTTTAATCATGCCAAACAGCCTTGATGACCTCGAACAAAAACTCTCACCCAAAGCTGAGGTGATATTTTGGGTGTTGTTTCTCGTTGTCCCAATCATAACCGGCCTTCTGGCCTACAACTGGCTTCCCAATGAGAGCTATAACCCGGCTCTTCACCAACTGATAGCATCTCACGAAATTAGTGACGACGAAGGTCGCACAGGAACAGTTTATGATGAGTGGAAAGACAAGAAGGCCGGACGGATAT
Source organism: uncultured Alphaproteobacteria bacterium (assembly GCA_963736715.1). GTDB lineage: Bacteria > Pseudomonadota > Alphaproteobacteria > ATCC43930 > CGMCC-115725 > AP-15. The sequence goes on along the minus strand of CAVTQA010000049.1, from coordinate 14,468 downwards.
TTCGACTAGAGGATTTTGAGGAACATCGGCGCGCAGAATCTGTGCGGATGGCCTACACTTCGTTTATGTATGGTCTGATCGGATGTGCGTTTTTTGGATTCAGGCAGTCAGGACGAGGAGGAAAAAAATTTGTCGTATCATTCGGCCAGGCAACGGCGGTTAATCTTGCTTACGCCCTCTTTAGTTATTTCAGCTCTGAGGCGACGAATAACAGAATTTTAGGCGGCTAACCCACTCAAGAAGTTGCAACCCGAGAATTGATACCCCTTCCCTCGCCTCTGGTCTGCGTGCCTTAGCGTCCTAGACCGTCGCAAACCGTCCGGCGCGAAGTTTTCCAGAAGCCTTCATTATGCGACTCTTCAGCGCCTTTTTGTTGTAGATGGAGTGGGCTTTCACCAGCTCCGCGCTGCCGGTGTCGTTGTCATTGTCGTCGACAAGGTGCTCTGAACCGGCATTGACGCGAGCATTGACCATGGTCGTTAATCGGGCAGATCAAAAAATTTGCACCAGCCGGCAGGGCTGATGTCGCCTTCTACGATTTCGCAGGAGCGGGGCTTACGGAACAGGCTGCATGCGGCGCAGGTCAGCCCGTTCCTCGGCCGGTCCTGATATTCCGCGGCGGCTTGCGACATTTTCTGCTGCGCCGGCGCCGGCGTGATCGCCCAGCCGAGGACCACACCGGATAGCGCCGCCCGGACCAGGGTGCGGCGTAACACACGCCGCCCCGACACGCCGCCTGGGTCAGACCGCGTTGCGGACCCAGCCGTAGCGCAGGTTGCTGCGCCCGGGCCCGTTCTTGACATAATCGGCCTTGAGTTCGGCAAAACGGTCGGGTTTGGCGAGCTCGGCGCGCTTGTCGAAATTATAGAGGCGCACCGTGTTCTCGGCGAAGATCGCGTTCTTGACCGGGCCGTCGGCCGGACCCAGCGGCTTAAAGCCGTATCGCTTCTGCATTTCCTCTGGGATTTCGAGACGGCGCAGACCCTCGATCTGCCATTGCGGCGCTCCGGTCCACACCGCATCGGTGCCCCACAAAACGTGGTCGGCGCCGAGGCCTTTGATCAGCATGCCCATCAATGCCGCCGCAAGACGCGGCTCGGCAACCGCGGTCCAGGCGAAAAGCTGCCCCAAATCGCCGTAAACATTCGTGACGCCGTATTTCTCGGGGATCTCGGCAAGATCGCTGGTCCACGAGCTGCGGCCGGTCTTGTCGAACTCGGCCATCCCGTCTGCCGGCGCGGCGCCGATCCAGCGATAGCCCGAATGGTAGATCAGGAAATTGAGCTGCGGCCAGTCCTTGGCCGCCTTGCCCACATCGCTGACATCGGCATAGGGCCGCAGCCGCGGGAATTTCTCCTCGATCGCCGGCGCGAACAGACCCTTGTGGATGCAGACGTTCCGGATGCCCGATTTCACCGCCTTCTCATAGAAGGGGTACATTAGTTTCTCGTCGTCGAGGTGGTAGGGGTAGTTGGCCAATTCCTTGTGGGTGTTGTCGCCGACGGTATAGCCCTTCCACGAATCCGGCTTGTAGACCTCGATCGCCTTGTCGACCTGGTCGAGCCAGCCGGGCCAGCCCGGCGTGATCGTGAAATGCGCCATCATCCGCCGCGAGCCGGCCTCCTTGTTGACCTTCTCGCGGGTCTTGAACACCTGCTCCTGCGGGATGAACCAGTCCTCGGGCACCTCCGAGGGCGAATTCGACAGCAGCGCCACCTTGGTGTCGCTGTCCATGTAAATTTCTTTGATGTAGTTGGCGTATTTTAGATCGTCGATCGTCTGTTCCTTGTCGCCGATCTCTTTGTTCCAGCCGGCCTTGCCGACCGCTTCGCGCGCCTTGATAAACCCCATCAGGCGGGTGTCGTCGCGCAAGAAATGGGTGTGACCATCGATGACGAATTGGTTCGACAATCCCTGGGCACGCTCAGCCGCCATATCGGGCGTCGCCGCCTCCGCCTCGCTGACCTCGAAGAGACGCCCGAATACCTGGTTCATGACCAGGAAAGAGGCCGCCATGCCCGAGGCGGTCTGAAAGAACCGCCGGCGCGACAGGCCCTGCCGCCGGGCGAGCCGGTCGCTCAGCTCCTTGAGCCGCGCTTCGACCTCGCGCTGCTTCGCGGTCTGCGGCACCGGCATGTATTCGTCGCTCGACACGATCTGCGTCGGCACCGGCGACGGGAACGAGGCCGTCTCGGCCGGTTGAAGATCCCGCAGCTGTTCATCGGTAAGAAATTTCATGTACCTCTCTCCGTGGCATAAGAGTCGCTCCCCAACTCGTCACCCCGGCGAAGGCCGGGGCCCATTTCGGCTATGGGTCCCGGCCTTCGCCGGGAAGACGAGAGAGGGCGGTCTGGGTATCACTCTACGCGGGATGGCGGGGATTTCGAGGTTCAGCAGACGCGCGGCGTTGCGGCCGAGGATCGCGCGGCGCTCGACATCGTCGAGCCCCGGGGTGCCCTCGATCATGCCGATCGGATCGACCTCGCCCATATCGGCGGGATAATCGGTGCCCATCAGGATGTGGTCGGCGCCGTATTCCTCGACCAGATATTCGAGCTGGTGATGGGTGTAGACGAGCGCGTCGAAATAGACCCGCTTCAGATAGGTGGTCGGCATCCGGTGAATGCGCTCGCAGCAATCCGGGCGCGCCGAGGCGGCATGGTCGATGCGGCCCGGATAGGCCGGCAGAAACCCGCCGCCGTGAGCGACGACCAGCTTTAGGTTTGGATTGTCGGCGAGCACGCCGCCAAAGATCAGATGATGCAGAGCCACGGTCGAATTGAGCGGATTGCCGATCACGTTGTTGAAGTAATGGTCGCCAAGACGCCGCGCTTCGGTAAACCCGTCCGGATGCATGAACACGACGAGGCCCAATTCCTCACAGCGCGCGAAGATCTTGCGAAAGCGTTCCTCCGACAAGTCATCACCGGCAACATGAGTCATGATCTCGATGCCCCGGAACCCCAGCGATTTATGTAGTCGGTCGAGCTCTGCGAGAGCTAGCTCAGGAGCCTGAAACGGCACTGTGCCGAGACCGACGAAGCGGTCCGGGTAGCGGCCGCAGATATCGGCAATGAAATCGTTGACGGCGCGCGACGCCTCGAGGCCGAGATCGGGGTCGGCGCCGTAATAGGTCTGGCGCGGCGCCGGCGAGATCGCCTGGATGTCGATCCCCATCCGGTCCATGTCCTCGATCCGTTTCTCGGGCGAGGAGCCCTGGGCGCCGGTCCTCACACCGTTTTGCCGATTGATTTCGCGGCTGCGCGCGTTGGCCGAGGTTTCGAGAAACCAGCGCGAGACATCGGAATTGCCCTCGACCATCGCAGCCGCCTTCTCGCAGCGGACATGGCAGTGGATGTCGATCGCGAACCACTTGCCGCGGGCATGGGCGGGGCCCGGAAACCGGCCGGCGAACGGCTCCGCCCCCGGAGGCAGGCATTTGAAAAGGATATCCTCTCCCGGGCGGCTCATTCCGGCCTCCTCGGGATTTCGATGTTCAACAGCCGCGCGGCATTGCCGCCGAGGATCGCCCGGCGCTCGTTGTCATCGAGCCCGCGGGCGCCCTCGATGAAGCCGATCGGATCGATCTCACCCATATCGGCCGGGTAATCGGTGCCCATCAGCACATGATCGGCGCCATATTGCTCGACCAGATATTCGAGCTGATGGTGGGTAAAGACGATCGTGTCGAAATAGAGCCGCTTCAGATAGGTCGTCGGCATGCGGTTGATCTTCTCGCACGTATCCGGCCGCGCCGCAGCCGCATGATCGATCCGGCCGGAATAGGCCGGCAAATAACCGCCGCCATGGGCCGCGACCAGCTTGAGATTGGGGTGGTCGTGGAGCACGCCGCCAAAGATCAGATGGTGGAGGGCCACCGTCGTATCGAGCGGGTTGCCGATCACGTTGACCAGATAATGGTCGGCGAACCGCCGTGCCTCGGGAAACCCTGTCGGATGCATGAAGATTAGGAGACCGAGTTCCTCGATGCGGGCGAAGATCTTGCGGAAGCGCTCCGCGGAGAAATCCTCGCCGGCGACATTGGTCGCGATCTCGATGCCGCGAAAGCCGAGTGATTTATGGATCCGATCGAGTTCGGCGACGGCGAGGTCGGGCGCCTGAAAGGGCACCGTGCCGAGCGGCACAAAACGGTCGGGGTGGCGGCCCGCTATGTCGGCGAGATTGTCGTTGACGACGCGCGCCGTGGCGATGCCGAGATCGGGGTCGGCGCCGTAATAGGTCTGGTTCGGCGAGGGCGAGACCGCCTGGATGTCGATCCCCATCCGATCCATGTCGGCGAGCCGCTTTTCGACCGAAGTGAATTGGATGCGGGTGCGCTCGGCCTGCTCGCGGTTGACTTGCCGTGTGCGCTCGTTCGCGTACTCCTCCCGCGGATGCCGCGTCGCGGCGGCGTGGCCCGCCACCATCTCCGCGGCTTTCGGCGTCAGCACATGGCAATGAATGTCGACGGTGAACCATTTGCCGCGCGCATGGGCCGGCCCCGGAAAGCGCCCCGGAATTTCCGCCCCGGGCGGCAGACATTTGAACAGCATCTCGGGTTTCTCCCTTTGGTTTCGAACATTTTAGGCGGATTCTCGCGATGCTGCGAGCAAGAGGCGTGGGACCCGCTCATGCGCGAATGCGAGCCGAGGCCGCCGCTGATACCGCTGTTTAATGCATAAGGATAACAGCCAGAAGACCGGCCGCCGCCCGCAGAAACCCTCGATCTCAGCAAGAGCAGTAGCCGTAGTTCGCTGTTATAGCTGGCTGTTCCTGGCTGTTATTTAGGTGTTTTGGGCGCTCGCCAAGCTAAATTATTGCTTCGGTCGGCGCGGCTGTCGCATCGACTAGGCACCGTATCATTCGATTGCGGCAATTTTTGGGAGCGGGGCGGGTGAGGATGTCGCTCGCGGCCTCGCTCTCCTGGCGCTCTGCTAGACTTCACCCGGCGGCTTTTCGAGCATCGCCATGCTACGTCCGCGAACCTGTTTGGCGATGGTGTCGGCGAGCAGGCTCATCATCCAGGGCAGGTGGATTTCGATGCGAACCGCGTCATCCAGCACCTCGATCGCCCCGGTGATCGTTTGCCACATTGCCGATACGTTAAAGTTGAGGCGATCCTGGTCCCAGGTATAGTCGAGCGTACTGACCAGCCCGGCGAGTTCGGGACGCAGACGGCTGATCCCGCTGTCGAGCCGGCGCTTTGCTTCTTGGCGGCCGAGCCTGTGCGGGATGGATACGACGAGAGGCTGCGGCATCGGGGGCTCCTCCAGGTTAGGTGGCGACGCATAAGGGCAAACACCAGAATTACCCCTCCGCCGCCTTTTTAGGGCCGGAATTGCCTTTAACCTCCTGCGTCTTTGGCGAGAGAGGAGCGGGGTCATGTTGAACCGCAGAGAATTGGGTGGAGGGCTTGTCGCCGGCGCGGCATTTCGCCGGCGGGGTCCCGAGCCTCCGCCGACGCCGCCGGCGAAGGAGCCCAATCTTGCTCGCATTCTGCGCACCCGGAGATTACGCGTCGGCGGGCCCCCGGACGAGGAACCCTATTTTTACAAGAACTCCGCCACTGGCCAATGGAGCGGCTTTTTGGTTGCAATGGCGCGCGATCTGGCCGCGGCGCTCGGGGCCGAACTGGCAGTCGCCGAATTGAATTGGGCCGACACGGTCACCGACTTGCACACCGGGAAGATCGACCTTGGTTACGGACCCAGTCCCACCCCGCAGCGCGCGATGTTCGCGGATTTCTCCACGCCGCTTTTCCACGACACCTATGCGATCCTCGCCCGCAAAGGCTTTACGCCAAAGAGCTGGGCCGAGCTCAACGTTCCGGAATCTCTCGTCGCCGTCGACACCGGTTCGGCACGCGAAGAGGCCGTCCGACGCTTTGCCGGCAATGCGGCGATCACCGGGTTCAAGACCCGCGACGAGGCACTGCTCGCAGTTCAATCGGGCCGTGCCGATTGCTTTATCGCGACTGTTCTTTTTGCATTGGCGGCACTGAAGAAGAACCCGCAGATCGGCGATCTCGTCGTCCCGACCCCGCAGTTGCGTACCGCTGTCTGCCCCGCCCTCCCCTATGATGACGATCGGCGCTTTCGCGGCGTCGTCGACGCTTGGAACGAAGACAATCACGGAGTTGGTCAGATCCGAAAATGGATCATAGCGGGGCTTGCCAATCTCGGAATCAATGAAACTGATCTTCCGCCGGATCTCTCGCTTTGAACGACCGACCCACCCTCAACTCGCCCTTTCGAGCCGCTCGCGCAGGCGGGTAAGCCGGTAGCCGAGCGCGAGATAAGCGCCCCATGAGCATCGCTCCGCGGCGAAATCGGCAGGAGTGCAGTCAAATCGCTCGCGCAAATAGGCGACGACGGAAGTATCGACCGGAATGCGGCTGAAATCGTGCAGCAGCACGCGGCAATGAGCCGCCGCGTACGGGCCGATACCGTAAAGGCGGAGCAGGTAGTCGTGGTCGAGCCGCTCGGGCGAGCCTTCGCCAGACGGGGTGACCGCGCCGTCATCGATCATTTGTCGCGTCGCCATCGTCAGCGTGCGCGCGCGGAACCCGAGCTTTCCTTGCGCTCGCAGGCGGTCTTCGCCGTAGTCGAGCAGCAACTCAGGTCCGGGAAAGCTGCCGCCGCCGGGCTCGGCGACGAGTGCGGCCACCATACGGCAAGTCGCCGACCAACTCGTGTTGATCGTCAGCACGGTCTTGACGAAATCTTCGTAGAAAAACGAGCCGCGCAGCATTCGACCGCCGCCGCGTTCGATCAATTCCGCTACATCGGGCAACGCCGCAATCGCCGGCGCCGGCGCCCAATCGGCAGATAGCCAGCGCCGCACGCGGCCAAGGACCTCCGCTGCATCGGCGCCGCCGAAAGCCTCCGAGCTGACGGCAACTGCGTCGGCGCGACATTGGGCAGCTTCTATCGTGCCGAGACGATCACCAATCCTCTCCACGCGGGCGAGCCGGCCGCGTTCCGGGTCCCATTGCCACGGCGCAAGGTGAACCCAACCATGGCTGGCGACGGTCAGAGCGAGATCGATCGGCCAGCGAAATTTCAGAACCGCCTTGGGCTCGGGGCGGATCAGGCAGTCTCCAGCGCCTGCGACAGATCGGCGAGGATATCTTCCTCGTGCTCGATCCCGATCGACAGCCGGACATAATTTTCGTCGACCCCGGTCTGCAGCTGCTCTTCCGGAGACAGCTGTGAGTGGGTCGTCGTCGCCGGATGGATAGCCAGGCTGCGCGCGTCGCCAATATTGGCGACGTGATAGAACATCTGCAGCGCGTCGATGAAACGCCGGCCGGCCTCGAGGCCGCCCTTCAGTTCGAAGCCGACAAGGCCGCCATAGCCGCCTTTCAGATAGGTATCGGCCCGGCGCTTCATCTCACCGGTCATCTGGTTGGGGTAGATGACCCGCGTGACTTTGGGATGCTCGGACAGGAATTTCGCGACGGCCGCCGCATTGGCGCAATGGGCGCGCATGCGCAGCGGCAAGGTCTCGAGCCCCTGGATGAACAGAAAGGCGTTGAACGGGCTCATCGGGGCGCCCAGATCGCGCAGCAGGGTCACCCGCATTTTGAGGATGTAGGCGATCGGGCCGAGGGGCTTGACCGCCTGCGTCCACACCGCACCGTGATAGCTCGGGTCCGGCTGGTTTAAGAGCGGGAAGCGGTCGGCGTGCCTTTCCCAATCGAAATTGCCGCCGTCGACGACGAGGCCGCCGATCGAGTTACCGTGCCCTCCGATATATTTTGTCGTAGAATACAACGACCACGGCGGCGCCGTGGTCGAGCGGCCGGCACAATACCGGAGCTGCGGTGTTGTCGACGATCAGCGGCACACCGAGCTCGCGCCCGATCTTAGCGACCTCGGCGATCGGGAACACTTCAAGCTTTGGGTTGGGCAGGGTCTCGGCGTAGTAGCAGCGCGTCCGGTCATCGGTCGCGCGCCGGAAATTCTCGGGATCGGCGGGGATCGACAAAGCGAACCTCCATCCCCATCGTCTTCATCATCGTGTTGAGGAAGAGATTCCATGTCCCGCCGTAAAGGTCGGTAGAGCTGACAAAATTGTCCCCCGCCTGGGAGATGTTCTGCACCGCGAAGAGCGATGCGGCCTGACCCGAAGCGAGAGCCAGCGCAGCGACACCGCCGTCGAGCGCGGCTACGCGCTCCTCGAGGACTGCCGTCGTCGGGTTCATGATGCGGGTGTAGATGTTTCCCAGCTCGGCGAGACCGAACAGGTTGGCGGCATGCTGGCTGTCGCGGAACTGGTAGCTCGTCGTCTGATAGATCGGGACGGCTACGGCGTTGGTCGCCGGGTCGCTCCGGTATCCCGCATGGAGCACCAGTGTTTCCGGATGCTGGCTCTTGGTCGGCATTCAAATCTCCGTGGAAAGGCGCCGGTTCGGCACTTTGCCATGCCAGCGGCGGCAGGAACAGCCGGCGTTCGTTCGCTGTGGACATAGACGCGCGGAAATCGTGTTTATCCGGTGTGTGTTGCAGTACCGGACACGTGCTATGAACGAAGAAGACACCAGCGTCGGCGTCCAGATCCCGTCCCAGCAGACAATCGAGGCGCTGCGTGACGCCGCCGCTCGACGCACGGCCTGCGATTTGTACAAGAACGCCACACAGACCGTGTTCGGTGAAGGACCAGAGAGAGCGCAGGTCATGCTGGTGGGCGAGCAGCCGGGCGATGCCGAAGACCTCGCCGGCCACCCCTTCGTAGGACCGGCTGGAAGGCTTTTGGACCGCTGCCTTGTCGAGGCGGGGATCGACCGAAAGAACACCGACGTCACCAATGTCGTCAAACACTTTAAATGGGTGCCGCGAGGACCGCGGCGCATTCACAGCAAACCGGGCGCGGTCGAAATCGAGGCTTGCTTCCCCTGGCTCGAGGCCGAGATCGGCGTCGTCAAGCCGAAAATCGTCGTCGCCCTCGGAGCGACCGCGGCACAGGCCCTGTTCGGAAGGGCTTTCCGGGCGACCCGAGACCGCGGCCGGCTCGTACCATTTGCGCTGGCGCCTTGCGCGCTCGCGACAGTCCATCCCTCGGCCTTGCTGCGCGCCCCCGACGAGGAGACCCGCCGCCATGAGATCGAGCGTTTTATCGAAGATTTGCGCCGGATCGCGGCGATTTTGAAATGAGCCGCGCCACCCTTGCGGGAGAGAAAACCGGCGCGCCGCGCGCGTATCACACCGGGAGACGGTTTGGGTCGGGGCAAGACCTCACCCGCCTCGCTGCGCTCGGCACCCTCTCCCGCGCTGCAGGAGGCGGGCTGCGCTGAATTCCGCACCCACCCCCTCCCGCACCGCGCAGGGCTGTCCGGGGAAATCTTCCTTGCAAGAACAATGGATTGTCGTCTCTCATATGATCCCCCAGTCGTCTTGCGCGGACTTGATCCGCGCATCCACGCCTTTGTTTCGGCTCCTCGAAGCCGTGGATGGCCGGGACGAGCCCGGCCAAGACGAAGTCATTCGGCCGATTCCCAACCTGTTCGGCCGCACAATTCTCCCCGGACAGCCCTGCGCACCGCGGGAGAGGGGGGACCAAGCCCGCAGGGCTTGGGGTGAGGGTAGCGCCGGTTCCTAGCAGCTTGCGATCAATTTCTTGGGACGGACGATGAACTCGACATTCAGTTGGGTAGCGGCGGTGGTGGCCTGTGCGGTCGTTCTCGTGATCGGCTTTTTGATCGGCGCGCTGTGGATTGGCATCGGCGATTTCGAAATCAGCGGCGCCGGGTGGCTGGCGATGGGATTGGGGGTCATCGTCACCCTCGCCTTGGGGATCGGGCTGATGGCGCTGGTCTTTATCAGCAGCCGGCGTGGCTATGACGAGATCGGCCGCAGAGATGGCTGAGGAACCTATTGCGCTGGAATAAAATTAACCTTAAATACTGCAGTTACTCCACCATAGGTTCATTCGGCGGCCCGCGATGCCTGCAATTGTCGAATCCTGCTTGCGCTTGGGCGAACCCGTTGCAACCTGATGTGGTGCGGTGCAGAGGGGAACGTGCGTTGAAGAGGTCGGCGAAAGAGTTGGAGGAGCCCAACTCGGCTCCGAAATACGGGCGCGGCACCGGCGTGCGAAACCCGATAGATGTGCATGTCGGCGGCCGCATCAGAATGCGTCGTCTGCTGTTGGGGATGAACCAGGAGACGCTCGCCAACGCGCTCGGCCTCACCTTTCAGCAGGTGCAGAAATACGAGGGCGGCGCTGACCCAGAAGCGCCTCCCGGCTGTCGGCGATGGCGGAGATCCTGAGCGTCCCGATTTCCTATTTTTTGGCGCGATCCGCGGACCGACGATGCCGAGATCAGCCCCGAGGACCGGCAGTGGCGGGAGTACCTTCAGCGGCCCGAAACGATCGAGTTCATCCGGCTGTATTACGTGATCCCCGACCCGAAGGTCCGGCGCCAGTTCCTCGATATGGCCAAGACCGTCGCCGAATTGTTCGAGGCGAAGCCGGCGCTGGTTGCAACGCAGGCCTCTGCCGGCTGACCCCCTACTCGACCGTGACGCTCTTCGCCAGATTGCGCGGCTGGTCGACGTCGGTGCCTTTGATGACCGCGACGTGATAGGCGAGGAGCTGGATCGGGATCGCATAGAGCAGCGGCGCGACGAACGGGTCGCATTTCGGCACCGCGATGCCGAAGGCGAGCCGGTCGGCGAGCCGCGCGACCCCGGCAGCGTCCGAGATCATCACGACCCGGCCGCCGCGCGCCATCACCTCCTCGACATTGGAGAGGGTCTTTTCGAACAGATCGTCGGGCGGCGCCAGCACGATGACCGGCACGGTATCGTCGATCAGCGCGATCGGCCCGTGCTTCATCTCGCCGGCGGCATAGCCTTCGGCATGGATGTAGGAGATCTCCTTCAGCTTCAGCGCGCCCTCGAGCGCCAGCGGATAGGCGCTGCCGCGGCCGAGATAGAGCACGTCGCGGGCCTCGGCGATCTCGCGGCGATCTCGCGGATGCGCTCGTCATGGTTCAATACCTCGCTGGCGCGCGACGGGATCTCGGTGATGAAGCCGGCGAGCGCCGCCTCGCGCTGGCCGATTGCGCCGCGCGCCCGCGCCAGCGCGACGGTCAAGGAGGCCAGCACCGCGAGCTGCGTGGTGAACGCCTTGGTCGAGGCGACGCCGATCTCCGGCCCGGCCAACGTCGGCAGCACGATGTCGGCCTCGCGCGCGATCGAGCTTTCCGGCTGGTTGACGACGGCGATGATCTTCTGCCCCTGCGCGCTGCATAGCGCAACGCCGCCAGCGTGTCGGCGGTCTCGCCCGATTGCGAGATGAAGATCGCCGCGCCGCCCTTCGGCATTGCCGGCGCGCGGTAGCGGAACTCCGAGGCGATATCGACCTCGACCGAGATGCGGGCGATCCGCTCGAGCCAGTATTTGGCGACGATCCAGGCGTGATAGGCGGTGCCGCAGGCGATCATCGTGACCCGCTCGATCTCGCCGAGGGCAAACGGCAATTCCGGCAGGTGGACGGTGCGGGTCGCCGGGTTGATCAGCGCGTTCAGCGTGTCGCCGATCACCGCCGGCTGCTCGAAGATCTCCTTTTGCATGAAATGGCGGTAATTGCCCTTGCCGATCAGCGCGCCCGACGCGGCGGATTCGCGGATCGGGCGCTCGACTTGGGCATTCTCGGCGTCGAAGATCGTGACCGCGCGCGAGGTCACGACCGCCCAATCGCCCTCTTCGAGATAGGTGATGCGGCGGGTCAGCGGCGCCAGCGCCAGCGCGTCCGAGCCGACGAACATCTCGCCATCGCCATAGCCGATCGCCAGCGGGCTGCCGCGGCGGGCGCAGATCAGCAGATCGTGCTCGCCGGCGAACAGGAAGACGAGCGCGAAGGCGCCTTCGAGCCGCGCCAGGGTCTTCGCCACCGCCTGTTGCGGCGACAGTCCCTGATCGAGGAAATGCGTCGCCAGGATCGCCACCGCCTCGGTGTCGGTCTCGGTCTGGAAGCGTAGCCGAGCGCGTCGAGTTCGCGCCTCAACGCCTGGAAATTCTCGATGATGCCGTTGTGGACGACGGCGACCCGGTCGGTGGCGATCGGGTGGGCGTTGCTCTCGGTCGGCAGGCCATGCGTCGCCCAGCGCGTATGGCCGATGCCGATCGTCCCCTGCACCGGCTCGCGGTCGAGCCGCCGCGCGAGATTGGCGAGCTTGCCCTCGGCGCGGCGGCGCTCGATGCGGCCGTCGACCAGGGTCGCGATGCCGGCCGAATCATAGCCGCGATATTCGAGGCGGCGCAGCCCTTCGATCAGCCCCGGCGCGACCGTGTCCTTGGCGATGATGCCGATGATGCCGCACATCAGATTCTTCCTCCGCAGCCGCGCCCGGATCTCGGCGGCGCGCCCCGGCTTGTCGACCTGCCGGCCGCGCGCGATCGTCAGCGCGTCGGCGGGGACATCCGAGGTGACGACGCTGCCGGCGGCGACGATCGCGCCGTCGCCGACCGTGACCGGCGCCACCAGCGCGGTGTTCGAGCCGATAAAGGCGTCCTCGCCGATCATCGTGCGGTGCTTGTTAAAGCCGTCGTAATTGCAGGTGATCGTGCCGGCGCCGATATTGGTGCCGGCGCCGATCTCGCTGTCGCCGAGATAGGAGAGGTGACTGGCCTTGACGCCGGCGCCGAGCCGGGCCGCCTTGACCTCGACGAAATTGCCGACATGGACCTCGGCCTCGAGCACCGCGCCGGGGCGCAGCCGGGCGAACGGGCCGACGATCGCGCCCGCGCCGACCGCAGCGCCTTCGAGATGCGAGAACGAGCGGATGCGAGCACCGTCGCCGACCCTGACGCCGGGGCCGAAGACGACGTTCGGCTCGACGACGACATCGCGCCCGAGCTGGTGTCGGCGCTGAGGAACACGGTCTCGGGCGCGATCAGCGTCGCCCCCGCTCCATCGCGGCGCGGCGCAGCCGGTCCTGCATCAGCGCCTCGGCCTCGGCCAGCTCGGCGCGGGTGTTGACGCCCAGCAGCTCCTCGGCCGGCAGTTCGACCACGCGGCAGGCGAGCCCTTGCGGCGGGCGATGGCGACGATGTCGGTCAGGTAGAATTCGCGCTTGGCGTTGTCGCGGCCGAGGGCGTCGAGAATCCGCGAGCCGGCAGCCTCGATCGCCATGATGCCGCCGTTGCACAGCCCGATCGCGCGCTCCTCGGGGGTGGCGTCGGCGGCCTCGACGATGCGCACGAGCGCGCCGTCGGGCGCCAGCACGAGGCGGCCATAGGGGCCGGGTCGGCCGGGCGCATGCCGGCGACCGCGACCGCCGCCGCGCTGCGGCGCCGCGCCGCCAAGAACCGCGACAATGTTTCGGTGCGCAGCAACGGCGTGTCGCCGTACAGCACCAGCACGTCCTCGATCTCGCCCTTCGGCGCCAGGCGGCCGTCGAGGCCCGCATGCCGCGCGCACCGCATCGCCGGTGCCGAGCGGCGGATCCTGGACGACGCTCGGCCGGCGCGACCGTCGGGCAACGCTTCCATTCGCGGCCGATCACGACGATGGTCGCCGCCGGGACAGCGGCCGCAGCGCCTCGAGATGGCGATCATCGGCCGGCCGGCGATCGGATGCAGCACCTTGGGCAGCGCGGATTTCATCCGCGTGCCCTGCCGGCGGCGAGGATGATGGCGGCAAAAGGCGGTTGGCTCATCGACAGCTCGAAATCAGGGAACGAAGACATGAGCGGCGGTACAGTTGCACGCCGCCGCCGTTGCCAACACACAGATTGTTGCGGAATATATCACCACCGCGCAAAGTTGCGGGGATGCAAGGCTTTCTGCTGGTCTTCGATCTCGACGGCACGCTGGTCGACAGCGTGCCAGATCTGAGCACCGCGCTTAACGAAGTGTTGCGCGAGCGCGGCCGTCCAGCGTTTCGCCCCCGCAGGTGAAGCCGATGGTCGGCGACGGCGTGCCGGCGCTGGTCGCCCGCGCGTTTGCGGCGCGCGGCGCCGACCCGCCGAGGCGGCGAGGCGTTGCCGCGCTACCTCGAGCTCTACGAGGCCAATGCGGCGCGGCTGACGCGACCCTATCCCGGCGTGCCGGAAACCTTGCGGGCGCTGCGCCGGCGCGGCTATCGCACCGCGGTCTGCACCAACAAACCGCAGCGCGCGACGATCGCGTACTGACGGCGTGGGTCTTCTGGCCTTTTCGACGGCATCGCCGGCGGCGACCGCTTTGCGGTCAGAAAGCCCGACCCCGGCCATCTGCTCGGCCTGATCGGCGAGCTCGGCGGCAGCGCCGCGGCGAGCGCGATGATCGGCGACAGCGAGAACGACGCGGCGCCGCCCGCGCCGCCGCGGTGCCGCTCGTGCTGATGCGCTACGGCTATGCCCGGGTCGACCCGGAGACCCTCGGCGCCGCCGCGCTGCTCGACCATTTCGCCGAGCTGCCGGACGCTCTCGAACGGCTCGGGCTCACTCCATGACATATCGCCGGCCCGACCCGCTAAAT
>CAVTQA010000048.1:0-66275 GCA_963736715.1 uncultured Alphaproteobacteria bacterium | reverse complement strand
ATGCGCCTTCACCCAGCGGATCGCATGATTGATGTCTATCAGCGAGGTCGGATATCCGTCGGCCGCGTGACGGAAATTCAACGAGGCGACGACGAAGCCGTTTTTCGCCAGGGTTTCATCGAGCCCCTGCGTGCCGCTCAGGTCCCCGCTGGTCCAGGCCCCGCCATGGAGGTCGATGACGGCCGGGAACGGTCCGTCGCCCTTCGGCTTGTAGAGCCGCGCAATCAGCCGCGTGTCGCCATGGCGGAGATACTCGACATCTTCGGTCGTGAATTCGTGAGTGGTATTCGGCATGTTCACTCCCTTCCGGGGTTGCTCTGCTGTATCGGCGGCTCCGAAATCGAAGTCGACTTCACACCCTACTCGCTCCGCGCAGAGTGGGAAAGACGGCAGGCTCGATAGGATGGCAAGCAAAGATCCGGTTTGGACCTGCCCGATGCACCCGCAGGTCCGGCGTGGAGGCCCCGGTAGCTGTCCGATCTGCGGCATGGCGCTCGAACCGATGACGCCGGCCGGAGGGGACACAGCCAACCCGGAGCTGCGCGACATGACGCGGCGGTTCTGGGTGTGCGTGGGGTTGTCGGTTCTGCTCGTCTCTCTGGCGATGGCCGGAGATTTCGGCCATCCAGGCCTTATCGCGCCGCGTGCCGCGGTGTGGGTGCAACTTGTGCTTGCCACACCGGCGGTGCTGTGGGGCGGCTGGCCCTTCTTCGAGCGCGGCTGGAGGTCGATCGTCAGCCGGCGTCTGAACATGTTCACCCTGATCGGGCTTGGCACCGGGGTTGCCTATGTCTACAGCCTCCTTGCGGCGCTGATGCCCGGCATATTTCCGCCTTCGTTCCGCACACCGGAAGGCGAGGTCCCGGTTTATTTCGAGCCGGCAGCGGTCATCGTGACCTTGGTGCTGCTCGGCCAGGTTCTCGAGCTGCGCGCCCGCACGCAAACCGGTACCGCCATCCGCGCGCTGCTCGATCTCGCGCCGACGCGCGCACGCCTGGTGCGTGACGACGGCACCGAAACCGACATCCCGCTCGAAGAAGTCCAGCCGGGAAACCGCCTGCGTGTTCGTCCCGGCGAGAAAGTGCCGGTCGACGGGGTCGTACTCGAAGGAAGGAGCGCGGTCGACGAGTTGATGATCACAGGAGAACCCGTGCCGGCGGAAAAGGCGCCGGCCGACAAGGTGACCGGCGCCACAGTCAACGCCACCGGCACCTTCGTCATGCGCGCCGAGCGGGTCGGCAGCGATACGTTGCTTGCTCAGATCGTCGGCATGGTCGCGCAGGCCCAGCGCTCGCGCGCGCCGATCCAAGGCCTGGCCGATACCGTTTCAGCCTGGTTCGTGCCGGGCGTCATTGTTGTTGCGCTGGTGACCTTCACCGCCTGGTCGTTCTTCGGCCCCGCTCCCGCGATGACCTTCGCGCTGGTCAACGCGGTTGCGGTGCTGATCATCGCTTGTCCTTGCGCCCTCGGTCTGGCGACCCCGATGTCGATCATGGTCGGCACCGGGCGCGGCGCGCACGCCGGCGTTCTCGTCAGAAACGCCGAGGCGCTCGAGCTGATGGAGAAGGTCGACACCCTCGTCGTCGACAAGACCGGGACCCTGACCGAGGGCAAGCCGCGCCTCGTTGGAGTTACAGCGATCGGGCCGTCCGCCGAGGACGAATTGCTGCGCCTGGCCGCCAGCCTCGAACGAGGCAGCGAGCACCCGCTGGCGGCCGCCATTGTGCGCGGCGCCGAGGGACGTGGCCTGACCTCGGGTGCAGCGGAAGATTTCACCTCCGAGACCGGGAAGGGCGTCATAGGGATCGTGGACGGAAGGCGGGTCGCGGTCGGCAATTTGGCTCTTTTCGCATCCCTCGGCATCGAGCCGGCGGGTTTGGCCGCGCGCGCGGAGGAGCTCCGGAAAGACGGCCAGAGCGTCATGCTGGTCGCGGTCGACGGTATGGCGGCCGGGCTCCTCGCGGTCGCCGACCCGATCAAGGAGAGCACGATCGGCGCGCTGACGACGCTGCGCGGCGATGGGATACGCACGGTCATGCTGACCGGCGACAGCCGGACCACGGCGGAGGCCGTGGGCCGCAAGCTCGGCCTCGACGACATCGCCGCGGAAGTTCTCCCCGATCAGAAGGCCGCTGTCGTCAGGGACCTCCAGGAGAAGGGCCGGGTCGTCGCGATGGCCGGAGACGGGATCAACGACGCGCCGGCTTTGGCACAGGCGCAAATCGGCATAGCGATGGGCACCGGCACCGACGTCGCGATGCAGAGCGCCGCGATGACATTGGTCAAAGGGGATTTGCAGGGCATCGTGCGGGCCCGCGCACTCTCCCGCGCGGTCATGCGGAACATCCGCGAGAACCTGTTCTTCGCCTTCGTCTTTAACGGCCTCGCGATCCCTGTCGCCGCCGGCGCGCTCTACCCGGCATTCGGTCTCTTGCTCAACCCGATGATCGCGAGCGCTGCGATGAGCGCGAGCTCGGTGCTCGTCATCGGCAACGCACTGCGCCTGCGCAATGTGCGCCTGTGAGGGGGATCGCGGACACCGGAAAATTCCCCTCTCCCTGCACGGGCTGGAGGAGCGCGGCTACTTGTCCTCGACCGAGGAACGTTCGGGCAGCGCCGTCCGGCGCGTCTATTATGCGACGCAAGCCGGCGAGGCGGCGCTTGCTGCTGCCAAACTCAAGGTACGGGAATTGTTTGGTGAGCTCTTCGAGGACGATCCAACGTAAGGAGGCGATGATGGCCGATTTTTCTGATCTGCAGCGGCGAGTGATTTTGACGGCCGGGATCAGCGGCGCAGCCTTGCTCTCGTCCTTTCAAGGTTCCTCCTCTGCCGGTGCAGCTGAAAAGGGAAGAAGCCGGGGCGAAGAGAAGGAAGTCGGCGCCGTCGAGGATTTGATGCGCGAGCATGGCGTGCTGCGGCGCGCCCTGCTCGTCTACATCGAAACCGTTCCCAAGCTTCGCGCCAATCCCGCCGGCCTCGATGCCGGCGCGATCGCTCGGACAGCAAAATTGTTCCGCGACTTTGGCGAGAATTACCACGAGAAATTGCTCGAGGAAGCCCATATCTTCCCGGCGCTGCGCAAGGCCGGCAGCCCTGCCAGCGCCTATGTCGACGTGCTGATCGCGCAGCACAATCGCGGCCGCGAGATCACCGACTACATCTTGTCGGTTGCCGGAAAGGCCGGGATCGGCGCCGGCGATGCCGAACCGCTCGCCCGAGTGTTCGAAACTTTCGTGCTCATGTACCAGAACCACGCGGCGCGCGAGGACACGATCGTGTTCCCGGCCTGGAAGGACGCCCTTTCGGAGCGGCAGCTTCGGGAGATCGGCGACATGTTCGAAGAGATCGAGCACCGGACCTTTGGCAAGGACGGCTATGAGGACGCCGTCAAGCAGATCGCGCAAATCGAGCAGAGCTTGGGCTTTGCCGATCTCGCACAGTTCACGGCCCGCCGCCGCCCAAGGCGTAAGGCAGAGGGTCGAGGCGTGGCGCAAGCGGACATTGCGTCGGATCCCGAGCGGCGCAATTCGCCGCTCGAGGTGCTGCGGGTCTTTCTGCGTCTGGGGCTGACGTCGTTTGGCGGGCCGGTTGCGCATCTCGGCTATTTCCGCGTCGAGTTTGTCGAGCGGCGCCGCTGGCTCGACGAGGCGGCTTACGCCGACATCGTCGCGCTCTGCCAATTCCTGCCGGGGCCGGCGAGCAGCCAGACCGGCATCAGCATCGGCATATTGCGCGCGGGAATTCCCGGAGCGCTGTGCGCATGGCTCGGTTTCACCGGGCCGTCGGCCGTCGCGATGATCCTCTTCGGCTACGGTGTGACGGCGTTCGGCAACCTGGCCGATTCGGCTTGGCTGCACGGTCTCAAGATCGTCGCAGTGGCGGTTGTCGCGCAGGCCGTATGGGGAATGGCGAGGAATTTGTGTCCGGACCGCGAACGCGCCACCATCGCCGTCGGTGCAGCCATGGTCGCGCTCGCGATACCCTCCGCCCCTGGTCAAATCGGTGCGATCGCCGCCGGCGGGCTGATCGGCTGGGGATTGTTGCGCGCCGGACCGCAACCTCAGGGTCAACACTCGCTCGCGGTTCACCTGCCGCGTGCCTGGTCGGTGATCGCTCTCGTCGGCTTTTTCGCATTGCTGGGCGGGCTTCCGCTGCTCGCCGCAGCGGTCCCGTCGCACGCGCTTGCGCTCTTCGATTCATTCTATCGCTCGGGCGCTTTGGTGTTCGGCGGCGGCCACGTGGTGCTGCCGCTGCTGCAGTCTTCCGTGGTGCCGCCGGGTTGGGTGACCAACGACGCCTTTCTCGCCGGCTATGGTGCGGCACAAGCGGTGCCGGGGCCGCTGTTCACCTTCGCTGCCTATCTCGGCACGGTCATGGGTCCGAAGCCCAATGGCTGGCTCGGCGGCCTGATCTGTGTCGTGGCGATATTTCTGCCGTCATTTCTGCTGTTGATCGGCGCGTTGCCGTTCTGGGACACGCTGCGCCGCCGGCCGGGCGTGCAATCCGCCTTGCGCGGCGTTAACGCAGCGGTGGTGGGTCTATTGCTCGCCGCGCTCTATAAGCCGGTATGGACCAGCGCGATATTCGGACCTGCCGATTTCGCGATCGGCCTTCTGGCTTTCCTGCTGCTGGCGTTCTGGGCGGTGCCGCCCTGGCTGGTCGTGATCTTTGGCGCAGCCGCCGCCACTGTGGTCTCCGCTGTTCCGGTGTGGAATGGCTAAACCGTTTCTTTGCCTGTGTTTTTTGTTGCTCGGGCTGCCGGCCGCGCAGGCCGCGGAGAGCGTGTTTCTCGAGGAGCTGACCTGGACCGAGTTGCGCGACCAGATCCACGCCGGCAAGACGATGGTCATTGTGCCGATAGGCGGCACCGAGCAGAACGGCGCGCATATGGCTTTGGGCAAGCACAATTTTCGCGTGCGCATTCTGTCCGAAAAGATCGCCCGCACGCTGGGCAATGCACTGGTGGCGCCGGTAATCGCTTATGTGCCGGAAGGCGCCCTCGCCCCGCCGACCGGACATATGAGGTTTCCCGGCACGATAACCGTGCCGGAGGACGCCTTTGACAAAATCCTCGAATACGCGGCGCGCAGCTTCAAGCTCGCCGGATTCCGCGACATCGTCTTTCTCGGCGATCACGGCTCGTATCAAAAGGACGAGAAAACGGTCGCGGACCGGCTGAACAAGGAATGGGCGACGCAAGCGGTCCGCGTCCACGGCGTCGAGGAATATTACCGTGCGAGCGAGAGCGAATTCGGCCGGTTGCTCGCGAGCAAGGGTTACCGCGAAGAGGAAGTGGGGACTCACGCCGGCCTCGCCGACACCTCGCTGACCTTAGCGGTCGATCCTCACCTGGTGCGCACCGATCGCCTGCAACCCGGGGACGGCGCGAACGGCGACCCTCGTCGGTCGAGCGCCGAACTCGGTCAGCTCGGTGTTGATCTGATCGTGACGCGGACCGTTGACGCGATTAGAAAGGCGACCAGCCATCCTTAACATTCACCTTCGGGAGATCTTTGTGCGTCGGCACTTTGTTCGTTGGTTCCGCATGGTCCTGTGGCTAGGTCCAGTGGTCGCGCTTTGTGGCTGGACCGGCAGTTCGGCCTTGCCCTCTCGCTCGGATGAAACGCGGGGTGGCTCCCTCTGTTCGGCAGCTCCGATTGGCGCGCGGGCGGGGGGGCCGGGTGTCGGGCTGTTGCGCAAGGTCCGCGCCAATCCCGACGAACCGGTGCAAACCGTGCCCGGAATGCCCGCCGTTCTCGATCCGAAGAACCTTTATAGCGGCGCCGCGGCAGATCGATTGAGCCCGGCGGTGGGCGGAGTTTTGTCGCGTGTTTATGTGCCGAACCGGCGCTCGAACAGTGTGTACGTCATCGACCCGGCGACGCTTGCCGTCGTCGACCGTTTTCCGGTCGGTGCCAGTCCGCAGCATGTCGTCCCGTCCTGGGATCTGAAAACGTTGTGGGTCGCCAATAACGGCGCGCGGCGCAGCAGCGGCAGCTTGACACCGATCGACCCCAAGACCGGCAAGCCTGGCAACGCCGTTCCCGTGGACGACCCCTACAACCTGTACTTTACGCCGGACGGGCGTGCCGCGATCGTTGTTGCCGAGCGGCACAAGCGCCTCGATTTTCGCGACCCGCAGACGATGGCGCTCGAGCAATCGATCGAGGCCCCGAACTGCTCCGGCATCAACCACGCCGATTTCTCGATTGACGGGCGGTACGCGATCTTTACTTGCGAGTTCCGCGGCGGCGGGCTGGTGAAGATCGACCTCGTGAACCGCAAGGTGCTGGGCTATCTGCGCTTTCCTAGGCGCGGAATGCCCCAGGACATCCGCATTTCACCCGACGGAACGCGCTTTTATGTGGCCGACATGCACGCCGACGGCGTGTACGTCGTCGATGGCGACAGCTTTACCGAGACGGACTTCATCCCGACGGGGGTCGGCACGCACGGGCTCTACCCGAGCCGCGACGGCAAGGAGCTCTATGTCGCCAATCGCGGCTCGCACTCGACGCGCGGGGCGCCGCACGGCAAAGGCAGCATCTTGGTTCTCGACTTCGCCACCGGCAAAGTCGAGCGCACCTGGCCGATCCCGGGCGGCGGCAGCCCCGACATGGGCAATGTCAGCGTGGACGGAAAGCAGCTCTGGCTATCCGGCCGGTTCGACAACGTCGTCTACGACATCGACACGACGAGCGGTGCGGTAAAGAGCATTCCGGTGGGCCTGGAACCGCACGGTCTTACAGTATGGCCGCAGCCCGGCCGCTACTCGCTCGGGCACACCGGCAATATGCGCTAGAAAGCCCCTTTCGCCACGACGAACGACCAGCCCGGCTTCGTCGCTTGTGATTTTCGGTCACCCATAAAATTGACCAATTCGCATTGTATACAGCTCGTCGAAGCCGGGTCGCCCCGGCGAGGCGGCCATCCCTTAGCACTTGATTGAAGGCACGGGTTCAATTATGGCGCGAGATTTTACTGTAGATTCGCTGCAGATGCAGCAGACGGCGATTCGCTGATTCAATTCCTGATTGCAGGCCGCGGCGGGATCCTGGCAGACGGCGGGTCGCAGGGAATTTACTGGACAGCCGAGGATTGCGGCGCGTTTTAATTGGCAGTCCGTGCTGGTGTGCAGGAGCAAGACCATGACCCTCGCAACGACAGCTTCCGGCGCCGGCCGATCGCCGCTGCGGCACCTGCCGGTCTTGGCCGCGGCGCTCGCCGCGGCCGCGGTGGTGCTGCTCGTGCTCGGTCCGATCGGCTGGCGCGCCGGATGGTGGCATTTCCGTCTCGCGTTTCAAACGTTGATGCCCTGGGCAGCCTATTGCGGGATCGCGGCCCTGGCCGTCTCGGCGGTGGCTTTGCTCGTCGCCCGCTCGCGGATCGAATGGCGGGGGATCGCTCTCGCAATCGTGGCGTTTGCCGCGGGTCTCCTGATCGCCTATGTCCCATGGCATTACGACCGGATGCGGACGACCGTGCCGCCGATCCACGACATCACGACCGATCCCGACAACCCTCCCGCCTTCACTGCTGTCGTAGCGGCGCGAACCGCCGGCGGCGGAAACCCGGTCGCTTATGAAGGCGCCAAGATTGCCGAGCAGCAACGGCAGGCCTATCCGGACATCGCGCCCCTGAGCCTGGCGCTCCCGCGCGACGTCGCTTTCAATCGCGCGCTCGACGCGGCGCAACGGATGGGATGGACGATCGTCGCCGCCGACGACACGGCGGGCCGGATCGAAGCGAGCGACAGGAGCCGCTGGTTCGGCTTCACCGACGACATCGTCATCCGCATCACCCCGGCTGGCTCGGGCAGCCGCGTCGACATCCGCTCATCATCCCGTCTCGGGCGCAGCGATTTCGGGGTCAACGCCGCGCGGATTCGCGCCTATCTCGGAGCGTTGCGCACGGCTGCCGAAACACAGGGATAGCCGTCAACCCTTGGAGCAACCCGTTGATGTCGAGCACTCGCCCGCTCTCCGGCATTACCGTCATCGAGATCGGCCACAGTGTGGCGGCGCCTTATGCCGGAATGATCCTCGGCGAGCTCGGGGCCGAGGTGATCAAGGTCGAGAACCCGAAGGGGGGCGATGCCTGCCGCGGCTGGGGGCCGCCCTTCACCGACGGGACAGCGACGGCGTTCCACGCCTTCAACCGCGCCAAGCGCGGCATCACGATCGACCTCGGCGATCCGGCTCAGGTCGAAAAGCTGCGCGGGCTGATCCGTGAGCGCGCCGACGTGCTGATGCACAACCTCAAATACGGCACGCTCGATCGATACGGTCTCTCAGCCGAAAGGCTGACCGCCGAGAAGCCAAGCCTCGTCTATTGCAATATCGGAGCCTTCGGGTCGACCGGGCCGTTGCGCGACCGTCCTGGCTACGACCCGATGATGCAGGCCTATGGCGGGCTGATGAGCCTGTTGGGCGAAGACGGCAGGCCGCCGGTCCGCGTCACCGTCTCGATCATCGACATGGCGACGGCAATGTGGGCGGTGATCGGCATTCTCGCCGCCTTGCAGGAACGCGGGCGCACCGGGCGCGCCAGGGTCATCGACACCTCGCTCTACGAGACGACGCTCGCCTGGATGACTCTGCCGATCTCGGCCTATCTCGCCAATGGCGAGGTGCCGCGGCGCTACGGCTCGGGTGTCGAACAGATCGTTCCCTATCAGGCCTTTGCCGCGGCCGACGGGCATATCATGGTCGCCGCCGGCAACGACAATCTGTTCCACCGATTGTGCGACACGATAGGGCGGCCCGGCCTTGCCGAGGATTCGCGCTTCCGCACCAACGGCGACCGGGTCGTCAACCGCTCCGCGCTGATCTCGATCCTCTCGGACCTCTTCGCGACCCAACCGCTTGCGGTTTGGGCGGCGCGGTTCGATGCGGCGGGAATCCCGAACGGGCCGATCCGGACAGTGGACCAGGTCGTAGCCGACGCGCAGACCGCAGCGCTCGGCATCATTCAGCAATCAGGGGCGATTTCGCTCGTCGGACTTCCGCTGTCGTTCGACGGTGCTCGCCCGCCAATGGCCAAGCTGGCGCCGCGGCTCGGAGAGGACAACCCTGAAATCGTCGATCCGGCCACATGACGGCTTGCGGTCGCGGCATCCTTGCCGCCTCGCTCGGATTGGCGCTCGCCGCTTGCGCCCAGGCTCCGCCGCCGGAAGCTCCCGCTCAGCCGAGCGCCGCGGCCGTCGCCCCGGCGCGTGGGGATATCCCATCGCGGTTCGTCGGCCTGATCGGCACCAGGGCGCAGCACGCGCCGCCGTTTCTCGACGTGCCCGAAACGAATTTTTATTGTCTGCGCAGCTTCCTCGACCGGCAGACCGGCGAGACCCGCCACCAGCTTTATGTGTCCGACAGTTATTCGGGCCCCGAGCGGCGCTGGGACGCTGCGCGCGACGGCGGCGGACGCACCCTACGCGTCCTCGAGATCACCCGACACCAGATCACCTGCGATGGCGGCTGTTCCTACACGGAGGAATTTGCCGCCGACATTCCGGAGAGTGAACTGCGCGCGAATCCTAACGGGCTGAAGGTTACCTTTGGTGCACAATCGGGTGCGGATAAGACGATCACGATTAGCGGCAGCCAGATCATCGCACAGCTCGCCGCGGTGGACGCCGTGCACAATGCGGCACTACCGACCGCCTCGCCCTCGCCTCCTCACCAGTAGGTCCCGGCGCTGGTCCAGTTCTGGCCGACCGGGATAGTCTTGCACCCGTCGACCCCCTGCGCGGACGGAACGCCGGGTCCGACGCATGGATCGTGCTGCGGAATAACGGCCGAGGCGAGATGCCGCTGCGGATGCGAGTCGGCGCGTGTGCATGCCACGGCGCTGACCCCGGCGAGCAGCAGCAGGAAGAGCAGAAGCAGCGCCCAGGCCGCGGCCACGACGCGCCAGCCTCCGATTTGCCGGTCGTCGCTCTCATAGGCGCCCTCGCGTTCAATGGCATCGATCATGGTCTGCCTCATGATGTTGCGCCGCATCAAAATTAGGTAGGCGACGTCTCCCGTGCAGACCCCTGCGACCATATCGGCCATGCCATCACATTGTAGTGATTGCCCTTCCTGCCGCCGTCATCGACCCGGCTCGGATCGCGCCATATATTCGGGCTAAGACACCAAAGGAGGCCGAGGCATGAAATTCGGGCTTTTCGGCGGCGCGCGCGCCCGCGGCGGTCCGGCGGGCGACAGCTCCGCCTATCACGATTTCATCAATTACGTCGCCGAAGCCGAGAAGCTCGGTTTTTCGAGCGTCTTTCTGGTCGAGCATCATTTCACCGGCTTTGGCCAGGTCTCGGCGTCGATGAGCCTGCTGGCCTATCTGGCCGCGCGGACCGAGCGGATCCGGCTCGGCACCGCGGTCGTGGTGCTCCCCTGGCACAACCCGATCCTGGTCGCCGAGCAGGCGGCAACCCTCGATTTGCTGTCGAATGGCCGCCTCGATTTCGGGGTCGGTAAGGGCTATCGGAGCTATGAATTCTCCGGCTTCTGCATCCCGCCCGAGGAGGCAACCGAGCTGTTCGACGAGGCGATGGACGTGATTCGCACGGCGTGGACGACCCAGGGCCGGTTCTCGCATCATGGCAAGCGCTGGCATTTCGACAACGTCGTCGTCGAGCCGTACCCGATCCAGCAACCCCATCCGCCTTTTTGGCTCGGCGCCGGCAGCGCCGAGTCCATCCGTCGCGCCGCACGCGAGGGCTACAACCTGTTGCTCGACCAGATCGCCCCGACCGATCTGATCATCGAGCGCGTCGCCACCTTCCGCAACGAATGCGAACGGGCCGGGCGGAGTTACGACCCGATGATGGTAGGCGTCACCCGCGGATTGCAGATCGTGCATAACGAGGAGGAGCGTAAACGGGCGATCGTCACTCGCCGGCAGGTGCTGAAGAACATCGGCGACCTCGCCCGCGGCCCCGGTGCCGAGCGTTATGCGCACATCAAGGACGATGAGGATTTGTTCGTCCTCGACGACGCGCCGCTGCTCGGCACGCCCGAGGAGATTATCGCGCAGCTGAAGCGGCTCGAAGCCGGCGGCGTCGAGAATGTGCTGTTCGCCGCCCCCGGCGCCTCGGTCGCCGGGTTGCGCACCTTCGCCGAGGAAATCATGCCCGCCTTCGACCAGGAGCCGATGGCCCTCGCTCAGGTGTAGCTTCAATCGAAGCCCGTGGTGACGCCGCTGATCAAATTCTCGCCGTAGAGCGACCCGATATCGAGCTCAATTTCACTCGGGGCAGGCTCGAGCGCCGCGACGAGCTTTGCGAACTCACGCTCTGCTTCCCGGCACATTTCTTCGGCGGCTTCGAGCTCGACCGAAATGAAACGCAATGGATCACCGGGACGGCACCTGCCTAGCCTCGGCAAGTCGGCGGAAATCACGGTGGCAATTTTCGGGTAACCGCCGGTCGTCTGGTGATCGGCGAGAAGCACGATCGGCTGCCCCGAGCCGGGAACCTGGATCGAGCCGGTGGCGATCGCGTCGGAGACGATGTCCCAACCGCGCCGATGCCGCAGCAGCGGGCCATCCAGCCGCATCCCCATGCGGTCGGCATCTGTCGACACGCGGAACTCGGCGCCGAGCAGGGTCGCGAATGCCTCCTTACTGAAATATTTGTGCTGTGGCCCGACGACGACGCGGATCGGCTGGTCCGGCGACCCAGAAGCCAGGGCGGGCGCCCGCAGCTCGTTCCGCTCGGAGGCGCACCCAGCTGCCAACGGTATGACATCGTCCCGTCGTACGGCGCGCCCGTTCAGCCCGCCGAGGGCGGCGCGCACATAGGTCGACGCGCTGCCGAGGACGCGCGGCACGGCGATCCCGCCCTCGGCGGCCAGATAGCAACACGCGGATTGTCGGCCGAGCGTGATTTGTACGGCGTCGCCCCGCTGGACTGTCACGCTTTGCCCCGCGGCCACGACCCGCGGGTTCTCGCCGCGGATGCCGAGACTGGCACCGGTCCCGACGAGCGCGAGCCGTGCGGAATCGGCGGCGACCTCGAAGGTCGGCCCGCTTACCAGCATTTCGAGTGCCGCCATGTCCTGCGGATTGCCGACCAGCGCATTGGCGAGGCGCAGAGCGAAGCCGTCGAGCGCGCCCGAAACCGGCACGCCTATATTCTGATAGCCGATCCTTCCGAGATCCTGCACGGTCGTATGCAGACCGGGGGCCGATAGCTTGAGACCGGCCGTCATAGGACAACCGGCGCGCTTTCGACCTCGTAGCTGCGGCTCTCGACCGCGTGGCGGATCGAAGCGTAAGCGCCTGCATCGATCGGCTGAAAGCTCACCGCGTCGCCGGGCGCGAAGAGCGCAGGTGTGGGGCGCTCCGGGTCGAACATCCGGATCGGGGTCGCGCCGATCAGATGCCACCCGCCGGGGCTCTCGTAGGGGTAGATTGCGGTCAGCGAAGTGGCGATCGAGATCGATCCGGCGGGGACGCGCAGCCGCGGGTCGGCGCGCCGCGGCAATGCCAGCTGCGGCGGCAGATCGCCCATATAGGGAAAGCCCGGCAGGAAGCCGAGCATGTAGACATGGAACCGGGTGCCGCTGTGCAACGCGACGACGTCGCCCGAGGTCAGACCGGTGAGGCGCGCCACCTCCGCCAGATCGGGGGCGAATTCGCCTTCATAGCAGACCGGCACATGCCACAGCCTCGCGCTGGCGCGCGGATTGTCCCCAAGATCGAGCAAGGGTCCGATCGCGCGCTGCAGCTCGCCCCGGCTCGTCAACAAAGGATCGTAATAGATTGTCAATGACCGAAAGGTCGGGACTGTCTCGACGATCCCAAGAGGCGAGTTCGAACGGATGATCATATCGAGGCGGAGCACCAGCTCGCTCAGCCTCCGGTCGACGCGGTCGCCAAACTCGACGACGAGGGCGCGGTCGCCAGCCGACAGGAAGCGCAATTTCATCGTCTTTCCTGGTAAACTTGCAGCAGGAGCGGCGGTGGCCGATCGAAGCGAGGAGGCGGCATGGCCAAATCAATCAATCTGAACGCCGATATGGGCGAGGGTTTCGGGGCGTACGACATCGGCGATGATGCCGGGTTGCTCAAGATCATTCGGTCGGCGAGCATCGCCTGCGGGTTCCACGCCGGCGACCCGGTGACGATGCAGCGGCTAGTCACCGAGGCCGCCGCCCAGGGCGTCAGCATCGGCGCGCATCCCGGCTTCAACGACCTTTGGGGTTTCGGACGGCGGCGCATCGACATGAATCCGCGCGAGCTCGAATACATGATCGCCTACCAGATCGGCGCCCTGCAGGCGATGGCCTCCTATGCCGGCGCCATGGTGACGCATCTGAAGCCGCACGGCGCCCTCAACAACATGGCCGCCGAGGATATCGAGCTGGCGCTGGCGATCGGACGGGCGATCAAGACGGTCGACCGCGAAATCATCTATGTCGCGCTCGCCGGCTCGGCGATGGAGAAGGCGGGACGAGAGCTGGGGTTGCCGGTGGCGCGCGAGGGCTTTTGCGACCGGCTCTATGACGACGACGGCAATCTGACCTCGCGTAAGATACCGGGCGCGGTGCTCCACGACCCCGAGGTGGTCAGGGAGCGCGTCGTAAAGATGGTGCTGAACGAGGAGATCGTCTCGCGCAACGGCAAGCCGCTGATGGTGCGGCTCGACACGTTGTGCGTGCACGGCGACGAGCCGAGCGGCGTCATCGTCGCGCGCGCCGCGCGGCAAGGTCTCGAGGCCGCCGGCGTGCGAGTCGTCCCGTTACCCGAGATGACCCTCGGCTGAAACCATCACCTCATAAACGCCGGGAACGGCTGTCGAGGATGGTTGGCAGGGTCACCGGGCGAAATCCCCAGACATCGACTCCGACATCGAACTGCCGCGGCAGCGGCTTCAACCTTCCATGGCTATGGCCGTGCAGGTTGACCCAGCCCTTGTCCATCCCTCGCCACGACCGAAACGGGTAATGGCACAGCACCGCTGAGAAGCCGTCCACCGTGATCTCCGTGTAGGGCTGCACGCTTTCCCAGCCGCCGAGCTCCATCGTCCCCGGTGGATCGTTGTTGCCGGTCAAGAGGTGCTTGCGGCCACGCAGCCGGGCGAGAATTTCTGCTACCACCTCCGGCCTCTGGCGGATGGCGAAATCCCCCAGGTGCCACACCACATCGTCCGGTCCGACCGTCTCGTTCCAGCGCTCCACCAGCCCGTCGTTCATTGCAGCGACCGAGGAAAACGGCCGACGGTAAAGTCCCAGAGCGCCGCCATGACCGAAATGCGTGTCGCTGATGAAGAACGTAGTCATTCGCTGGCGCAAAGAGGTGGGGGTTATAGCGGCGCCCATACGGCAACAATGCTCTTGCCGAATTTATGGCCCGTGAAATCGGCGGATGGCGCGCCACACGCGCTCGGGCGTAACGGGCATCTCCAGATGAGTAACGTCAAGATCGGCCAGCGCGTCAACGATGGCATTGACGATGACACCGAGCGCCGGGGTAATGCCGCCTTCGCCGCCGCCGCGAAACCCCAACGGGTGGGTCGTCGACGGGACTTCGCTGATCGCCGTCGCAAAGAATGGCAGGTCGGCGGCTCGCGGCATTGCATAATCCGTGAACGACCCCGAGAGGAGCTGGCCGCTCTCGGCATCGTAGACGCACTGCTCGAACAACGCCTGGCCGGCGCCCTGCGCGATCCCGCCATGGGTCTGGCCGTGCAGGATCAGCGGGTTGACGGCGCGGCCGACATCGTCGACGGCGGCGTAGCGGACGATCTCGACGGCCCCGGTCTCCGGGTCGATCTCGACTTCGCAAACATGAAACCCGTGCGGAAAGGAGGCGACCTGGCTCGTGACCTCGCCGATGCCGGCGAGCGGACCGCGCAGCTCCTCGGGCAGACTCACGTCATCCTGCGCCGCTGCCGCGACGGCGAACAGGTCGAGCGAGCGGTCGGTACCGGCAACGATGAAATGCCCGTCGGCGAAATCGATGTCCGCTTCGGCCGCCTCGAGCCGATGCGATGCTATGCGTCGGCCCCTCTCGATGATATCGCCCGAGGCTTGGTGCGCGGTTATGCTGGCAAGGCGCAGCGAGCGCCCGGAGTGCGAGCCAGCCCCGATCTTGACGCGGTCGGTGTCGCCGGTGACGAGCCGCACGCAATCGGGCGGCACCCCGAGCCATTCGCCGAGCAGCTGCGCAAAGCTTGTCTCATGGCCTTGGCCGCTCGACAAAGTGCCGACGATCATCTCGACAATGCCTTTCGGGTGCACCGTAACCTCGGCGCGTTCTTGCGGCGCGCCGCTCTGCGACTCGACATAGGCGCCGATCCCGATGCCGCGCCGCCGGCCGCGCACCTCGGCCTCGGCGCGGCGCGCCGCGAACCCGTCCCAATCGGCCAGCGCCAATGCCCGGTCCAGAACCGCATGGTACTCGCCGCTGTCATAGGTCATGCCGAACGGGTTGGCATAGGGCAGCGAGGCGGCCGGGATCAGGTTCTTCCGCCGCAACGCGACCCGGTCGAAGCCATTCGCGCGAGCCGCACGATCGATCAGCCGCTCGATGACGAACATGACCTCGGGCCGCCCAGCGCTGCGGTAAGGACTAGTCGGCGGCGTGTTGCTCAGCACCGCCCGCGCCTGCACCCGCGCCGCCGGGATTCGGTAGAGGCTCGACATCAGTTCGGTGCCCTTGGTCAATGGCACGAAGGATGCGGCATAAGCGCCGAGATTGCTGAGATTGGCGGCCCGCAATGCAATGAAGTTGCCCTCCGCATCGAGCGCGAGCTCGGCCTCGACATTGAGATCGCGGGCCTGGTGGTCGCTGAGAAACGCCTCCTGCCGCTCGCCGGTCCATTTGACTGGACGGCCGAGCCGGCGCGCCGCCCAGGCGACGAGGGTGAATTCCGGGTAGGAGGAGTTCCGCGTGCCGAAATTGCCGCCGACATCGCGGGCGACGACCCGCACCTTGTCCTTTGGCAGACCGAGCATCGCCGATACATCCTGCCGGGGCCGTCCGATGCTGCCGCCTCCGGCGTAGAGCGTGATCCGGCCGCTCGCCGGATCGAACTCCGCGAGCGCGGCGCGCGGCTCCATCGGCACGCCGGTGACGCGCTGCACCCAGGTCGAGAGCCGGGCGATGTGGACGGCCGCCGCGAAACCTCTTTCGGTGCCCTCATGATCGCCGACGCCGGCGTCGAGCAGGAGGTTTGGTCCGCTCTCGTCGAGCAATGACGGGGCATCCTCAAAGGCCGCTGCTGCCGAATTCGTTACCGAGGCGAGCGGCACATAGAGGACGCGCACGGCCTCGGCCGCATCCTTCGCCGAGGCGAGTGTCTCGGCAACGACGAAGGCCACGGCCTCGCCGACAAACCGCGTCCGTTCCAGCGCCAAAGGGTATTGGCGGCTGGCCGAGGCCGGTATGCGATCGAGGTTTTCGAGACGAATGTCGGGCGGGTGGCGAGCCGCTGGCGAATAGGTCATCGGGCCGAGCCCGTCCGCGACATATTCGGCGCCCGTCAGAACTGCGAGCACGCCCGGCATCGCCTGGGCCTGTGCAGTTTGGATCGCAGTTATCCGCGCGTGCGCATGAGGCGATCGCACCACCACTGCATAGACTTGGCCCGCCAGGTTGAAATCATCGCTGTAGCATCCCCGGCCGGTCAGCAGACGCGCGTCTTCTAGGCGCCGAACCGGCTCGCCGATAACGGCGCGAGACGGGTGCGGGGAAGAGGAAGAGGGGACGATCATGGCGTCCGGATTGTCCCATCATCCGCGCTTGACAGCGAGCGGAAAGGCCTTATGTGAATGTGACATACATTAACATAAGCGGCAAGTCATGCATCATCATGTTTTGCTCTGGCCACTGGGCCTGATGCTGCTCGGATTTTTGATAGGGAGTGGGCGGCTGGCGTGCTGGTCACACGGCGGTGACCGCTGGCAGCGCCGAATGGAACGAGCACAACGGCGGATGGGGCGCATGCAGGCCGCCGCGGAGCGATGGGGCGGCGGGGGCGGCTACGGCTACGGCTATCGTGGGTCGAGCGGCAACCGCGCCTTTGACGAATACCGCGCCGAGACTTTGCGCCGTCTCGAAGAGGAGCAGCGCGAATTCAAGGAGTTTCTCGACCGCTTGCGCCACGCCAAGGACAAGGTCGAATTCGACCAGTTTATGACCGAGCGTCGCCGCCAGGATGGCCCGGGAACGCAGGCGCCGAGCTTCTGATTCAGGCGACCCCCTAAACCGCGCCGCGCTGGCGCAGTCCGGCGATAGCCGCCGTATCATAGCCGAGCTCGCGCAGCACCGCGTCGGTGTGTTGGCCCTGGTCAGGCGTCGGGCGCAGTTCGTCCGGCTGCGGGTAGCCGCTCATATGGATCGGCTGGCCCACCACCTTCTGCGGGCCGAGCTTCGGGTGATTGACCGGCTTGGCGATCCCGAGATGCTGGACCTGCGGGTCGGCGAAGGTCTGATCGATCGTGTTGATCGGCCCGCACGGCACGCCGGCCTTGTTGAGACGCTCGACCCAATAGGCGTTCGGATGCTGCCTGATGAGCTCGGCCAGATGCGCATTGAGCGCCGGACGGTTTCTCGCACGCGCCACGACCGTCGCGAAATCGGGATTGTCGGCCAGGTCCTTTGAGCCCGCCACCTCGCAAAAGCGCCGCCACAGATTGTCGCCCGAGGCGGCGATATTGATGTATCCGTCGGCGGTCTGGAACATGCCGGTGCCCGGCGAGGTCGGGTGGAAATTGCCTTCCTGCCCGGCGACCTCGCCCTTCATCAAGTAGCGCGCCGCCTGGAAGTCGAGCATGTAGATCTGCGCCTCGAGCAAGGAGGTATGGACCCACTGGCCCTGGCCGGTGCGCTCGCGGTTCAGCAGCGCCAGCACAATCCCATAGGAAAGCAAGAGACCGGCCGAGGTGTCGTTGATCGCGATCCCGACCCGCACCGGGCCCTGGCCGGGATGGCCGGTGATCGACATGAGGCCGCCCATGCCCTGCGCGATCTGGTCGACGCCGGCCCGGCCGGCATAAGGTCCGTCCTGCCCGAAGCCGGAGATGCTGCCATAGACGATGCGCGGGTTGATCTTGCGCACCGCTTCGTAGTCGATGCCGAGCCGGTGCTTCACGTCGGATTTGTAATTCTCGACGATAACGTCGGCGCGCTCGGCGAGTTTGAAAAAAATCTCCCGGCCCTCGTCGCTCTTCAGGTTCAAGGTCATCGCCCGCTTGTTGCGGTGTAGGTTCTGAAAGTCGGGACCGTCGCGGCGGCTGCCAGTCGCGTCGACCAGCTCGCCGGAGGGCTCGATCTTGATCACCTGGGCCCCCCAATCGGCTAGCTGGCGCACCGCCGTCGGCCCGGCGCGATGCGCGGTCAGGTCGATGACGCGGAAATCGTTCAAGGGAAGCGAGTGTGAAGGCATTGGGCATATCTCCGGATCGGCGGATGATCCAAATTTTCGTCATGCCCGGGCTTGACCCGGGCATCCAGGCGAGTGCTCGGATGCAGGGAGGCCGGCTGGATTGCCGGGTCAAGCCCGCAATGACGATAATCGGCGGGTCTGAAGTCACACGGCAGGACGGGATCGGATTTCGTCGGGGATCTTGCGCTGCAGGAATTGGCCGTCGCTGAGGGTCGCGTGGAATTGGCCGTTCTCGACGACGATCTTGCCGCGCAGGATTGTCATGCTCGGCCAGGCGGCGACCTCGTGGCCCTCCCACGGCGTGTAGTCGGTCTCGTGCAAATCCTCCTTGCGGATCACGCGCCGGGAGCGTGGGTCGAGCAAGACGATGTCGGCGTCCGAGCCGACCGCCAACGCGCCTTTGCGAGGGTAGAGACCCATGATGCGCGCCGCGTTCGTGGAGGTCAGGCCGACAAAATCGGCAAGGCTGTAGCCCCGTTTCTCGACCATGTGCGTGTACATCAGCGACAGCCGCGGCTCGACGCCGGAATTGCCGCCGGTCGTGTCGTCGATGCGCCGTCCCTGCAATTTGACCTTGAGCGGGCAGCAGACCTCGTCGGTCGCGACGGCCTGAATGGCGCCGTGGCAGGTCGCCGCCCACAGCGCCTCCTGGTCCTTGGCAAATTTGAGCGATGGGTAGGTGTGGAACATCTGCCCACCGGGGCGCTGATAGTCCTCGGCAGTATAGAGCAAATACTGGTGCAAGGTTTCGCCGTACATCGGATATCCGTGCGCCCGTGATCGCGCGATTGCCCCGACGCCGGTCGCCGCCGAGACGTGCACCATGTAGAGCGCGGCGCCCTCGACATTCTCGGCCAGCCGGATCACCCGGTTGAAAGAGAGATCCTCGGACAAGGTGTTGTGCACCTCGGCCATGTTCTCGAACCCGACCCGGTCTTCGCGAATCAGCTTCTCATACATGTGCATGACGATGTCGTTGTCCTCGGCATGGATTGCGGCGATGCCGCCGGATGCTCCGAGGATTTTCAAGACTTCCCAAATATCGCCGAACTGCACCATCCGGCCTTGGCGGTTCGGCCGGATATCGGTCGTGAACATCTTGACCGAGGCGTGGCCGTCTTGGATCGCCTCCGGCAGCGGGTCGAGCACCCCTTGCGACAGTTTGCCGTGCAGCAGCAGGTGAAAGCCGTAATCGCAGTAGCAGGCCCCGGCCCATTCGCGCCTGCGCCGCTCGATCGATTGCTGCAGCGGCTGGTCCGACGGGCACGGTGCGAAGTCGAGTAGAGTGGTCGTGCCGCCGTGGAGGGCGGCGCGGCTGACCTGCTCCGGCGGCGCGCTCAGGAGATCCTCGTTGCGGCCGGGGAACGGGATCGGCGAGCTGCAATGGATATGCGGGTCGACCCCGCCCGGCATCACGATCTGTCCGGCCGCATCGACAATTCGTGCGGAGCCGATGCCCGCGAGGCTCCCGGGCCCGCCAATCGCGGCGATCTTTCCTCCACTGACGCCGATATCGGCTGGCTCCGAGCTGCCGCTCGGCATCACGGTCATGCCGCCGGTAACAATCAGATCAAACATGCCGCCCATTCCACTTGCCTCGATGGACGCCATAGTGCACGTGACGGCGCGGTCTGGCTATGCCCGAGCATTCTTCTCATCCTCCCGGAGCCTGGCGAAAGATCGCGTCGGCGGTTTGCCTTTGCGCTGGCGACAGGGTCGCGTACAGCGCTTCCAGCGCCGGCAGAAATCTTTTCATTCCAGCGAGCTCCACCTCGTCGTACTGAATCTCGGCGCGTAGAAAGTCGACCGCACTGGCGTTCGCGGGCGGGGCATGCGGTGCGTTCGCCTCCGTTCGGGCATTCTGCCGCATGACATTGGCGACAGCGTTGAACTGGGCTTCCTGAGCCGGGGTGATCTGAAGTCTTTGACGGAGGCTTGCAATATTGGCCTCGACATTTGGTGGCTGCGCAGGAGGCTGGGCCTGTACCAGCAAAACCCCCGGCGGCACGCCGGCTGCCGCGATTTGAGGACTTGCGACAATCGACAAACAGCCAAAGAGCCAGGCGGCCGCAACAAATCGTTCCGACATGTTCAACATTCCCCTTGGTTCAATAGCCACTGGCTCGGCCTGCAGAGAGACAATGGCGGTTTCAAGGCTTTCAGCTCATCCCGGAGCGGCGCCTTGCGTCGCGACCTCGACCATGTACAGCGATTGGCTGGCGGCCATGAACAAGCGATCGCGCTTGGGACCGCCAAAACAGAGGTTGGCGCACACTTCGGGCAATCGAATGCGGCCGATCAGCTTGCCCGCCGGGTTGAACACGAGGACGCCGGCATAGCCGAGCGGCGCATTGGAGCTGCACCACAGATTGCCGGTGACATCGGTGCGCATGCCGTCCGGCCCGCATTTGACGCCGTCTACTGTCATGTCGGTAAAGAGCCGCATATTGGTGGGCTTGGCGCCTTGGACGTCGAAGGCAAAGATGTTACGGCTGCCGCCCGGCCCGACATCCCCCGGCCCTTTGCCTGTGCTGATCACATAGAGCGTCTTGTAGTCGGGGGAGAAGCAAATGCCGTTCGGGTCGGGGAGCTGATCTTCAGTGATCACCACCTCGAGGTTGCCGCTCGGGTCCCAGCGATAGACGTTGGTGCTCAATTCCCTCTTGCGCCCGCCAATTGCCCCGGCATTGGGGGCCCCGATGTTCGGATTGAAAATGCCTTGCGGATTGGCCGGGCCCCCTGCCACGTCCGGGTGGCCCTCCGGGATCGAGTCGCCGTACGGGGGATCGGTAAACCAGATGCTGCCGTCGGGGTGCGGCACGATATCGTTCGGAGAGTTGAGCGGCTTGCCATCGTAGGAATCGGCGATAACGGTCATCGACCCATCGTTCTCCCAGCGCACGACCCGCCGGTTGAAATGCTCGCACGAGAGCTGGCGCCCCTGAAAATCGAAGGAGTTGCCGTTGCTGTTGTAGGAGGGACGGCGGAAGGCCGTCACGCGGCCGTCATCCCAGATGTAGCGGTATTGGACGTTGCCGGAGACATCGCTGAAGACGACGTAATGGCCCTGGCTCGACCAGGCCGGGCCCTCGGCCCACAGCGCGCCGGTCCACAGCCGGTATATCGCGCCCTGCACTCGCCTGAGCGGAAGAAAGGACGGATCGACGACAATAACATCGGGGTCCGGATAGATCGAGGGATGTCCTCGCGCAAAATCGCGCGGCGGGTTGCTGGTGACGGTCGCCGGCGTTCCGAGGTTGGCGTTTTGCTGAGCGCGGGCGAGGCTCGGTGCGAGTGCCGCCGTACCGATCGCGCCGGTCGTCCCGGCGAGCAGGCTGCGTCGCGACAGCCGTTGCCGGCGAACAGTCTTCTGCGTCATCGTTTTCCTCCCCTTGCGGCTTCGCTCTCGCCGATTGTGGACCGGCTCACCCTACCAGGCAACCACCAGCCGGTCCGAGTGCAGCCATGCGGCGAAGGCAGAGCCTGCCTTCGATTTCGGGGGGCAAGCCTTGCCGCGACGCCGTGCTAGATTGACGGGAACTTGACGAGGAAAGGGATAGCGATGGCTTATGATCTGCTGATCCGCAACGGGCGCATTGTCGACGGCTCGGGGATGCCGGCTTTCCGCGGCGATGTCGGGATCAAAGACGGCAAGATCGCCGAGATCGGCAAATTGAGCGGGCCCGCCGAGCGGACGATCGACGCCGACGGCCGAGTCGTCGCGCCCGGCTTTATCGACAATCACTGCCACTACGACGCGCAGGTCACCTGGGACCCGCTCTGCTCCTTCTCCTGTGACCACGGCGCGACGACGGTGATCTTCGGCAATTGCTCGCTGTCGCTTGCCCCGGTGCGCAAGGGCAAGGAAGAGCGGCTCGCCGAGTTCCTCTCCTATGTCGAAGCGATCCCGATGGAGGTATTGCGCACCGTCGAATTCGGCTGGGAAACGGTTCCGCAATATCTCGATCAGCTCGATCATCATCTCGGCGTCAATGTCGGCAATTTGATCGGCCACACCGCGGTGCGCCATTACGTGATGGGCGACGATTGCCAGAAGCGCACGGCGACAGATGACGAGATCAGGCAGATGCAGGACCTCGTGCGCGACGGCATGAAGGCCGGCGCATTGGGCCTCTCGGTGTCACGCAATCAGGGCCATTACGACCCGCAGGGCGTACACATCCCGGCATTGTGGGCCGATGAGAATGAGATCTTCGCGCTCGGCGACGTATTGCGCGAATTGGGCACTGGGCTTATCCAATCGGGCGGCGGCAACGGCGCCGAGGTCAAGAACGCGCTGATGAGCCGGCTTTCGGAAGCGACTGGCCGCACCGTCGTCTACAACAATCTCAGCCAGTCGATGCGCCGGCCCGACGAATGGAAAAAGCAGATGGCGCAGATCGATGCGACGACTGCCAAGGGCATACGCGCCTTCCCGATGTGCACGCCAAACCGCATCACCGATTATTTCACGATGCGCAACACCCAGGAATTCCGTGGGCTGCCGACCTGGCACCCGATCCTCATCGCCTCCGACGAAGAGAAATTGCGAGCTTACAGCGACCCTGAAATCCGCAAGAAATTGCATGCCGAGGCAGTCGAGTTCAAAGTCGACACGCCGCCGCCCGGCATCTGCCGCACCTGGTGGGATTACATGGAGATGCAGACCGCCGTATTGCCGAAAAACAAGGTGTTCGAGGGCAAGACCGTCGGCCAGATCGCGCAGATGCAGGGCAAGGGGATCATCGACGCCTTCCTCGACCTCGTTGTCGAGGAAAACCTCGACACCGAGTTCCTGCACGGCGAAATCAATGTCGACGAAGCCGCAATGGCGCAGATCCTGACCTACCCGAACGCCCTCATCGGCCTGTCGGACGGCGGCGCGCATGTGCAGTTCCAGAGCGGCTTCGGCTTCAGCACTCGCCTCCTCGCCGAATGGGTGCGCGATAAAAAAGTCATGTCGCTCGAGCAGGCCGTACGCCGTCTGACCTTCGACTCGGCGTCGATTTTCGGGCTCTACGACCGCGGCCTACTGCGGCCGGGCATGGCCGCCGACATCACGATCTTCGACCCCGACACCGTGCGCCCGTTGCCGCTCGAAGTGGTGCACGACTTCCCGACCGGCGCCAAGCGCATCAAGGAGCCCGCCGCGGGGATCATGGCGACAGTCGTCAACGGCGAAGTACTGATGGAAGACGGCAAGCACACCGGCGCCCTCCCCGGCCGCGTGCTGCGCAACACCTACTACCACGCCAACCGAGCCTAGCGTCGGACGACCCTCACCCGCCTCGCTGCACTCGGCACCCTCTCCCACAATGCGGGAGAGGGGCTAAGTAGTGCCCCACTCAAAGCCCCTTCTCCCGCATCGCGGGAGAAGGGGGATCAGGTGCGCAGCGCTTGGTGGGTGAGGGCAACGGTGCGCTGAAGTCCGTGCGCATCGCCGGGTAATGGCGGCGGCTAGACCGCGCCTCCCACAGCACGGGGGGCGCCCGCCATCTGGCGCCTCGCGTTCGGGGGGGTCTCGGCGGTCACCTCGACCTCCACGGTCATGCCCAGCGAATCCGACGGAAATCCGGTCCAGCTGCCGGAGACTGGTATCGCTTGGCGGGGATCCCGCACGACGGCAACGCGGATCAGGTCGTTATTGCCGACGATGCCGTTGGTCGGATCGAACTCGACCCAGCCGGCCCCGGGCAGATAGACGCGCAGCCAGGCATGCGTGGCGCCGCCGCCAACCCGCCCGCCGCGCCGCTTTTCGGGGACATAGAGGTAGCCGGAGACGAAGTGGGCGGCGAGCCCGAGCGAGCGGACCGCCTCCATCATCAGCACCGCGAAGTCGCGGCAGCTGCCGCTGCCGAGCCGCAACGTCCTGGCCGGGTCCTGGATGCCGCTCTCCTCGCGCGCGACATAGGTCAGGTTCTCGTGGACCGAGTGGGTCATCGACGCCAGCAAATCGACCGTATCGCTGCGGCCGTCGCGCCGCAAAAACTGCCGCGCCCAGCGATCGATCTCATGCTCGGGGTCGAGATATTGGCGCTCCATCGACCGCAACAGGTCGGGCATTTCCTCGGCCCCGTAGGTGAACGGATATTTTTCTGCGTATGCCTCCATCGTGAAATCGAGCGCGTTGGTCGGCGAATGGTCGAGGCGGATGACGCTCTCGAAACGCAACTCCTGCGCCCGACCGCCAAATTGCGCGATCGCCACGCAGTTGCCGAACACGTCGTGGACCCAGCGGATGTCCACCGGTTCGGGGATGATCGCGAGCTTGCTGTCGAGCAATTTCTGGTCGTAGCTGTCACGCGGGCGCAGCATCATGCGGTGCTCGCCGAACGCTACGGGCTGCTTGTAACGGTAGATCGTGGTGTGCCGAACGGTCAGGACGGTCATTTCTGTGGCTATTGCGGGGTGGCGGTCTGCGCCTGGGACGGCTCGGGCGTATAACCAAAAAACGCAATCGAGAGTTCACGAGTTATCGCGATGAGTTGGCGCTGGATCGAATCGAGAAATTCATGGAGTCCGCTCTTCAAGATCGCTGTGATGTCGAGCGTGCCGAGCAGGACCTGCAAGCGGTCGAGCTCCTCGGCCGCATCGTTGCCGCTGCGCAGACCATGGTGCGATTTGACCTCGCCCAGCAGCCGGCCGACCTCGCGCACGCAATGATGGACCGAGCGCGGGAATGCGCTGTTCAGCATCATAAAGCCCGCCACGCGTCCCGGCGTCGTGCTGGCGGCATGGAGCCGCCGATACGCGTGATACCCGGCTGCCGAACGCAGCAGCGCATTCCATTGGCTGACATCGACCGGTGATCCGACATCGGAAATGCTGGGCAGCAGCAGGTGGTATTTGATGTCGAGAAGGCGCGTCGTCTGGTCGGCTCGCTCGATGTAGCGGCCGATCTGGTAGAAATACCACCCCTGGTCGCGGAAGAATGTCCCTTCGGTGATCCCGGTATGGGTCTGGCAGGCTTCCTTTATCATTGCAAACAATGCCGCCAGATCGCCCGGCGCGAGGTCGGCCGCACTCAATGCGGCAAGACGATTGTAGAAGACATTGAGCTGCACCCACATTTCGGTCGAAATCAACGGCCGCAACGTGCGGGCGTTCTCGCGCGCGCAGCCGATCGCGCTGACGATCGAGCTCGGGTTGTCGCCGTCAATGACATAAAAGTTAACGACGTTGTGCGCAGAGGCCGTGTCGTGGCTGGCAAAGAAAGGCTCCTCGTCGGAATTCAGCTGAACGATCGAGCGCCAGTTCTGGCCGCCGCGGCTGTCGCGCGAAAAGGTCTCGTTGACGTCTAGAATTCGAGCGAGGTTTTCCGCGCGCTCGATATAGCGCGCCAGCCAGAAGATGCAGTCCGCGTAGCGGGCAAGCAGGACGTCAGGCAACGACCCAGGTATCCTTCGAGCCGCCGCCCTGCGAGGAATTGACGACCAGCGAGCCGCGGCGCAACGCCACCCGGGTCAGTCCGCCGGGCAATATCCAGGTGCTCGACCCGGTTACCGCGAACGGCCGCAGATCGACGTGCCGCGGCTCGACATGCCCGTCGACCAGGGTCGGCGCAACGGACAATTTGATGCAGGGCTGGCTGATATAGTTCGCCGGGTCGGCGAGCAACTTCGCGCGGCAATCGTCCAATTCCTGGCGGCTCGCCTTCGGACCCACCGTGATGCCGTACCCGCCGGCTTCGCCGACCGGCTTCACCACCAGCTCGGCAAGATTGTCGAGCGTGTAGCACAGCGATGCGGGCTCCCGGCAGATATGGGTCTCGACGTTCTGTAATATCGGTTCCTGCGCGAGATAGTACCGGATGATTCGAGGCATGTAGGCGTAGACCGCCTTGTCGTCTGCGACACCGGTCCCGACGGCATTGGCAAGCGCCACGTTCCCTGCCCGGTAGGCCCGCATCAGCCCAGGCACGCCCAGCATGCTTCCGGGCAGGAAGGCCTCGGGATCAAGGTAATCGTCGTCGATTCGTCGGTAGATCACGTCGACCCGCGACAGGCCGCCGGTGGTCCGCATGAAGACGCGGTCATCCTCGACGAGGAGGTCCCGCCCCTCGACCAACGGCACGCCCATCTCGCGCGCCAGGAAAACATGCTCGAAATAGGCCGAGTTGTAGGTGCCCGGAGACAAAAGGACGACGCGCGGGTCGCCGATCCCCGCAGGCGCCACCTCATACAGAGCGGAGATCAGCCTGGCGCCGTAGTTTTCGATCGGGCGCAAGCCGATCTCGTCGAGCAAATCGGGAAAGGCGCGCAGCATCATATGGCGGTTTTCGACGACGTAGCTTACCCCGGAGGGCGTCCGCGCATTGTCCTCGAGGACAAGGAACGTACCATGCTCGTCCCGCACGAGATCGGTGCCGCAAATATTGACGTAGGTCTTGTGCGGCAGATCGATGCCGCGCATCGATGGGCGATAGTTGCGGTTGCCGAGGATCAGCTCCTGCGGGACGATGCCGTCCCGCAGGACGTGCTGCTTATGGTAGATGTCGTCGAGCAACAGATTGATCGCAGTGATCCGCTGCGTGATGCCCCTCTCGAGGTTCTGCCATTCCTCGCCCGACAGGATTCGCGGGATCACATCGAAGGGCAGGATTCGATCGATCGTCTTGGCGTCCGAATAGACCGTAAACGTTATCCCGAGATTATAGAGTTCGGCATTGGCGCTGTCCGCGCGCTGCTTCAATGCCGCGATGGAGAGGCTGGAAAGACGGTCTCTGACGACCCGGCTAGCGGCGCTTCGCAGCATCTCGCAATAAAAGCCTGCCGGATCGTAACCATCGAGGACCGAAGGGTTCATCTGCCTGCTCGAAATCATCGGCCAGCAGCCGCAACAAGCATATTCCGCGCCAGCCCAGTCTTATAATAGCACCGCCGATTGCGCCCGGCGCTTGCTCAATTTTCGGGCGGTTGCCGCATTTATTTCCGACGCAGCGCAGTCAGGCCGCCAGTTCGAGGATCTCCTGCACCTGGGCCGGTCCGGCGATGCGCCGCGGGTTGCGCGGCACCCATGGCGTCTGCATCGCGCCCTCGGCGAGGCGCGCGAAGCTCTCCGGCCCGATCCGCACGGCGCCGAGGCTGCGCGGCATGCCGAGGCCGGCAATGAACGCATCGAGCACGTCGCCAGCGTCCTCGCCGGGATGGCCCATTGCGGCAGCGACCAGCGCCTGGCGCTCGGCGTTGACCGGCTTGTTCCAGCGCATCACCGCCGGCAGCATGATGCACGAGGTGTGCCCGTGCGGGATGTCGAAGAGGGCGCCGAGCACATAGCCGATCCCATGGCTCGCCCCCATCGGCACGCCGCTGGCGAGCGGCCCCATCGACAGCCATGAGCCCATCTGAGAATCGAGACGGGCATCGAGATCGGCGGGATCGGCCTTGACGCGCGGCAGACCGCGCGTCAGCAGCGCCAGCCCGTGCAGCGCCTGAGCGTCGGCGAACGGGTTCGCCTCGCCGGAACAGATCCCCTCGACACAATGATCGACCGCGCGAATGCCGGTCGACAGCCA
Organism: uncultured Alphaproteobacteria bacterium; assembly: GCA_963736715.1. GTDB lineage: Bacteria > Pseudomonadota > Alphaproteobacteria > ATCC43930 > CGMCC-115725 > AP-15. The sequence goes on along the minus strand of CAVTQA010000048.1, from coordinate 38,372 downwards.
CAACCACTGGGGGGTGTGCACGGTAACGGCCGGATCGAGCATTACGGTGCGCGGGATGATCTGCGGATGGCGGAACAATTCCTTGACCCGATGCCGCTCGTCGGTGACCCCCGCAATGGCACTGAACTCGCCGGCTGACAAGGTGGTGGGCACGGTGATCTGCCGCAGCGCGGGCGCATTGCAGGGCGGCGGCCCGAGCGAGCCGTCCGGTTCCTTGACCGGGCGCACGCTGTCGAGCGCCTCCGCGGTGTGGATATCGTTCGCAAGGCACAGCTGCACTGCCTTGGCGCCGTCGGTAACCGAGCCGCCGCCGATCGTCGCGATCAAATCGGCGCCAACCTCGCGCGCCGCCTCGGCGGCCTCGATCACGGCGCCGCGCGGCGTGTGCGGCGGCATCCGGTCGAAGACGCCGCCGAACCGGTTGCCGAGCGCACGGCACACCTTTGCGATCTCATCGGTCGAGCGGTTGAGCGTGCCGCTGACCATCAGAAAGACGCGCTCGGCATCGAGCCGCCGCGCTTCCTCCGCGAGAGTCTCAGCGGCGGGCTTGCCGAACACCACCGCCTCCATCGCGCCAAAGGCGACGCGCCCGGAATGCAGCATGTCAGCTGGTCCCGCTCTGCGTCAGGAAGCGGTGGGCGATCGACGCGTGCATCGCAATGCCGGCGGCCATGCAGTCCTCGTTCAACATCATGCGGTTGGAGTGGCACGGCGCAACATGGCTGTGCCCGTCATGGCCTTCCGGCATGACGCCGAGGAACATCATGCACCCGGGCACGCGCTGTAATACGTAGGAGAAATCCTCCGCCCCCATGATCGGCGCCGGCCGGTCGATATAGTTTTCCGGGCCAAGCAGCTCCGTGGCTACAGTTCGCGCGAAATCGACAAAACCGGCGTCGTTGACCGTCACTGGATAACCCCGCCGAATTACGACCTCGGCCTCGCAGAGATGCGCCGCGGCGATGTTGGCGGCCACCCGACGGATACCTTCATGCGCCCGTTCTCGCGCATTCTCGGAGGTCGCGCGCAACGTGCCGAGCATCTCGGCCTTCTCGGGGATTACATTGTAGGTCGTGCCTGCGGTCAGCTTGGTGCAGGTCAGCACCACGGGGTCGAATACGTCGATCCGACGAGTGACGAGCGCCTGCAGAGCGAGCCCGATCTCGAATGCGACCGGGATCGGATCGACCGCGTCTTGCGGCATCGAGGCGTGGCCGCCGCGCCCTCTGATCGTGATCGCCCAGGTATCGGCCGAAGCCATCATCGGGCCGGGCTTGCCGAGAATGGCGCCGGCTGGGACGCCAGGCCAGATATGCAGCGCGAAGGCGGCATCGGGCTTGGGGTCGGCGTCGATGAGGCCATCCTCGATCATCCGCCGGGCGCCGGCATGGCCCTCCTCACCCGGCTGGAACATGAACTTGACCGTGCCGGCCAGCTCGTCGCGGTGCCGGTGCAACAAGTGCACCGCCTGCACCAGCATTGCCGTATGCGCGTCGTGCCCGCAGGCATGCATGCGCCCGGGTATTTTGCTGGCAAAGTCGAGCCCGGTCTCCTCGGGCATCGGCAAGGCGTCCATGTCGCCGCGCAACAGGATCGTGCGGCCGGTCTGCGTCCCGGGTTTTCTGCCGGCCAGCGAGACCACGAGCCCCGAGGTCGACGGTCCGCGCGCGATTTCCACGTCGAGACCCTGCAACCCCTCGAGCACCGCCGCGGTCGTCAGCGGCAGGTCGAGCCCCAGCTCCGGTTCGGCGTGAATGCGCCGGCGCAGCGCGACGGCGGCCGGCAGCAACTCGCGCGCCTCATCTAGAAAACGGTGCAATTCGGACATGGTCGCCTTTCGCTGTGTCGGTCGGTCCTGCCGGCTCGAAGAAGCAGCTTACGGCAGAACGTGCGATATTGCGACCGCCGCGGCTTGACCTATGCCGATTGGCAAGCCTGGTGGTACGACGCCAACTACGATCCACCAACTACGATCAAGCGTGCAAGGGGCGAGCCGATGTCCGACGACGAGCCATTCGCTCTCGAAGAGGCGACGATCGATCAATTGCACGAGGCCATTCAGAGCCGGCCGCACGACCTGCGTCGCGGTCGTCCAGCATTATATCGACCGGGCGCGGGCGTTTAACGGGGTCTGCAGCCGTCTCGTCACCGAAGACGGAGCTCCGGTACCCGAGGCTATCGGCGCGGTGCGCGCGACGGCGCCGCTGCGCTTCCCGGCCGAGACCGTCAAAGCCTCGACGATTTTCCCCGATCTCGACAAGTACAAGGGTCCGCCGCTCGAATTCGGCCGCATGGAGCCGACTGCTTCCGATCCTTCGGTGCAGCAGCAATACGGAATGATCGCGGGCATTCCCGAATGCCGGGCAGCTCAATGCGCTCGCGACGCTCAACATCAGGGGCGAGCGGTCGGTGACCTGCCGCGGCGAGTTCGACCGGCACCCGTCCGAGGGACCGTTGCCGCCGGGCGCGCCGCCGATCTGCGAGCATTTCCGCCAATTGCCCGACGCTCTGGAGCGCGCCGCCGAGCTCGATGCCGCCTACGGGCGCAACCCCGATCTCGACAAGATGCCGATGTACGGCGTCGTCTTCTCGTTCAAGGACCCGTTCGACACGAAGGACATGCGCACGACCGCCGGGGGCGATGCGGCCTACGACATCGATTTTCCGGCGCGCGACCATGTGCTGGTCGAGCAATTGCGCAACAAGGGCGCGATCATCTTCGCGAAGGCGGTCTGCACCGAATACAATGGCCGCGCCGGTGATCCGGGCGGGCGGCACAAGCCCGAAAAGGTGTTGCCGTCGGTCCTGGGATACCAGCGCAGCAGCTGGGGCGGCAACCCCGCCAACCCGTACGACACGACGCGCGCCGCCTCATTGGGGTCGAGCTCGGGCTCGGGCGTCTCGGTCAGCGCCAATCTGGTGATGGTGAGCCTCGGCGAGGAGACCCGCGCCTCGACCCGCGGGCCCGCCAACCACAATGCCGTCGCGTTGATCCTGCCGCACAAGGCGATGCTGAGCTTCAATGGCGGCGCGATCGGCGCCGACATCTATTGCGACCGCACCGGCATCCTCGCCCGCACGATCGGCGACGCCGCCAAAGTGCTCGACGCGTTGAAGGACCCGGACAGCGGCTATTACGACCCGCGCGACCCTTATACGACGGTGCCGCGCTCCTCGGTCCTGACGACCCCCTATGCGAGCCACACCAAGCCGTCGGGCTCCCTCCGAGGCATGCGCATCGGGATCATCCGCGAGTCGATGCTGGTCCGCCCCGGCGACAAGGCCGCCGAGCCGATTGCGACGGCTGCGGCGGCCGAGATCAAGGCGATCCTCGGCGAGAAGCTCGGCGCGACATTGGTCGAATCCTCCGATCCGCTGTGGGAACGCGATCGCGACCTCGAGCAGATGAGCCTCGATTTCCGGCAGGGCCTGGCGAGGCTCGTGCCGGTGTTCATGCCCGACCTGCTGTTCCGGCTAGGGCCCGATAGCCAGCCGCTCTTCAAGGAATTCGCCGCCGCCATCCGTCCCACCGAGTTCGCCCCCGGCAAAATTTTCGGCAACGGCACGATGACGCCGATCGACTATTGCGTCGAGCTGGCCGAAGGCCGGATCGCGCCGCCCGCCAATCTCGACATCGCCACGATCCAGGAGCAGGAGCTGGCGATGTCTTTCCGCTTCCATGTCAACCAATACCTGTCGCGCCGCGCCGCCGATTGGCGGGCGCGCGGCTTTACCGAGACGCCTCGCCGATTTCGCGGCGCTCAATGCGCGCTCCAAATTCTGGGGCGACGACGGCCGCGCCGCGTTCAAGAACTGGGAAGAGGTCACCGACCCGCGCAATCCGCTGGGCGGGCGCCAGGGTGTCGACGAGCGCATCATGCTGCGCGAACTCCTGCGCCGGCTCGACATGATGGTGCTGCTCGAAAACCGCCTCGACGCGCTCGTGCGCCTGCACACGCCGTTGCCGCCGGCCAAGATCGGCGGCGCCAACGACCCCTTGGGCGGCCGCAACAATTTGCGCCCGGAATCGTTCTACGGCCCCAACGCCGGCCTGACCGAAATCCTGATCCCGGCGGGTTACGTCACGACCGTCTACGACCCGGTCTTCGCGCTCAGCCCCGACGCCACGCGCTATGTTTCGGTCCCCTCCGATACCCCGACCACCCTGCCGCCCCCAGGCCTGCCGTTCTCGCTTGGTCTTCCGCGCCGAGCCCGGCAAGGAAGACGTCGTGTTGCGTATCGCCGCCGCCTACGAAGCCGCCTCCAAGCGCCGCATCCCCCCACCCGCCTTCGGCCCCCTGCCAAATTGCCGTTAGCGATACCCCCGCAGATGCCCCCGCAAGTGTGATCTCTATATTGCAGAGGGTGTCATCTCTATATGGCGCTTACAGTCAAGTGACGCGAAACGGCGATTTTGGAAAATCACCGGCTCGCGGTTTCCCCGAAGAGCCGGAGAAATTCTTCCACGTTAGGGGAGGGTGGCCGGTTCTCAACGTGTGGAAGGTAGCGTGAGGCATCCGGCCCCCAATCAAAATACAAACCGGCGGTCTTAGCTTCCAATGCAGTCGCCATGTCGCGCGAGATTTCTAATGTCTGAGAAAAAAGCCGTATGGGTTTTGCATCGCTGAGTAGGTGTGCAAACACATCCAGCCTGTAATGGCCTGCGGTAAACCGAAACGCATTTTCGTCGTCAGGAGTGAGAAAGTGGTGATCTGCTGCGATGCCCGTTTCCGCAACAAATAGCCCACTGCCCCGGACGAGTTTACCTCGCTCTCCATAGACCCAAATGTTGAAATTCTGATGCGTCTCATTCCGTGAAAGCGCGACGTGCATGCTTTCAATTACGCGGCCCCGCTTCGATGTCGAGAACAACAAAGTGCGAAGATATACTTTTGGCAACGGCGTGTCGGAATGTGAACGGGGAGTGTCGGGGCCAAAGAAGATCACAGTCGGCTGCGTCATCTTGACCGTGCCACGGCGGAAAAGCGTGAGCCACGCGGTCACGACCGAGACCGAGAGGGATAGAGTTGAAATTGCGAGAGAGACCGGATCGATCATAGGGTTCTTTATAACTCAGAAATTCCCGCCTTTGGGTCAAAGTGAACAACGATTACATCAGTGAGTTGTTGGTCAGCTAATATATGGGCGCACATCATATCGGCATTGGATATATCCTCTCGACATTTCTGTAATCGGCAATTGCTTCCAGATATTCCTTGTCTTCCGTCATCGGCCATCCGAATTTTCTCAGGAAACTATGAACTACAAAGTTGCGACTCTTACGGCCTTTTTCTAAAGCGTCGGAGTATTCCGTATGTTTAGAATATTTTCTAAGGCTTCGAATCAATTCAGAAAGTCGCGCATCGAATTGTTTGTTAAGAATGGTCTCTAATTGCGAGTCCATTCTTCCATGAGAACGGGGAGCAATGATGAGGGATAACACATGCGCCGCAGAATACTCAAAACACTGGATTTCTGCGAGAGCGGCTCCCATCAGGAGGAATAGGACGTGATCTCTATCACCAAAGTCTGCTAGGACAACATTTCCATCAATATTGCCTATTACGTAAGGGGCTTTCTTCTCGGCTCCAAAAACCATTAATGTTTCTCCTACGCACCGGCTCGTTTGGGGTAAGGCGCGATTTAGCTCATGTCGTCAAGCGGGAAATCGTGCTCTTGCCGACGCGGTAGCTGCGCGCCATTCCGCGAGGGTAGGACCTTCCGCCCGTCGCCTGCGGACTTCGGCCTGCTGCGCCTCGATAAATTTCGGTTTCCGGCCCATACGCTGCCCGCGCTTTTGCGCCCGGCTGCGGTCCTCGGCGGTGCGGGTGCGAATAAGATCGCGCTCGACGTCGGCCAAGCTGCCGAGAACGGCAATCACCAAGTGTCCAGTGCTGGTGCCGGTGTCGGCCCACGGCTCGGCCAAGGATCGAAACTGGGCCTTGGAGTCCACGATCTGCTTGACGATGGCGAACAGGTCAAAGGTGCTGCGTGCGAGACGGTCGATCCGCTTCACCGTCACCACGTCGCCGGGCGCCAGTTTGCCGAGCATCCGGTTAAGCTCTCGCCGGTCGGCCCGCGCGCCCGTCACCTTCTCGCGATAGATGTTTCGGTTGCTGCATCCGGCGGCGCGCAACTGCTCAAGCTGCGTGTCAAGGGTCTGCCCGTGTGTGCTGACGCGGGCATAGCCGACGAGGCGTTTTTCAGGGTGAGTTTCGACCATCACTTACGGCAAATTTAACCTCTTGATTTTCACGGCTCGCCGCCAGCGGCGAAGGTTGGGCTGTCCGCGCGGCCAAATAATTCGCCAACTCTCTTGACGGCCAGAGCATATGCTCTTTGAGGTCTTTCCAGGCGAGCCTACCAAGATCGCGGCGCAGCGCTTCAAGGCTGATCCGGTTGCCTTACAGGAGATGCTGTCCCAACGCGTTCACCCGATCGCCTGACCGCCATACGGAAGGGGGATAACATGAAGCTCGTTCTGGCCGCCGGCCTCGCACTCATTAGCTGCTTTGCCGGCTTGAATTCCGCAAACGCACAAGGGGCCGCTATGAAAACGACACCGACAACCAAAATTCTCGCCATTGGGACCATCAATCCCGGGTTTGACCAATCGCAGGTGTTTGCCGTCCTACCCGATGAAGTCCGGGAAACCGTCGACCTCTACCTCGATGGCAAGATCGAGCAGTGGTACTCGCTACAGGGAAAGCCGGGCGTAGCCTTCATCATCAATGTCACCGATCCGACGGTCGCCCACGAAATGCTCGAAAAGCTGCCGCTCGGTCAGAAACATATGATGAGCTTCGAGCTGATCCCCATTGGTCCGCTCAACCCGCTTCGCTGGCTGCAAGGCATGCAACCGAAACCTTGAGATGTGCAGAGCCTTACTTGAACATCATGCGGGGGCGCTAGCGCGGCCGATCCGGATCGGTGCAAAATCCTTGAATTGTGCACAAAGCCGGTTGAGGAACGCTGCCTGAAATTGGGATACGCATTCATCTATCCCTTTGACGAAGGGGTCTCGGCTTCGTAGTAAATCACATGGAAGTTTTCTTCATCTGATGGCGGCGTGAAATATCGCGTGACCTCATCGAACCGGCCTTCGCTGACAAAGCCGAAATAGAGTCCTTCGGGCTTCGTCTCATTGCGCAAGCGCAGTCGCGCTTTGCACGATTCATCGGACGCGACGATATAATGCAGCACATGGTCGGCACTGGCGCTTTCGAATATCGATCGAACCCAGGCACGGTCGTTCGGCGTGTTACCGGCGAAATCGAACACGATCGGCACACCCAACTGAAGCAGCCGGACAGCAAGGGGAGCTAAGGCGGCTTTCAGCCGCTTTGAATGACGCACATGGTCGGCCAGACTGTTGATCTCCGCATCGAGACGCGTCAGCCATTCGTCCTCGCCGAACAGGACCGCTGCGTGACGCGCCGCCAGTTCGCGCGCCAACGTCGTCTTGCCCGACGCGGCTTTTCCGCAAATGAAGTGCAACGTAGCCATCAGCCGAACCTACCATCCGTCGATCCGTTGAAAGAGTCCGCGCTCTGACGCGCAGGTGCACCAGCTTCACGCCGGAGCGCGACGCGATTAATTGCTATTTCGGAGTACCGGATCATCAAATTGCCAAATTGCTATCGTACTCTGCGGCGAGATGGCGGCCCGCGACGGGCCGTTTTGCGATAGAGGAGATGGGCATGGCTGTAAATTCGCTGCAGAAACAGCCAGCAAGGGGGCCGGGGCGGCCGTTCGAGAAGGGGCGGTCGGGCAATCCGGCGGGGCGCCCTCGCGGCGCGCGCAATAAGGCAACGCTCGCCGCCGAAGCGCTCTTCGACAGCGAGGCCGAGGCACTGAGCCGGAAGGCCGTCGAGCTCGCGCTCGGCGGCAGCGAGGGAGCGTTGCGGCTCTGTCTCGACCGCATCATCGCGCCGCGCCGGGAACGGCCGATCCAGCTCGCCGTGCCGCCGATCCGCAGCGCTTCCGACATCGCAGCGGCGATGGGGGCGATCGTCAAGGCGGCCGCGCAAGGCGCCATCACGCCCGACGAAGCGTTCAAGCTGAGCCAGATGGTCGACACCTTCGTCCGGGCGATCGACACCAGCGACTTCGACAGGCGGCTGCAAATATTGGAGAATGCCAGTGCCGAAGAGTCGGCAAACGCGTTCGGCTGTATGGCCGCTGAATGAAACCGAGGGGGTGAACATGTTGAGATGCCGACCGTCGGGGCCCCGGAGTGCCGTCTGCTTCGGGTTCCTCTTGGCCGCCTGGCTGGTCTTTCCGTCACCCGAAGCGTCGGCAGCGCCGGGGGCACCGACAGATGTGGTGCGGAATTTCTATGGCGTGCTGCTCGATATAATGCAGCATGCTGCGGCGCTCGGACCGAAGGGCCGCTACCAGAAACTGGAGCCGGTCGTGCGCGGGACGTTCGACGTGCCGTTCATGGCGCGGCTGTCGGTCGGCCCGACATGGAGGAGTTTGACGCCCGAGCAGAAACGGCGCGCCGTACGAGGCCTACACTCGCTACATCGCCGCGATTTACGCTACCCGGTTCGACGACTATGCCGGCGAAAAGCTCGAGGTGCTCGGGCAGCAGCAGATCAAGCACGGCACCTTGATCAAAACCCAAATCATCAAGTCGAACGGTGAACCGGTCGCCATCAATTATGTCGTCCACGACAATGATACTGCCTGGCAAATTCGCGATATCTACCTCTCCGGCTCGATCAGCGAGCTGGCGACGCGAAGATCGGATTTCGCGAACATCCTGCGCACCGGCGGCATCGACGGTCTGATTGCCTCGCTCAACAAAAAGGCGGACGATTTGCAGGGGTGAGCGAGAGGTTTCGCAACCGGGAGGGCGCGATGGCGGAACGGCGGCTCAAACATTTCGGCTGGGGTCGTGAAGGCGAGGGGCTGACGGCCGAGGAGGAGGCTTTCGCTCTCGACCGTTACCGCCGGCTGTTCGCGGTCGACGGTTTCGACGAGCGCAACCCGCCGGCGCTGTCCGAGATCGCATTACGGCCGCCGCGCATCGCGCCGCCGCCGGCCTTGGCGCCGCACTGCTCCAGCGAACATTACGATCGGGTCGCGCACACCTACGGCAAGTCTTTTTCGGACTACGCGCGGGGCCTCGCCGGTCTTTACGAAAACGCGCCCGACGTCGTCGCTTACGCGCGCAACGAAGCAGAGGTCACCGCGGTCGCCGATTGGGCGAGCGGCGCTCAGGCCGCGCTGATCCCGTTCGGCGCCGGCAGCAGCGTCGTCGGCGGCGTCGAGCCGGCGATCGAAGGCACCGCGTGCCGCGCCGCGATCTCGCTCGATCTGCGGCATCTGGACCGCGTCGTCGAAGTCGACCGCACCTCGCGCGCCGCCCGCATCGAGGCGGGCGTCTTTGGCCCCGCGCTCGAGGCGCAGCTCAAGCCCCATGGGCTGACCCTGCGTCATTTCCCGCAGAGCTTCGAATACTCGACATTGGGGGGCTGGATCGCGACCCGGTCGGGCGGCCATTTCGCCACCCTCTACACACACATCGACGATCTCGTCGAAAGTCTGCGCATCGTAACACCGCGCGGCCTCGTCGAGACGCGACGTCTTCCCGGTTCCGGCGCCGGCCCCAGCCCCGACCGGCTGTTCATCGGGTCGGAAGGCATTCTCGGCGTGATTACCGAGGCGTGGATGCGGCTCCAGGACCGGCCGCGCTTCCGCGCCGGGGGCGCCGTGCAATTCGCGGATTTTTTCTCAGCTGCCCGCGCCGTCAGAGCGATCGCCCAGGCCGGCCTCTATCCCGCGAACTGCCGCATCCTCGACCCGCAGGAGGCATACAATACCGGAGCGGGCGACGGGAAGTGGGCGATCCTGGTGCTGGCCTTCGAGTCGGGCGACCACCCGGTCGATGCGTGGATCGCCCGAGCGTTGGAATGCTGCGCCGATCATGGCGGCACGCCCGAGCACCCGGACAAAGCCGATGCGCATCGCGAAGGGGCGGCAGGAATGTGGCGAAACGCGTTCATCCGGATGCCCTATGCCCGCGAGCGCCTGGTGGGACGGGCGATCATCGCGGACACTTTCGAGACCGCGATCACCTGGGAGCGCTTCGAAGCCTTTCACGATGCAGTCAAGACCGCGACCCAATCGGCGATACGCGAGGCCACCGGGCGGCCTGGACAGGTGACCTGTCGGTTTACCCACGCCTACCCCGACGGGCCGGCTCCGTATTTCTCCTTCCATGCTTTGGGGCGGCACGGCGATCTGTTGTCGCAGTGGCATACGATCAAGAGCGCTGCCAGCGAGGCGCTGATCGCCGCGGGCGGGACGATCACTCACCATCACGCGGTCGGCCGCGACCACCGCCCGTGGTACGACAAACAGCGGCCCGAGCTTTTCGCGGAGGCCTTGCGTGCCGCGAAGCGTGCGGTCGATCCGCAGGGGCTGCTCAATCCCGGCGTCCTGATCGATCCCTGATTTTTCGCTTGCGTAACTGCACCGCACGTTGAGCGAGCCGGAACTTCACGGGATTGGAAAAACCCAGGGACGATGGAACACTCGCGAACCAGGGTGGTTCCCGGCGAACTGCGGCCAATCGGTCAGCGATTGAGATCCGCGTTACGGTGTTGCGAAAAAGACGCGGCCTTGTGGGCGGAAAATGGCGGAGCTGCGCCCAAACTGTTGCTTAAATGCCGCATCGCTTCTCGTTCTGCGCGGATTTGCCGGCAAGCGGTCTCGTTGAGAAAAAAACCGTTTGCCATCGGATCGGTGGATAGCGAAGATCGGCCATCGGTGGCGCGATGACCATCGTCACACGCGTATTTTGTGGCCGGAGGTAAGGGAATGAAAAGTCGCTATCTGCTAAGCGCTGGCGCAGCGCTTGCCGTGGCGTTCGGATGCGCCGAGGCGAATGCGCAACTTGCTTGGCTTGGGGGCCCATACCCGACCCTCTTCTACGTCGGACCGGAGGGCGGGTGGACCAGCCTCTCGAACCAGAAGGACACGATCACGACGACGCCTTTCAGGGTCGACAATGGACTTGTCCCTGCCAACGGCCCCTTTTTCACCAACTTCAACGGCAGCGCCAGATATAACAGCGGCTTCAACGCCGGCGGCCGGTTAGGGTTGCAGTATGGCCCGTGGCGTCTCGAAGAAGAATACAGTTATCGGAACAATGGGCTGTCGAGTTTTGGCGCGTTCTTCGGTCCCAACACTAATACGCGGTTTGATGGGGAGCGAGTTACCCACTCGATTATGACCAACTTCATCTACGACTTCACCATAGGCTGGCCGGTCACCCCGCATATCGGGTTCGGCATCGGCGCGGTGGACAACGTAGACTCCGTCTCACTCAACCCGGTCACCTTAAACGGGTTGGGCCCGACGACGGTCAGCGGGCCCGGAGGTGTATTTGGTAGGATCGGGGCAGGGACGCCTTTTCCGAACCCGACTCTTGGCGGGACCTTCCTGAAGGGAAGCCAATGGAATTTCGGCTATCAGGCGATCGCCGGTTTCCGCTACGACATCAACCCGTTGCTCGCCTTTGACGTTGATTATCGCTACCTCGCGACTACTTCGCCGACCATCACCAACAAAGGGGTAGCCCCGTTCCCGCCGTTCGGCTTCGCGCCAGGCCTTGTGAAATACACGTCGGGGTACAACACGCAGAACATCGTCGCCAGCCTGACGATGAAGTTCGGCGCGCCGCCCCCGGCACCGCCGCCGCCGGCGCCTCCAGCCCCGCCGCCGCCGCCGACGCATCAGGTGTATCTGGTGTTCTTCGACTGGGATAAATACAACATCACTCCCGAGGGCCAGCAGATCATCCAGCTCGCCGCGAATCAATATCACTCGGGCGGTCACGTGACGCTTCAGGTGACCGGCTACACCGATACTTCGGGGTCGCCCGGTTACAACCAGCGGCTCTCCGAGCGGCGCGCCAACGCCGTCGCCGCCGCGCTCGAACGCCTCGGCGTCCCGCGCAGCGACATGGTGGTCGCCGGCCGCGGCCAGAACGACCTGCGCGTTCCGACACCGGACGGTGTACGCGAGCCGCAGAACCGCCGCGTCGAGATCGTCTTCCCGTAAAAAGCACTCTTCTCTCACTTGAAGATGTCGGGGGTCCCCGTCCAGGGACCCCCGACAACCGCCGCGGAGAACTGCGGCGGTTTTCTTTTTGAAAACCGTCAAACAGATAGATGGCCGAGTGATGCTACCGAACGACCGCTCCAACCGAATTCGATTGGGCCGGACGACCTCTCGCCGGGTGGGTGCTATTGCCGACCGATCACTGTACCAATTGCAAACATTTACGCGTGTTTCTTCTATAATTCTTACCGCGCACCACCCAAGACGTGATATTGTAAGTGTGCGGCTGGAGGTCGCAACTATTGCGGCGGTAATGTTTGGCTGCACTCCTCAAGAGTGCGAGAAAAACGACGCGTCGTTATTTTGACTCAGGAGTTCACCGATGAAGACGCTCATCTCGGCGTTGGCGTTATTCACATTTGTTGCCGGTACCGCGTTACCGGTCGAAACCTATGCCCAGACCACGGGGACGGGACAGACGATGGCCCCAGACACTTCGGCATCCACTGCTCCGACCACCACGACGAAGAAGAAAAAATCTTCAAAGTCCCATCATGCCAAAAAGAAGTCGAAGAAGCCGTCCACATCTCAGACCAGCTGAGCCAGACAAACGTATGTTCGTGATAAGATAAGCTGGACGCAGCCCTCTGAGTTACGACAACGCAGTAACACTGCTCTCCCGACGCTTCGCACTGCCGCCGTCGGCGTCGCCCGGGAGGGTCGGCGGGACGACGGCAATGCGGGCCCGGCTGGCTGTCCGAACTTGAGCGGTGCAAGAGCGACCTCTCCTTTTGCGATGCCGCAAAGAAGACATACGGTCACCGTCACGTTTTTTGAACTCAACACATTCTCTTCGCTTTTTCGGTTATTCCGTCGTCGGCCAGGCTACTCTTGCGCTTGCCAAAAGCCAGTTTCCCGCTATATGATGTGAACCAACCGAGCGGAGTATGAGGCGGGAAAATTGCGTACTGGGGAACATACCCCATATCCTTCGTCTTTAACGGCGGGCCGAGTTGCAAGAGCGAGTTCGGGCGGGAAGACATGCAGTCAGCTCAATCGGCAGCAAACCCCGCGCTTGCAGTCCGGTTCTTCGATGCCCGCCCCCGCTCGCGCGCTAGGGAGCCCGGTCGCAGGGACTCTGGCCAGGAGTAGATGCGCACAGCAAACTCGCAGAAACGGTTGAGAATACCATCTGAAGGGTAGAGGAGAGGACTTCGACCAAACGGAAGCCAGACTAATCGTCTGACCATGTCCAACTGAGGATCGAGAGAGAGGATCGCAGAGATGAAACATCATCTTTTGACCAGTGTGGCGGTGGCCGCCGCACTCGCGTTTTCGGCGCCCGTTTGGGCGCAGACTAATCCGTCCGGTGGCAACTCAGTGGGTACGCCAGGTCCGAACCCCGGCGGACCAGGACTGACGCCGTACAGTACCGGCCCGAACCCAGGCGGATCGGCTCTCTCCGGGCCGCGCACGACGCCCTCAACTCCGCCTGCGGCGATGGCTCCCTCGGCGATGCCGCCGTCCTCGATGTCTGAGAGCAGCTCGGCGATGCCGCCAAGCTATCGTCACGCACGGGCGCATTACCACCACAAAAAGATGGCGGCGTATCATCACGAGATGGCGGGGTATCATCGCGGTAAAGCATACGAGACCGGGGGTAGCGCCAACCAGCTGAACCAGGAAGAGCTGCAGCGGCTGCAGGCGGGCAACTTCTCAAACCCATCGGCGGCGCCTCCTGCCCCGGGAATGATGCCCCCTGGGCAGCCGGGCGGCGCGCGCATGACCCCTCACGGGACCGTGCAATAACGTCATCCCGCTTGGAATTTGCGCTCAGCGTCTAAGCGTTTAAAGGCATCGCAAGGGGGTGGTCAGTCCCCTTGCGATGCCACCGATGTGTATTAATGGATCTTCGGACGGCACGCCGGATTTTAGCCGCCCTCTAATTTCGGAGCGCCGGATGGGTGTCAGGTGCTTGCGACCGGTTTACGTTGCCGAGCAACCCGCTCCATGTCGTCCAGCAGATCATGCAGCGCCTGGTCGGCGACATAGGCCATCTTGGCGAACGCCCGCAGAAAACTATCGGTGCGCGGCAGCTGAAAGAGCGTCTCGTCGCCATCCTTGCCCTTGGCCGCGCTAATCAGAACGACGTTGTCGAAAGGTTGCAGCATCAGCTCCTCGAGCGCCTTGCCGGGGCCGGTCACGTATTCGACAACCCGATAGCGCTCCGAGGCGCGCGCCTCCTGTAGGATCGACATGCGGTAAGCAGCGCGCGTCGTCGCCGCCTCGATCAGGGCGCGAGCAAAGGGGCGCAGAAAAGTCTCGTCGAAGCCGAGAATTGCCGTGGGGCGCTCGTCGCTGACGGAAGAGCGCATCTCAAGAGCCGCCCAAAGTGAGGCGCGCCCGCTAAAGTAATCGGCCGAAGCAAGATCGAGGTTGATCGAATCGATCGGCATTGGCGGGGAAATCGAGCGCGGCGACAGAAAGGCGAAACAAGCCGGCTCCCGCTTCAGGGAAATGTTCGTTGTCGCTTCGAGGTTCCGATCGGTGATCGCGGGAGTGTCGGCCATGGCGAAACCTAGTTCGGGAAGGCGGTACTCGGACGAGGGTCTCGTCTCCTTGCGGCTCCACGCCCTAAAGGAGAACTCCCGTCTCCGGGAAAGTGGATAGGCTGTTTGAACCGAGTTTGTCAAAGTGTAACAGAGGATGACTACACTCTGCGGCCTTTGGCCGCGAGCCTCGCGCCTGACGTCGCTCAATCATAATATTTTGACCGAAAGTCCGATTGCGGCCGAAGAATCGCCATGATCAGGCAGGGACTGAGACCCCAGTCTCATCGGGCTTCGCGCTCTATCGATTCTTCGGCGGCCAGCCACTCTATTTCCGCCCGCTCGATCAACCGCATTAATTCAGCGCGGCGCTTGAGGGCGGTAGTGAGCTCCAGGCCGTCGTCCCGCGGGCCAGGAGGTCGGGCCAAGACGCGATCGAGCGCCTCGCGTTCCTCGGTTAGCCGGGTGATTTTTTCTTCAGCCCGGCGCGCGGCTTGGCGCAACGGCTCGAGCTCGCGCCGGCGCTCCGCGGCGAGCCGCCGGGCTGCCCGGCGGCTGCCGGATTGCGGCTCACTCGAACGGGTGCCCTCTGCTGATCCGCCGCCGTCGAGCAACCGACGCTCGTAATCGTCGAGATCCCCCTCGAAGGGCCGAGCCGTCCCGCCTTCGACCAGCCAGAGGCCGTCGGCAACGAGTTCCAGCAGATGCCAGTCATGGCTCACCAGGACGACTGCGCCGGAGAAATCGTTGATCGCCTGGACCAGCGCTTCGCGAGCCTCGATGTCGAGATGATTCGTCGGCTCGTCGAGGATCAAAAGAGCGGGGGCATTATAGGTGACGAGAGCGAGGTTCAAGCGCGCCCGCTCGCCGCCGGAGAGGTCCCGCACTGCGACAAACGCCTTTTCCTGGCCGAAGCCGAACCTGCCGAGCCGCGCCCGCACCGCCTCTGGTGGGTCGTCGGGCAGCAGTGCCGAAAGGTGGTCGAACGCCGATTCGCCCGGCCGCATCTCCTCGATCTGATGTTGGGCGAAAAAGCCGCAGGCGAGCTTTGGCGACCGGGTCACGCGTCCCGCCATCGGCGCTAAGCGCCCCGCGAGCAAACGCGCCAGTGTCGTCTTGCCGTTGCCGTTGGCGCCGAGCAGCGCGATCCGATCGTCCGGATCGAGCCGCAGATCGAGCCGCGACAGCACGGGCTTTCCTGGGGCATACCCGACCGCGGCCCCCTCTAGCGAAATCAGCGGCGGGTACAGCTGTAGGGGATGCGGGAAGGCGATGTGCGCCGGCGCCTCGTCGGCCGGGAGAACGATCGGCTCCAGCCGCGCCAACGCCTTCAGCCGGCTCTGGGCTTGGCGGGCCTTTGACGCCTTGTAACGAAAGCGGTCGACAAAAACCTGCATCCGCTGTCGTTCGAAACTCTGCTGGCGCGCTAACGCTCCGAGCCGCTGCGCCGCCTCTGTGCGGGCCCGCAGATAGGCGTCGAACCCGCCGGAATAGGCGGTCAATTTGCCGTGTTGGAGATGCAGGGTTACCGACGTCACCGCGTTGAGGAAGCGGCGATCGTGGCTCACCAGGATCAGGGTGTGGCGATAGTTGCGCAAAAACCGCTCGAGCCACAGTGCCGCCTCGAGATCAAGGTGGTTAGTCGGCTCGTCGAGCAGCAGCAGGTCGGGCTCGGCGAAGAGGATCGCCGCGAGCGCAACCCGCATCCGCCAACCGCCCGACAGATCTGCGACGGACCGGCGCTGCATCGCCTCGTTGAGGCCGAGCCCGGCGAGGATGCGGGCGGCGCGGCTCGGCGCCGAATGGGCCTCGATCTCCACGAGCCGGGTCTCGATCTCGGCGGCCCGCAGCGGCTCCGTTCCGGCCTCCCGCTCGGCCAGAAGTCCGGCACGCTCGGTGTCGGATGCGAGGACCGTTTCGAGCGCGCTCGCCTCCCCGCCCGGGGCTTCCTGCGCCAGAAAACCGATTCGGTATCCGTTCGGCAACTCGATCGACCCGCCGTCCGGCTGCAGAACGCCGCGGATCAGGTCGAGCAAGGTCGATTTGCCGGCGCCGTTGCGGCCGACCAGACCGACCTTGCTCCCTTCGGCAATTTGCGCGCTCGCCTGGTCGAGCAAGGTCCGCCCGCCGATGCGGTATGTCAGGCCGGAGATGGTCAGCATAAGGTGGTGTTATCACATCCGATCGCCGACGGGCGATGAGCCGCTCGGGGACGGTACGAATCGGCATCTCCGGCTGGAACTATGGCGGCTGGCGCGGCAGCTTCTATCCATCCGGGTTGCGGCATTCCGATGAGCTCTCCTATGCCAGCCGGCAAGTCGACACGATCGAGATCAACGGCACCCACTACTCGCTCCAGCGCCCCAATTCCTTCGCCAGATGGCACGACGAAACGCCGCAAGGCTTTGTCTTCGCCGTCAAGGGCAGCCGGTTTATCACGCATCTGAAGCAGCTTCGCGACATCGAGACGCCGCTCGCCAATTTCTTCGCCTCCGGCGTGCTGCGCCTAGAAGAGAAGCTGGGCCCTTTTCTCTGGCAATTTTCGCCGCGCTTCAGATTTGACCCGGCGCGCCTCGAACATTTCTTCGCTCTGCTGCCGAGGGACACCGAGGCCGCGGCGGCCCTCGCTGAACGGCACGACCAGCGCCTCGCCGGCCGCGCCTGGCTGCGGACGGAACATCGGCGGGACCTACGGCACGCGATCGAGATTCGCCACCCGAGCTTTCTCGACCCCGCCTTTGTGGCCCTGTTGCGCCGGCACCGGATAGCGCTCGTCTTCGCCAACTCGGTGGCGTGGCCTTATGCGGAGGATCTCACTGCCGATTTCGTCTATCTCCGGCTGCACGGTTCCGAGAAGCTCTACGCCAGCGGCTATTCGGACGAGGCGCTCGATCATTGGGCGGCGTGGATCAAGCTGTGGGCTCGGGGCCTCGAACCCAACGACGCGCGGCTGATCGCTCCCGGTATGAAGCCGCCCCGCCGCAACGCCCGCGATGTGTACGTGTATTTCGACAACGACGCCAAGGTCCGCGCCCCGGTCGACGCCCGTGCGCTGCGCGCAAGATTGATGGATCGCTCCTAGCCAGCACCTCCTGTTTCTGCACAAGAAATACAGGAGACCCGTCGACGGCTTCGCGCCTATCGTCATTCCCGCGTAAGCGGGAATCCAGTGCAGCTGGTCCGCGGCGGTTCTCCTGGACCCGCGCTCGCGCGGGAGCAACGAGTGCCCTCGTGAACAGTACATGCGGACCCCATACCATGCCATTTCGGCAATTTAATGGCCGTCCTTTCGGCGGGGCCGGTTGCAATTTGGCCGCGGTTGCGCGAGCCTCAAACCCAAGCTTCGAGGAGATCCCGCCCATGACCACCCGCCCGCCGGCCGAGATCGGCATGACCCTCGACGAGGTCGACACCCCCGCCCTCATCGTCGATCTCGACACGTTCGAGCGCAATCTGCGCCGCTTGGCCGACCGCATCGCCGGCACCGGCGTCCGGGCGCGGCCGCATGCCAAGACGCACAAATGCCCGGTCATCGCCCTGAAGCAGGTCGCGCTCGGCGCGGTCGGCGTCTGCGTGCAGAAGGTCAGCGAGGCCGAGGCGATGGTCCAGGGCGGGGTCCCGGACGTGCTGGTCACGAACGAGATCGTCGGCCGGCAGAAATTGCGGCGGCTGGCCGCGCTCGCGCATATCGCCCGCATCGGCGTGTGTGCAGACGACCCGAGCCAGATCCGCGCGCTCGACGAGGCGGCGGGCGAGGCTGGCCTCACATTGCCGGTCTATGTCGAGGTCAACATGGGCGGCAACCGCTGCGGAGTCGAGCCGGGCGAGCCGGCGCTCGCGCTCGCGCGGCAGATCGCGGACGCGCCGCATCTCAGCTTTGGCGGGTTGCAGGCCTATCACGGCTCGGCGCAGCATTTGCGCGGTTGGGAGGAGCGGCGGCACGCGATCGGTGAGGCCACAAAAAAAGCCAGGCTGACGCGCGATCTCCTGGCGCGCAGCAAGATAGAGTGCCCGAATATAACCGGCGCCGGCACCGGCACCTTCGAGTTCGAAGCGGCGAGCGGCGTCTACACCGAATTGCAGTGCGGCTCGTACATCTTCATGGACGCCGATTACGGCCGCAACCTCGACCGCCACGGCGCCCCGACAAAAGCCTTCGAGCCGAGCCTCTTCGTGTGGGCGACGGTGATGAGCCGGCCGGCGCAAGACCGCGCGATCGTCGACGCCGGCCTCAAGGCGCTCGCCTTCGACTCGGGGCCCCCTCTGGTGTGCGACGAGCCCGCCGCCACTTACGAGCGCGCCTCCGACGAG
The DNA here is from genome assembly GCA_963736715.1 of uncultured Alphaproteobacteria bacterium. Classification (GTDB taxonomy): domain Bacteria; phylum Pseudomonadota; class Alphaproteobacteria; order ATCC43930; family CGMCC-115725; genus AP-15. The sequence continues at coordinate 19,437 of CAVTQA010000048.1, read as the reverse complement.
CACGGCCGTCTCGGCATTTCGGGCGCCACCAACCGGCTCCAGATCGGAGACAAGATCCGCCTCGTCCCCGGCCATTGCGACCCGACCGTCAACCTCTACGACTGGTATGTCGGCATCCGCGCCAACCGCGTCGAACAGCTCTGGCCGATCACCGCAAGGGGGGCGGTTTATTGACGCGATCGCGACATCCCACTCGCTCTGCTTCTTGGGGAGCCTTTCTCCTTGGTACTAGTTCCCGCGCCCTTCTGCTCCCGCTGGGGTGAGCAGTCCGCGGGCAATGTCTTCGGGTCATCAAAACCGATCGGTTCGACTGTCCGGGGATTAATCGCCGCCGATTCACGGAGCGTTGGGTGCCCCATCAGCTGTTCAAATTCGCCCGGCCACGACAGGCACCTTCGGAGGGAATTAAATTCGAACCCCGGCGCCGTGCGCGCTAGAGCGCGTAACAGACGAGTGATTATGGGATAGTCGGCTGGTCCGTAGAAAGCGATCTCGAGTGCGAGGTCGAGTTCATGCTCAAGTGCGACGTCGAGTAATGCCAAGAAATCTTCTATTGTAGTCGCCGACGCATCCCGGATCTCGGCGACGAGCGAATTGATTTCGAGCAGGACCCTCGCCTGGCGCTCGCGCATTGGCGCCAAGTCGGCCCCCCGGGCGCGGGCTGCGTCGATTGCAATGGCGAGCTCATGGTGCTCGTCTTCCAGCTTAGCCCATTGCTTGTGCAGCACGGAGGCTGAGGAGTCGGGGCTTTCGGTCACAGTTTATCTCCCTTGGCCACTACCGGGATCAACCGACCGATGGCTCGCTTGCCTTAACAGATACGTCCCGCCGGAGGCGCGGTGGTATCTCGTGGAGCGGCGTCATCGTGTCGCTCGCTTGGGCGCAGACCTTCGTCGCGGTCGCCGACACACCGAGTCGCGTTGACTAAGCCACCCCTGATCGGGTATTGCGCGGGCAGCAATAGTATCGGCCGCCGCACGCGGAAAAGGTGACACGGCCTTCCGGGCGCCGCTATGATGACATCGAGACCTGGGGCTGTCGACAACGATACGTCGCCCGAGATGGCTTCTCACTGCCTGATCCGCGACGCTCGGAAAGGGCGAGACGGTGAGATCTAATTTTAGCCCGGCGGAGGAGTACATCCCTCCTGCGTCTACGGGCGGGTGGGTACCGCGGGCTTTACCGAGAATTTATATGGTCGGGACCATGCGGGCGGTCGCGCCCGGCGGCGCCGACTTTTTGCCGCGTGGACGAAAAACACGCGGGTTGCTGGCCTGCTTGTGCCTCGCGCAAGGCGAGCGTGTCTCGCGAAGTCGTCTGGTCGGCCTGTTGTGGGATCGTTCGCCCGATGCGCAGGCCCGAATGAGCTTGCGGCAATCGCTGTCGGAGCTCAACAGCGTGGTCAACCGGCACGTCCCCAGCCTCGTCGAGATCGATCGCGACAGTGTCCGGATCGATCTCCGGAAGTGCTGGGTCGATGCGCTCGCAATCCTCCAGGCGAGCGCTGACCCGACTGGCGAAACCAACAATCTCCTCCAGCCCTATAGCGAGCGCCTTCTCGAAGATCTCGACGGGATCACACCGGCCTTCGACCAATGGCTTGCGGCCGAGCGAACGTTCTTCGAGGATCGTGTGCGGAAAATCTTGGAGGCGGAACTCGACCGCCTGACTGAACAGCACGCAAAACCGGAAATGCGCGCGGCGGCCGCGCGCCGGCTGGTCAATTTCGAGCCGACGCATGAGGGCGCCGTGCGCACTCTGATGAGGGCTTTTGCGCAAATGGGCGATCGCGCTCAGGCGATCCGCGAATTCGAGCGTTGCCGTCAGGCGTTGCTGAGCGTGCTCGACCTGCCGCCTTCAAAAGAGACCACCGCCGTTTACGAAGCAATCCGGATCGAATCGCCCCAAGTGGCGCCTCCGATGATCTCCGAAGAACGTCGCGGGGACGAGCCTGGCGAGGGCGCGGAGGCTCGGCCCCCAGCCGGGTTTCCGGTTCGATGGGAGATCAGGAAGGACAGCGAGCCCGCTGCCGCTCCGCTGTACGATCCGGTGCGCGAGCCCAGGCGCGAACCCTCGATTGCTGTGCTGCCATTTCGCAACCTAACCGGCGATCCGGCGCACCATCTCATTGCCGAGGGGCTGGTCGAGGATCTTATCGAAGCACTGTCTCGCGTTCCGAATTTTTTTGTGATTTCGCGGCTGTCGACGCTGGCATTCAGAAATCAGGATCGCCATCCGCGCGAGATCGGCGATGTGTTGGGGGTTCGTTACGTTCTCTCCGGCAGTATGAGAATCCTGGAAGATCGTCTGCGTTTGACCATCGAACTCACCGATACGCAGTTGGGCGCCGCGCTCTGGTACTCGAAGCTCGATGAACGATTTGTCGACCTCTTCGAGGTGCAGGATCGCTTGTCCGAGATGATTGTCCGAAAGGTCGCGCCCTCACTGCATGCGGCTGAAATGAACCGCATTCGCGTCAAGCGGCCGGATAGCCTCGAGGCCTACGACCTCTTTCTGCGCGCGCAAGAGAACATGCACAATTCTTCACGCGCGGTCTTCGAGACGTCGGAGGCGCTGTTCGCCGCCGCGATTGCGAAGGACCCGCACTACGCCGCTGCTCTCGCTTGGCGGGCTTATTGGCATGTGCTTCGCGTCGGACAGGGATGGTCGCCCGATCCGGTGGACGACGCTGTGCAAGCCGACCGCTTTGCGCGGGCGGCGATCGAATGCAACAGCATGGAACCGATGGCGCTCGCCGTTCACGGGCAGGTCGCGTCCTATCTCTACAAGGATTTCGATCTCGCGTTCCGCCGTTTCGAGGCGGCGTTGCGGATCAACGCCAATGCCGCGCCGGCCTGGATGTGGAGCGCCGCGGCGCATGCCTGGATGGGCAATGGCCCTCTGGCCATCGACGAGATCAACAAGGCGATGGCGCTGTCGCCCTACGATCCTCTGATGTATGCCTATAGCGGCATACGCCGCGATGGCCTATCTCGTCGACGGCCAGTACGAACGGGCGATCGAATGCGCTCTGCGCTCCTTACGGGAGAACCGCACCTACACGGCGGCGCATCGGCAGCTGGTGATCGCACTGGTGTTGGCTGGCCGCGAGAACGAAGCACAGGCGTCGGCGCGGCGGTTACTTGGAGCTCGAGCCGGGGCTGACCGTAACGGGGTTCCGGCGGCGATATCCCGGCAGCGACAGCCCGCATGCCGACCTCTTTTGCGATGCCCTCGCGCGAGCCGGGATTCCGCTTTCTGGTGTGAGCGCAACCGAAACGGCGCGCGAATGACCCTGCCGTAATTCGTTAACCGAGACCGGCGCCGGTCAGCCGGCCTTTCCCGCCGACGCATCCAGATCTACGGCGGGTGCTCTCGGGTAGGCATTTCCGCTCTCGACGCGAAATGATCAGCTCTGCGCTCGAATCGCGCCGCTAGGTTGAGCAGCTCCCGTCTGGCTCCGGGAAAGTGGCATTGGTGGGCCAGGTCGCGCAGCTTCTGTGCGATTTCTCGATAATGGGCGCCGTCACGAGGGGAGGCACTATCCAGGGTCGTGTCCATAACGCCCTCAATCGGCCAATTTAGCGACGCGGAGCGCGACCTTTGCACGACGCGGCGAGCGATACTGCTGAATGCGAGTAACGCGTAGCCCGGCAAGACCATGGAGTTCGAACGCACGGTCCCAGGAGAGGAGCTCTTCCTCGGACAACTGGTAGACACGGCAAGCCTCCTCGATCGTGAGGCCGCCGCTGCGCACGGCAGCAACCACCGCAGCTTTGCGGCGCACTACCCATCTTTTGGTGTTCGGGGGTGGCAGGTTTTGCATGAGCAGTGCCCTGCTCAGTGGATCATCGGAAGCGGTTTCCATTGGGCAGCGCGAGGATCTCGAGGTCCGGTCTCGTATCAGCGACACCCGCCGGTACCCGATCGAGTGGCCAAGATAGCTGCATTCCGCACGCTCCTGTTCTATCGGGCAGGCTTCTTTAAAACCGGGCCAATTCCCGTTCTGCTCACGATCTTTTCACGCTTTCGAACGCGTTGCCACCAGTTTTTTCCACTTCCGAAGCGGTGTCCAAGCTTCCGTTAATGGAGCGTCAAAACGTTGACTAATCGAGAATCGAGCTATTTGCAGCCGGGGAGTGGGGTTAGGTGAAGCATGTTGCCTGACATATGCAAGTCACATGCCGAAAAGCGGAGTTTCACCCACTATTCACGATGTGAAAGTAAATTTTTCACGCTTCTTTCTTGCGCTCTCTGCGAATGTCGGCCTCGTTGAAGGGGAGCAATCTTGCTCTTACCGCAATCGAGGAGACCACCAGATGAACTCGACCGAACGACTGAACTCCGCTCTGATGCGGACTAGCTTTCCGCCGCTGCGGCAGCCCAAACCCGAGACCGCCGACCGCGGCACGGTGCGGCTCGGCGACGGCTTGCATCACCGCCGCCTTCCCGCCGTTGCGGCAGCCCAAACCCGAGACCGCCGACCGCGGCACGGTGCGGCTCGGCGACTCTTGCATCACCGCCGCATTCCCGCCGTTGCGGCAGCCCAAGCCCGAGACCGCCGATCGCGGCACGGTGCGCCTCGGCGACTCTTGCATAACGGCCGAGTTCCCGCCGCATCGTTAGAAACGTCTACGGTCTACCGCGGAAAACGGAGTGTCAGAGATGGCTAAGCAGGCCGAAACAATCATCTGCCGATTTTTTCCGGCTCATCCCTGACGCCCCGGCTCCGCGGCCGGCTGACCGCTCGGCCGATGGCATGCTTCCCATCCGGGGTTATCGCTATTGCGAAGCGTCGCGGCTGCTTCGGCGTTCGGGTGGTATATTTATCCGCCGCTGAGCTTCAGCTTGGTCTGGGACGGCGTCGAGATTGCATGGACCTACGGAGGCGCCGAGGATTGGTACCCGTTGCAGGGGCGCCCAGTTCCCCGGATTTCGCCAGCTGTTCGAGAAGTTGGCGCCCGACCCGGTCAAGCCTTTGGCGCCCGCCTTTCTTGCCGTCCCGCGCGAGACCCGGGGTCGTGCAGATCTGGAGCGGCTATCTGGCGCGGACGGCGCCGGGCTGGGCATTGCTTTCTCGAGGCCCCGCCAACATTCCGCGAACTCAGGGTTACGAGCATTTCGAAGGCATCATCGAGTCCGAAACCTGGTTCGGTCCGCTCTTCACCAATATTCGGCTAACCCGCACGAATTCGCCCGTGGAATTCCATATCCGCTACCCGTTATTCCAGGTGCAGCCGCTGCTTCGCCAATGCTATAGCGGCGTCCTTTCGAGGTCGTCAGTTGGGAGGAATTGAGTGAGGCCGATTGGCAAAATTTTGAAGCGACGATGAAGCCCAATGCCGATGAGATGCGCAGACTGGGGCACTACGCGGTGGGTACGAGACGGCAGAATGAAAGAAATCATGACGACTGTTCGCGCGTGGTAGCGACAATCCCGAGAATAACGATCCCGGTTCCCAGCCACGCCACCGCCCTGACCTGCTCTCCGAGAATGGCCCAGCCCAGCAGGGTTGCCCAGACCGGCTGGAGATAAGCTACGAGCGCGGCCGGAACCGATGCGGCGCGCGCCAGAAGACGCATATAGAGCGCCGTCGGCACCGCCGAGCACACGACCCCGATGATGACCAGCAAAAGCCAAGTCTCGGTGGGCTGGCTCCACTCTGCCAGAGGCTCGAATATCAGGGAGATAATTCCGGCAAATATTGCGCCGCACGCTGCTGGCCGCAGGCCAGCGCCACCGGATTCGTGGGGGCGATGTGACGGCCATAAACGGTTCCGCACGCATATGACAACGCCGTCAAAAGCATTGCGGCAACGCCGAGCAGAGATCCCCGTCCCCCGAAGACAGCGACCGGCCCAACGATCAGCAGAATGCCTGCCAACCCGGTCATGATCCCGATGACTTGACGGGTTCGGAAGCGCTCTTCGACAAAGAAAAAATGCGCCAATACCGCGACCATCAACGGAACGGTCGCTTGCAGCATCGCGACGACGGCACTGTCGACCCGGCTGACTGCGATCGCGGTCAAGACGTTGGCGAGCCATCCGTTGGTGGTCCCGAGGACGACCATGTGACGGATGTTCTTTCGAAGCGCCCGCCGCGGCCGCTCGTGGTGAGCAAGCTGCGTTCGGCTTCGCAACGCTAGCCAAGCGAGCAGCGCCGACATGGCGATGAACCCTCTTGACGCCGCGAACGCAAAGGGGTGCATCAACTCGGTAATCAGCCGCACGAGAACGAAGCTGCTGCCCCAGGTTCCCGATATGACGATCAGATTCAGCCAAAGCGAACAGAGCGGCACGTTCGCCATGCGCCTACCGCCCATCCATCCGAGTGTTTCGATGGCGCGATCCAGGGAGGCCGGCATGGGCAGGACAAAGAGTTCGGTTGCCGTGGTTCGAAAAAGACGGTTCGGGAAGGTGTTCTACCCTGGGAGCTGGAAAGGCCAATACGATTCCGCCGAATGGTCGTCTCAGCTTCGCGGCGAGGTTTAAGGTGGCGATCGAAGGAATGTCAACTGACGTTCGGAACTGCACATTCAGAACCTCCCCGCCGCCATATCCGCGCGGCTGGGAGGAGCGCCGCCAGGCGATCGCCGGGGCCGCCAACAAGGCCGGACGGACCCGCGACCTCCTGGCGCGTCACGGCATCGCATGCCCGACCGTCACCGGCGCCGGCACCGGTACTTCGAGTTCGAAGCGGCGAGCAGCGTCTACATCGAACTGCAATACGGCTAGTATATCTTCATGGACGCCGATTACGGCCGCAACCTCGACCGCGACGGCGCCCCGACAAAAGCCTTCGAGCCGAGCCTCTTCCGTGTGGGCGACGGTGATGAGGCGGCCGGCCGCAAGACCGCGCGATCGTCGACGCCGGCCTCAAGGCGCTCGCCTTCGATTCCGGGCCCGCCTCTGGTGTGCGAAGAGCCCGCCGCAACCCACGAGCGCGCCTCCGACGAGCACGGCTGTCTCGAGATTTCGGGGGCCACGAACCGCCTCGTCCCCGGGGGGCAAGTCCGCCTCATCCCCGGCCATTGCGACCCGACCGTCAACCTCTACGACTGGGATGTCGGCATCCGCGCGGGCCGCGTCGAACAGCTCTGGCCGATCACCTTGAGGGGGTTTATTGAAAGTCATCACCTGTTCCGAAGCAACCCGGCAGGATCAACCGAGGCCAAGCAGCGCGACCCCATAAGGCTGCATCTGCCGATCCTGCGTGCCGATCGTCATTCCCTCGAGGTATGCCTGGGCGATGATCAGCCGATCGAACGGGTCGTTGTGATGGCGCGGCAGCCCTCCGGCGTGCTCCGCATGGCTGCCGGTGACTGACAGAATCTCGAAACCAAACTCCGACACTGCGTCGACTATTGAGCGGCAGAAGCTCAGCTTGCCTATCGCGCGCTTGATCGCAATTTCCCAGATCGAGGCCGCGCTGACAAAGATGTCATTGGCCTCGTCCTCTATAGCTGCCCGCAATGGTCGCGAGAGGCGTCGCAGCTGCCGATCCCACCACAGAAGGATATGCGTATCGATCAGAAGTCTCACGCTCTCTACTCGAAATACTTCTGTATCTCGGGCGGCAGCGGAGCATCAAAATCGTCGGCGATGTAGGTGATTCCAAGCAGATTCCGTCCACCGCGTCGCTTTTTGCCGGTCCGGTAAGGAACCAGCTTGGCTTTCGGCTTTCCCGCCTTGGCGATAACGATCTCTTCGCCGGCGGCGGCGCGGTCGACCAGCTTCGAAAGGTTCGTCTTCGCCTCGTACAAGTTGACAGTTTCGCTCATCACTGCGCCTCGAGCGCTTCTCACAGATAGACCAACTTGACCAAAACGGTGTAACAAGTCAATCTCTCACAACGCCGCGGTCGCGACGGCCTCCCGCTCGCGGGTGCCGCGGCCGGCGCCGATGAACAGCACCATGATCGCGGCGGCGAGCAGCAGCATGCCGGACATCATGAAGGCTTCGAGATAGGTGCCGAAGGCGATGCGCAGGAGGCCGCCGAGATAGGCCGCGGAGGCGCTGCCGATCTGGTGGATGACGGTGATCCAGGCGACCATCATGCCGATCCGCTCGGCGCCGACGACATTGCTCAAGAGGCGCACCGTCGGCGGCCCGCTGGCGATCCAGTCGAGGCCGTAGACCATGCTGAACGCCCACAGCCCGTAAACCGACATGTCGAAGGCAAACGGCAGATACAGCAGCGAAAGACCGCGCAATCCGTAATAGGCAAACAACAGCAGCCGGTTGTCACAGCGGTCGCTGAGCCAGCCCGAGACCGTGCCGCCAATGAGGGCAAAGACGCCGGTCGCCGCGAGCACGCCGGCGCCGGCGACCTCGCTGAGCCCGTGATCGACGCATGCCGGGATCAGGTGGGTGCCGATCAGGCCGTTGGTCGTGGCGCCGCAAACGAAATAGCCGCCGGCGATCAGCCAGAAGTCGCGCAATCTTATGCCTGTCCCGAGCGCACGGAACGCCACCGCGACGGGGTTTCCCTGGGGTGCAGGCCAGCGGCCGCGGCCTGCCCTCGGTGCCGTAGGCGGCGAGGCCGAGATCCTCCGGCCGGTCGCGCATGAACAGCGCCAGCAGCGGCAGCAGCACGACAATCGAGCCGGCCAGGACCAGCGACATCAGCCGCCAGCCGCCATGCGTGACGAGCGCCGCCATCGTCGGCAGGAAGACGAGCTGGCCGGCGGCATAGCCCGAGGTCAGAACGCCGACGACGAGACCCTCATGCGTGCGAAACCAGCGCGCGGCGATGAACGCCGCCAGATAAGCGCCGATAAAGCCGGTGGAGAGGCCGACGATGCAGCCCCACAGCAGGATCAATTGCCAAGGCTGGGCCATCGTCGGGGTCAGCGCGACACCCGCAGCGCTCGCCGCGAATGACAGGATCATCGTCCGGCGCACCCCGAAGCGGTCCATTATCGCCGCGGCGAAGGGGCCGATCGCCCCATAAAGGAGGAGGTTGATGCCGAGCGCGAACGAGATCGTCGCCCGCGACCAATGGAATTCCTCTTCGAGCGGCACGATCAGCACGCCCGGTGTCGCGCGCACCCCGGCGGTCACGATAACCGCGACAAAGGTGACCGCAACGATGATCCAGGCGTAATGCAGCCGGCTCCCGCCAGGTCGTGATTGCGGCAACGTCAAGCTGGGCTCCCTCCGGGTAGAGGCCTTTCGGGCTTTCCCGATGAGCCAGCTTAAAGCCGTCTCGGCTGGTGCGCCAGGAAGGCGATGCCGGGGTTTGCCGACAAGGCCGGCCGCACTCTTAAGCTCCTCGCGCGCCGGGGCATCGCGCCGTTTCAACCGCGCCACATCAATTCATGTCAAACGGCGGATATTCCCGGAATACGTTGGCCGCCGTGACCAGAACATGTTTCGTCACCGTGCGCGGCGGCAGTTTTTCGCCGGCGAGCAGGCGCAAGGCGAGCGGCAGCACGTCGTAGCCGTAGCGGTCCATGTAGTAGGCGACCGAGCCGAGCACCACGCTGCCGCGGTTGTTGGGGTCGAGCTCCTTCTTCTCGCTGGCGCCGCCGTGGATGTTCGGGTCGAGCCCTTGGCTCACAATGATGCAGTCACTCTGCCGCCGGTTCATCTCGATGGCGTTCTTGGCGTAGACGGCGGCGAGGTCGTCGAGGGTCGCAATCAGCAGCCTTTCGCCGCGCTGGGTCTGCAGGAATTTCGTCAACAGTCGCGTCGGCGCGCACCGGCTGTCCTCCGGTGTCGAGCGAGGCGAGCTTCAGCGAGAGCAACGACTCGTGGATGCCTTCGGTGATGCCCTGCGCGCGATCGCTGACGGCGGGGCCCGGATCGGCGAGGTCACCGATCAGCACCCCGAGCACCTGCTCGTCCGGCCAGGTTTCTCGCGCGAAATCACCAAGAGCGCGCCCGGCGATACGGCCGGCGGCGCGATTGTCGGGCCCGTAGAGCGGCGCGCCGGGCAGCGGATCGACCAGCGCCAGCGCCGGGATGGCGGCGGCGGCGAGACGGCGGGCGATCTCCGCATTCGCCTCGGCGTCGGCGTTGTATTCGATCAGCAAGTCGACTTTGGCGGCAATCGCGGCCTCGGCATTGGCGACGGCGCGGGCGGGGTCGCCGGCATTGTCGAAATAGAGCATGTCGACCGGCAAGGTGCGCGCCGCCAGCTCGAAGCTGCGCCGCAGATCGGAACCGGTGAAGCCGAGCCCCTCCAACGTCACACCCGGCGTCTCGTCGAGATCGGCGAGGGCGATACGGTAGCGCCGCGTCTCGGCCCTCGCGGCCCTCGCGGGGCCGAAGCCGCAGGCGAGCATTCCGGCCAGGAAAAACCGGCGCCGCAGCACCGGCGGCGGTGACATGCGCTACTGGATCGCCTCGATGTTGACAAAGGTGCCGGTCAGCCCGACCGCCTTGGGCACCGTCATCGACAGGAAGAAGGTGGCGCGGCCGGTTTTTGCGGCGACATCCGCAATCAGGTCGGTGCGCACGTTCTCGATGATGTGGATGCCATTGTCGGTGATCAACGTCTTGTGCACCGGGAAGGCTATGTCCTCCCTTTCGCCCGGGATCACCTCGACCGCCCAGGTGTCGGCGCCCACGGCAACCACTTTCTGCGCGGCGAGCCACTGCGCCGCCGACTCGCTGATCCCGGGTTCACCCTTGTTGTAGGCCGCGTTCTGGGCCGGCCACTGCTTGAACAGGTCACCCCAGCCGGTGTTGATGAACACCGCGTCGGCCTCGCGCAGCGTCACGTTGTACATCTTCAGCCCAGCCTGCAGATCGGCTTCGGTGATCAGCGAGCCCGCGTCGAGGCAGGGGGTCTTGCAGGCGGGGTTGGCTTTCAGCTTGCCGGCGGCCTGAAACACCTTCACCGCGTCGATGATGACGCCGCGTGTCGCGAAGGTCTTGATGTTCTCGAGACCAAGCCGCTTGAGATAGTTCTGGGTGACGTACTTTCCCATCGGCGTCTGGTTGTAGTAGCAGTCTTGGATGCCGATGTGGCCGAGGCCGTCGATATGCGTGCCGACATGGCTCTGGCTGAGGTAGGTGTCTTCCATATAGCTGAGCTTGTTGTTGCCGTATTCTGCGCCCGGCATTGTGGCAAAGCTGCTCAGGATCGTCTTGCTGAAACGGGTGCCGAAGAGCGGTATGCCGTCCACGAGGTTGTTGGCCATCGAGGTGACGACGCCGGTCTGGATCTCGGCGGCGGCGGCCTTGGTGACGGCGGGGGTAATGCGGTTGGTCGCGCCGGTCTGATCGTCCGGACCAAAGGGCGACGGCGCGACGACGGCCTTACAGTCGGTCTCGGCCGAGGCGGGTGCCGATTGCGCCACCAGCGACAGGACCGACATACCCACGAACGCGGCTAGTCCGGCGATTCTCATGGTTGCTCCTCCCTTACCTCGTTCTGCGCTCCGGCTACGACGGTAAACTTGCCCCTAGAATGGCGTATTATGCAAGATTATACCGGTTTTTCGTGTTGCGCGGCAGGCCAGATCGGGAGGGTGCGGTTTTGCTCCGTCGGTACACGCTGTTTGACGGCGGTGTCCGGCTGCGCGGCGTGACGGTGCGCTATGGGCGGCGAATAGCATTGGAGGCTGTGAGCGGAGAGTTCGCTCCGGGCAGCCTGACCGCCGTCGTCGGCGCGAACGGGGCCGGCAAGAGCACGCTCCTCGCCGCGATCGCTGGTGTGAAACGGCTTGCCGGCGGGGTGGTGGATCGTCCTGCGCGGCAGCGAGTGGCCTATCTGCCGCAGCTCGCGGCGATCGACCGTGATTACCCGCTTTCGGTATCGGAACTGATCACGCTGGGCGCATGGCGCGAGTTCGGCGCCTTCCGCGCTCCCGGGACTGCGCTGCGGGCGCGTGCGGCGGCGGCGGCGGAGACGGTGGGGCTGGCAGGACGGCTGGGGCGGCCGATTGGCGAGATGTCGGTGGGCGAGCTGCAGCGGGCGCTGTTCGCGCGGCTGATCCTGCAGGACGCTGCGGTTATTCTGCTCGACGAGCCATTCGCTGCGGTCGATGCGCAAACGATGTCGGTGCTGCTTGACCAGGTCACACGATGGCACCAGGAGGGCAGGACCGTGATCGCCGTGCTGCATGATCTCGACCTGGTTCAGGCGCACTTTCCCTCGACTGTTGTATTGGCGCGACGCTGCGTCGCCTGGGGTGCGACAGAGGCGGTGTTGCCGGCGATGGCGGCGTGATGTCGGCGCATGCGCTGATCGTGGAACCGTTCGAGACGCTCGCGTTCATGCGCGCGGCGCTGGTGGCCTGTCTGGCGCTGGCGCTGACCAACGGGGCCGTCGGAACGCTGCTGGTTTTGCGGCGGATGAGCCTCGACGGCGACGTGCTGGGACATGCGGTCATGCCCGGCGCGGCGGTCGGGTTTCTCTATGCCGGCCCATCGCCGGGATGGCTGTCGCTGGGCGGGCTGGCGAGCGGACTTGCCGTGGCGGCGCTGGCCGGGCTGATCACCGGCGAGCGGACGCGGCGCGATGCCGGACTGGTGGCCTTCTATCTGATCGCCCTCTCGCTCGGCGTCGTTATGGTGGCGTGGCGGGGCAGGATCCGAATTCAAAGACTACCCACGCTAAAGCCCGGAAACTCCCGATTTCGTTCGGACCGTCATGGCATTGCCGCTGACCACATCAGCGGCACTGCGGTACTGGAATATGGCCCGGCAGAGACATTGCCGCCGGTTGGCGCGCAATGGAAAGCCTGCCGCGTCTCTACTGACCCCGTCGTCAAGCGAGCCTCGCACACCTGCGGGGAAAGCCCGGGTTCTTGACCTTCGAAAGTGGCTGCGGGAGAGAGACGGACTGTCTGCTGGAGGGAGATGGATTCGAACTCTTGGTTCCCCGTGAGGACGACCGGGGCCCAACCAGGCGCCGAGGCAAATCCCTCCCGGTTAACCCGCAACTCGGCCAGGTTGGCGCATTTCACGAAGCGCTCGTCGGTGATCGGTATATGCTTTTGCGAATTCCGCGCCAAGCAGGACGATCTGTACCGAATAGTACACCCATACTAAAATGATTATGAGCGCACCGGCAGCGCCGTAGGTCGAGGCTATCTTACTGCTTCCAATATAGAGACTGATCAGATGCTTGCCGATCGTGAAAAGCAGAGAAGCTATGGCCGCACCAAGCCAAACTTCGCCCCATTCCACGGCTTTATCCGGGAGTATTTTAAACATCATCGCAAAGAGAACGGTCGTGAAGCCAAAGGAGAGAGTCAAGTGCACGACATGCAGTATGGTTGCGAGCCCAGGTAGGATCCAGTCGAGATAATCGCTGAGGGCTGCTAACGCCGTGCTAATCACGAGAGAGACCAACAGCAAAAATCCGATCACGAGGATTACCGAGAGGCTGACGAGCCGCGATCTTAGAATATGCCAGATGCCGAGCCCTTTCGTTGCCGGGGCCCTCCAGATGAGGTTTAGAGCCGACTGCAATTCACCGAGTACCGCGGTCGCCGCAATGATCACGGTGCCGATCCCGACTGCGGTCGCAATAATTCCGGATCGAGTGCCGCTGGCACTCCGAAGCATCGCTTGCACGGCTGCTGCACTTTCCGGACCGACGAGATCCGCGAGTTCTGCAAACAGGGCCCCTTCTGCCGCTGCCCGACCAAAGGCGAGCCCGGCAACCCCAATTACCAAAACGAGGATCGGCGCAAGTGAAAATACTGTGTAGTAGGCAATCGCCGCACCCATCGTCGGCGCGCGGTCGTCGAGCCAACTGAAAATCGCTTGCTTGCATACGCCAACCCATCCTTGCAGCCACGTCGGATAAATCCGCATCAGGCCGTCGGGTGTCAGCGTTTCCACCTCCCATTCAATTAACGGTCGATGGTCCCTCGCGTTCCGCGCTAAGGTCAGGTGCCGGAGAAGATGAGCTTAACCCATGCGGAGCTGGCAGCCGATCAGCGGATCCGCCGGCCGCGCGATGCGTCGACTGTCAATTCGATCACGCGCGGCTAACGAGAACCTCCGCCCGGCGGCGGCTCCTGTAACTCTCGATACAATCGTAGCGCGAAGAGGAGAGCGAGCGTGCCGACAAGAACCCAAGCAATAGGAGGCAAGGGTGCAATGGCGATCGCGGCCCAGGCGACGACCGAAAACAAGCTCAGGGTGACGGCGATCGAGATAAGACCAGCGAAGAAGCGGTGATCGGCCCGCCGCCACCCTTGTACCCAGAGAGCGGCGGTTGCCGCGACGAGCCCGACGCCGCTTGCCAACATCAGCATGCTGGGCACCTGTAGCCTCCTGTCTCTGGGCGGCACGGCCGGTGCCCGGGGGAACAGCTAGGACGCCTTTGCCGTCGTCGCGGTCAGGATGTCCGCCTTGCGGTTGAGTGCAGCGATCAGGCCGTCGATGCCCTCGTTCTTCAGGATCGCGGCAAATTCGGAACGGCGGGTCGCCACCTCGCTGATCGCGCCGTCGAGATAAATGTCGGAGATCAGCCAGCTGTCGCCGTTGCGGCGCATCATGTAGTCGACGTTGACCGGCTCGCCGTTGGCCTTGACGATCTGGCTGCGCACCATGACGCCGGCCACCGCGGGCTGTTCGCCGGTTACCTGCAGCTTCTGACCAGCGTAGCTGTCAAAACGTTCGGCATAGATCGCCGAGATATAGCGCCCGAAGCTCTCCATCACCTGCTGCCGTTGCGCCTCGGTCAGAGTGGCCCAGGACGGGCCGACCGACAACCGGGTCATCGACGGGATGTCGAAGGTCCTGCGAATGACCGGCTCCAGCTGCGTGAAACGCCCGCTTTGCCCGAGTGTGCGACCGTTCTTCATCGTGCTGAGCAGGGCATCGTAGAGCCTCTGGACGGTGTCACCCCCGCTCGCCGGCGCGGACTGGACCGGGTGCGAAATGAGACCGAGGCCCAGCAGCGCCGCAAGACCCGCGGCTCTCCATAGCGGCCCTTTCAGAACGATCGGCTTCCTCACGGCAGGGCCCTCCTGTTTGTGTCAATCATCGTTGCCCACCCGCTCTATCGCATCGGGTCGGTAGGCGCTCGTTTGACGGGGCCATAAAGAATTCGCGAAAAGCGCTTCCGCCTGGTGCGCCGGAGAAAGCGCCGCCGGCTGCCGGCGGGGCGAACTCAAGCCTCCGGGCCAATCCAGACAACGCCGCCGCCAGCCCAGCGGGATCGACCCGATCAGCTGCCATCACGGCCAGGGTCATCGGATCGGCGAGAAGGTTGGTCAGCGTCAGCTCGCATGTATCCATCGCGGTGCCCTTCGGGACAGGGGTGGAAATCGGCTAGCGCATGTGCTACGTTAACGGAACTGAACGGTAACACCCTATATACTGACCGCTAAGTAACATATCAAGGGACAAGGGGAGAAGTGGCCATGATCGTGTCAACCGCGAGGCCGGCCGCCGATCGGCAGGGCAGCCGCCCGCCCCCGCGCGAGCGCATCCTCGCGGCCGCCCGCGAATTGTTCTATCGCCGCGGCATCCATGCCGTCGGCGTCGACGCGATTGCCGAGGCGGCCGGCACCAACAAGATGACGCTCTATCGCCACTTCACCTCGAAGGATGTGCTGATCGCTGCGTGTCTCAGCGAGTTAACGCAGGAGTTCGACGCTGCCTGGGATGCGCTCGCCGCCGTCCACTCGGGCGATCCGGAAGGCCAGCTCCTGGCCTGGCTGCGCCATGTTGCGGACTTCAAGGAGAACGAGGCCGAGCGCGGCTGTGCACTCGCCAACGCTGCGGTCGAGCTGCCGGATTGGGATCATCCGGCGCGGCGTGTCATTCGCGAGTATAAAACCGCGCTTCGCGAACGGCTTATTCGCCTGTGCTGCGACGCCAAGCTCGCCGATCCCGAGCGTCTCGCCGACGAAGTCTTTCTGCTATGCGAGGGCGCCCGCATTACCGCCCAAAGTGTCGGATCCGAAGGACTTTCCTTGCGGCTCGCCGGAATGCTCGAGGCGCTGGTTGCCGATCATGCCCGACGCGGCAAGCAGGGTGAAGTGCACGGCCGAGTCACGCGCAGCCGTCGGTAGGGCTAGCGCTCGAAACCGGGTGCCCTGAAGTAGTTGCTGCGCAGGCGTTCCCAGATGTTCTCTACCGGGTGAGACGCGTACGACGGTAGGGCCCGGCCCATCGGTCCCTGTCGCGAGGGATGCCCGGTTTATATTGCGGAAGGTGAATTCGCGGGATCGACGGGGCAGCCAAAAAAATTTGCGGGGTACCGATGGTTCGAATCCATCTCCCTCCAGCAGACAGTCCGTGTCTCGCCCAGACCCGGCCGTTACAGGTCGAAAAACCCGCGGTTCCGCGCGGGTGCGCGTCGCTGGGGTCCGCAGAGACGCGCAGGGGTTAGTCGAGATCGCGCCAAGCGGCGCTGTTATCTCTGTCGGGCGATATTCCAGTACCGCAGTGCCGCTGATATCATGGGCAACGGCGGCCGCGGCTAGCCAAAGCTGCGGCTCGGGTCAATTTCTCAAGCAAAGCCGAGCAGGACGCGTTGCTCGTGCCAGGCCAGCGGCAGACGTGAGTGGGCGAGCAGCTTGTCTGCCGTGAGATAGGGTGGCTGATTGCCGTCGAGGATGGCTTTCGTAATGTCGGGGGCAAGATAGCTGAGGCGGACCAGCCGCGTGAAATAGGACCGGCTCACGCCTTCTTGCTTGGCCAGTGCCGCAAAGGGCACGCCGGGGCTGCCGATGAGTGTGGCATGGAAGCGATGCGCCCTGATCAATAGCTTGATCAGCCGCGCGTTGGGTTTCGCGATGGCAGACGGATCGGTTGCTGTCGATCAGCATCCTGATCTCCCGCCCGGAGCGGCGAAGCCGTATCGGCACGCACAGGGTCTGGGTTTCATCGTCCGTCGCGCTCGGGATGCGCTGTCGCGGCGCCATCGAGGAACGCGCCAAGCTGTGTCGGGTGCAGTACGGATGTCGATTTGGTCGGCTCCGACGTCGATGCGCTCGATCAGGGCGGTAACCAACGCACGCTGGCGTGCTCCTGGCAATTCGGGCCAGATCTTGCCGATTTCCGCGGCTCGCGCCAGGAATTGGCGTTGCGCTGAGGCATCCGAAAACCGTGTCGCCTGATAGATGCTGGCCGGATCGAGAAGCCATTGGCGCATGCGGCTCGTGACGAGCTGCTCGATCTCCGCGGCTGGAATGCGCAGCCCGGGGGACCTCTCGCTCTGATCCTTGGTGATCAGCGGGCGGGAGACATAGTAGCGGTAACGCGTGCCTTTCTTGACGGCGTGGGTTGGCGTCATCGGGTTGCCGTCGGGATCGAACAATAGGCCGGCGAGCAGGCTCGGCTGACGGGTTCGTGTGCCGGAGCTGCGCTCGGCAGTATTGTCGGCGAGCTGAGAGTGAACGGCATCCCATAGCGCCTGATCGACGATCGGCGCGTGTTCGCCGGGATGGGATTGCCCCTTATGAACGATCTCGCCGAGATAGGTACGGTTCTGCAGCATCAGGTAGAGCGCGCCGCGCGAAAATGGCTTGCCGCCAATGAGGCGGCCGGAAGCGCTCGTCCACGATTTGCTCTTGATGCCGCGGGCGTCGAGCTCCTGCTTCAATAACCGGACCGAGCCGAGTTCGGCATAGCGGCGGAAGATCGAGCGCACGATCTCCGCCTCGCTGTCGATGACGAGGAGTTTGCGGTCCTCTACCCGATACCCAAGCGGCGGCACGCCACCCATCCACATCCCCTTTCGTTTCGAGGCGGCGATCTTGTCGCGGATGCGCTCGCCGATGACCTCGCGCTCGAACTGCGCAAACGACAAAAGTACATTGAGGGTCAGGCGCCCCATCGACGTTGTCGTATTGAATTGCTGCGTCACCGAAACGAAGGAGGCGCTCCTCTGATCGAGGATCTCGACGATCTTGGCAAAATCGGCGAGCGAGCGGGTCAGCCGGTCGATCTTGTAGACGACGATGGTATCGACCCGACCCGCGGCGATGTCGGCGAGCAGCCGCTGCAGAGCAGGCCGATCCATCGTCGCGCCGGAGAACCCGCCATCGTCATAAACCGCGCGCAGGCACACCCAGCCCTCGTGCTGCTGGCTGTTGATGAAGGCCTCGCACGCCTCGCGCTGCGCCTGCAGCGAATTGAATTCCTGCTCGAGCCCCTCCTCGGAGGATTTGCGGGTGTAGATCGCACAGCGGATCCTGCCGGTATGTCGTGTGGTGCTGGCGGCTGACCTCGTCATCAGTCGGCCTCGGCGGCGGCCGAAGCACCGGCTGGCTTGGTCAGGCCAAAGAACCGAGGGCCCGACCAATGCGCCCCGGTGATCCGCTTGGCGATTACGCTCAGCGAGCGATAACGCTCACCCTCATACTCAAACCCGTTGTCGCGAACGAGGACGGCGTGGGTGTGCCCACGCCACTGACGAACCAATGTCGTGCCGGTCTTCAGCACGACAGCGGGATCGAAGGACGCGCCGCGCTTTTCGCGCTCTCCGGTCAGCGCCTGCAGGCGACGCCGCAAGGCCCGGCCGGTTCCACCATAGCTCTGCTCTTGTAGCTGGTGAGCGAGGGCTCGGATGAGCAGATCGCGACTGAGCCCTTGGGGCGCTGCGACCTGATGCAATTGGCGCCAGTCAAGGCGCAGTTCGTGCGTCGACCGATGCGCCAACTCGGCAATTTGGCCATCGACCTCGGCCACAACTCCGCCCCGCGGTTCGCCGCTCGGGTTCCCGCTTCGACTGAGAACGGAGGACGGCCCGCCAGAGTGTTGGCGGGCCAAAGTGCCGTGGCGCGACGGTTTCATATGCTCGCCGGTTCGATGATGCGGTAGACCCGGCCGCGTTCCTCTTGCGCCGAGGCGAGCGTGAGCCCGAGCTTCTTTTTCAGGGTTCCGGAGAAGAGACCGCGCACAGTGTGCCGCTGCCAGCCCATAGTGCTCGCGACCTCGTCGACGGTGGCGCCCTCGGGCCGGCGCAGCATCGTGATGACCTCATCCTGCTTTGACGCTCGCTTCGCGTCGGATTGCGGTTCCGGCTCGGGCAGCGCCTCGATCGCCGACCACAGCTCGTCAATCAGTGCCGCGCGATCCCCGACCTTTTTCCTCTTTTCGATACCGGGCAGTGCATTCCACAACGCCAGCAGCCGTTTGCCGCTGAGCGGGGCGGCCTGCAGTTCCTCCTTCGACGTGACGGCGATCTCGCCCTCAGTCACTCTGGCCGGCGCCTCGCGGCACAGCGTGATTCCGTCATTGCCAATCACATAAATGCGCATGGGTGGGTTCTCCTGACTTATCCCGCGGCCGGTTGCCGCTGGTGACCCACTCACGCTCTCTTTGCCGACCAAAGCCACTTCATTCCGGATAATCTTCTGGCGTTGTTGGGCGCAGTTCGAGCATGGAATTGCTCGGCTGAACACTGCGGCTCGTACTGGCGATGACAGGCCACAGTCCTAACGAACTGATAACCCGAGCGTCCGCTATCGAGTCGAATGCTGACCGAGCCTGAGCGGTAAGGCGGGTCTC
>CAVTQA010000047.1:0-222788 GCA_963736715.1 uncultured Alphaproteobacteria bacterium | reverse complement strand
GCCCAATGCCAGCGCTGCGTAGAACGGGGCGTACAAGACGCCCCGTAAGTTTTCCTGCAGAATAATCGGCATTCCCGCTCCTGTTTTAAAACGCCATATTCGTCGTTCCGGGGCGGCGGCGTCAGCCCGCGAGCCCGGAACCCACGCACACCTGCGCATTGGTGTGTCGCACAGCAGGTTGTGCTGTCCAGTCCTTGTATTGTCGGTGTGCATGGATTCCGGGTCTGGCCCTTCGGGCCATCCCGGAATGACCCGTTCGGGTATAATAACTAGATTGCTTGAGCTGGCGACGGGCCGCACCTTGCCCTACTACGTCTACATACCCGCAAGCCGTCGGCACGGGACCCTCTATCTAGGCGTGACGAACGATCTCGTTCGGCGGGTCCATGAACATAAGAGCAAAGCCGCGCCCGGTTTCACGAGGACCCGGTCTCGGCGATAACACGAGAGAAGGACATCAAGAAGTGGCGGCGCGATTGGAAGGTCCGCCTGATCGAAGAGGGCAATCCAGATCGGCTGGACCGATATCCTGCAATCGTTTGGTGCAGGCTTACGTCGCGGCGCGCAGGATGCGCTCGGCAGCGTCGGCGAAAACCTGCGCGCCGAACATGATGTCCTCCTCCCTGGTGTCCTCCGACCAGTGGTGGCTGATGCCGCGCAGGCTCGGGATGAACATCATGCCCGACGGCATGCGGTACGACAGCACCGCTGCGTCGTGCCCGGCTGCGCTCGGCATTCGCATGTGCATTCCGGGGGCATGCCGTTCCGCCGCGGCCTCGATCTGTTCCTGAAAACCGGGATCCATCGGACGCGGCTCCGTGCGCGCGATCGTCTCGATCTCGCAGGCGCAAGGCCCGGCCCGGTCGGCTTCGCTGACGAGCTCGTGCAGCGTTTTCTCAACCGAGGCGAGCCGGTCGATGTCGGCGTCGCGGAATTGGACCATCATCTCGGCCCGGCCGGGGACGACCGAGGGCGCATTCGGCTCGAGCAGCATGCGGCCGATCGTCCACACCGTGCGCGGACCGGCAATTTCGGGAAACCGGTCATGAATTCGCGTCGCGAGCCGCACCATTGCGACACCGGCATCCCGGCGCCGCACCATGCGTGTCGTGCCGGCATGGTTCTGCTCGCCGATCAGCGCGACCCGGTAATTCCAAATGCCGACGATCGTCTCGACGACGCCGATGCGCAGACCGGTGGTGTCGAGCGTGTCGCCCTGCTCGATATGAGCTTCGAGATAGCCGACATAGCGTGACGGATCGACACGCTCGCGTGGCCGTCCGGCAAACCCCGCGCGTTCTAATGCCTCGCGCAACGGCGTCCCGTCATCGCGGCCTCGGGTCTGGTCGATCTCCTCTTCGGGAAGCGCGTCGGTAAATGAGCGGCTGCCGAGATAATTGCCGTAATGGCCTTCCTCGTCCGCCCAGGCGGCGACCTCGATGCCGCAATCCGGACCCTCGGCAAAGGTGCGGGCGAGCTCCAACCCATAAATCACCCCCAGGGAGCCGTCGAGCCAGCCGCCGTAAGGCTGGGTCTCGCTATGCGAACCGACCAACAGCCGGCGCCGCGCCCCCGGGTTGCGGCCGATCACATTGCCGATCCCGTCGATCACTGTATCGAGCCCGGCCTCGCGGAACTTTCCGGCCAGCCAATGCCGCGACTCGACATCCACCGGCGAATAGGTCGGCCGGTGGACGCCGGTCTTGTAGCGGCCGAATTCGGCAAGCCGCTTCAGATCCGCGACAACCCGCTCTCTGTCGATCTTCGGCATGTCCTCGCATCCTTTCAGCCGCCGTGGCGATCCGCCAAAGACTAGCCTAGGATCGCGGGCGACGGAAACGGCCTGTGGATAAATGGCATGCCCGACCGCTCCCCACCTCGTATCGCGCTGCTCGGCTTCTCGATCGAGTGCAACAAGTTCGCGCCGCCCGCTACCAAAGCGCACTTCCTCGCCCGCACCTATCTCGAAGGCGACGCGATCGTCGCTGAGGCGCGCGTCGCCGACCCCGACGATGCTGCCGGAGACGCCGGGTTTTGTCGCGGCGATGGACGCTTCGGGCCCATGGACGCCGGTCGGCATCGCGCTGGCGATGACCGAGCCCAACGGGCCGGTCGAGCATGCCTTCTTTGTCGAGCTGCTCGACACGATCAGGCGCCGGCTAATGGCGGCGCTGCCGGTCGACGCCGTCTACATCTGCTCGCACGGCGCCGGTCTGACGACCGAGGAGGACGACCCCGACGGAGTTCTGTTCGAGATGGTCCGGCAGATCGTCGGCCCGGATGTGCCGATTGCGGCGACTCTGGACCTGCACGCCAATGTGTCGGAGAGCATGGTTCATTCGATCGACGTCTTTATCGGCTACCGGACCAACCCGCATCTCGACATGCGCGAGCGGGGCGCCGAGGCGGCCGACGCGATCCGCGAGATGTTGGGCGGCGTCAAGCCGCAGCGCGCCTTCATTCGCCTGCCGATCGTGCCGCCGACGGTGACGATGCTGACCGCCGCGGGTCCGTACGCGGAGATGATCGATTTCGGCCAGCGGCGCATGACTCCCGAAATCATGAACGTCTCGGTGATGGGAGGGTTTGCCTTTGCCGACACCGCCAAAAACGGCCTGACTGTGGTGGTAACGGCGCGCCGCGACCGGCAGACAGCCGAGAGGCTGGCGGGCGAGATCGCTGAACTCGGTTGGGCCAACCGGCAACGTTTCTATCCGCGGCTGACCTCGCTCGACGAGGCCGTCGAGAAAGCCCTCGCCGTCGGCCGAGACCTCTCCTTGCCGGCGCTCGCCTTTGCCGATGTCGCCGACAACCCGGGCGGCGGCGGGCGCGGCAACACGACATTCCTGCTGCGGGCGTTTCACGAGGCGGGCGTGGCCGGCGCGCTACTCGGCGTCTTTTATCGACCCCGATCTCGCCGCCGAAGCGCACCGGCACGGGGTCGGCGCCCATTTCGAGGCGCGGTTCAACCGGTCGGAGAATACCAAGTTTTCCGAGCCTTATGCCGCGCCTGCGGCGGTCGTCGCATTGACCGACGGGAATTGCGTCGGCCGTCGCGGCATCTATGCCGGACTGCGGCTCGAGCTCGGGCCTTGCGCCGCGCTTGAGGTCGGCGGGATCACCGTCGTCGTGATCTCGCATCGGGTGCAATGCGCCGACCCGATCTTCTTCGAGATGATGGGGCTCGACATCGCCCGGGCGCGCTCGGTCGTCGTCAAGTCGCGCGGCCATTTCCGCGGCGGCTTCGACGAGTTCTTCGGCCCGGACCAGATCGTCGAAGTCGACCTCCCCGGCCTCACCTCGCCGATGCTGAACCGTTTCGAATGGCAGCGCCTGCCCCGCCCGGTCATCCCGCTCGACGATAATGTCGAATGGCGGCCGCCTGCACGCTGAGCCGCCTGCTGAGGCCCGTTTGGGCACAGTCGGAGGTTACAATGAACGTAAAGCGTTATCTGATCGCGATGGGGCTGAGCATGGTTCTCGCGATGCCTATTGCCGCGCAGACGGCATCCCCGTCAAAGTCGCCGGGCTCTCCAGCGGCCACAAAGCCGGACGCGGCAACCAAGTCGCCCGCCACCACCGGATCTCAACCATCGGGCGGATTGGTCGATATAAACTCCGCATCCGCCGAGGAACTCGACAGGCTGCCGGGTGTCGGGCCCGCTCGTGCGAAGGCGATCATTGCCAACCGGCCGTACAACGGGAAGGATGATCTCGCACAACGCAAAATCATCCCACCGAACGTTTACAGCCAGATCAAGGACAAGATCATCGCTCGGCAGGGACCAACGAAGTAGCCAACGCCCGCAACCTTGTCGTGTTGGTCCGTTGCGTGGCTGCAAACATAGTTGACGGCCCGGGCGAGGATACGGGTCCGCGAGAGCGCAATCCCCGAAATCGCCGGTTGGTTGCGAGCTGCCGACAATTCTGTTAACCTTTCCTGTAGCGGGCGCCGCCAAGCGTCTCGCTCCAGTCAACATTGCCAGAAGGCGAACAACGGGAGGAGGCTACGATGTGGGGTGGTATCGTCGGTCTGATCATCCAACTGATCGCAGGCGGCGTCGGCGGCAACATTGCCGGCTCCATGCTGAAGCAGTATGATTTGGGAACTATCGGCAATACGATCGCCGGCGTTATCGGCGGCGGCGTGGGCGCACAGATCATAGGTCAATTCCTCGGCGGCGGAGCGGAAGCGGCCGGCGCGGGAGGCTTCGATATCGGTTCCATTATCGGCCAGATCGCTTCCGGCGGTGTGGGCGGGGGCATCCTGATGGTGATCGCAGGGCTGATCAAGCAGGCCATGGGCGGTCAGAAGGCCGTCTGAACAGGCTGGCGCATGGCATCGCTCAAAAGACTGCAAGCGGTGGCGCGTCGGCAACCTAGCATGCGATAAGTGCGGACCTCTTTGCCGGGGCGAGTGCGATGTCGAGAGCGGCTGCAGTATGATCTCTCGACCCTCGGCGAGCTTCCCGCGGACCACGCTGTGGCGGAAGGTCCTGTTCTGCTGCGTATGCTGCCTACTTGTTCTGAATGTGCCCGACCGCGCCTCGGGTCAGTACAGCAGCGGCGGATACAGCCGTCCCGGCAGCGGATCGACCTCCAACTACTCGGCGCCGAGCCGTAGGACACCGGTCAGCAGCAGCGGCGGATACAGTCGGCGACCCTATTCGGGCACCGGCTATAGTACGGGCTCGTCCGGAGATCGGGCTGTTTCCCGCAGCTTATCGTCGCAGGCGCTGCGCGACTATCAGGCGGCACAGCGGCCCGCAGAGACATCCACCCGCCGGCCGCCCGCTTATGCCGGCGGCTACGACTGGGCAGGCGAAGCACCGCGCCGGCCGCCGATTTGGGGAGGGGAGGAGCCGGCAGTGAGGGTGGCGAGAAGACCGGCGTTGCCGGGTTCGGGACCGTTGACGGCGGTGGCATTGTGGGCGGCGCTGAATTCCCTGTCGTCGCCCAGCTCTGCCCAGTATTTCCATAACTACCAAACCGATCCCGGCTATATGCAATGGCGTCGGGAGGCCGATCGCGAGGCGGGTCACAATCCGACGGTAGCAGCCAAGCTCGACCAGCTCGACACCCAGCTGGCCCAAATGGAGGGTCAGCCGCGCAACCCATCCGCGGCAGCCCCCGCCCAGACGCCCGCACCGAGGGGCGGGTCGGGTTTTATATGGCCCGTCCTCTTTATCGGCATCGTCATCTTGCTTCTGCTGTGGTTGTGGCGGCGCCGCATGTCTCATCCGGCCACTGCCGCGGCCGTCCCCGGCCTTACCGGCAGCGCAACGACAAGGTTCCGTGTCGGTATGACGATGCCCGTCGATCCGTCGCCGTTTCTGCTGGCTGCCGGATTGACCAAGGTGCAGCCGCCGGAGGGCAGCGGCATGATCAGCGTCGAGGTGGTGGGGCTGCTGCGCGAAGGCGGCGTCCTGCTGCATCGGCTTTACCTGCCGGGAGGCAAGGCATTCTTTCAGCTCCATCTCGGCGCCGATGGCCAACCGGACGAATGCCGGTACTTTTCACGGCTGGACGAGGTCACCCCGGCGGACAACCAAGAATGGGGGCTGTGGCTCGATCCCGCCGAAGGCATGATCGGGTGGCCGTCGTTTCAGACCAAGGACGGCAAGATGTACGGGCGCGTCTGGGCGCCGGGGAACAGCCGAGTTCCGCCGCGAAAAATGGAGGAGACGCTGCAATACGTGGACCACACCGAACAGCGCCAATTGCAGATTATGCTTTACGGCGGCCCCACAGGCGGCGCACCGCCCGCCCCTCAGACCGAGTACATTCTCGTCAGCGCCATCGAGGCGGCGGGCCAGGCGTGGATCGA
Organism: uncultured Alphaproteobacteria bacterium; assembly: GCA_963736715.1. Lineage (GTDB taxonomy): Bacteria > Pseudomonadota > Alphaproteobacteria > ATCC43930 > CGMCC-115725 > AP-15. The sequence goes on along the minus strand of CAVTQA010000047.1, from coordinate 216,961 downwards.
GATCGATGCCGGCATCGACATCAACCCAGCCGCGTTGACGCTGCCGAGCGTCCCGCTGGCCGCCTGAACCGAGTCACGCATGAGCCCCGCATCCGACGGCACCGGCTCCGCCATTCTCGACGCGCTCGGCACTGGCCTGCCGATGCTGCTGCTGCAGTTTCTGTTGGTGCTGGCGCTGTTGGTGGCGGGTATCTTTATCTATATGGCTGTCACCCCGTTTCACGAGCGCGACCTGTTGCGCAACGGCAATCCCGCCGCGGCGACGGTGCTCGGGGGCGCTCTCGTCGCATTGGCGATCCCGCTTGCCGCACTGCTGGCTACCACCGGGGCGCTGCTCGACATCTTGGTGTGGGGGGTGGTGGCCGTCCTGCTTCAACTATTGACGGTCACGATATTATTGCATTTGCTTCGCGGGATGCGCGCGATGATCGAAGCTGGACAGGTTGCCGCGGCGATTCCGCTGGTCGCTGCTCAAATCTCGATTGGTCTTCTGAATGCCGCGGCGATGGTGCCGACTTGATCGCAACAAACGAGGAGGAGGCTCATGCTCACTTTCATTCAGCAACCTGGTCGGGGTGAAGGCCGACAAAGCGATGCAGACCGGCATCGAGGCGCTCGTGCGCTGGGACCCGCAATCAGCCAGCGAGGCGGAGCTGCGGACTATGGAGCAGCATCTCGACGATCTCGGCCGGCAAGTAGCCAATGCACGGCAGAGCTATGACCGGGAGCAGAAGGAGGCCGACGCGATCCAAGCGCTGTCGGCACAGCGCATGGCGGCGGCTGAGCAACTTCAGAGGCAGATAGAGTCGGAGCCCGACGCCACACGCAAAGCGTCGCTCGGGCGCAGTCTGGAAACTCTGGTCGCGATGCTCGAGCAAATGACACCGGAGATCGAGCGCGAAAAGAAGGACGCCGTCGACGCCAAGGATTTCCTCGAGACGCTGGAAAAGACTTATGCCGAAGCAGGCGGCAAGCTGAAACAGGGCCGGTCTGAGTTGGAACGCGCCCGCAGGGACATGGCGCGTGCCGGGCAACAGCGTCAAGTGGCCGAGCAGCAAGCCGAGGCGGCGCGTCGTGCAGCGGGCCTGACCGGTGCGACGAACAGCATGACGGTTGCTTTGAAGGCGATGCAAGAGGCCGCCGCGCGTGATCTCGCCTCGGCGGATGCGGCGACGGCGAAGGCAAAATTGCTGCGCCCGACACAACCGGAGCACGACGACCCGAACATCGCCGGTGCCCTCGCCGCGGTATCCGGCAAATCTGCAGCCCCGCAGAGTCTGAGCGACCGGCTTGCGGCACTTAGGGCGCGAGGCGGGAGCTGATATTTTCCGGTAACAGCGACAGCTTGAGCCGTTGGACGTCGAGTAGGTGAGGAGGCCCTAGGCGGCATCGTGGAAGATGATGCCGAGCGTGTAGCGCTGGCCTGAGCGCAGGCGGCTGACGCCGTGGCGCATCGTTACGCGATAAGGCCCGCGGGTGCCCTCGACTGGCCGATGGTGAACCGGGAAGATCACCGCCTCACCCTGCTGCAACGGCACGACTTCACCCCGCGATTGCGCCCGCGGCCGCTGCTCGACGAGCAGGAACTCGCCGCCGGTGAAGTCCGGCTCCGGGTCACTGAGCAGCACCGTCAGTTGCAGCGGGAACACCAGATCGCCGTACAAATCCTGGTGCAGGCAGTTGTAGTCGCCGGGCCCGTATTTGAGCAGGAGCGGCGTCGGCCGCTCTTGGCCGGCTTGGTGGCATTGCTCGAGATAGACGGCGAGCGACGGCGGAAACCGCCCCTTTTCGTTCAGCCGTTCCCGCCAGCGGTTGGCGATCGGCGCGAGATGCGGGTAGATCGCCTGGCGCAATGCCTCGACCGCGCCAGGCAGAGGATACCTGAAATACTGGTACTCGCCGCGGCCGAAAGCGTGACGCTGCATGATCACACGACTGCGAAAAACCTCCTCCCGGGGGTAGAGCGCGGCGATTTCGCAGCACTCTCCGCTGGTTAGCAGTGGTGGGGTGGTCGCGTAGCCCCGCTCGTCGAGCGCCCCGGCGATTTCGTGCCAATCGATCGCCTCGACGACGGGTTTCGCGTTAGGCTGCCGCCTCATCGGACGGCTCCGACGCGACTGCGGCGCGCTCCCGCGCGAGCAGCTCCCGCTTACGCTCCAACCCCCAACGATAGCCGCCGAGATCGCCGTCGCTGCGGATCACCCGGTGGCACGGCACGATCAGGGCGAGTTTGTTCGCGGCGCAGGCCTGAGCGACGGCACGGACCGCTTTTGGCTGGCCGAGCGCCGCAGCGATCTCGGCATAGCTCGCGGTCTTACCGAGCGGGATCTTCTGTAGTGCGCGCCACACCCGCGCCTGGAACGCGGTGCCCTGGATATCGAGCGGCAAGTCGAGGTTCCGATCGGGAGCGGTGATGAACCGCACGATCCGGTCGGCCCAGTCCTTGAGCCCGCTATCCTCGGCAATCAGCTCCGCGGCAGGGAAGCGTTGCCGCAAATTGGCCTCCAGCCTCTCGCGATTGTCGGCAAGCGCGGTCATGCAGATGCCGCGCTCGGTCGCGGCCACCAATGCCCAGCCGAGCGGGGTCTCGACCGTGACAAAGCGGATCGTCTGGCCGGCACCACCGCGCCGCCGTGCGCCGGGTGTCATGCCCAGCCCTGCCGGAGCCGAGTCATAGGCGCGCGAGCTCGAGCCGAACCCCGACGCATAGATCGCCTCGGTGACCGGCTGACCGGTCTCGAGCTTGTCGGCGAGACGGCCGAGCCGGTGGGTCCGCGCGTAATCGCGGGGCGTCGCGCCGGTGATCTGCTTGAAAACCCGGTGAAAATGAAAGGGGCTGATGCCTGCGGCATCGGCGAGCTCGGCAAGGCTCGGGATACCATCGCTGCTCCGCAATAAAGCGCACGCTCTCTCGACCGCTGCCACATGCCGTGAAGCAGGCGTGCCGTCAGTTGGCCGGCAGCGCTTGCAGGCCCGTAGTCCCGCAGCCTCGGCCGCTGCCGTAGTCTCGAAGAACATCGTGTTCTTACGCAGCGGCAACCGCGATGTGCAGCCCGCCCGGCAATAGACCCCAGTCGTCCGGACACCGTAAAAGAACTTACCATCCGCGCCGGCGTCGCGCCGCTCGAGCGCCGCCCAGCATTGCTCGAAATCCAACATCCTCACCTCCTCCGTATTCCAATGAGCCCAAGATGGAGGAGAGAAGCGGCTTGCTCTATCCGCCGCTTGCTTTTTAATTCGGCCCGTCCTCCAAATTATTGGTTCGCGTAGCGCTTCGGCAGCATCGCGTGAATGCCCTTGTTGCCGTCCACCAATTGGGTCACGCGCATGTCGACGGCAAGGCTGCAGAACATGTAGGCGTCTTCGGGCGAGAGGCCGAGACGCTCGCCGATCAGCGTGATCATCTCGCGCAAGGCTGTTTTCGCCGCATCGTCGAGGTCCTCGTTGAAACCCATCGTGATGTGGTGCGACGGCGTCTCGGCTCGCGGAAGGTCGAATTTCAAATCTTTGCGCAGCACCAGGCGAAAGGTGCCGCAGAGCGCGGTTTCGAGCGCCGTCACGCAGACCTCGCCGTCGCCCTGCACGCCGTGGCCGTCGCCGGCGGAAAACAACGCTCCCGGCGCCCACACCGGTAGGTACAAGGTCGTGCCGGCGACCAGTTCCTTCAAATCCATGTTGCCGCCGAACTCCCGCGGCACGATCGAGGTCACCGCGCCGTAAACCGGTGGCGGCGCCACACCCATGACCCCGAAAAACGGCGCCAGCTCGATCTCCGCGCCCCATGGCACGGTCGCGATGCCGCGTTGACGGTCGATTGCGGTATGCCAGATCCGGCGGATCGGAAAATCCTCGGGCAGGGTGCCGGAGAGCGGCCTGATGCGGGTGTATCCCCAATTCTGCCGGGGGTCTATCGAGAGGATCTGGATTTCGAGGACGTCCCCCGGCTCGGCGCCTTCGACCGCAATCGGCCCCGTCAGGATATGGGCGCCGAGGCGCGGCTCGAGTGCGCGCTGAATTGCCAGGTGGTCCGGCAGAATTTCGAATTTGCCTTCCTGCGGCAGCACATCGGGCCCGCCCGAGACGCAATCCATCATCACAGTGTCGCCCGAGGCGACGGTCAGCACTGGCTTCAGCCCGGCATCGAAAAACCCCCAGTGACAGGTCTCCGGGCTCGCCCGCAATTCGTGATGCTGCGACATCGACCAACTCTCCTTTTGGTGGCTAGAGTTCCCGGGTGCGGCGCGCCATTGCATCCTCCCACAAGTTGTCGCGGTCGTCGTCGAAGACCAGCTTCGGCTCCTCGGGAGTGGTGAACCAGTTGTGACGCGCCAGTTCGCCCTCGAGCTGACCGGGTCCCCAGCCGGCATAACCGAGTGCGAAGAGGCTCTTCTCGGGACCCTGGTTATGCCCGATGTCGAGCAGGATCTGACGGCTCGCGGTCATCGCCACGCGGCCGTCGACATCGACGGTCTCGGCGCGCCGATATTCGGCGCTGTGGACGACAAAGCCCAGTTCCGGCTGCACCGGACCGCCGGCGAAGACGCGCAGAATGCCCGCTACGTCGGCGTCATCATGACCGGTCGCCTCCAGCAAGGCCGCAATCGAACGCTCGCCGACGGGGCGGTTTATTACGATCCCCAAGGCGCCCTCCTTGTCGTGCCGTACGATCAGAATGACGGTGTGGGCAAAACGCGGATCGCCGATCGTCGGTGCTGCGATCAGCAGTTGCCCAGCGAGCGAAGTCGTATCCGAATGCTCGGGTGGAGCTGCCCCGAGGACGATCAGCACCGCCAGCAGCGACATCATCGCGGCCAACCTGCGGTGAAGGGAGAGGCGAGGAACAAACATACGCAACTCTACCTCGCCGGTCGGCGGCCCGAAAAGAGCATCGCAAAAACGCCGCTTTTCTGCGGCTTGAGCGCCCCTTCTGCAGTGCTAAGATCGACACACACGCGGAGCAGGGAGTCTCGAGCGGATGCCAGAGCAGTCCTGGATCATTACGACAGCAGTGGGAACCGGCGAGAAGGGCTATGCCGGCGATGGCGGGCCGGCGTCGCGGGCCCTACTGAACGGCCCGTTCGACGTCGCGTTTGACGCACTCGGCAACCTCTATTTTTCCGACACGTTCAACCACTGCATTCGCCGCGTCGACGCACGCACGGGAGTAATCACGACCTGCGCCGGCTGCGGCGAGGCCGGCTATTCCGGGGATGGCGGTCCGGCCGCCAGTGCCCGTTTCAACGAACCCTACGGCATTGCGGTCGACAATGCCGGAAACCTCTATGTCGCCGACCGGCATAACCATTGTGTCCGCCGGATCGATGGCACCTCGGGCATCGTCACGACCTTTGCCGGCAACGGTTCTTCGGGCTTTGCGGGCGACGACGGACCAGCGTCGCGCGCGGGCCTGGTCGAGCCGAACGGGCTGGCGCTCGACCCCGCACAGACCCGGCTGTTCATCGCCGATGTCGCGGACCATCGCGTCCGGGTCGTCGACCTCGCTTCGGGGATCATCTGGACCTTTGCCGGCACTGGTGAGGCCGCGCACAGCGGCGACGGCGGACCGGCGGCCGCCGCCGGGATTTACGGGGCCCGCGCCGCCAAGGTCGCAAGCAACGGGACCGTCTACATCCTGGAGCGCCAAGGCAGCACGCTGCGCGCGGTCGATCCGCGCAGCGGCAACATCACCACGATCGCCGGCACCGGGGAGAGGGGCTATGGCGGAGATAATGGGCCGGCTCTGAGGGCGGTCTTCGATGCGCCAAAGGAACTGGCGATCGACCGCGAGGGCAACCTCTTGATCGTCGATACCGAAAACCACGCGATCCGCCGGCTGGACCTGCGCACCCGAACAGTCGCTACGATCGCCGGCAGCGGCCGGCAAGGCGGCGACGGAGACGGCGGTCCGGCCCGCGCCGCCGCGCTCGACCGGCCGCACGGCGCCGCGGTCGCCGCCGACGGCTCGATCTACATCGGCGACACCAACAACCACCGCATCCGCAAAGTCGCTAAGACCTGAATCAGAAAGGCCGGAAGTGCCGGACAGCAATCCTCGCACGGTGGAAGAGGCGCGGGCATTCGTTTCCCGCGTCGAATCGTTGTTCATGCCATGGGATATCAAAGGTTTGCTCGCCGGCTTTACCGATGATTGCGTTGTCCGCTTCGGCGACATGCCGGAGTTCCGCGGCAAGGCGCCGCTCCAAACGCTGTTTCGCTCCCGCAGCGAGCGCCAAAAAGACTATCGGCTGCGCAAAGAGCTTCGTGCGTTGATGGGCGACACGATCGCCAACTACTGGGAAGGCGAGTGGGAAGATCGGGTGACCGGCGCGAAGATGGCCGGGCGCGGCGTCGAAATCTGGATCATGCGCGACCGCAAGATCGCGGTGTGGGAGGCCGCCTTCAACACCAACGAGGCCGGCAAACCGAGCGCAATGGGGTTGACCTGACGACGGACACGCTAGGCTGAGAGTTCGCGGCATTTGACCATACGCAGGGGCGTGTAGGTCAGTGCTACCGCGCCGTCCTGTTTGACGACGCGGATGCGGGTGCGCACGAGGCCGCGGTCGGGGCGGCTCTTGCTGCGCCGCGCCTCGACGACCTCGCATTCGGCATGGATCGTGTCGCTGGCGAAGACCGGGTTCTCGACATTGAGCTCCATGTGGAGAAAGGCAAAGCCGGTGTGCTGCATCGTCGACTGCACCAGCAGCCCCTCGGCAAAGGCGTAAACCAGCGCCGCCGGCGCCAAACGCTGCTTGATGTCGGATTCATGCGCGAGGAATTCGAGGTTGGTGAACAACACCTCGACCATGCCGGTGCAGTTGACGAAATTGGTGATGTCGGCCTCGGTAACGGTGCGACCGATCGTCTTGAACTGCCGTCCGACCGGCAAATCCTCGAAACAAAAACCGAGCCCCACCGTCTCCATACCGTTCTCCTTGGAGGAGTGATCCCCCATTCCCTCGTCATCCCTGCGAAAGCGGGGATCTAGAGTGTCCAACGCAGGAGCTTGCCATCCTGGATTCCCGCTTTCGCGAGAATGACGAAGGAATACCGGCGGGCTTCAACCGATCTTTCCAGAAGGCTTCAATAAGGCTCGCCCGTTAGTGGTCCGCGACAGGCGGCAGGCCGGCTTCGCGGCGGGTATCATTGATGATCTGCAATACGCGCTGCCGGTAGGGCAGATACTGCAGCCCAAATTCCTGGATCAACCGGGTATTGTCGATCAGGTAGTTGCCGGAGGCCTGCTTGCCGCCGGTCTCATGCTCGAAAGTGATCTGCGCGTCAGGCAGGAACTCGCGCACGAGATTGGCGAGATCGCCCAGGCTGATGGGGGTGCCGCCGGAATTGTAGACCGCGTGGCGCGGCTTGTCGGTCAGCAACACCCGGGCGAACACCTCGGCGATATCGTCGACATGGACCGGGCAGCGCATCGCGTCCTTGTACGGGAAGGAGATCGCCTCACCGCGCGCCGGGAAAGTAATGCATTTGACGTGGTCGACCGAGCCGACGATCTTGTCGGGGCCGGTTACGTTGGCGGGGCGGATCGCGGTGATCTCCATGCCATATTTCTCGCGGTAGTCCTGCGCCTGCCATTCGTTGAAGATCTTGTGCATCGCATATTGGACGTGGCCGTGCCGGAAATCGTCCTCATTGACCACGCGGTCGCCGTAGAAGTGCTGCTCGCCGCTCACCGCCAGCGAGCTTGCGAAAACGACCCGGTTGACCCCGCACAGACGCGCCGCCTCGAAGCAATTGTCCATGCCGACGATGTTGAGCTTGGTCGCGACATGCGGAGCGTGCTCGCTGCCGAGAAAATAGGCGAGATTGACGACGCGCGACGGTTTCGCCGCGACGGTGACCGCCATGACATCATCGAACTGCGTGACGTCGCCGCGCACGACACGGACTTGGTTACCCAGTTGCCCGTAGGACGCCGTGCCGGGGTTCAGGTCCATGCACACGACTTCTTCACCGCGCTGCGCCAGTAGCGGCACGAGACGTCGGCCGATAAAGCCGGTCCCGCCGAGGATCAACGTCGACATAGGTGTTGTCTCCCTATAGCTATGCGGATTGCCCGGCTTGACGTTATCCCGGCCGCCACCCATGGGCAACGACCCTGTAACAGAAAACCATGACTTAAATTACGACCAGCTTCTGGTGGGTGCGGCACGCGCCGGTGGCGCATGGCGGCCGGATCTACGGCCAAATCGATCTTTCCTGCGACTGTTCCGAAACGGCGTTGTTTACCGGCCTCGCGGAAAAACTGCCGCGCAGCGCAATCTGGGTGACCAGCAACCTGCGGCGCACCCACGAGACGGCGGCGGCGATCGTTCGCGCCGGTCTCCTTGGACCGCTGCCGATCCCCGGTCCCGGGGTGATCGCGATGGCGGAACTCGCCGAACAGGATTTCGGCGAGTGGCAGGGCTTGACCTATCAGGAACTGGAGAACTCTCGAGCGGGTGACTTCCATCGCTTCTGGCATGCCCCCGCCCATGAGACCCCGCCGGGCGGCGAGAGTTTCAGTGCGGTGATCGAGCGCGTGTCGCGGGCCATCCACCGGCTCGTCGAGACGCATTCCGGCCACGAAATCATTGCCGTCGCGCATGGCGGCACGATCCGCGCTGCGCTGGCTTTGGCGCTCGACCTCCATCCCGAAGCCGCGCTCGCCTTCACAATCGAGAATTGCTCGCTCACTCGCATCGACCGGATTGACGGCCCCGGCATGGGTCACGGCTGGCGCGTCGTCAAAGTCAACCAGCCGTCACGCTGACGAGATGTGCAGGCGGTAATGAATGGTTAGCCACAACCCTGAATAAAGAAGTTGATCCCATCATCGGGTGGGTCCAAGCTGCGCGTGTCAACGGAAAAATGGGCCTGCGAAACGGCCGCGCAGCGTGAAGCAGGGAGGGGCAGGGGCATGGGAAAGCTGAGCCGGCGTTCGGTGCTTCGCAGCTCACTCGCCGTGGCCGCAGTCGGGACACTGGCGCAGCCCGTGGCAGCCGTCGCTCCACTCCAGACCCAGTGCCTGCATGGCCTTCAGGAACTCAAATGCCCTCGGTAAGCTCCGGATCGTCACAGCTCGTGGCATTGGGGTGCTCCATCTCGCGGACCTCAACAATCCGCCGAGTGCCCCCTCTCACCGCCCTGACACAATTCTCCATACATCACCGTCCCAGGCAGGGAGCTTGACTTGCTTTGGACTATGTTTCTCGATGTGACCCGCCCTCAGCACTGCCATCGCCGCGAACCATAACGTGTCTTTCTAGAACCCGATTGCGAGATCGAGGCAAACTCGCGATTATCGAGCCGGGACGGAGAGGCATCAATTAAAGACGACGGAACGTCGTTGGCAGCGGATCGATTGCCGACTTAACCGGTCGACTGTGCTGAGGAGGCGGACATGAGCGGTTCGGGGCAGCTTCTCGCAGCCGGGCCGGTCGCGGTCAACCGGCCGCAACAGCCGTTTTGGCGCGCTCATCCGCATGGCTCGGAGTTCGCCTGGTCGATCGCCTTTCTCGTGCCGTATGTGGTCGTGCTGCTCGCCTTTGCCGTTTATCCGATCGCCTACGGGTTCTGGATGGCGAGCAACCCGTCGCTTTACGTCCAGCTGTTCTCGAGCGACGAATACCGGGAAGCGCTTGTCAGCACCCTGCTCTATGTCGGGATTGGCGTCAACGCCAACATGTTCCTCGCGCTGCTGCTCTCCGGTTTCTTTATGCGACGAAGCTGGTGGATCAAGGCCCTGCTGGTCGTATCGATGTTGCCATGGGCGCTGCCGGCGCAAATGGCCTTTATCTCCATCCACTGGATGATGGTCTATTGGGGCTTTCTGGACAGCCTGCTGTGGAAGCTTTTCGGGATCGAAGGTGTGGACTGGTTTGGCCAGTACTGGCTGGCACTCGGAGCCAACATCATCGCTTATACTTGGAAGACCATGCCGTTCTGGACCCTGATCCTGCTTGCCGGGCGAATGGCCATCCCTCAGGACCTCTATGACGCCGCCGACATCGATGGCGCCACCGGCTTGCGCCGTTTTGTCCATGTTGTGGTGCCGTTGTTGGCAAACCTCTATCTTGTCTGCACATTGCTTTCGGCGATTTGGATGATCGGCGATTACAACACTCCGGATCTTGTGTCCGGTGGTGCGCCCCTTGGCTCTACGGACGTGCTGGCGACGCAGGGTATCGAGTACTTATTTGACGACGGCAACCCGCAACTCGGGGTGGCAGCCATAATGGCGGCCCTGCCGGTGCTGATCCCAATCGGGGTCCTCCTGATACGCAGGCTCCAAACGACGGAGGTTCAGCTGTGAGCGTCATGCCGGCTTCTCTCCGGCTGCCGCGCCGGCTGCGCCTGCACATGGGCGAGGCGGGTGCGGCGGCGCTCGCGGTCATGCTGCTGATCTGGTGGCTTTTGCCGGTCTACAACATGATGTTGATCGCTCTCGACCCCCAAGGTAATACGGAATTCACCGGCGATCTCTGGCCAAGAGCTCCCACGCTCAAGGCCTTCCGCGGGGTCCTTTTTCAACAGTATTGGTACTTTGGGGATTTCTGGCACCAACTCGGTAACAGCTTCATTATCGGCATGGTGACAGCATTGGCTACGGTGCTGATCAGTTCGCTGGCCAGCTTCGCTCTTGGCAGGATTTGGGCGGGTAAAGCCGGAAGCATTTCCACTGTTGCGCTGCTCATCTACACAGTTCCGGCGTACTTCTTGGTCATCCCGTTCTACTTGCTCATGCACCGCTATGGGCTGATGGATAGCCTCTGGGCGGTCATCGCGGCGAATGTGACCTTTGCCGTCCCCTATGCGCTGCTGATCCTGCAATGGTACGGGCGACTGATCCCGATCGAGCTCGACGAAGCGGCGCGGGTCGATGGCGCAACCCCTGTTCAAGTATATTGGCGGATCTACCTGCCCTTGATGGCACCGGCACTGGCGGTCGTCGGCACCTATGCGCTGATTACCGCCTGGAACGAATACCTTTACCAGTTTATTCTGCTCAGCTCGGAACGGAATAGGACGGTTGCAATAACGCTTGCCACGTTTTTCGAAAGCGACATCACGCCGTGGAACTATCCTGCGGCAGCCTCGTTGATTTATGCGCTGCCGCCGATCGCGGTCTTTTTTGCCGCTCGCCGCTACATCGCCGCCGGTCTGACGATAGGTGCCGTAAAAGGATAGCGAACGCGGGCGAGCGACGGCCGCGTCGTGCTCCGATAGGATGATTATCATCGGGCGATCGGACAAAAAACCCGATTTCGCCGATCCCGGCCGGTCCCCAATCGATCGGGAGCGAGGGTGACCACGAGCGCGCACCTCGTCCCTGGACATAATCCGGAGATGGCGGTTGCGGAGCTGCCCCGGCCGTGGGCTTTGGCGACCCTGAGCCGCAAATGAACAACTCTGTTGACCCGGCGCGCCGGGTTGGTTCAAATTGCAGCCTATGAGAAGAACGCGCTGATGGAGACACATTTGGCGCGAACAGGGTAGGAGATGGGATGACCAATTTCACCAGGCGTTCGGTACTTCGTGGCTCTGCCGGACTGCTGGCGGCGGGCGCCTTGGCGCGGCCCTACATCGCCAACGCCGCGGCCTCGACCGCGACCATGTGGCTGGCGCAAGGCTTCGTCCCGGAAGAGGACGCAGCCTATCAGGCCTTGGTCGCCGATTACCAGAAGGCCAGCGGCAACACGATCGATTACAGCATCATTCCATTTGCTCCATTGCGGCAAAAGGCCGTTTCGGCGGTTGCCACCGGCGTCGTGCCGGACCTGATGGAGGCCGCCGATTTCGCAGTTCCTTTACTTGAATACGTGGAAGAACAACTTTCTTGACGTCAGCGACGTCTTTGAGACCCAGAAGGAGCATTGGGCCAAGAATGCGGTGGAGTGTTGTTTTGCCTATAACAATGAGTTGAAAAAGCGCAGCTATTATCAGATACCATGGAAAGCGGCTGCGGTACCATACCACATCTGGAAATCGTTGGTCGAGAAGTCAGGGCAGAAAGTTGCGGATATCCCGAATACCTGGGATGCGTTTCACAACTTCTTCCGGCCGGTGCAGGACGGCCTGAAGAAAGCGGGGATGCGCAACGTCTATGGCTTGGGCTACCAGCTGACCGCGACCGGGGTCGACCCGATCAATACCTTCAACTCATTCCTGATCGCCTATGGCGGCGAGAATATCGTCACGGCACAGGGACAGCTCCAGACCAGCGACCCGCAGGTGCGCGAGGCGGCGATCAAGGCCGCCACCTTTATGGCGAAGGCTTTTACCGACGGCTACGTCCCGCCGGTCGTCCTCAACTGGAATGATGCCGACGACAACAACGCCTTTCACGCCAAGCTGATGGCGATGGATTTCGACGGCACGATCTCGACCGAGGTCGCGCTCTACCACGACAAAGAACAGTACGACGATATTCTGACCATGGGCCTGCCGCTCAGCAATGAGGGAAAGACGCTGCCGGCGCAGGTCAACACCTTTGGGGTGGTGATCCCGCAGGGGGCAAAGAACGTCCCGGTCGCCAAGGAGTTCATGAAATACGCGATCCAGCCTAAGGTGCTGAACCAGTATCTGAAGGCTGGACTCGGCCGCTGGGCGCCGCCGATGCCGGAGATCGCCAAGAACGACCCGTTCTGGCTCGAAGAGGACCCGCACCGGAAGGCCTATACCAACTTGACCCTGTTCGGCCCAACGATCCCGATCTACGAGGCGCGCAATCCGGGCATGGCGCCGGTCGGGGCCGAGAATGCCCAGATGAACGCGGTGATCAACGTGATGAAAAACGGGATGACGCCGCAGGCCGCGATCGATGCGGCATTCAAGCGGATCGAGACGATTTTCGCGAAATACCCGATCGTGCAGAGCTGAGGAGCGATCATGGCAAACGTATCGGCCATTCAGCTTGGCCACCCGCTGGCCGGGCGGCAGCGCGGCCTGTGGGATTATTTGCGCGGCCACCTGAAGGGCTGGGAATACCTGTGGGCGCTCGCCTTCATCATCCCCTATCTGGCGGTATTTGTCGTTTTTGTCGCCTATCCGATCGTGTACGGGTTCTGGATGGGCCACGACCCGGCGCTCTATCAGCAATTATGGGACGATCCGGTCTATCTGAATACGCTCGTCAACACCGTGATCTACTTGGCAGTCGGCGTCAATCTCAAGATGTTTCTGGCGTTCCTGCTGTCGGGCTTCTTTGTGCGGCCGGGCTGGTGGGTGAAGGCGCTGCTGATCGTCTTTGTGCTGCCGTGGGCGGTGCCGTTGTTGCCGACTTTCATCTCGGTCCACTGGATGCTCGACGGCCAGTGGGGGCTGCTGAACAACCTGCTGTGGACGCTCTTCGGCATCGACGGGCCGTATTGGCTGGATTCACATTGGTTCGCCTTGGGCTCGATCATCGCGTCTTATATCTGGAAATTTATGCCGTTCTGGACGGTGATCTTTATCGCCGGCCGGATGGCGATCGCCCCGGAGCTTTATGAGGCGGCCGCCGTCGACGGCGCGACCGGGCTGCGGCGGTTCGTGCACATCACCTTTCCGCTGCTCGCCACGCTCTATTTCGTCAACACGCTGTTGTCGACGATCTTCTCAGTCGGCGATTTCGCCACGCCGTTCCTTATCACCAACGGCGGCCCGGCGTTGACAACCTATACCTTGGCGAACCTCGGCATCCGCAACGCCTTTGATTTGTCGGATCCCAATCTCGGGGTCGCCACCGTGATGACGGCGCTCCCGCTGATGATACCGCTCGTCATTTTCCTGATGCGCAGATTGCGCACGATGGCCGTGGAGCAGTAACGATGACCGTCATTGCTGTCGAGGGCAGGGCGAGAGCCCGCACGGATGCCGGCGTGCTGCGCTCGGTTCGGGTGGCGCAACGGCGGCGCTATCTGACCAATATCGGGGCGGCGATCCTCAGCGTCGTGCTGGTGATATGGTCGCTCTTGCCGATTTACAACATGGTCATGGTTTCGCTCGACTCGCATAGCGATGTGTTGACGACCCATGTGTTCCCGCCGCATCCCTCGCTCTATAGCTACTGGATCGTGATCACCCAGGGTTACTGGTATCTCCAGTATTTCTGGGAACAATTCGGCAGAAGCGTGTTTCTCGCCGGGATGGTGGTGCTGCTGACATTGTCGATCGGGTCCTTGGCCGCCTTTTCGGTCGGACGGCTGCGCGTCCGGCACGGCTGGCTGGTCACCAATTGCGCGCTGTTGACCTATGTGATCCCGGCCTCGTTCCTGGCGATCCCGTACTATCGCCTGATGGCCAACTACGGCATGATGAACAATCTGTGGGCCGTGATCGCAGCGCTCGTCGCCTTCACCACACCGTATGCGATCTTCATCTTCCAGCAGTACGGCCGCAGCATTCCGATCGAGCTCGACGAAGCGGCCCGCATCGACGGCGCCTCTCCGGTACAAATCTACTTCCGCGTCTATCTGCCGCTGATGGCGCCGGCGCTGGTCGCGATCGGCACCTTTGCCCTGCTGGCGGCGTGGAACGAATTTCTCTACCAATTCCTGCTCTTGTCCTCGACGAAGAGCATGACGGTACCAATAGCGATCGTCCAGTTTCTCAACAGCGACGAGTTGCCGTGGAACTATATGATGGCCACTGCGGTGATTTACGCGCTGCCGCCGGTCGTGGCCTATTACGCGTTCCGCCGGTATATGGCTGCCGGCTTGACGATGGGCGGGGTCAAGGGGTGATCCACCGCCGCTGAGTTATCAAGCCCGCGGCGCGCGGCGTGTTGCGGCCACTCAGCCCTACGGCCGCGGGCGGAAACAGGCTTGGGCGCGGATAGTTGAACCGTCCGGCGCATAGTGTCTCTCGGGCAAGGATCGGCACGCACCCGCTAAAGGGCGCGCCCTCGAACAAGGGAGGGGTTCATGGACAGGCTAACCAGGCGTTCGTTGCTACGCTCATCGATGGGGCTGGCGGCGGCCGGAGCGATCGCGCGCCCCTATGTCGCCAACGCCGCGGCCACGACCGCGACCGTGTGGTGGGTGCAGGGTTTCGCCCAGGAAGAGGACATCGGCTTCAAGCAGATGGTCGCCGACTACGAGAAGGCGAGCGGCAACCAGATCGAATACAGCATCGTGCCGTTCGCCCCGCAGCGCCAAAAGGAAATCGCCGCGGTAACCAGCGGGGTCGTGCCCGACATCATCAATCTCGGCGACTACTTTTTTGGCGTGCTGAGCGCCTGGAAGGACCAGCTGGTCGACCTGACCGACGTCATCGAGACGCAAAAATCGCTGTTCACCCCCGCGTCGCTGGGTTACGGGTACGCCTACAACAATGTCGCGAAGAAACGCAGCTATTACATCCTCCCGCTCAAGGCTGCGGTAACCCCGTTCCACGCCTGGAAATCGCTGATCGAGAAGGCGGGCTACAAGACATCGGACATCCCGAAAACCTGGGACGCCTTTCTCGATTTCTTCCCGCAGGTGGCGGCGAAACTGCGGGCGCAAGGCAGGCGCAACATCTATGGCTATTCCATTCAGATTTCGGCGGCCGGGTTCGATGTTGTCGGTCAGTTCGACCATGTCATGATCGCCTATGGCGGCAAGGACTTGTTCACGTCGGACGGCAAGGTGCACACCGACGACCCGCAGGCGCGTGAGGCCGCAATCAAGGCGGTCGAGCGGCTGACGACGGCCTACAAAAAAGGCGACATGCCGCCGGCGATGCTGAACTGGAACGACGCCGACGACAACAACGCCTTTCACGCCAAATTGATCACCATGGATCTCGACGGCACGATCTCGACCGAGGCGGCGCTCTGGGACGACAAGGAGCAGTACAACGACATCCTGACCCTGGGCCTGCCGCTCGGCAACGACGGCAAAGAACTGCCGAGCGTCCTCGGCGGCCAGGGGGTTGTGATTCCCAAGGGCGCGAAAAATATCGAAGCGGCGAAGGAGTTCCTAAAATATTCGATCGAGCCAAAAGTGCTGGGCGCCTATCTGAAAACCGGGCTCGGGCGCTGGCTGCCGCCGATGCCGTCGATCGTCGAGAACGACAAGGCGTTCTGGCTAGACCCGAAGAACGAGCCGCTCCAGGCCTATACCACACAGGGCGTGCTCGGCCCGACAATCCCGCCCTACGAAGTGTTCAACCCGGCCCGGGCGCAGGTCTCGACCGAGCATGTGTTCGCGGTCGCGATGATCGACGTGATCAACAAGGGCGTGACGCCGCAGGCGGCGGTCGACAAGGCGTTCAAACGGTGCGAGGAGATCTTCGCACAATATCCGATCGAAGAGGGCTGAGAGGCGATCATGGCTAGTGGTTATAATCAGACAGGAGGTACCCACTGGAATCCAGGCTGCGCGAGAGGTTGAGGCCTCTCGCGAGGGTACCAAGCGTTGGGTTCGTACCGCTAGCGTATCGGTTATCGACGTTCGCCGCCCGGCACTCTTAACCAACGCGGCGCTCCTGACCTACGTGATCCCGGCCTCGTTCTTGGCGATCCCATTCTACCTGATCATGCAGCACTACGGGCTGCAAAACAATCTCTGGTCGGTCATCGCTGCGATCGTGACCTTCGCGACGCCATACGCGATCTTCATCTTCCAGGAATATGGCAGGAGCATCCCGCTCGAGCTCGACGAGTCGGCGCGGATCGACGGCGCCTCGCCGCTCCAGATTTATATCCGGATCTACCTGCCGCTGATGGCGCCGGCATTGGTCGCGGTCGGGACTTACGCGTTGTTACTGTCGTGGAACGAATATCTGTATCAATTCCTGCTGCTGTCGAACAAGGAAAGCATGACGGTGCCGGTGGCGCTCGCCCAGTTCCTCAATAGCGACGTGGCGCCGTGGAACTACATGATGGCGACGGCGATCATCTATGCCCTCCCGCCGATCGCCACCTATTACGCATTCCGCAACCGCATGTCCTCCGGCCTGACGATGGGCGGCGTCAAGGGCTGAGCTTTGCGATAGCTGGACCAGCCGCGGCCGCAGCGGATCAGAACGGGTCGAGTTCGGTATCCCAGTAGAGGTAGTCGCGCCAGCTTTCGTGCAGGTAGTTGGGCGGGAACGCGCGACCGTTTTCTTGCAGCATATAGGTCGTCGGTTGCACCGGGCGATGCCGCGGATACATTCCGCTCTCCCGCGGCAGGCGGTTGCCCTTCCACAGATTGCAGGTGGCGCAGGCGGTCACGACGTTGGTCCAGATAGTGCGGCCGCCGCGGGAGCGCGGCACCAGGTGATCGAAAGTCAGATCGTGCGAGGGATAAGGCTCGCCGCAATATTGGCAGGTAAACCGGTCGCGCAGAAAGACGTTGAACCGGGTGAACGCCGGGTGGCGGGCGGCGGGCACGTATTCCTTTAGAGAGACGACGCTCGGCAGCTGCATCTCCAGCGAGGGGCTGCGTACGCACACGTCATAATGATCGATGATGTTGACGCGATCGAGGAATACCGCCTTGATCGCATCCTGCCACGACCACAGTGACAGCGGAAAATAGCTCAGCGGCCGAAAATCCGCGTTCAGCACCAAAGCCGGGCAATTGTCCAGACTTACCGTCACGAAACACCCGTCCCGCTAACAGACGCTCGCGGGCCGGAATAGCACGCGAT
The DNA here is from genome assembly GCA_963736715.1 of uncultured Alphaproteobacteria bacterium. Taxonomy (GTDB): domain Bacteria; phylum Pseudomonadota; class Alphaproteobacteria; order ATCC43930; family CGMCC-115725; genus AP-15. Next base: position 199,363 of record CAVTQA010000047.1, on the reverse strand, counting down.
TGTGACGGCTTGATAACGAATTCACCTTGCCTGAGCAAGATTCCGGACGAGTATTGCAGTTCACCGGGTCGGGATCGGTTTTTCCCCGTGATAGTCGTAGAAACCGCGGCTCGCCTTGCGGCCGAGCCAGCCGGCCTCGACATATTTGACGAGCAGCGGGCAGGGCCGATATTTGCTGTCGGCGAGCCCCTCGTAGAGCACCTGCATGACCGAGAGGCAGGTGTCGAGCCCGATAAAGTCGGCCAGCTCTAGCGGCCCCATCGGGTGATTGGCGCCGAGCTTCATCGCGGTATCGATCGCCTCGACCGAGCCGACGCCCTCGTAGAGCGTGTAGACCGCCTCGTTGATCATCGGCAGCAGAATGCGATTGACGATAAACGCCGGAAAATCCTCGGCCGCGACCGGGGTCTTGCCGAGCTTCACGGCGAGCTCGCGCGTCGCCGCAAAGGTATCTTCATCGGTGGCGATCCCGCGAATCAGCTCGACGAGGGTCATCGCCGGCACCGGGTTCATGAAATGCATGCCGATGAACTTGCCGGGCCGGTCGGTCGCGGAGGCGAGCCTGGTAATCGAGATCGACGACGTGTTGGTCGCGATCAGCGCATCGGGCTTCAACTGGGGCGTCAGCTTTTTGAAGATCTCGCGCTTGATTTCTTCTTTCTCGGTCGCCGCCTCGATCACCATCCCGCACTCGGCAAACAGCGCGTAATCGAGCCCCATTTGAATTCGAGCGAGCGCGGCATCCTTGTCTTCTTCCCGAATGGTGCCACGCGCGACCTGGCGCGACAGGTTGCGCTCGATCGCCTGCCGGCCGCGCTGCAGCGCTTCCTCGTTGATGTCGGTCACGACCACATCGATCCCGGCGAGCGCACAGACATGGGCGATGCCGCCGCCCATCTGCCCGGCGCCGATAATGCCGATGCGGCGCAGCCCTTCGAGCGAAACCCCGGCTGCAGACATCGGGGCCGCGCTCACTTGCGGCGCTCGAGCTCGTCGGCGAGCTCGGGAAGGATCTTGAACAAGTCGCCGACCAAGCCGTAATCGGCAATTTGAAATATCGGCGCTTCCTCGTCTTTATTTATCGCCACAATGACTTTGGAATCCTTCATCCCGGCGAGGTGCTGGATTGCGCCGGAAATACCGACAGCGATGTAGAGTTCGGGCGCGACGATTTTGCCGGTCTGGCCGACCTGGTAGTCATTGGGGACAAAACCGGCGTCGACGGCGGCGCGCGAGGCCCCGACCGCGGCGCCGAGCTGGTCGGCGACCTTCTCCAGGAGATGGAAGTTCTCCCCGGATTGCATGCCTCGGCCGCCCGAGATGATGATGCGGGCGCTGGTCAGCTCGGGCCTCTCCGATTTGGACAGCTCCGCTCCGACAAATTCCGAGAGCCCCGCCGCACCCGTCGACGCGACCGGCTCGATCGCCGCCGAGCCTCCCGTCGCCTCGACCGGCGGGAACGCTGTGCCGCGGACCGTGATGACCTTGACCGGATCCTTCGATTGCACGGTCGCGAGTGCATTGCCGGCATAAATGGGCCGCACGAAAGTGTCCTGCGAGACAACTGCGCTGATGTCCGACACCTGCATCACATCGAGCAGCGCGGCGACGCGCGGCATCAAATTCTTGCCGAAGGTCGTAGCCGCGGCCAGAAGATGGGAATAATTCTCGGCGAGCCTGACGACGAGCGGCGCCACATTCTCGGCGAGCCCGTGTTCATAGGCGGGATCGTTAGCGAGCAGCACCTTTCTCGCTCCGGCTATCTTGGCGGCGGCCTCGGCAGCGGCGCGGCAATCCTTGCCGGCCACGAGAACGTCGACCTCACCGGCAGCGATTTCCTTTGCGGCTGCAACCGCGTTGAGGGTTGCGGGCTTCAACACCCTGTTGTCATGTTCGGCGATGACCAGAGCAGCCATCAGATCACCCGCGCCTCTGTCTTCAGCTTATCGACGAGCTCGGCGACCGAGCCGACTTTGTGGCCGCCCTGGCGCTTTGCCGGCTCCTCGACCTTGAGCACGACGAGGCGCGGCGCCGGGTCGACGCCGAGCGCCTCGGGCGTCGTCGTCACGATCGGCTTCTTTTTAGCCCTCATGATATTGGGCAGCGAGGCATAGCGCGGTTCGTTGAGCCGCAAATCCGTGGTGATCACTGCCGGCAATTTGATCGAGACCGTCTCGAGCCCGCCATCGACCTCGCGCGTGACTTCGGCGTGGCCGTCGCTGATCTTGATCTTCGAGGCGAAGGTCGCCTGCGGCCAGCCGAGCAGAGCCGACAGCATCTGGCCCGTCTGGTTGCAGTCGTCGTCGATGGCCTGTTTGCCGATGATGACGATCTCCGGGTTTTCCTGAAGGATCACGGCTTTCAACAGCTTGGCGACGGCGAGCGGCTGCAACTCGGCATCGGTCTGCACGAGGATGCCGCGGTCGGCGCCCATCGCCAGCGCGGTGCGGATCGTCTCCTGGCACTGCGCGGCGCCAAGCGACACTACAATGATCTCGCTGACGATCCCGGCCTCGCGCAACCGCAGCGCTTCCTCGACGGCGATCTCATCGAACGGGTTCATCGACATCTTGACGTTGGCGGTCTCGACCCCGGTCTTGTCCGCCTTGACGCGGATCTTGACGTTGTAGTCGATGACCCGCTTGACCGCGACCAGCGCTTTCATCTCGTCCTCGCCGTTGCGCCGGCGGCACGCCCTATTCCGCCGGCCGGGTCATGATTTGTGCACGGGCCCCGGGCGAAGGCAAGGCCCTCCTCGATCTGGTCTCCCGCTGTGATGATGCTCAGCGGTTGGCGCCGGGGCGCCACAGCACGTCTCGGGCGCCGTTGTCGTTGACCCGACGGCCGAGGACAAAGAGGTGGTCGGAGAGGCGGTTCAGGTATTTGAGCGCCTCGGGGTTGACCGGCTCGCCGGCGGCGAGCTCGCTGACCAGGCGCTCGGCTCGCCGCGTGATCGTCCGTGCGAGATGGAGGTAGGCGGCGGCCGACGTCCCGCCCGGCAGGATGAACGAGTCGAGCGGCCGCAATGTCGCATTCATCGTGTCAATCTCGTTTTCGAGACGCTCGACCTGGGGCTCGGTGATGCGCAATGCGCCGGCAGCTCGCCGGCCGTCTTCCGGCGTGCACAGATCCGCGCCGAGGTCGAAAAGATCGTTCTGGATGCGGTCGAGCATGTCGTCTGCCGCAGCATCGGCGTGCAGCCGGGCGATCCCGATCGCCGCGTTTGCTTCGTCGACGGTGCCATAAGCGGCGACCCGCAAGGCATGCTTCGGCACCCGCGCGCCGTCGCCGAGCGAGGTCTGACCGCCGTCGCCGCCGCGCGTATAGATCCGGGTCAGACGAACCACCGGGGATCTCCGGGGCTAATGCCGGGCGAGCAGCATCAGCATCGCCAGCAGCACCAGCGCCAACGCCTGCATGATGACGCGCGACTGCATCAGCTTGTTCGAGCGGCGCGGGTCGCCGCCGCGCAGCAAGCTCGCGACGCCAAAGCCGAGCACGGTCAAGGTGCCGAGCATAGCGAGAACGAGCAAAATCGTCAGAAAAACCGTCATTTCGAGAATATGGGTCCTTCAGGCGGTCGCGGCCAGAGATCCCTCTCGGATCGGCTATTCCGGCTGGCGTTGCCCGCCGGCATCTAAACTTTTGTCGCAAGCAACTCGGTCAGGTGCTTGTCAAGCTGACCAATCGCGTTGGGATCGGCGCCGAATAGCGCGAGATGTCCATCGATGGTTTGGATCGGCCGGAACTCGGCATCGGGTATGAGCCGCCACTCGGCCTGGCAATCAGCCGGCGGGAAGAACATATCCGAGGACATCGGCATGACAAAAGTCTTGGCTTTAATTCGCCCCAACGCGGCCCGCAAATCACCACCGGTGTGACGGCTGACGTCGCCGCGCTGCCATTTCCATGCCATGCACAAGAGATCGTTCGGATCCATCACGCTGAAATAGCCATACATGAAGTTGATGATGAAATCGTCCATCGATGAAAAACCCAACGCCTTATGCCGATTTTCTTGGAAAAACTCCGTGCTCCAACCCATCACTGCCCATATTTTGGAGTGCCGCAACAGACCTTCTCGGACCTCCGCCGAGGATGCATAAAAACCCTTCTTGAAACCGGGGTCTGACGTAATCGCCTCGATCAACGTTTCGGTAAAAAGGAAATCGTGGATAGTATTTTTCGCCGTGCCGGCGATGGGCGCGGCGCGATCCACCATATCGGGGTAGCGTACGGCCCATTCGTAGGTCTGCTGCGCGCCCATCGAGCCGCCGACTACCAGCGCGAAACTCTTCAGGCCGAACTTTTCAGTGACAAATTTGTGCTGCGCGCGCACGTCGTCCCCGATGCGCACATGCGGGAAATTTCCCATCCCGGCCGGCGCCGGCGTGTTGTGCGGCGAGGTGGAAAGCCCGTTGCCGATCTGATTGACGCTAATGATGAAATACTTGTCGGGATCGAGCGCGCGGCCCTTACCGATATACACCTGCTCAATGATCTTGTTGGTGCCGGAATACCAGGTGGGAATAAGGATGGCGTTAGCCTTGGCGGCATTAAGCGTGCCGAAAGTAGCGTAGGCGAGTGTGCAACCGCGGATGGTACCGCCTTCTTCCAATTCGAGGTCGCCGATGTCGTGCAACTCGTACGGGCCGTGCACCTCCTGCGAATAGTAGCTGTTACTGATCATTGTCTCCTCCCACTCTGTTTACATCGGCTGTTGCCCTTTACCCGCCCCTCAATTCTTTTAGAAGAGGCCACCGATAGTGAGTATCCGAATGTCAATAGTTTGTTCGTCATTCCCGCGAAGGCGGGAATCCAGAGCCAAGGATCGAAGCGGTTGCCCCCTGTTCGGGGCAGGGGCAGGCTCTGGACCCCCGCTTTCCGCGGGGTGACGGTAACCTGCGCCATTTTCGGTAGGACTCTAAGGTCGGCTATGCCAATTCGAATCCCTCGTAGCCCTTGGCCGCGACCTCGTCGCACTTCTTCCGGTAACCGCCGACGCCTTCCGGCCCCAAATAAGGCAAGAAGGCGCGTGGTTTGCCGGGGACGTTGGCGCTCATGTACCAGGAGTTGGCGCCGGGCATCAGCGTCTGGTTGACGATCTCGTTGACATGGGCGACCCATTCATCCTGCGCCTGGGGCGTCGCCTCGATCGTGGTCTTGCCGGTCCTGCGCATGTTGTCGATGCAGCCCGTGACCCACTCCACATGCTGCTCAATCGAGACCGGCATATTCGACAGCACCGAGGGGCTTTGGGGGCCGGTGATCGTGAACAGGTTGGGGAAGCCGGCGATGGAGATGCCAAGATAGGTATGCGGACCATTCGCCCATTGCTCATCCAGTGTGCGCTCGCCGCGGCCTTTCAGGTTCAAGGCCTTCAACGGGCCGGTCATCGCATCGAAACCCGTGGCGAAGACGATGAAGTCGAATTCGTATTCCTTGCCGCCTGCCCGAATGCCCTTTTCGGTAATCTCTTCAATCGCGCCGTCGGTACTGGCATCGACCAGCAGCACGTTGTCTTGATTGAAGGTCTCGTAGTAGTTGGTGTCCAGCGGCTGGCGCTTGGTGCCATAGGCGTAGCCCTTGGGTATGAGCTTTTCGGCGACGACCGGGTCCTTCACGGTCTTGCGGATCTTGCGCTTGATGTAGTCGGCGCACAGATCATTGGCCTCCTGATTGAAGAACATGTCCCGGTAGTTGGCCAGCCAGAAGGCAAAGCCGCCGGCGTCCCACATCCTGTCGAACTCGCGCTCTCGCTCTTCGGGCGTGGCTTCCAGCGCCGACTTCGGAATGAAATAATGCTCCTGGCCAAAGAACGATTCTTTGATGCGCTTGACCACGCCGTCATAGTCCGCCTTTCGTGCCTTGACCAATTCGGGATCCACCTTGCCATTGCGCGCCGGCACACAGTAATTGGCGGTGCGCTGAAACACCGTGAGTTGTTTGGCCTGTTGCGCAATTTCGGGGATGGCCTGCACTGCAGTGGCGCCGGTGCCGACCACGGCCACGCGCTTGGCGGTGAAGTCAACGCCGGTATGAGGGTAGCGGCTCGTGTGGTACCACTTGCCTTTGAACGTCTCCAGGCCCTTGAACTGTAGGATGTTTGTGGCCGAAAGGCTGCCCACGGCGGCGATCAGGTAACGAGCCGTGACCGCCTCGCCCTTGTCGGTGCGCAGCGTCCACAGATTGGTTCCTTCGTCGAATTCGGCGCCGGTCACGCGCGTATTGAATTGCATGTCGCGCTTCAGGTCGTGGCGCTTGGCCACATGCTCGAGATAATGCAGGATCTCGGGCTGCTCAGGATAGCGTTCGGACCATTCCCACTCCTGCAACAGCTGCTTGTCCCAGGTAAAGCAATAGATGTAGGCGTCAGAATCGCACCGAGCGCCGGGGTAGCGGTTCCAGTACCAGGTGCCGCCAATGGTTTCACCTTCTTCATAAACCCGCACCTTCAGCCCCAATTTGTCGCGCAGCGACTTCAGCATGTGGATGCCGGAAAAGCCCGCGCCGATCACGACAGCGTCAAAGTTTTGAATTGCACTGGCCATTGGTTCCTCCGATCTGTTTTGGTTGTTTGGACGACAGATTAACTCGATCCGCGCGCCTTGGCGAACAGTTCACTGCGCCCTCGACACTAGTACCGGGAGGTCGGCAATTTGGCGCCTTGTCCGCCCGATCCAGAACCGATTATGATACGGTTCGTAGAAGTCCGGACACTGGCGATCCGGACAAGGAAGGGAGGTCGTGATGCTGACGCGAAGAGGCTTTGCCGGTCTTGCGTCCTGCGCGGTTTGCGGGCTTACCGGGTTGATTGCGACAGACGCTTCGGCGCAGGGCGCGCCGACCGGAACAACAACCCCCGGCGTCACGCGAAAGATTCTGTCGCAGACGGAAGGTCCGGTACCGGGTTATGTGACACTAAATGTGGAGGCCGAAATAGAACCGGGGGCGATGGTCGCGCGGCACACGCATCCAGGAATCGAGTCCGGCTATGTCCTCGAAGGCGGCCTTGATCTTCCGATACAAGGTCAACCGACCCGCACGCTGAAGCCGGGCGACGGCTTCCAGGTGCCGCCCGAAACGCCCCATGCCGGCAGCAAGAACGGCGACAAAACAACGAGGATCGCCATCACCTATGTCGTGGAGAAGGGCAAGCCGCTCGCCTCTCCCGCCTGATCCAGATCGGGGATTTCCAACCAGACTAATTGCGGCCGGCGACGAGGCCGCGGGCGATGATCTGCGCCTGGATCTCGGCGGCGCCCTCGAAGATGTTGAGGATGCGGGCGTCGCACAGCACCCGGCTGATCGGATATTCGAGGGCGTAGCCGTTGCCGCCATGGATTTGCAGGGCGTTGTCCGCGTTCGACCAGGCGACCCGCGCGGCGAGCAATTTGGCCATTCCGGCCTCGATGTCGCAGCGCCGGCCACCGTCTTTTTCGCGCGCCCCGAAATAAGTCAGCTGGCGCGCGGCCATCGTCTCGGCCGCCATCAGAGCGAGCTTGCCGGCGACGCGCGGAAAGGCGATCAGCTTCTCGCCAAACTGCACGCGCTCGAGCGCATAGGCGAGCCCCAGCTCGAGCGCGTTCTGCGCCACCCCCACGGCGCGGGCTGCGGTCTGCACACGGGCGCTCTCGAAAGTCGCCATCAGCTGCTTGAAGCCCTGGCCCTCGACCCCGCCGAGCAAACCCTCCACGGAAACCGCAAAACCGTCGAAGGCGATCTCGTATTCCTTCATGCCGCGATAGCCGAGCACCGGGATTTCGGTGCCGCTCATCCCCGCCGCCGGAAACGGGTTCTCGTCACTGCCGCGTGGCTTCTCGGCGAGGAACATGCTGAGGCCGGCATAGCCGCGCTCGTTCGGATCGGTGCGCGCCAGCAAAGTCATCAGGTCGGAGCGGGCGCCATGGGTGATCCAGGTTTTGGCGCCGTAGATCCGATAAATCCCGCCGTCGCGCACTGCACGGGTTTGCAGGCTGGCGAGATCGGAGCCGGTGTTCGGCTCGGTAAAGACAGCGGTCGGCAGTACCGCGCCGGATGCGATCGCCGGCAGCCAGCGCGCCTTTTGCGCGTCGGTGCCGTTGAGGCGGATCAGCTCGCCGGCAATCTCCGACCGAGTGCCGAGCGAGCCGACACCGATATAGGCGCGCGACAGCTCTTCGGAGACGATGCTCATCGCCGTCTTACCGAGCCCGAGCCCGCCATGCTCCTCGGGGATCGTCATCCCGAAGACGCCGATCCGGCTGAGCTCGCCGATGACCGGCAGCGGGATCAGCTCGTCGCGCCGATGCCATTGCTGGGCGTGGGGCGCGACCTCCCGCTCGGCGAAGCGTCGCACCTGATCGCGAACCATCTCCAATGTCGGATCATCGATGCCGATATCCCCGAATACGCCCTCCCCGGCTTCAGCGAGCCGGGCGCCGAGCCGCAAACGGGCCGCGGCGGCGCCGGCCGAAAGGCTTCCCGCCGCTCCAGTGCGTAGCGGCGCGATCTCGCCGTCATCGAGGCCGAGATCTTGGGGCCGTGCGAATTCCCCCTGCGCCATCGGAATGCCGCCGGCCAGCTGTGCGAGATATTCGCCAAAGGCAGTTTCGAGGATCAGCGCCTCGGTATCGCCGAGCTTTCCGCCTTCGTCGAGCCGCACTGCCCAATTGCGCATCTGGCGCAGCGCCTCGACATAGCTCGCGACCCAGGCCAGCGCGTGGGCGGCCAATTGTTCGGTGGCGAAGCGCTCGGGTTCGACGTTCCCCCAGGGCGCTACCCGCACGACGAGCCGAGCCCGCCCGGCCGCCAGGAACAGCTCTGCCGCGCCGAGCGCCCGCCCGGTTTGGGCCAGCAGCGTTGCGCGCTCGGTCGGCACGGCCGCGGGGTGAGAAGCCCGGTCAGTCCTCGGGCAATTGGTAGTGGTGGGGATAGACGGTGCGGGCCATCGGGTCGGCGGCGGACATGACGTCCGAATGGGTCATCGACAGCGCCGCGATGTCGTCCGAGATCGCGTTCAGGTTCTGAGTGTCGCTGGCTCGCTCCGGCGCGCCGATGATGCCGCAACCCACTGCAGAGGCGAGCGAAAGTACGACGAAGCCGAGTCGGATGGGAGTCATCAATCTCTCCGATTAAGAAAATAGTTCGTATGCTACCACGAATAGAACCACGACCAGCACCAGCGACGCCAGCAAAACATAGCGCACCACGCCTTCCTTGCTGCCCGCTCGGGCCTCGGTACCGGTCGCTACCGGGCGTTCGGCCATCGATCCTCTCCCGAAATGGTGCGTCTCTTCTGCGAACGTAAGAGCGGGAGTTTTCGATCCGCACATCATTCCAATCGGAAAGCGAGTTGACCGCGTCGATCGACGGGCCTAAATGTCCCAGCGTGGTTGACTTGAGCATCCATGGCCGGATTGACCGGCGAATTATGATCCCGAACCCAACGAGGGTTCGGGCTCTGCCGATTCGCTCTCTCCCTGTCGAGGACCAAGCTCATGCCGCCCCTTCTCGCGACCGTCGCTGACGACGATCCTTCCGTCACCGCCTGCTTTTCCGTCCACGCGCGCGCCGAGCCCGGCGTGATGCCGCGCGTGCTCGAGCTTTTCGCCAAACGGGGTCTGGTACCCTGTGCCTGGCACAGCTCGGTTTGTGGAACCGATCAGGCCGAGCTGACGATCGACATTCAAATGCGCGGGCTCGGGCGCGATCTGATGGATTACATAGCCGCCTGTTTGCGGCAGATCGCCTATGTCGAGGTGGTATTGACCTCGGAGAAGCTCGGCGCAACCGGCTGATCGGAGCTCTGGGCTGTCATGTCGTTCCGCGACCATATCCTTTCCTGCAACAACTACGACCCGGCACGCGTGGTGCCGCTCTTTGCCGGGAAAGACAGGGTGGGACTGCTGCGGCGCGACAATGCCGCAGCGCTGCGGCGATTTCCGGATGTCTTCGCGGTCACCGACGACCGAGTGAGCCTCATCGCCAGCGGCGATGTCGCGGCGGTCAGCCGAGCGGTCGACGACGTGGTCGATGCGCTGGTTGCCGAAAAGCGGGTCCCGAAATGGCGCAACGAGACCTTCGATGTCGCGCCGCGCTGGAGTGCCCCTGCGCTGTTCCGCCTCGACCGGGGTGCCGTGCCGTTCTTCGGAACGCGCGCCTATGGCGTCCACCTGAACGGCTACGTCCGGGAGAGGGGCACCCTTCATTTGTGGGTCGGCCGGCGCTCCCCCGACAAGCGGGTCGCGCCCGACAAGCTCGATAACATCGTCGCCGGCGGCATCGGCAACGGACACGGGTTGCGGGAAACCCTGCTGAAGGAGGGCGAGGAAGAAGCCTCGATGCCGCAGAGCTTGACCAGCCATGCGGTTCCGACCGGCGCGGTCTCCTATCGCATGGAAACCGAGCTCGGCATCCGCGACGACGTGCTGTTTGTCTTCGATCTCGAAATGCCCGCCGATTTCGTCCCTAAGAACCAGGACGGCGAAATCGCGCATTTCGAGCTGATGCCCGCTTCGGCGGTTGTCGACCGCATCCGCACCAGCGACGATTTCAAGTTCAACGTCAATCTGGTGATCCTCGACTTCGCGCTGCGCCACGGGGTCGTGGGGCCGGACGACCCGGAATACCTCGACGTCGCCACCGGCCTCCACCGCCCGCTGGATTGAACCGCCCCTCACCCTAGCCCTCTCCCCGCGAGCGGGGGAGGGAACACGCCCTTCTACCCCCCTCGCCCCGCTCTCCCCCACCCTTCCCTCCCCCGCGAGCGGGGGAGGGTCAGGGTGGGGGAGAGGGGTCGGGGTAGGGGCAAGCTTCGGCTATCGCGATTACCTCGCTTGGGCTCATCCCCTCTTGCCGCATGGACCGGATTGTCGGCGCGCCCTCGCGCTTGGCGAGGCGGCGGCCGGCCGAGTCGGTCAATAGCGGGTGGTGGTGGTAGCGCGGGGTCGGCAGGCCGAGCAGCGCTTGCAGGACGCGATGGATATGCGTTGCCAGGGCGAGATCCTCGCCACGGGTCACCAGGGTTACGCCTTGGATCGCGTCGTCCACCGTAACCGCGATGTGGTAGCTCGCCGGGATCTCCTTGCGGGCGAGCACGACATCGCCGAGCAGAGCGGGATCGGCCTGCCGACGGCATTCTCCTTCGATCCAGTCGAGCGGGCCGGTCAGCGCGAGCGCGCGTACCAAGTCGAGCCGCAATGCGTAGTCAATTCCAGAACGCAGCTTTGCGGCGACCTTTTCGGCGCCGAGCCTGCGGCAGGTGCCGGGATAACGCGGTCCGGCATCACGATGCGGGGCGGCGGCGGCGCGCGCGATCTCGGCCTGGATCTCACGCCGCGTGCAAAAGCACGGGTAGAGCACACCCAACCCATCGAGCCTGTCGAGCGCGCGCCGGTAGTCGTCGAAATGCTCCGACTGCTTGCGCACCGGCCCGTCCCAGTCGACGCCGAGCCAGGCAAGGTCCTCGAGGATCGCCGCGGCATACTCATCGCGGCATCGGGTCCGGTCGATATCCTCGAGCCGGAGCAAGAAGCGGCCTCCATCGCGGCGCGCCGCGCGCCACCCTTCGAGCGCCGAGCGGACATGGCCGAGATGCAGATAGCCGGTCGGGCTCGGGGCAAAGCGCGTCACCGTCGCGCCGAAAGCCGCCGCTGCGGGTGACATCGGGGGCGCGTCTGGGCTAGGTTGCGGGGTCGAGACTGCCATTCGAAGGACCGCGCCGATGATGCCTCGTCTGTCCGGACCGTCGCGCCCGCCCGCTTCGGGCGGCAAGCTGCGCCGTCTGGTCATATTGCTGCATGGGCTCGGGGCGGACGGCAACGATCTGATCGGGCTCGCACCCTATTGGGCGAGGTTGCTGCCCGAGGCCGAATTCCTTTCGCCCAACGCCCCGTTCCCTTGCGACACGGCGCCCTACGGTTATCAATGGTTCAGCTCGCAGGATCGCAGTCCGGAGGCGGTATTAGGCGGGGTGCGGGCGGCCGCGCCGATCCTCGACACGTTCATCGACGAAGCCCTCGAAGAACGGGGGCTTAAGAGCAGCGAATTGGCACTGGTCGGGTTCTCGCAAGGCACGATGATGTCGCTGTTTGTCAGCCTTCGCCGCGCCGAGCCGGTCGCCGGCATCGTCGGCTTCTCGGGGCGGCTGCTCGCCCCGGAATTGCTGGCCACCGAGTTGCGCTCGCGCCCGCCCATCCTCTTGGTTCACGGCACCGAAGACCCGCTCGTTCCGTACAGCTCACTGGCCGCGGCGGAGACCACGCTCAGGGCGGCCGGTGTGCCGGTGGAGACGGTAACCTCGGTCGGCATCGGCCACTCGATCGACGACCAAGGGCTGCGGCGCGGCGGCCAGTTTCTCAAGAACGTGCTCAGCGGGACGAGGCCTTGACCACGCCATTGCCGGAGAGGAGGGGCTCGAGGACGCCGAGGATCTTGGGTGAATCCCATTCCGCCGCACCTTCAATGCGGCCGAGCACCTTGCCTTCGCGGTCGATCAGAAAGCTGGTCGGCAAGCCCCTTGCCCCGAAGGCGTGCCCGACCTCGCTCTTGGGATCGAGATAGACCTTGACCGATTTGAGCCCGAGTTTGGCGATGAATGGTTCGACGGCCTTGTCGCCGCCGCGGTCTTCGGATACCGCAAGCACCGCGATCCGCTCGCCCAGCCGGGACTGTAACCGCTCGAGCGAGGGCATCTCGCGCAGACACGGCCCACACCAGGTGGCCCACAGATTGACGATGACGGGCTTGCCTCGTAGCCCGGAGAGTTCAACCGTCTGGCCGGTAGGATCGGCAAGCGAGACTTCCGGCGCCGGAAACGGTTGCGAGGATGGCACGAACTCGCCGAGCTTGGTTCGGTCGGGCACGTCCGACTCGCCCTCGTCCGCCGCGCCGAGGACAGGTGAGACGAGCAGGAACATCAAAGCGGCAGCAATAGTCGATCTCATCGTTTCGTCCTCGCACTGCGCCGGGAAGAGCGGCCAATGACCGGCGCGAGCAAACCAGCCAATTCGCTATGGGGCGGCCGTTTTGCCGGCGGTCCAGCTGAGATCATGCGGCACATCAATGCCTCGATCGATTTCGACAAGCGTCTCTACGCCGAAGACATCGCGGCCTCGAAAGCGCATTGCGCGATGCTCGTCACGCAGAACATCCTGTCGCCGGAAGATGGCGCGGCGATCACCGCCGGTCTAGAGCAGATCAGGTCGGAAATCGAAAGCGGCAGCTTTGTGTTCAGTGCCGAACTCGAAGACATTCACATGAACATCGAAGCGCGGCTAGCCGCGCTGATCGGACCGGCGGCGGGGCGCCTCCACACGGCGCGCTCGCGCAACGACCAGGTCGCGACCGATCTGCGGCTGTGGCTGCGCGGCGCGATCGACCGCCTCGATGTGGGTATGCGCGACTTGCAGCAGGCGCTGCTCGACCGCGCCGAGTCGGAAGCCGCCACAGTGATGCCGGGCTACACGCATCTGCAGATCGCCCAACCGGTAACCCTCGGTCATCACCTGCTGGCTTATGTCGAGATGCTCGGGCGCGACCGCGGCCGGCTCGCCGATTGCCGGCGCCGGCTCAACGAGTGGCCGTTGGGCGCAGCGGCCCTCGCCGGGACCTCCTTTCCGATCGATCGTGACGCGACCGCCGCCGCGCTCGGCTTCGACCGTCCTGCCGCCAACTCGCTCGACGCCGTATCCGACCGGGACTTTGCGATCGAATTTCTCGCCGCGACGGCCATCGCCGGCATGCATCTGTCGCGCTTCGCCGAAGAAATCGTATTTTGGTGCAGCAGCGAGTTCGGTTTCATTGGTCTCAGCGACGCATTCACGACCGGCAGCTCGATCATGCCGCAAAAGCGCAACCCTGACGCGGCCGAGCTGGTGCGCGCCAAAACCGGCCGGCTGAACGGGTCCCTCGTTGCCTTGCTGACGATGATGAAAGGCCTGCCGCTCGCCTATGGCAAGGATATGCAGGAGGACAAAGTCCCGGTCTTTGAGGCTGTCGACGCCCTCGAACTCGGCCTGGCGGCGACGGCCGGTATGGTGCGCGACATGCGGCCCTGCCGCGAACGCCTGCGCGACGCCGCCGAGCACGGCTTTGCGACTGCAACCGATCTCGCCGACTGGCTCGTACGCGCTGCGGGCCTGCCTTTCCGGCGCGCCCATCACGCGACGGGACAGATCGTCAAGCGCGCAGAAGCGCTAGGCTGCACGCTCGCCGAACTGCCGCTCGCAGAATTGCAGGCTGTCGAGTCGGCGATTACCGACGCCGTCTATGATGTGCTCGATGCCGCCCGGTCGGTGGCGAGCCGGACCAGCTTTGGCGGGACCGCTCCGCAGTGCGTTCGCACGGCGGTCCAAGAAGCGCGTAAGAGATTTTTGGAATGAGCGGCGGATCGTCGAGGCTGGTACCCTCACCCACCCCGCCGCTGGCGCGCCGGGGTCCCCCCTCTCCCGCACTGCGGGAGAGGGTGCCGAGCGCAGCGAGGCGGATGAGGGCGCTCGCCGGAATTGCTCTATGCGTGTTCATTATGGCGCTGGCGGGGTGCGGCAAGCGGGGTCCGCCGACCGCCCCGCCAGACGAACCCGATACCTATCCGCGGCCGTATCCAAGTGAGTAATTTTTTTCACTATCGCGGCGGCGAGCTGTACGCCGAAGAGCTGCCGGTGGCGCGCATCGCGGCGGCGGTCGGCACTCCGTTCTACCTCTACTCGGCCGCCGGGTTCACCGCGCAATACCGCCGGTTTGCCGATGCGTTTCTACCCGAGCGGCCGCTGATCTGCTATGCCGTCAAGGCAAACTCGAACCTCGCCGTGCTCCGCCTCATGGCTGGTCTGGGCGCGGGGGCCGACGTCGTCTCCGAGGGGGAGCTGCGCCGCGCGCTCGCCGCCGGCGTGCCGCCAGAGCGGATCATCTTCTCCGGGGTCGGCAAAACGGCGGCGGAGATGCGGGCGGCGCTCGATGCCGGTATTCATCAGATCAATGTCGAGTTGGTGCCCGAGCTGCGCCGCCTGAGCGAAGTCACCAGCGCCCAAGGTCGGATCGCGCGCATCGCGATCCGGGTAAACCCGGATGTCGATGCGCACACCCACTTCAAGATTTCGACCGGCCGGAAGGAAAACAAATTCGGTATTGAACTCGACGAGGCGGTTGCCGCGTTCGAGCTCGCCGGCCAACTTCCCGGCATCGAGCCGATCGGGCTCGCGGTGCACATCGGCTCGCAGCTGACCGATCTCGAGCCCTATCGGCGCGCCTTCGAGCGGGTTGCCGAGCTGGTCCTCGAATTGCGCGCTCTCGGGTTTCCCGTCGCGCGTTTGGATCTCGGCGGCGGGATCGGCGTCCGCTACCATGCGGAGCGCCCGCCGGAGCCGCTGAGCTATGCGAGGCTTGTGCGCGACATCTTCGGCACGCTCGGGCTCACTCTGGCGTTCGAGCCGGGTCGGGTGCTGACGGCGGCGGCTGGGCTGCTTGTCTCGCAGGTGCTCTACGTAAAGGAGGGCAGCACCAGGCGTTTCGTCATCGTCGACGCCGCGATGAACGATTTGATCCGTCCGGCTCTTTACGATGCGTGGCATGACATTGTCCCGGTTCGTCTCCCCGAGGCCGATGCTTCGCTTACGCCGGCGGATGTCGTCGGGCCGGTGTGCGAAACCGGCGACACCTTTGCGGTCGACCGAGAGCTACCGCCATTCGCCGAGGGCGACCTCCTCGCCTTCACGGCGGCGGGGGCCTATGGCGCGGTCATGAGCACGACCTACAACAGCCGGTTACTGGTCCCGGAAGTGCTGGTTGCGGGCCAGCGTTTTTCCGTCATCCGGGCGCGGCCGAGCTATGACGCGCTCCTGTCTCTAGATACCATTCCCCAATGGCTTTCCCCCAATGGTGTTCCCGGCGGGCTCCCCGATAGGGCCGAGGACCCGGTGCGAAGGCGAGGTGCCGCATGACCGACCGCTCGTCGCTATCCGGTAGCCGCTTTGCGATGCGGCTGCGGCTCGCCCGTTTTGCGCTGCTTTGGGAGCGTATCTGGCCGCCATGCTGGCCGGCGCTCGCCGCGCTCGGCACGTTTCTCGTGCTCGGCTTGTTCGATGTCCTGCCGAATTTGCCGAGCCTTTTGCACGCTGCAATTCTGCTCGGCCTCGGCGCCGCTTTCGCGAGCGGCTTGGCTGCGGCATTCGGCAGAGCCGTCATTCCCGATGCCTTCTCCGCGCGACGCCGCATCGAGCAGGCAAGCGAGCTGCAACACCGGCCGCTGCAGGCTCTCGCCGACCGGCCGAGCGGGCGCCTCGACGCAGCGTCGGCAGGGCTGTGGGAAGCACACCGGCGGCGCATGGAAGCAGCGACGCGCCGATTGCGGATCGGGCTGCCGCAGGCCGGGTTCGCTGCCCGTGATCCGACGGGGTTTGCGCGCCGTCCTGGCGATCCTGTTGCTGCTCGCTGCTATCGATGCCGGCGCTGACTGGCGCGATCGCCTCGTCCGGGCCTTCAAACCCGACATCGCCGGAAGGTCGGGTATCGCCGCCGCAAGCCTCGACGCCTGGATAACGCCGCCCGACTATACCGGGCTGGCGCCGCAATTCTTGCGTCCGGAAACCACCGAGACCTTGCGCATCCCGACCGGCAGCAAGCTGCTCGCCCAGGTGCATGGCGGCCAGGCGGTGCCGCGCCTCGCGATCGACGGGGAGAGCCGCGATTTCGATGCGGTCGACAAGCAGAACTTCCGGGCCGCGGCAACCTTGAACTCCGGCAAGCAGCTCGCTGTGACGCAGGCTGGCGCGGCGCTCGGCAACTGGCAGATCGAGATCATCCCGGACAACCCGCCCAAGATCGCCTTCGCAAAGACCCCGGAGGGCACGCCGCATGCCGCACTGCGCATCGATTATCAGGCGAGCGATGATTACGGGGTCGAATCGGCTAAGGCGGTGATCCGGCGCGAGGGCGGCAGCCCCGCCGAGACCATCGAGCTCGACATGCCTTTGCCGGGGCTGCACCTGAAAGAAGCGCAAGCCACCAGCTATCACGATTTGTCGCCGCATCCCTGGGCCGGCCTACCGGTCGAGATCCGCCTCGTCGCTACCGACGCTCTCGGCCAGACGGGCGAAAGCGAGCCGGTCCGGATCAAGCTGCCCGAGCGCAAATTCGAGCACCCGGTCGCCCGCGCAATCATCGACCAGCGCAAGGAGCTGGCGACCGACCCCGGGTCGCGACTGGCGGTAGCCGATACGCTCAGCGATCTGCGCGAGCGGCCGCAGCTTTACCGCGACGACACCGTGGCCTTCCTCGGCATGCGCCTTGCCGAGGAGCGTCTGCGGATCAACAACGACGCAAATTCGATAGCCGAAGTGCAGCAACTGCTGTGGGACACCGCCCTGCGCATCGAGGATGGACGCATGTCGCTCGCCGAGCGTGAGATGCGGCGCCTGCAGCAAGATCTCCAAGACGCGCTCGCAAAAAATGCGCCGGACGCGGAGATCGATCGCCTGATGAAGGAGCTGCAGCAGGCGCTCGACCGCTATCTGCAGGCGCTCGCCGAAAACATGGCGCGGAATCCCGAGCAGTTTCAGCAGCCGATCGACCCTTCCAAGGTCATCAGCAGCCGCGATTTGCAGCGCATGCTCGACCGCGCGCGGGACCTCGCCCGCAACGGCGCGCGCGACCAGGCCCGCGAGCTGTTGTCGCAATTGCAGAACATGCTCGAAAACCTGCGCATGGCGAGACCCGGGCAGATGCCGCAGCAGGGTTCGAGCGAGGCGCAGCAGATGATGCGCAACATGCGCGAGCTGATGCAGCGTCAGCAACAGCTGCTCGACCGCAGCTTCCGCGCCCAACAGCAGCAAGGCCAACAGGGTCAACAAGGCCGCATGGGGCAGCGCGGCCAGCAGCAGGGACAGCAGCCCGGACAGCAGCAAGGAGGGGGCGACCAGCCGGATCCCAACGGCCAGCTGGGCGATGCCGCAGGGCAGCAGGAGGGGCTGCGCCGCATGCTCGGCGAGATGATGCGCCGGCTGGGCGACGGGCTTGGCGACATCCCCGAGCCGTTGGGCCGTGCCGAACGGGCGATGCGCGACGCCACCGAGGCGTTGCAGCGCCGGCAGCCCGGCGAGGCGATTGGCCCGCAGACCGAGGCGCTCGACCAATTGCAGCAGGCGGCGCGCGACTTTGCCCAGCAGATGCAGCGCCGCATGCAGGGCCAATGGGGCAACCCGAACGATGACGAAGTCGGCGCCACCGACGGGACGCCGCGCGACCGAGCCGAGCGCGATCCCTTAGGCCGGCCGTTATCGAATAACGGAACCTACGATCAGGGCGACGTCAAAATCCCCGACCAGAATACTCTACAAAAAGCCCGCGAAATCCTGGACGAACTGCGCCGCCGCGCCGGCGAGCGCTCTCGTCCGGAAATCGAGCTCGACTACATCGATCGACTGCTGAAGAGATTTTAAGCTTGACCGAAGGGAAGTCTGCGCCTTTTATCCGCTGACCTTTCTCCTCGTCATGTCCGGCTCGGCCCGGGCGTCCAGCAGACCCTGCCGTTTACGGAATTTCCGGTAATGCCGGCGATGCCGTTTTCAGGTGATTGCGCGAGAACCGAAAAGGCAATGGATCGTCGGCTGTTTCTATCCTTGATGACCGGATTTGCCGCAGCGTGGCCCACGATAGCACACGCGGTCGCCCGTCCGCCAATGGCCCTGCGCCGGCTGCGCCTGGTCAACTGCCATACTGGCGAGACCTTCGACGGTGCGTACCGCAACGACCAAGGTCCGATCCCGCGGGTCATCGACGAGCTTTGTGTTTTCTTGCGCGACCATCATTCCGGCGAAAAAACGGAGATCGATGTCGGGGTCATCGACTTCTTGACCGATGTTCTGGATTCGGTAGGCCAGACCAAAGCCACGATATTGTCGGCTTATCGCACGGCCGAAACCAACGCGATGCTCGCCCGCACCATGTTCGGTGTCGCCGAGCATAGCCAGCATATCCTCGGCCGCGCGCTTGACATACGTGTCGACTCGAATCTCCCCGAGGCAATGACAAAGGCCCGCGCGATGGAGCGCGGCGGCGTCGGGTGGTACCCACATTCCGGCTTTATCCACATCGATACCGGACCGGTGCGGAATTGGACGCTCGACGAACGCGGGCTCGACGGCCTCCTGGTGTTTGACGGCCAGCGCCTGCGGATGGTCGGCAAAGCTGGCGAGGGCAACCATCAGCTGCTCGGCGGCGGTGCATGGCAGCCGCTGACGGTGACCGAACGGCTCGGGTTGCAGCGCCAGCTCGCCCGCGCGGAATTCCTCGTCCGCACTAGAAGCCTGCGCCTCAACCCGTGATTGCGGCGCCGATCAGCTTGCCTACGCCATAGGTCGCACCGGCGGCGGCAAAGCCGATCAGCAATTGGCGCAGTCCGGAGAACCATACCCCAAGGCCGGTGAACAAGGTTGTGCCGGCGCCGATCAGAAACAGCGCCAACCCGCTCGCCGCGAGGCTGGCGATCACCGCCGGCAGCCCGGCCACCACAAAATAGGGGGCGACCGGGAAGATCGCGCCGATTGCGAACAGCAGGAAGGAGGTCCCGGCGGCGGCCCAGGCCGAGCCGCCGAGCACGTCCGGGTCGATCCCGAGCTCCTCGCGAACGAGCGTGTCGAGGGCAGTTTCCTTGTTGGCGATCAGCCGTTGCGCCAGCACTTTCGCCTGGTCCTCGGGGAGACCTTTGGCCTGATAGATCAGCGCCAGCTCTTCTTCTTCCTCCTCGGGCACCTGCTCCAGCTCGTCGGCCTCGGTCTTGATTTGCCGCTGATAGGATTCGCGGGTCGTGCTGACCGACAGCCATTCGCCCAAAGCCATAGAGCAAGAGCCGGCCAGTAGCCCCGCCAGGCCGGTGACGAGGATGGCATGAGGGGCGAGATCGGCGCCGGCGACGCCCATCACCAGGCTCAGATTGGAGCACAGCCCGTCATTGGCGCCGAGCACGGCGGCCCTCAGAGCGTTCCCGGCCAGGCCGCGGTGGCGGCCTTCCAGCCGGGCGATCGTCGCGCCGCTGAACCCGCCCGGCGACGGCGCCGCCAGGGCTTCGATGATGCGGGCGTGCGAGCGCTCGGCCGCGGGCAGCCCGCCGGCAACGGCCTCCGGCTGAGTGTCATAGCTGCCGCTGTCCAGCTGCTCGAGCGCATTAATGCTCGGCAGGACGAAGGCCGGACCAAAACGGCGCGCCAGCCAGGCGAGTGCCCGTGTCCGGAAGCTCGGCCGCAGGCTGGGCACGCGCTGGCCGATCGCCCCGATCTTGCGTTTCCAGAACTCGGCATGCGCCTCCTCGACCGCGCCGAGGCGAGCATAAACCTGGGCCAGCTCGGGGTTCTTCTCGGTCTGCGACAGCGTTCGGTAGAGCGAGGCGCTGTCGACCTCCCCCTGCAGATTGGCCTTGTAGCGCTGGCGCGGATCTTCCTCGGGCATCTCTCTAACACCCGTCATTCCCGCGGAAGCGGGAAGCCAGGGAGGAAAGGCCGCAGCGGCTGCTCTGGACCCCCGCTTTCCGCGGGGGTGACGTGGTAGGGTGACTTCATTTTAGGGCAATTTCACAAGCTGACGAGTTTGCCGGGGTTCATGATGTTGTCGGGATCGAGGGCGCGTTTGACGCGGCGCATCAGCTCGATCTCGATCGGTGATTTGTAATGGGTGATCTCGTCGCGCTTCAGGCGGCCGACGCCATGCTCGGCGCTGATCGACCCGCGCAGCTCGCACACCACACCGTGGACGATGTCGTTGAACTCCTGCCAGCGCGCAAGATAGGCCGCCGTATCGGCGCCTTCCGGCTGGGTCAGATTGAAGTGGATGTTGCCGTCCCCGACATGCCCAAAGACCATCGGCCGAATGCCGGGCAGCCGTTCGGTCACCCTGGCGGTGGCGCGGATGATAAAGTCGGCGACCTTGCTCACCGGTACCGAGACGTCGTGCTTGATCGAGCCGGAATAGAGCTGCGCCTCGACAATCGCCTCGCGAATGCGCCAGAGCTGCTTCGCTTGCTGACCGCTCTCGGCAATGACCCCGTCGGCGACGAGACCTTCGTCGAGCGCAGTCTCCAGCAGCCTGTCCAAAAGCGCGCGCAGCCCGCTTTCGGTCGCGCTCGACGCCATTTCGAGCAAGACGTACCAGGGATGCGGCTTGGCGAGCGGATCGATGGTCCCGGATATGTGGACGAGCGCCAGATCGAGTGCGGCGCGCGGGATCAGCTCGAAGGCGGTGAGCTGATCGGCGGTCGCCGCGCGGGCGCGGGCAAAGAGCGCCATGACATCCTCGACCCGGCTGAGCCCGAGAAAGGCGGTCTCGATTTCCCGCGGTTTCGGGAACAGCTTTAAAGTCGCGGCGGTGATGATCCCGAGCGTGCCTTCGCCGCCGATGAAGAGCTGCTTCAGGTCGTAGCCGGTATTGTCCTTGCGCAGGCCGCGCAGCCCGTCCCAGATCCGCCCATCCGGCAATACGACCTCAACGCCCAACGCCAGTTCGCGCGTATTGCCGTAGCGCAGCACCGCGATGCCGCCGGCATTGGTCGACAGATTGCCGCCGATCTGGCAGCTGCCCTCGGCGCCGAGGCTGAGCGGGAACAACCGGTCGACCTCGGCCGCCGCTTGATGCAAGTGGGCGAGGATACAACCGGCCTCCACCGTCATCGTGAAATTGACCGGGTCGATCGCGCGGATGCGGTTCATCCGGCCAAGGGCGAGGACGATGTTCTGTCCGTCCTCGGGCGGGACGCCGCCGCCGACGAGGCCTGTATTGCCGCCTTGCGGCACGATCGGCAATTTCGCGTCGGCGCAGATCCGCACCACCGCCGCGACCTCCTCGGTCGAAGCCGGCCGGACGACGAGCCGGGTGGCGCCGCGCCACAGCCGCCGCGCCTCGACCAGGTAGGGTTCCTGCTCTGCCGGATCGGCGATCCAGCCGCGCGGCCCGACCGCCGCCTTGATCCGCTCCAGCGCCCTCTCGATGTCCATTCGCCGCTCCTAATCGTGCAGCCGCCAGCGTAGGGTCTCACCGGCGCGGAACGGCACGACGGCATTGTCGCCGTTCCCGATGCGCTCCGGGACCACCCACGAGTGTCGCCGCAACGTGATCCGCGTTTCATTAGGCGGCAGCATGTAGAAATTCGGTCCGTTCAGTGACGCGAACGCTTCCAGTTTGTCCAGCGCTGCTTCCTCTTCGAAAACCTCGGCGTAAATCTCGAGCGCGCAGGGTGCGGTGAAGATGCCGGCGCAGCCGCACGCGGTTTCCTTCGTCGCGACCGCGTGCGGTGCGCTGTCGGTGCCGAGGAAGAATTTCTCATTCCCCGACGTTGCGGCGCGGCGCAGCGCGCGACGGTGCTTCTCGCGCTTGGCGATCGGCAGACAATAGAGGTGCGGTCTGATCCCGCCGGCAAAGATTGCATTGCGGTTGATCACGAGGTGATGCGCGGTGATTGTCGCCGCCAGGTTCGGCCCGCCCGAGGTCACATAATCCACCGATTCTTCGGTCGTAATGTGCTCCAGGACGATCCGTAATTCGGGCAGCCGTCGCCGCAGCGGATCGAGCACTTTGTCGATGAACACAGCCTCGCGGTCGAACACGTCGACCTCCGGGTCGGTGACCTCGCCATGGATCAAGAGCGGCACGCCGAGAGCCGCCATCCGCTCGAGCACCGGCGTGATGCGGTCGTAGTCGGTGACGCCGAAGGCCGAGTTCGTCGTCGCCCGCGCCGGGTAGAGCTTGACCGCCGCGAAGACTCCTTCCTCATAGCCGCGGGCAACTTCTTCCGGGTCGGTCGTGTCCATCAAATAACAGGTCATCAGGGGCGCGAAATCGGTGCCCGCCGGGAGCGCGGCGACGATTCGCTCGCGGTAAACGCAGGCCGCCGCGACACCGATCACGGGCGGTACTAGGTTTGGCATCACGATCGCGCGGGCGAACTGCCGAGCGGTGAACGGCAGGACCGCGGCGAGCATCGCCCCGTCGCGCAAATGGACGTGCCAGTCGTCCGGATGCCTTAAGGTGATTGCGTCGATGCTTTCCGGCATGTTGCTCCCTGCAGTCCCATTTCCGTGGCACGCACTTGTAAGAGATACCGCGGCTCCCGATTTTAATAGCACTCTCGCGTAGCGAGTGCTAATCCTCGTCACGCTAGATACTCCTGGAATTTGTATCGCCGTCCTTGTGAAGGCGACCGGATTCAAACCCTGGAAAGATTTTCATGAATTTCAGACCGTTGCACGACCGCGTGCTGCTCCGGCGGGTGGAGCAGGAGGCGAAGACGGCGGGTGGGATCCTAATTCCCGACACCGCACAGGAAAAACCGATGGAAGGCGAGGTCATCGCCGTCGGGCCCGGTACCCGCGGCGAAGACGGCAAGGTGCACCCGCTCGACGTAAAGGCTGGCGACCGCGTGCTGTTCGGAAAGTGGTCGGGCACAGAGGTTCGCCTCGACGGCGAAGAACTGATGATCATGAAGGAGGCCGACATCATGGGCCTCGTCGAGGGCGGCGCCGCCGCTGCGAAAACCAACTGAAAAGGGAACGATCATGGCTGCTAAAGATATTCGGCTAGGCACCGATGCGCGCGAGCGGATGCTCCATGGCATCGATACCCTCACCAATGCCGTCAGAGTGACTCTGGGGCCCAAAGGCCGCAATGTCGTCCTCGACAAGAGCTACGGCGCGCCGCGGATTACCAAGGACGGGGTCACCGTCGCCAAGGAAATCGAACTCAGCGACAAGTTCGAGAACATGGGCGCGCAAATGGTGCGCGAGGTGGCCAGCAAGACGAGCTCGGTCGCCGGCGACGGCACGACAACCGCGACCATTCTCGCCCACGCGATGGTGCGCGAAGGGGTCAAGGCGGTGGCCGCGGGGATGAACCCGATGGATTTGAAGCGCGGCGTCGACATGGCGGTCGATGCGGTCGTCAAGGACATCCAAAAACGCTCGAAGAAGGTCTCGACAAACGACGAGATCGCGCAGGTCGGCACGATTTCGGCCAATGGCGACCCCGAGATCGGCCGGATGCTCGCCGAGGCCATGAAGAAGGTCGGCAATGAGGGCGTCATCACCGTCGAGGAAGCGAAATCGCTGGAAACGGAGCTCGACGTCGTCGAAGGCATGCAATTCGACCGCGGCTATCTGAGCCCGTATTTCATCACCAATGCGGAGAAGATGATCGCCGAGCTCGACGACCCGTACATCCTGCTGCACGAGAAGAAGCTGTCCAGTCTGCAATCTCTGCTGCCCATCCTCGAAGCCGTCGTGCAGAGCGCTCGGCCCTTGCTGATCGTTGCCGAGGACATCGAAGGCGAGGCGCTTGCCACCCTCGTCGTCAACAAATTGCGCGGCGGCCTCAAAGTGGCGGCGGTCAAAGCGCCGGGCTTCGGCGATCGCCGCAAGGCCATGCTCGAGGATATCGCGACCTTGACCGGTGGCCAGGTGATCTCGGAAGACCTCGGCATCAAGCTCGAAAACGTCACGCTCGACATGCTCGGCCGCGCCAAGCGGGTGCTGATCGACAAGGAGAACACGACGATCATCGACGGCGCCGGCAGCAAAGAGGACATCGTTGCCCGCACCGGCCAGATCAAGGCGCAAATCGAGGAGACGACCTCGGATTACGACCGCGAGAAGCTGCAGGAGCGCCTGGCAAAGCTGGCGGGCGGCGTAGCTATCATTCGGGTCGGCGGCGGCACCGAGGTCGAGGTGAAGGAGCGCAAGGACCGCGTCGACGACGCGATGCACGCAACCAAGGCTGCGGTCGAGGAAGGTATCGTTCCGGGCGGCGGCGTTGCGCTGCTCTTTGCGAGCAAGGTCCTGGCCGGCCTCAATCCGGCGAATAACGACCAGAAGGTCGGCATCGAGATCGTTCGCAAGGCCATCCAGTCGCCGGTGCGGCAGATCGCCGAGAATTCCGGCGTCGAGGGCTCGATCGTCGTCGGCAAGCTGACCGACAAGAACGACGCGAATTTCGGCTTTGACGCCCAGTCGGGCGAGTACAAGGACATGGTCGCCGCCGGGATTATCGATCCGACCAAGGTCGTGCGGGTAGCGCTGCAGGACGCCGCCTCGGTCGCCGGGTTGTTGATCACCACCGAAGCGATGGTGGGTGACAGGCCCGAGCCAAAGGGCGCTCCCGGCATGCCGCCGGGTGGGATGGGTGGCATGGGCGGCATGGATTACTGAGTTCCAGCTGCACGATCTTCGATCAGGTGCTGCAATGGAGGATGCTGCCGACGACGATAAGCTCGCCCGCGACATGATCGACGTTCACGGAAGAGAGGCCGCCACCGTGGCGCGGGAGAATGCCCGCGCCGCGGCGGTCGCCGGTCAAGCCGAGAAGGCGAAGTCCTGGATCGGGGTGCTCGGGATCATTCAGAAGCAGCAAGCCGGTAAAGCATCGGCTATTCGGAGCTTACTGTCGTGATCTCCTCGGTCACTACCGTAAAGCTGCTGAGCGTGTTCGGACCAAAGGTGGTACTGATCGCTACATCTGCCGCGTCGCGGCCGCGGGCGATCAGCACGCGTCCGATGCGCGGGATGTTGTGGCGTGCGTCGAACGTGTACCACTGGCCGCCGAGATAGGCTTCGAACCAAGCCGAGAAATCCATCGGAGCGTCCGAGACGGGCACCCCGATATCGCCCAGATAGCCGGTGCAATAGCGAGCCGGGATGTTCATGCAGCGACAGAACGCGACGGCCAAATGAGCAAAGTCCCGGCAGACGCCGGTGCGATCGCAGTAAGCTTCCCAAGCCGTCCTAGTGGCGCGTGCGTGTTCGTAGCCGAAGACAATGTGCTGGTGAACGTAATCGCAGATGGCCTGGACGCGGGCCCAGCCGAGCGGCGTATTTCCGAACAGCGACCAGGCGATTTCGGACAACCGGTCGATCTCGCAATAGCGGCTGCCGAGCAGGAACACCAAGGCCTCGTCGGGTAGATCCTGCACTGCGTGCTGCTGTGCCTCGCTGGCCACCACATCCGATTCGCCCGTATCTTTAACGATCCCGTTGGCACACAGCCGGGTTCGCCCGGCCGGCGCCACGATCCGATCGCACCAATTGCCAAAGCCATCGCGATAGGCACGGATCGGGATCGAGGGGCTGGTCACGAGGTGATCGGGTACCACCATGTCCGACACGCGGGTATAGTGGACGTTCAACATCAGCAGCATCGGCGTCGGCTGCGGACAATCGTAGACCAGTTCGTAGCCGACACCGATTTGCATCATTGGTATTTCCCTCCGGTTCGTAGTCGCCGGGACTACCGAGGATCGCAAGAAGCAGCCCTGGTGCGCGAATAAGAGCGCCAGAAGCGTCACATCGGGAACCCCGCTTCGAGTGGCGATCTTCCTGCAGATTCTTTAGATAGTGGCGCCTTCTCTAAAATGCCGGCGGGACGCTGAGCGGCGGGCAGGCAGGAGAACCCGATGGCAAATCGCGCCGGCAACACTGCGACTTCGACCGAGGTCATTCCGGCCGGGCACGCAGCGTTGACCGCAAAAGATGAACTTGGGGAGAACGCGCCGGATCCATCCACCGGGTTTGCCGCGCTGAGCCTCGCTGCACTCGGTGTCGTGTTCGGTGATATCGGGACAAGTCCGGTCTACACCTTTCGAGAATGCTTCAACCCTGAGCACGGCCTTCCCCTCGATGCAGAACACGTCCTTGGCGTTCTGTCGATGATTTTCTGGGCGTTGATCATAGTCGTCACGGTCAAATACGTCCTGTTGATCATGCGTGCCGACAATCAAGGCGAGGGCGGTATTCTCGCTTTGCTGGCCCTCGCTTTGGAGCAGGCGCAAGGCCAGCGCTCCCGCAATCTGTTGACGTTGCTCGCCCTCGGCGGGGCCGCGCTGTTCTATGGCGACAGCATGATCACGCCGGCGATTTCCGTGCTGAGCGCGGTCGAGGGTATTGGCGTTGCGGCGCCGGCGTTGAACCGTTTCGTGCTGCCGCTGACCATCGTTGTGCTGCTCGCGCTTTTTCTTTTTCAGAAGGGTGGCACCGGCCGGGTCGGCCGCATCTTCGGCCCGGTGATGGTCTTATGGTTCGCCGTCATCGCGATAATCGGAGTGTTGCAAATTGCCGGAACGCCGCGCGTGCTCGAAGCTCTGAACCCCGCGCACGCAGCTCACATTTTTATCGCGACGCCAGGCGCCGGCTTCGTTGTGCTCGGAGCCGTCGCGCTCGCCATTACGGGCGGCGAGGCGCTCTACGCCGACATGGGCCATTTTGGCCGTTTTCCGATCAGGCTGGCATGGTTCGCCGTAGTGCTTCCCGCTCTCGTCTTAAATTATTTCGGACAAGGCGCTCTGATCCTGGGGGACAAAGCGGCTATCGACAATCCGTTCTTTCGCATGGCGCCCGCTTGGGGTTTGTTCCCGCTGGTGCTGTTGTCGACCGCGGCGACGGTCATCGCATCGCAAGCAGTGATATCCGGCGCGTTCTCGCTGTCCCGGCAGGCGATTCAACTCGGCCTGATGCCGCCCCTCGATATCTTTCAAACCTCGACCCGCGCGCACGGTCAGATCTATATCGCGCAGATCAATTGGCTGCTGCTGATTGCGGTTGTCGCTCTGGTTCTGGGGTTCCAAAGCTCAAGCGCACTCGCTTCGGCCTATGGTTTTGCAGTCACCGGGACGATGGCCATCACGACGGTCCTCGCCGCAGCCGTGATGCGTGGCGTGTGGCGTTGGCAATGGCCGATAATCGCCGTCGTGCTGGTGCCGATCATGACCGTCGACCTTGCGCTGTTCGGCGCCAATACCCTGAAGATCCCGAGCGGCGGCTGGTTCCCGCTGGTGATCGGAATCGCGGTATTTACGATCCTGACCACCTGGCGCACGGGACGACGGCTGGTGCGGATGCAGCTGGCAAGTGAGGCCGTGCCGCTCGCCTCCTTTCTCGCCACCTGCGACGAGGCGCCGGAAGCCCGCGTTTCGGGGACCGCGGTCTTTCTCACCACCCAGACCCAAGACGTGCCTCTAACACTGCTGCGCAACCTCAAGCACAACAAGGTGCTGCACCGGACGGTGCTGCTGGTTCACGTCGTCACCGAGAACATCCCCCGAGTGGCGGGTGCGGCCCGGATTAAAGCAACGGAGCTCGGCAGCGGCTTTTGGCAGATTGAAGCGCATTTCGGCTTTGCACAGACGCCGAACGTAGCGCGGGAGCTGCAGCGGGCGGAGATCCCGGGGCTGGAACTAGATCCGAGCCAGATTTCCTTTTTTGTTGGGCGCGCCAACGTCAAACCAAGCCCGCGGCCCGGGATGGCCCGGTGGCGCGAGCGCCTTTATTCCGCTCTCGCACGCGTCGCGACGCGGTCGCCCGATTTTTTCCGCATCCCGCCGGACCGCGTGATCGAGCTCGGCACCGAGGTCGAGATATGACCGTGGTGTGTTCACAAGGCTGAACTCGGTTGAGATCGATCAGGCGGGATGGATCGGCGGCGACACGCGGCTGCTGGTCCTGTCGAGGTCATCGCGTTTGAGAAATGGTCGCTACCAATCCCTCACGAGTGTCTTCTATCTTAAGCCGCACGAACGTCTTTTCCTCCTTCGGAATGAGCAAACCTGTATTCCGACGGGCTGCTGACGTCTGAAGTTGCACAGCGTTGGCCAGGGCCTCCACCAGCGGCGTTTTGCAGCCATCATTCAGTTGCCAAGAACCTTTGCTGAATCGAGCGGAGGCGGCCCACACGGGGTCACCCGGCGCAACGTTTCTCGTCCGCGCGCCGTCCGTGCTCGCGACGCGAGCACGAGATTGTCGAGCAGCTGGTGAGCGAGATCGCGATTTAAGTTAGAGCGTGCCCGCGCCTGGCACGAGCCATGGCCGATGCGGCCGGTCGGCTGATGACATTACCCGATTATTGAGATCAGGATCTGCGTCGACCTCCCGGTCGCCCTGATCCGCGCGAACATCCTTGTTGATCTCTGGCTTGTTGATCTCTGGCTGGTAAACGTCAGACCATTTCCTAAAGCCCTTGGTGCAGCTTTCTTTCAGGGAGATATACATGGAGCAATCCCTCTTTTTGATTTCTAGCTCAGTACAATATGGCTACGATTTCGAATTGTTCCAGCCAATGCGATCGATTGCCCGTGAATATACCATGAATTCCTTTCTATAGACGACGTCGGTCTGAGGTATATTTTGTTGGCAACGGGCAATCGGAGAAAAAGGCATATCAAATAAAAATCAACCACATACCGGCAGATTTTAAAAATATATTCAGGGATCTCTTGTGCGTATAAAAAAAGGCACAATATCTGAAGGCAGAGAATTGGTCTGCCGCGCAAAATTCTGTACCACGGAACGACGTGTGGTCTATCAGACGAAGTCCTAGGTGCCCCGTCGGGTAGCAGACAAGTTCTCTCTCAGGGCCGCGATTGGCGGCGGCAAGATCAAGAGGGAACCCTCCTCCTGACACCGAGGCGCGGTAAATGAAAAAGTTTCCGAATTTGAAACCAGGGATTTGGGGGCCGTGATCGGTACCGCTTGCGCCGAACCACTCGGCGGCCCTCTCTAGGCGTTGTGTCGCCCGTTATTGCGGCGGCCAGCCATTGAGACCGGAGCGATAATGGCGCTATCCGCTCGATTTTCCCTGCTCCACTCTGATTTGAACGATTTTCTCTTTGCCTCGATTGGCGAAGAACAAAATGGAGTAACGCTCAGCGTTGTCTCAGCGTTGACGCGGCTCGGCCTGGATCCTTGGGAAGAGGCCGCTCGGCTCACTCCTCTGCCGAAGGCTCGCGCAGCCGAGGCGCTGAGGCCGCTGATTGCTCGATTGCCCATTCGTCGGACGCATCCATCGGACGATTTGGCCATCAGCCAACGGTTGGTGGAGCTTCTGCCGGCCCAAAAATCGGCGCCTTCGCGGGGTCGAGAGCGAGTGGGTGCGGAGCAGAAGAAATATTGGCAGGCCACGGTGAAATATTGGCAGGCTATGGTATTGCTCGCCTGCCTCGCCCTCGGGGCCGCAATCCTCTCCAGCATGTTGTGATCCGGAGTTGAATGCGCGCCGGCGTTGCTCAGCTGGTGCGGCAATCGCGTTCCCTTATCTGGAAACCTCCATGAAATACCTAGTTCCACCGATCGTCATTCCGGTCCTGCTATTCATTGGTGTCATGGTATACGGGATGCTCAAGCCGCCCATTACCGTCGGCCACCCTCCCGTTCCCGCGGCGAACTCGCAACCTCGTTAGCCTAACTGGAGCGGTCGCGGCCGAGATGGTAACTGATATCGCCGTTCCGCGTCGCTCTCCAACCTGGAGGAATCAGCATGTCAGAGCACAAATACCGCGTCGGTCAGGCAGTGGAATTTTTCCCGGAGCGGGGCGTCGAGCATACCGCCAAAGGCCGCTTTAAAATCGTTCGCCTTTTGCTCGGCGAACGTAATGCGCCTCATTATCGGATCAAGCACGAGGTGGATGGGCACGAGCGGATGGTCGGCGAAGGCGAGCTCGGTCCCCGGTAATTCGGCGCGTCCGGAATGCTGACGCGGGTTTCGACTTGGCAGCTACTGCGGTCACTCCTCCGGCATGCCGGCCTTGCGCAATCCGGCGAAATAAGTGGCTTCGAAATCGATGTTGGTCGCTCGGAAATACCCGCGGGCCCTTCCGAAGGACTTTAGGCGGGCGATGCTCAAAAAATGATCGTCTCCAGTCAACTTCTGGGCTTCGGCGAGTTCTGCGGCGGCACGCTCGGTCGCTCCTTTGAGACCATACGCCGAGGCGAGGAGGGCATGCACGAACGGCAATTTCGGAACGGCAACGCGCGCCTTTTCGAGCCACAAGATCGCCTCGTCCACGCGCGATTGCAGTAGATGGACGTGCCCAATCCTGAGATACCACCAGCCGATACTGGGATCGCGAGGACTGAGGCGGATGGCCTGCTGTTCGAGCGGGATTACTTCCTCTATTGTTCCGGTCAATAACTTGCAATCTGCGAGAGCGTCCAATACGCCTACGGCGTTACGATCGATCGCGAGCACCGTC
Source organism: uncultured Alphaproteobacteria bacterium (assembly GCA_963736715.1). Lineage (GTDB taxonomy): Bacteria > Pseudomonadota > Alphaproteobacteria > ATCC43930 > CGMCC-115725 > AP-15. The sequence goes on along the minus strand of CAVTQA010000047.1, from coordinate 168,396 downwards.
TGGAGTTCGGAAATGGCCTCCTCGCATCGGCCCTGCGCGCGCAGCACATCGCCTTTAGCAAAATGCGCAGGCGCATAGCGGGGCGATGCCGCCAAGGCTCGATCGACCAGCCCTTCCGCATATGCTATGTCGGCCACAGCCGAGTCGGTTACTCCGATGAGCGCGCGGTTTGCGAGCGCACTTGCCAAATGGGTCTGTGCTTCGACGGACTGGGGATCGAGCGCCAACGCGCGCTCGAACAGGCGGATCATTTCGGTATAATTATCCCGAGAAGTCGGCTTGAGCGTTGCGGCACGTCCTCGGAGAATGTAATCGCGCGCATCAGGATTATCAGTCGGCCGAGCGGCCTCCACAGCAATCAGCTCAGCGCCGAGCGCGTTTGCGAGCCGGGTCGTGATCTCGTTTTGGAGCGCAAACAGATCGCCGGAATCGCTATCGAACCGCTCTGCCCACAGATGCGCGTCGGTCGCGGCATCGATCAGTTGGGCGGTGATGCGGACTCGGCTGTCGGACCGGCGGACACTCCCTTCGAGCACATACCGTACACCGAGATCGCGGCCAATCTGCTTCGTGTGGACGGACTTGCTTCTGTAGGTGAACGCCGTATTTCGTGAAATCACGAACATGTTCTCGAGCCTCGAGAGATTTGTCGTGAGGTCCTCGGTGATGCCATCCGCGAAATATTGCTGCTCCCGGTCGTCGCTGAGGTTCGTAAAAGGCAGGACGACGATCGACAGTCGTGGCCGCGAACGCTCATTGCCCGGGGAAATTGTCTGAATCGCAGAGTGTGCATCGGCGTCGAACCGCGCAACCGGGACGACGAACCGGTAGCCGCGGCCGGGGACGGTCTGGATGCAGCTGCCGTCTGCTCGGCCATTGTCGAGGAGCCGGCGGAGCGCGGCAATCTGCACGGGTAAATTGCTGTTCTCGACGACGGTCCCGGGCCACACCGCATTCATGATCTCGTCCCTGGAAACGAGATCCCCTGGCCGCTCGACGAGAACCCGGAGAACATCGAGCGCGCGCGAGCCGATCGGCATCGGGACGAAACCACCGGCTTCATCCCGCCGGAACAGACCGCCTCCCCGCCGGTCGAGGCGAAAGCCTTCGAACAGGAAGACGTCGGCAGTGGCGGGCCCATTCATGCCTGCGCCCCCGACGAACATGAGGAACTCAATGACGAGGGCCAGCCGCCGTTAGAGACCAAGGTCCTCGGCGGAGCGATTTTGGAACATTTCAGACGGATTCAAAAGATTTTATCGCCGTTTTATTGCCCCACCCGCCGCTATGAGCCTCTTCTCGATGCGCGGCCAAAGCTGCCCCAACGCATTCCGGTTTCAGACCGTGACCAAAGAGAGGAGATCGAAGATGAGAAGTTGGCTTTTCACAGGGATTCTGGCGGCCGCGATCGCTTTGCCGGCGCTGAGCGGTGCGGCCTGGGCAGGAGGCACTGACGACTACGGGTGCTCGAACGCCACGTTGAAGGGCGAATACGCGTTTGGCGTCACTGCGTATACTCCTGCAGGCCTTCCGAACGGGCCACCACAGGTCGTGGCAGGTATCAAGGTTTTTGACGGCAACGGCAATCTCACACAGCGTGATTACATCGGCGACAGCCTTCGAACGACAGGTCAGATCGATTTCTCGACGGGAGAAACGGGCACCTACACGGTCAATGCCAACTGCACGGGCAGCATGGTGATCAACGTCCCAGTCCCGGGACTTTCCACAGGGGTCATAAACATCATGTTTGTGATCAGCGACGGCGGCCGTCATATCCACGAAGTCGTTTCGGAATTAACTCCGCCGGGATCTACTACCGGACCCGCGTCCACCCAAACCAGTGCCGACGACTGGAAGGTCGCGTCAGAGGAGGCGCGCTAGGTATTAGATGCGGTGTGGCCGCTTGATGAGATGACTATCGCCGGCTGACACTTCTCGGGCGCATCCTGTGCTACATGTCTCGCTACCCGCGCGAAGTTCTGGCGCCAGTACCACTTTTCGCGGATCTGATTTGCACCGAAACAGCGAAAAACAGCGACGGAACAGCGAGAGTTTTTGCTGTTCCGTCGCCGGCTGAACCGGTGGTGGACCAGGATTTCTGCCGAAAACGGGATATTGCTGGCTGATAATCTGGCGCGATAACAGCGAGATCGCACCTGGGGCGATGCCGTCCCATATCTTTATGGAGCGGAGCGGGCGAGCTTGCTATCGTCCGGCGCCGGCACTTTGGAGGGCGGCATGAGCGGTTGCATCGTCGGTTGGGCGCACAGCAAATTTGGCAAGCACGAGGGCCGGGACGTCGAGTCGCTCATCGTCGAGGTGACGCAGGCGGCGCTGGCCGATGCCGGCGTCGCGGCAGCCGATATCGACACGATCTATCTCGGTACGATGAATGGCGGCTTTGTTCGCCAGGAGTTCCCGGCTTCGCTGGTCTTTCAGGCCGACCCCGCGCTCCGCTTCAAATCGGCGACGCGGGTCGAGGACGCCTGCGCCACCGGCTCGGCCGCGATCCACCAGGGTCTGAACGCGATCGCTGCGGGAAAGGCGCGACTGGCGCTCATTGTCGGCGTCGAGAAGATGACCGAGGTCTCCGGCGCGCAGGTCGGCGACATCCTGCTCGGCGCCTCCTATCGCAAGGAGGAGGATGCGATCGAGGGCGGCTTTGCCGGCATCTTCGGCAAGATCGCGCAGAGCTATTTCCAGCGTTACGGCGACCAATCCGACGCATTGGCGCGGATCGCCGCGAAGAACCACAAGAACGGCGTCGCCAATCCGCTGGCCCAGATGCAAAAAGATCTGGGTTACGAATTCTGCCGCAATGTCTCGGACAAGAACCCGATCGTCGCCGGCCCGTTGAAGCGCACCGATTGCTCGCTGGTCTCGGACGGCGCCGCGGCGGTCGTGCTCGCCGACACGGCGACGGCTCTGAGCATGCAGAAGGCGGTGATCTTCCGCGCGGCCGAGCAGGTCAACGACTTTCTGCCGATGAGCCGGCGCGACATCGTCGCCTTCGAAGGGCCGGAACTTGCCTGGAGACGCGCGCTCGCCGCCGCCCGGCTTGGGCTAGACGACCTCGATCTGGTCGAGACCCATGACTGCTTCACGATCGCCGAGCTGATCGAATACGAGGCGATGGGGTTGACGCCAAAGGGCGAAGGCGCGCGGGCCATTTTCGAGGGCTGGACCGAGAAGGAAGGCAAACTGCCCATCAACCCTTCGGGCGGGCTCAAATCGAAAGGCCACCCGATCGGCGCGACCGGAGTGTCGATGCACGTCCTCGCGGCAATGCAGGTGACCGGGAAGGCGGGCAGGATCCAGGTGCCGGACGCCTCGCTCGCCGGCGTCTTCAACATGGGCGGCGCCGCGGTCGCCAATTTCGTCAGCATCCTCGAGCCGCTGCGCGCCTGATCTAAAACGTCATTTGCGGGCTTGACCGGCGTATCTAGATTGCCGGGTCAAGCCCGGCAATGACGATAATGAGGAGGCGCAATGGCGACGTTTCGCGCGCTGGTGTTGCACGAGGAGGGCGGCAAGGTCGTCCCGCGGATCGAGGCGGTGGACGAGGATCGGTTGCCGGCCGGAGAGGTCACCGTCGCGGTCGAGTGCTCGACGCTCAACTACAAGGACGGCATGATCCTGCAGGGGGTCGGCCGGCTGGTGCGCAACTACCCGCATGTTCCCGGCATCGATTTCGCCGGCACCGTCGAACGCTCGGATTCGCCGGAGTTCAAGGCGGGTGATCCGGTAATTTTGACCGGCTGGCGAGTCGGCGAGACGCAATGGGGCGGATACGCCGAGAAGGCGCGCGTCCCGGCCTCCTACCTGGTGCGCCGGCCGGAAGGGATCAGCGCCCGCCAGGCGATGGCGATCGGCACCGCCGGGTTTACGGCAATGCTTGCGGTCATCGCTTTGGAGCGGCACGGGCTCAAACCCGACGCGGGCGATGTGCTGGTTACCGGCGCCACCGGCGGGGTCGGCAGTGTCGCGCTCGCGCTTCTTTCGCAGCTCGGGTATCGGGTTGTCGCATCCACCGGCCGACCCGAGCACCGTGACTATCTGACCGAGCTTGGCGCGGCTGACCTGATCGATCGCGCAACACTCGCGGCGAAACCATCGCGGCCGCTCGACGCCGAGCGCTGGACCGGAGCGATCGACGCGGTCGGCGGGACCACTCTGGCGACGATCCTGACGCAACTCAAATACCGTGCCAGCGTCGCCGCTTGCGGCCTCGCCGGGGGCAGCGATCTGCCGGCGACGGTGATCCCGTTCTTGTTGCGCGGGGTCAACCTGCTCGGCATCGACTCGGTCATGTGCCCGCGCGACGAGCGGAGCGAAGCGTGGCAGCGACTGGTGCGTGATCTGCCGCTTGATAAGCTGGACAGGATGACCGAGACCGTGCCGCTTGCCGCGCCGTCGGGGCTTGCGCCCAAGATCCTCCGCGGTGAGATCCGCGGGCGGATCGTCGTCGACGTTACTGGTTGAGTCTTCCGGAATTCTCGGACCTGTCCGCGCGTTGGCGGGTCATGAAGAACACCGAATTACGCCGCCGAACAATCAGCGTTGCTCAACGAGGCCAGATCGTCCAGCGCGTCATCGTCGATGGTTGGACGAGCGCAGAAGTCGCCGCCGCCTTCGGCGTGCCGAGACGGATTGTCGAGGTCTGGGTGACCGATTTCCGCCGTCACGGGATGTCGAGTCTTCGCCAGGATCCCGGACGGACGATCGCCGCGGAGATGGTCCGCTTTACGGTATGGCGCCCGGTGCGGGCGATGTGGCGCAAGGTCTTGATCGGCCTTTGCGGGTCTTTAGCGCCCGAGCCGCTCGTCCAGCCTTTGCCGCTGCGCCATTCGAACAAGGACGGCCCGCGCTAGCTCGAGTCACCGGTTGCGGAAGACTGGCTTTCGCTTATCGATGAAGGCCTCCATGCCTTCCTTCCGGTCCTCGGTGGCGAAGGTCGAATGGAACAGCCGCCGCTCGAAACGCACCCCCTCGGCGAGGGTCGTCTCATAGGCACGATTGACCGCTTCCTTTACCATCATCGCGATCGGGCGAGACATGCCGGCTATCCGCTCGGCGATTTTGACTGCCTCGGCGAGCAGCTCGGCTGCGGGAACGATGCGGCTGACGAGCCCGGCGCGTTCCGCCTCGGCCGCATCCATCATGCGGCCGGTGAGGCACAGATCCATCGCTTTCGCCTTACCGACAAATCGCGTGAGCCGCTGTGTCCCGCCCGCCCCCGGGATCGTGCCGAGATTGATCTCCGGCTGGCCGAACCGCGCGGTGTCGGCGGCAATGACGATGTCGCACATCATGGCTATCTCGCACCCGCCGCCGAGCGCAAACCCGGCGACCGCCGCAATAACCGGCTTGCGGCACTGCCCGACCCGCTCCCACCCGCGGGTTATGAAATCCTCGCAGTAGACCTCCGGATAGCCCTTCGCCACCATCTCCTTGACATCGGCGCCGGCGGCGAAGGCCTTCTCGTTTCCGGTCAGCACGATGACGCCGATCGCCGCGTCGTCCTCGAGCCCGTCCAACGCCGCGGCGAGCTCGCTGATCAGCGCGGCATTCAGCGCGTTCAGCGCTGCCGGCCGGTTGAGCGTGACGATGCCGACCGCGCCGCGCCGTTCGACGAGGATGTTCTGATAGCCGGGTTGCTCACTCATCCTTAGCCCCTCTAACGCTGTCGTTTCGCGCAGAAAAAGGTCGACCGGCCGGACTGCACGATCCGGCGCACGGCGCCGCCGCAATCACAGCCGGGACAGGGATCGCCTTCATGGCCATAGACGGCCCAGCGGTGCTGGAAATACCCGAGCTCGCCGTCGGCTTGAACGTAATCGCGCAGCGAGGAGCCGCCGGCCTCGATCGCCTCGGTCAGAACCGAACGAATTCCCTCTACCAACCGTTCCGCGCGCCCTCGGCCGATCGAAGCCGCGAGGCGTCGCGGCGAGACGCGCGAGCGGAAGAGCGCCTCGCAGGCATAGATGTTTCCCAGCCCGGCGACGATCCGCTGGTCGAGCAGCGCCGATTTGATCGGCGTCATCTTGCCGGCGAGCGCCGCGGCGAGATAGGCGCCAGTGAATTCGGCTCCGAGCGGCTCCGGGCCGAGCCCCGCCAACAGCGGGTGCTGGTTCTCCTCCCCGCGCTTCACATAATCGATCAGCCCGAAACGGCGAGGATCGTTGAAGCGGATGACGGTACCGTCGTCGAGCCTCAGCACCACATGGTCGTGAGGTGCGTCCGGCAGATCTTCCCCGTTGGCCGTAATCCGGCCAGACATACCGAGATGGAGCAGCAGCACTCCGTCCGAATCGAGCTCGATCAGGATGTATTTCCCGCGCCGGCCGAGCGCGCCGATACGCGCGCCGTCGAGCCGCGCGGCAAGGGCGGGAGGAAACGGCCGCCGCAAATCCGGCCGGCGCAGCTCGGCCTGCAGAATACGGCGGCCGCTCATCTTCCGTGCTAGACCGCGCCGGACCGTCTCGACCTCAGGCAGTTCAGGCATCGGTTTTCAATGCCGGAGCAGGTGCAAATAAGCAGTTCATAAATCGACTCGAATTGGCGGATCGTAGCGTGCGCGATCCTACATGGTTATTTTCCTGACCGATGAGCGACGAAGACACAAGCGCCCGGACCGATTTCGGCTTCCGCCAGGTGCCTGCGAAAGAAAAGGCGCCGCTGGTCCGTGCCATCTTCGACAGCGTCGCCGCCCGCTACGACCTGATGAACGATTTGATGAGTGCCGGCGTCCACCGCTGGTGGAAGGCCGAGATGGTGTCCCAGCTGAAGCCGCGCCCGGGCCAGCGCCTGCTCGATGTCGCCGGCGGCACCGGCGACATCGCATTGCGCGCCTTGCCGCGCCTTGCCGAAGGGGGGACCGCGGAGGGCGGCGTCGTGGTCTGCGATGTCAGCGAGGCGATGCTCGCGCTCGGACGCGCCCGAGCGCTCGACCAAGGAATTCTGAGGGGGATCGAATGGTTGTGCGCCGATGCCGAACGGCTCCCGGTGGCCGACCGCAGCGTCGACCTCTACACGATCGGCTTCGGATTGCGCAACGTCACGCATATCGATCGGGCGCTCGCGGAGGCGCGCCGCGTGTTGAAGCCGGGTGGGCGATTTCTGTGTCTCGAATTTACGCCAGAGATAACCCCGCTCTTTCAGCCGCTCTATGATATCTACAGCTTCCAGATCGTGCCGTTGCTCGGCCAGGTCGTCGCCGGGGACCGTGACGCTTATTCCTATCTCGTCGAAAGCATCCGGCGCTTCCCGCGGCAGAGCGAACTCGCCGAGATGATCGCCCGGGCCGGGCTCGACCAGGTCAAGTTCCGCAACCTGACGGGGGGCGTCGCTGCGCTCCATTCTGCCTGGCGCCTCTGACCCGCTCCGGCCCAGATTCGGGCTTTTGCGCAGCGCGCGCAATTTTGTGTGGTTGCTCCGGATCTGCCTTACCCTGGCGCGGCACGACGCGCTGTCCCCGTTGACCGCCATCCCTGCCGCAGTGCCGTTTGTGCGGTTCAGTCAGCTGTTTGCACGCCGCCGCGGCCGGGTCTTGCCGCGACCGGGTCAGCGGCTCGCGGCCGCGTTCGAAGAATTGGGGCCGAGCTTCATCAAGCTCGGCCAGCTTCTGTCAACCCGAGCCGACCTCCTTGGCGAAGAGATCACTGCCGATCTCACTGGCCTGCAGGACCAGCTCCCGCCTTTCCCGGGCTCCGAGGCGCGGGCGCTGATCGAGGCCGAGTTCGCCCGCCCGCTCGGCGTCTGTTCGCATCCTTTGACGAGGGGGCGATAGCAGCCGCTTCTATCGCCCAGGTCCATTTTGCTCGGACTACCGACGGCGACGAGGTTGCCGTCAAGGTACTGCGCCCGGGCATCGCCGCTGCATTTGCCCGCGATCTCGACCTGTTCCTGTGGCTCGCCGATTTGGGTGAGCGACTGCAGCCCGCGCTGCGACGGCTCAAGCCGGTCGAGGTGGTGCAGACGCTCGCCGAGGTGGTCAGGATCGAAATGGACCTGCGGATGGAGGCTGCCGCAGCCGCGGAGCTCGCCGGGAATTTCGCCGGGGACCCGAACTTTCGTGTGCCTCGGGTCGATTGGCTGCGCACCGGCCGCACCGTCCTGACGCTCGAGCGGATAAACGGAATCCGCATCGACGACAAAGCGGCGCTCCTCGCCGCCGGGCACTGCATCGAAGATCTATTGCGCAAGGCCGCCGCTGCCTTCTTCAACCAGGTATTTCGCGACGGTTTTTTTCACGCCGATCTCCATCCCGGAAACATGTTCGTCGACGCCGATGGCGCGATCGCCGTCGTTGATTTCGGAATCATGGGCAGGCTCGACCGCGATACCCGGTTTTACCTCGCGGACATGCTGCTCGGCTTTCTCGCCGGCGATTACCGGCGAGTGGCGGAAGTCCACTTCGCCGCGGGCTACGTACCTTCCCAGCGTTCGATCGACGCCTTCACACAAGCGTGCCGTTCGATTGGCGAGCCTATCCTCGGAAGACCGCTGCAAGAGATCTCGGTTGCGCGCCTGCTTGCTCAACTTTTCGAGATCACCGAGCAGTTCGAGATGGAAACCCAGCCGCAACTCTTGTTGCTGCAAAAAACGATGGTGGTCATCGAGGGTGTCGGGCGTCGTCTCGATCCCGAGACCAACATCTGGGCTCTCTCGCGGCCTCTGATCGAAGAGTGGATGCGCGACAATCGCGGGCCCGAGGCAAGAGTTCGGCTCGGACTGGAGACAATCGCCGACCTTGTCGAGCGCGTCCCGCGGCTGGTGCGAAGCCTCGATGCACTGATTGCCGATTGGTCGCGCGAAGGGATTGTGATGCACGCCGAAACTTTGGCGATTCAGGCCGCACATCGTGCCCGGCATCTAGCATTCGTATTAGTGCCGGTGTGGATCACAGCGTTGGCTTTAGCCGGGATCGCCGTCGCGCTCCTACTCGGGCGATAGCCGCCGAGAACTGTTCCAAAAAAATTTTTGCAAAGTGTGAGGGAGCTCACAAAGGATCGGTGGCTGACGGTTCAGTTTGCACGGTGGAGGACCAGCTTTGTCGCTGGCCGGCCTCCCGGCACCGACAGGAGCAAAAATGGTTAGGATCTGGGGCTCCGCAATGATTGCGGGGTCGCTTCTTGGCATCTTGGAGACCGTGACCGGGTCCCCGGCCTCGGCCTTCGAGCGGCGCATCGAACTAACCAACAATACACGGATGGCAATCGTCGAAATTCAAATTGCCCAAATCGGCACGGGGCGGTGGGAAAGAGATCTTCTGGGCGACGATATCTTGCTTCCTGCCCAATCCGTACTTGTCGACATCGATGACGGGACGGGCAACTGCCGATTTGATATCAAAACGGTATTCGACGACGGGACCAGCTCGACTAGGCGCGATATCGATGTTTGTGCGGTGGAGAGGTTTGCCATCTCCTATCGATAGCTCTCGCCCTTGCCTTCGGGCAGTAGCATATTGACCTCGGCTGACAGAATCGGAGGGCCGAGTTGCTTCAGGACCGGCGCATTCTGCTGATCATTTCCGGCGGGATTGCCGCCTATAAGAGCCTCGACTTGATCCGTCGGTTGCGCGAGCGCGGTGCCGCGGTTCGCTGCATCATGACCACTGCGGCGAAACACTTTGTGACGCCGCTGTCGGTTGCCTCACTCAGTGAGGACAAGGTCTATGACGACCTCTGGTCGCTGACCGACGAGAGCGAGATGGGTCATATCCGGCTGTCGCGCGAGGCTGATCTCCTAGTGGTGGCGCCGGCGAGCGCCGATCTGATCGCGCGTATGGCGGCAGGGCTTGCCGATGATCTTGCGACAACCGCTCTGCTCGCCTCCGACAAGCCGGTGCTGATCGCCCCGACGATGAATTTGATGATGTGGGCGCATCCGGCGACCCAGGCGAACCTCGCGACGCTGGATGCGCGCGGAGTTGTGCGCGTCGGACCGGGTTCGGGTGAGCTCGCCTGCGGCGAGGTCGGGTCTGGCCGCATGGCCGAGCCGCTGGAGATCATCGCTGCCATCGAGCATGTGCTGATCGGCGATAAGAGGCTGGCCGGAAAACGGGCGCTCGTGACGAGCGGGCCGACCCGGGAGCCGATCGATCCGGTGCGCTACATCTCGAACCATTCCTCGGGCAAGCAGGGCCATGCCATCGCTGCAGCTTTGGCGGCGCTCGGCGCCGAGACGGTGCTCGTTGCCGGGCCGACGCACGAGCCCTCGCCGGCCGGGGTCAAGCTCGTGCCGGTCGAGACCGCGGCGGAAATGCTCGCCGCCTGCGAGGCCGCACTCCCGGTCGACGTGGCAGTGATGGCGGCGGCCGTTGCGGATTGGCGGGTCGAGGGCGCCACCACCCTCCATAAGCTGAAAAAGGACGGAGGCGGCCCGCCGGTGCTCCGTCTTGCCGAGAACCCGGACATCCTGTCCCGCATCGCGCAGCGCGGCAACGATCGCCCTGCTCTCGTCATCGGTTTTGCAGCGGAGACCGACGAGGTCGTCGAGAACGCCCGCCTCAAGCTGAAACGCAAGCGCTGCGACTGGATCCTCGCCAACGACGTCTCGCCCGGAACCGAAACCTTCGGCGGCGATCGCAACACGATCCACCTGGTGGATGCTGCGGGCGTTGAAGACTGGCCGGCAATGACAAAGCGGGAAGTCGCCTCTCGATTAGCCCACCGCATAGCCGGATCGCTCGGGCATCCGCCGTCGCGATCGTCGTGAAGATCGAGCTGAAAATCCTTGACCCGCGGCTGTCGGGCTGGGGGTTCCCCGGCTGGGGATCGCGCCTCGCCGCGGGGCTCGACCTCCACGCCTGTATCGAGGGTCCGCTCGTCCTGCAGCCGCAAGCGCCCGCCACTCTGATCTCCGCCGGCATCGCGTTTCGCATTGGCGACCCCGAATGGTGCGCGCTCGTGCTGCCGCGTTCCGGGCTCGGCCACAATCGGGGCTTGGTTCTCGGCAATGCGGTCGGCGTGATCGATGCGGATTACGAAGGGCCTTGCCTCATTTCTGCATGGAACCGAAATCCTGTAGTGGGCGGCGATGCGATCGAGATCCGCCCGGGGGACCGGATCGCGCAGCTGGTTTTTACCCGTATCACACGGCCGGAATTTGTCCTCGTGCCGTCGTTTTCGGGTGCGGGGGGCCGACAGGAGGCCGGGTTCGGTTCGACCGGCGTCGAGGCCGCTTGTCCCGACTCGCTTCCGGGGTGACAATCCCACCAATAAGTCCCGGTATCACGGGGTGACGGTTCGGGAAAATATGATCCGGTTAACCAAGAAACTGCTTTTCGCCATCGAGGCGGTGCTCGACATCGCTTACAATGGCGGTCACGCGCCGGTGCGTTCATCCGAGATTACCGAACGCCAAGGCATTCCCCGCCGTTATTTGGAACCGGTGCTGCAAGAGCTGGTGCGGCACAAGATCCTTCTCGGGATCCGGGGCCCGAGCGGCGGCTACAAACTCGCCCGCGAGCGGCGGCGCATCAGCCTCGGCGACATCGTGCGAACGTTGCGGGGGCTCGAGACGGCGGAAGATCCGATCACCGACCCGGCCGGCAGCGCGCTCGGTCATCAGATCGTGCGCCCGCTGTGGCTCGACCTTCAGGAGGAGATGATGAAGCGGCTCGACTCGCTAACCCTCGATGAGCTTTGTGGTCGCGCGCACCGGGCCGGTATCGCCGGCCGCGCCACCGAATACACCGATTTCGAGATTTGAGCGGGCGAACCTAGATAATCACAATCGCCTTTAAATTCGAACCAGCAGAAGGGAAGGGCTGATGGACACCGCGACGAGCACCAGAGAGCAGAGCGCCGAGTTTCGCGGCCGGGTCTATGACAGCATCGCCGACACGATCGGGGCGACTCCGCTTGTCCGCATCCATCGCCTCGCAGAGAATGCCGGAGCGAAGGCCGATGTTCTGGCCAAATGCGAGTTCTTCAATCCGTTCGAACTCGGTCAAGGACCGCATCGGGGTGTCGATGATCGCCGCCGCCGAGGCCGCCGGCCGCATCAAGCCCGGTACCGTGCTGGTCGAGCCGACCTCCGGCAACACCGGGATCGCGCTCGCCTTTGTGTGCGCCGCGAAAGGCTATCGGCTCATTCTGACGATGCCGGAGAGCATGTCGCTCGAACGCCGCAAGATGCTGAAATTGCTCGGCGCCGAACTGGAGCTGACCCCGGCCGCGCAAGGGATGCGCGGCGCCATCGCCAAGGCCGAGGAGATCGTCGGATCGTTGCCGGACGGGTTTATTCCGCAGCAGTTTCAGAACCCTGCGAACCCGGAGATCCATCGCCGCACGACGGCCGAGGAGATCTGGCGCGACACCGGTGGCGCGGTCGACGTGGTGGTCAGCGGGGTCGGGACCGGCGGTACCCTGACCGGCGTCGGTTCGGTCCTCAAGCCCCGCAAGCCCGGTCTGAAGATGATCGCGGTCGAGCCCGAGGACAGCGCGGTGCTGTCAGGCGGCCCCCCGGGCTCCCACCGAATCCAGGGGATCGGCGCCGGCTTTATCCCGGATATCCTCGACACCAGCCTGATCGACGAGATCGTCCGGATCGGCAACGACACCGCCGTCAACTGCGCGCGCGAAGCGGCCCGGCTCGAAGGTCTCGCGGTCGGAATCTCGTCCGGGGCGGCGCTCGCCGCCGCTCTCGAAGTCGGTGCGCGGCTCGGCATGGCGGGGAAGACGATCGTCGTGGTGTTGCCCGATTTTGCCGAGCGTTACCTGTCGACGGTTCTCTTCGACGGGCTCTGAGGTGTGCGATGGAGCTCTCGGAGGAGCAGTTTCAGCGCTATGCCCGGCATCTGATCCTCGATGAGGTCGGCGAGGAGGGGCAGATCCGGCTGCTGTCCTCGCGCGTCCTCGTCGTCGGCGCCGGCGGCCTCGGTTCGCCGATTTTGCTCTATCTCGCCGCCGCCGGAGTCGGAACCCTCGGCATTACCGACGCCGACCGGGTCGACCTGACCAATCTGCAGCGGCAGATCGTGCATGCGACCGACCGCATCGGCGCGCTCAAGGTCGACAGCGCCCGGCACACGCTCGCCGCGGTCAACCCCGGCGTGCGGGTCGAAACCCACCCGCTGCGGCTCGGGCCGGATAATGCCGAGGCGCTGATCCGCGACTATGACCTCGTCGCCGACGGCAGCGACAATTTCGAGACGCGCTACCTGCTGACGGATTTGTGCTATCGGCTCGAAAAGCCGCTCGTCGCGGCGGCGCTGTCGCCGTTCGAAGGCCAGATCTCGACCTTCAAGCCTTATCTCGGCCTTGGCCACCCTTGCTATCGCTGCCTGTTCCGCGACCCACCGCCGCCCGACCTGGTGCCGCGCTGCGAGACCGCCGGCATCCTCGGCGCGGTCGCCGGCGTCCTCGGCACCTTGCAGGCGGTCGAGGTATTAAAGGAATTGCTGCAATTGGGCGAAAGCCTCGACGGCACGCTGCTCCTCTACGACGCGCTGCGCGCCCGCTTCCATTCGATCCGCATCAACAAGGATCCGGACTGCCCGACCTGTGGCGCTCTCGGCTGAGGCACCGCGATTGCGACGAAGTGAAGCATTGTTGAACCGCCGTGGGCACGCGGCTAGGGTGGGAAAAATCGGTTGTGAGGACAGGTTTCAACCGGTCCCTGCCGCGATCGGAATTTCTCATGGAGCGCGACAGCAAGCGCATTGCCCGGGAATGGAATCGGGAGATTGAGGCGGAAATGCGCCGCCTTGCCGCGGGGCAAGACGACGGCAAGTGGAAGATCGTCGTCTGGACGGTGCTGGAATTAGTTTGGCTGGTTGCTGTGTTCGCTGTGCTGGGTCTGTTCAGCCGGCTGCACTGAAGTGAAGTGAACTACTCTGCCGTCATTCCGCGCCGGCCGCTCGGGTCTCGATCGGACGGCGGAGCTTTGCTGCGGCCCCGGAGTCCCCTTGTTCGGCCGCCTTCTCGTACCAGGCATCGGCCAGCGTAACGTCGGCGGCCACCCCGTGGCCGGCTTGGTATAGGTCACCCAGCTGGCGCTGGGCTTCGGCCAAGCCTTGTTCGGCCGCCAGGCAGCACCAATAGAACGCCTCTTGGGCATTCTGCGCTGTGCCCTGACCCTTAAGCAGCATGACGGCGAGATTGTATTGCGCGTAGCGGTCGCCCTGCTCGGCCGAGCGGCGGTACCATTTGATTGCTTCGGCGAGGTTGCGGACGACGCCAGTGCCGGTGCAATACATTGCCGCCAGTTGGAATTGCGCGCTGGCGTCGCCCTGCTCGGCCGCCTTGCGGAACCACAGCGCCGCTGCGGCCGTGTCGCGGGCGACGCCGTGCCCGTTCAGGCAATTCCACGCGAGAAGGCGCTGTGCCTCCAGGTTGCCCGCCTGGGCAGCGGCGCGATAACAGCGCATCGCCGCGCCCTCTTCGGGCTCGTCGAGATGCCCTTGCACGTAGAGGTGTCCGAGCTGGACGAGGGCAGGGGGATGACCTGAATCAGCCGCCTGCTGGATCAATGACGCGGCGCGGTCAAAATCGCGGCCGACACTCTCACCCCGTGCGTAGAGCACGCCGAGGGCGGTTTGGGCTTCCGGATCGCCGGCCTCGGCCGCCCGGTGCAGCCACCCCACCCCGGCCTCCGGATCGCGCGGGACGCCCTCACCGGCGAGGTAGAGATATCCGAGGCGGAGCTGGGCGGTTGGGACGCCTTGCTCGGCCGCCCGCCGGTACCACTCGGCCGCCTTTACCGCGTCGCGCGCGACTCCGGTCCCCTGCAGGTGAAACGCGGCGATATTGACCTGGGCGACCGCAATGCCCTGCTCTGCGGCTTTTTGAAACCATTTGGCGGCGTCGCCCAGCTCCTGCGGGACGCCCTCGCCGCGGGCGTAGAGCCGCCCGAGGCAAAATTGCGCCTCGGCGTCGTCTGCGTCGGCGGCAGCGCGATACCATTTCGCGGCCTCGATAAGGTTCGGCACCGCGGCCTCTCCAGTCTCATACATCTGGGCGAGGCGCAGCGCCGCCGGCACGAGACCTTGCCGCGCCGCTTGGCGCAGCAACGTTTCGGCGGCGCGCACGTCGGGCGGCTGACCGTTGCCGTCCAGAGTGAGCAGCGCCAGATTGTACTGCGCCCGCGCGTTGCCTTGCTCGGCGGCTTTGGTGAACCATTCGGCGGCTTGATCCGTGTCGCGGCCGACGCCTTGACCCGAGAGGTGCATCAGCCCGAGCGCCACTTGCGCCGCGGCATTGCCCTTCTCGGCGGCTTTCTCGTACCAGCCCGCCGCAGCGGTGAGGTTCTGTCCCACCCCGTGACCGTTGGCGTAGAGGATGCCGAGGCCGAGCTCGGCAGCGGCGCTGCTCTGAGCAGCGGCAAGCGCGTACCAGCGCCGCGCTTCCTGATAATCCCGCTCGCAGCCGATCCCTCGCGCGTAAATCAGTCCGGTATTGGCCTGCGCATCGGCGATCCCCTGCTCGGCGGCCGCCCGGCTCCAGCGCAACGCTTCGGCAGGGTCCTGCGGGACGTCGAACCCGTTTGGAAAGAGCAGCGTTCGATTGTGGTCGGCGGCCTCGGGGTCGCGCTTGGCGGCGGCCCCATACCATCGCACAAAATTTGATGAATGCGTGCGGTAGCCGTCGAGATGCAGCAGACTGAGCTGATGCTGCGCCATCGCGTGGCCTTGCTCCGCCGCCCGCCGGTACCAGGCAGCGCCGTCGGCGAGATTGGCGAGGACCCCATGTCCGCGGGCGTAGAGCAAGCCCAGCCGATACGAGGCCTCCGGATCTCCCACGGCAGCCGCCGTAGACCATTCCTTCAGCGCCGCGGCGTAATCGCCACGTTCATAAGCCTCCCGGCCGCGCTCCACGGCAGATGCGGGACCGCGCAGCCTCGCATCGAGCCACGCGATCCTGCTTCGCCCCGCTTCCCCCCTCCCTGCCCCGCAAGCGGGGGAGGGAGAAGTGGGAGCGCTCGCTAACCCTCCCCCGCCGGCGGGCGAGGGAAGGCTGGGGGCGGGAGCCGGGGTCAGCGGCGGTGCGCTCGGCGGCGTCATCCTCACGGCTCGCGCATCGCCTCATTGACGCTGCGGATCACGCCTTTCAGCACATACATGAAGACGGAGCGCGACCCGACATTGATGTCGGCGGTCAGGGTCATGCCCGGCACCAGCCTGAAACTGTCCGGCACCGCATGGAGTTTGACTTCGGTCATCGCAATGCGCGCCTTGTAATAGGGGTCGACAGCGCTGCCGTTGTCGTCCTGCGAAAACGCGCCCTCGCTGATCCAGCGCACGTAACCCGAAGCAGTACCGTGCTCGACAAAGCTGAACGGGTCGAGCTTCACAGTGGCGCTGTCGCCTGGGCGGACAAAGCCGATTTCGCGCGTGGCAATGTGTACCTCCGCCTCGACCGGAGAATGCAGCGGGGCGAGGGTGATCAACGGATCACCCTCTTTCAGAACCGAGCCGACCGACAGCTTCGCCAATTTCAAGACCACTGCGTCGTCGGACGCCTCGAGACGCACCAGATCCTGATGCCTGGACGCTTTGGCCAGTTGCTGTCGAGCAGTGTCCAGCGAATTGCGCGCCGTTACCAGCTCCTGGCTGACCTGTCCTTCCCATTGCTCGACAAAGGCGTCGCGATTGGCGATCGTGGAGGCGAGCTGGTGTTCGGCTTCAGTAAGCCCGTTGCGGTCGAAATCCTGCGTCCGCAGAATTTCCATACGCTGATCCGTAGCGGTCAGCAGATTGAGGCGGCTGCCAATCTCTTTGGCCGCCAAACTAGCCCGCATACCTTCGATCTCCTGCGATACCTTGACCCGGTCTTCATAATGGGCGAGGTCGTCCTTCAGCTTGCGGATCGTCGCCTTGTTTTGCGCGATCTGCTCATCATAGGCGCGCAGCTGCGCGTCGAACTGGCCTTTGCGCTGTATGTAGTAAGCCCGCTGGAGGGAAGCGTAAGCAGCCTCCGGCGAGGTTGCCAAAGGCGGGTTGAAGTCGCGATGTGCCAGTTCCGCCTCGGCGCGGGAGATCTGCGGTTGGAGACTGGCGATTTGCAAGGCCGCCGCGGTGACATCCGCGGCGGCAAAAGTCGGATCCAGCGTCGCCAAGAGCTGCCCGCGTTTGACGCGCTCACCTTCCTGCACATCCAGGCTCTTGATGATCGAGGGATCGAGGGCCTGCAGAACGATGGACGGCTCGGTCGTGACGATCTGGCCCTCAGACGATGTTACGACCCGGTTGATCTGCATAAAGAAGCTGACCGCGAGCAGGGCGACGAACAGCCCAGCCAGCACGTGCAGAGTAATCCGCAGCTGTGCCGGTTCGGGATCCTCCCGGACCTCGCCGACCTCGGACTGAAAGATCCGGATCAGCGCAGCCGAAGGCGGGCTACGCTGCGGTGTCGGCGCGAAGCGGAACAAGCGCATGGGACGGCCTGGTTTGGAAATGCTGATTTTGCTGATGCCAGAGCCCGCGATAGATGTCGCAACGCTCGAGCAGCTCTTCGTGCCGGCCGGAATCGTAGACCCGGCCGCGTTCGAGCACCAATACGGTGTCGGCTTTGACCAGCACCGAGAGGCGGTGGGAAATGATCACGAGCGTGCGGCCCTTGGCGATCCGCAGCAAATTCGCATTGACGATCGCCTCGCTCTCGGCGTCGAGAGCACTTGTCGCCTCGTCGAGGATCAGGATGCGCGGATCGCCGATCAACGCACGGGCAATCGCCAGGCGCTGGCGCTGCCCGCCTGACAGATTGGAGGAGCCTTCCTGGACGTGCGTCTCGTAGCCGCGAGGCAGGTGTTCGATAAACTCCTCCGCGCCCGCCAGCCGCGCGGCGTAAACAATCTCCTCGAAGCTCGCATCCGGCTTTGACGCCGCGATGGCCTCACGGATCGTGCCACTGAACAAAAAATTGTCCTGCAGCACCACCCCGAGGCTGGAGCGCAGATGGTCGACGTCGATTTCCCGCAAATCATTGCCGTCGATCTTGATCAGTCCCTCGTAATTGCCGTGCAGCATCTGCAGCAGCCGGGTCACTGTAGTTTTGCCCGAGCCGCTGCGACCCATGATGCCGAGAATAGTGCCCTCCGGGGCAGTGAACGAGACGCCGTCCAGCGCCGGCGCGGATGAGCCGCGATAGCTAAATCGCACATTCTCGAACTCGATGCGGCCGTTCAGCGGGGTGCGGATGCCAGCCTTTGACCGGCCCTCCTCGGCGGGTTGGTTGACAAGGTTGGAGACCGCCTTAACCGCAAGCTGCGCCTCGTCATATTGCTGCAGCAACTGCGACATTTGGACCAAGGGAGCGGCCACCCGCTGGGTCAGCATCATGAACGCGACCAGAGCGCCGACATAGACCTGATCTTTCGTGGTGATCGCGAGATAAACGGCGAGAGCAAAGGTGCCGTTGACCATCAGTCTTTCGAGGGGCGTGACGACGGTCTGGATGACATTGGCGGTCCGCCCTTCATCGAGGCGCAGCCGCGCCGCCGTAGCCACGCGGACGTCCCACTCGTGCCGCTGGCGCGCATCTAGCGCCAGCGACTTCACCGTCCGGATGCCCTGCAGGTTCTCCACCAGAAATGCATTTTTTAGACCTTCGGCGCGGAACGCGGCCGCGCCCTTGCGGCGCAGCGCCGGCAGCATCCAGATGATCCACAGGCATATCAGCCCGCAAAACCCCAGCACCGTTCCGGTCAGGATCGCGCTGAAGAAAAACATGATCGGCAGAAATATCAGCAACACGAAGCTGTCGAGCACCGTGCCGAATACCTGTCCCGTCAAAAACCCGCGGATCTTGAACATCTCGTTCATGTCGCGGGTGATCATTCCGGTCGACGACCGCTCAAAAAAATCCAGAGGCAGGTTCAACACCTTGTTGAACATGTAGGTGTACAGGTGGGCGTCGATCCGGGCGGTGATGTGAAGGACGAGAAAGCGGCGTAAATAGCCGAACATCGTCTCGAATATGATCAACACCAGCATCGTGACGCATAAGACGGCGAGCGTGTCGAGGCTTTGGAAATAGACGACCCGGTCGATCAGCAATCGCCAGAACATGATGGGGCCGAGCGCCAAAAAGCTCAGCAAGATCGCCGCCACGCCAATGTCCCGGACGAGGCGGCGGTCGCGGAACAGTTGTGCCGCAATCAGGCGCAACCCGAACGGCTGATCCTCGTCGCTAAGGCGGTAGTCGCGCTTGATGAGGATGACGTCGCCCGACCACGCCAAAGCCAGCCGCTGCGCGTCCAGGTTCAAGGGCGCATCCTCGCCCGCCAGCGGGTCTTGTACCACGACGTGCGGCGGCTGTGCCTTCGTCTCGGCCCGCAGCAGAACCATAGCGCAGCCGTTGTTCAGCAGCAGGACGGCAGGCAATGCCCGCCCCATCTGCATCAGATCGTCAAAGCCGAGCCGCGTGGGCACTGCCCTCAGGCCGTTGGCGCGGGTAACCCGGAGCAGCTCTTCCGGCGTCGGGCCGTCTGCTGCGATCCGGTGATCGCGCCGCAGCTGCGCCGGGCTGAGATGAATCCCGCGATGCCGTGCCACGATTGCCAGGGCGCCGAGCAGCGCCGCCCCGGCAGCGGGAGCACGATTACAGTCCAGCGGCCCGAAGATGGTGGTCATGAGTGCTGCGGCGCCACTACGGTACGGGGCGGGAGCGATGCCTCATGGGGCAATGTCGCCACCTCGGCCGCCAGCAAATAGCCGTGGCGGAACTCGGTCTTGATCAGCTGCTCCGCGTCAATCCCGCCGGCCAAAACCAGCTTTTTGCGAAGGCGATTGACCACGACATCGATGGCACGGTCGCCGACCGAGTGCTCGCGTCCATAAAGCAGTTCGCCGATTTCGCTGCGTGTGCAGAGCGTCCAAGGCCGCGACACGAAATGCGTCAGCAGACGGGCCTCCGAAGTTGTCAGGTCTATGTTGTTGCCGGCCGGCCCCATGAGCAGATTGCGGCCTGGATAAAAACTAACTCCGGCGAACCGGAAATTGTCGGGAGCTCTGCTCGCCACCGGCCTGCCGCGGCCCCTGACCCGCACGATCCGTTGTATTGTCTGGTTCAAGCTAACAATGTCGACCGGTGCGGCAATACAATCCGCTGCGCCGGCAATGCGGTAATTTTCGATCTGCGGTTGTTCAGGACTGCACACTACCAGTATCGGAACATCGGTCCGCCGCCTTACCGTGAGTATCGTATCGGTACCGGCCCCCGCCGCACGGCTGAAATCGAGGACTATCACATCGGGGCTGTTGCGGCTGATCAGGTCAAAAAAATGGGCTTGGATCGAATCCGACCGATCGGGTCCTGATATCCGGACTTCTGCATCCCCTGGTATCGACAAATCTTCACGTGCAAATAATATAGTCGTGGCTTCGCTCATCGACAGTTGATCCTGATCTTATGCTGCAACCGTGTATAGCAAATTGTCTCGAGCCGTAGCAACTAGAAATGTTTTGAAATTAGTTTATTTACCCTGAACTCATCAGGCATTTGTTCGAATTTTCTTTAAATAGATAAACGGTTCATTTGGTTATTCAGGGCGAGATTAACAAAGGCGTCAGATTTGCGCGTTAATGGAGAGGGCGCTCTTATCAAGAGCGATCTAAAACGTTATTCCCGCAAACAGAGAAAAAATCGTGATCCATTCAATTGAGGCCAGCCGCTTCGAGCCGACCGACGCGATGCCGGAGGAGAGAACGCTCGGAAGATCCGATCAGCCTTCCACAATGGCCAATATCGTGGCGCTCGAGCAGGGTCTTCACGCCCTCGAAATCGGCGAGAGCCTCGGCATGCTCGGCCAGGTGGCCAAACTCCAAGTGCCCGCGGTGCACGTCTCCGCGCTGTGGAATGAGCGAGAACGGAGTGCTGAGATCATCGGCACCTCCGGACGCGGCGACAGCTGGCTCGACCGGGAGGGTGGGACGGTCATCGTCAAGTCGCCGGCGGGTGGCGCACATGTACTCGTCACCGCCTACGGTCTTCCGGCGCAGACCGTTACCGTACCCGATATCCACGTGCGGCGGCTCGATCGGCCCCGTTCGAATGGAGCGGGGCCCCGATCCCCCGATCCGGCCGGCTATCCGGGGGAAATCCACAGCGAAATCGTGCTCCATGTGGAGCGACTCGGGGACCGGCGCTTTCCAGGGGAAGGCTGGGTCGGCAACCGCGGCAAGAAATTGCGCATCGAAGCCTTTAGCATCCGTCCGATTGACACATTGCTGGCGCGCGACATCGAATTCAAGGCATTGGGCCCGAAGGGGCGACAGACACCCTGGGTCACCGATGCCAAGCTCTGCGGCACGCGTGGGCAGAGGCTTCCATTGACCGGGTTCGCGATCCGTCTGGCGCCCCATGCCGCAGAGCGGTTCGACGTCGTCTACCAGGGCGCCTTTTTCGACAGCGGCGTAGCGGGCCCGCAGCGCAATGGCGAACTCTGTATTCCGACGATTACCGACGACCCGCTGGAGGCGATCAATGTGCGCCTGATCCGACGGTCTCATCGTTAGGTCGGCGGCCATTCAATCGCCTCGAAGGCGAGATACCGCTAATGTCCGACATAGGCTCGCCCGGCCCATACTCACCCGGCCCATACTCGCCCGGCCCGTACTCGCCCGATGCGGGCGCCGCGCTGTCCAAGACCGTATTGAATGTCGGCTGCGGCTATCCGTTGCGGCAGAAGCTGCACCGCCATTTTCACGGACCCGAATGGCGCGAGATTCGGCTCGACCTCGACCCTGCCGTGCAACCCGACATAGTGTGCTCGATAACCGACATCAGTCCGGTCGCTGCCGATTCGGTCGACGCCGTCTGGTCCTCACACAATCTCGAACATCTGCAGCGGCACGAAGTGCCGCTGGCGCTCGCCGAGTTTCTGCGAGTGCTGAAGCCGCATGGCCTGCTGCTGCTGACATTGCCGGACCTGCAGCAGGTCGCTCGGCTCGTCGCCGAGGATCGACTCGAGGACAGCGCCTACATCTCCCAAAGCGGCCCGATCACGCCGCTCGACATGATCTTCGGACACACTGCTTCGTTGGCGCGCGGGAACCAGTTCATGGCGCACCGCACCGGATTTACCGCGCGAAGCCTGCACAAGCTGCTGATCGAAGCGGGCTTCCTCGAGGTCTCCCTGCGCCAGGGCACTTCGTTCGATTTGTGGGCTACGGGCCACAAACCCGGGCGAGGCTGAACCGATGAAGTTTTTGTTCATCCACCAGAACATGCCTGGCCAATACGTCCATATCGCGCGCCATCTGGCGCAGAGCGGGCACGAAGTCAGCTTCATCACCCAGCCGCGGGCTGCCCAGATCGCCGGCGTCCGCAAGCTCGAATACCAACCGTCCGCGCCCTCTGGCGACGAGCACGCTTATACGCGCGAGTTGGAGGGAGGGGTGGCGAACGGGCTGGCGGTGGCGCGGCTGTGCGAATGGCTCGCCCGCGACGGGTTTGTGCCGGACATCGTGATCGGCCACAACGGGTGGGGAGAAATTCTCTACGTCAAGGATTTATGGCCGCAAACCCCGCTGCTCGGCTATTTTGAATTCTTCTATCGGGCGAGCGGATCGGATGTCGATTTCGACCGTGAATTTCCGCCGGAACCGGACGCGCCGATGCGGCTGCGGACGCGCAATGCGCTGAACCTGCTCGGTCTCGACGCGGTCGATTGGGGCCAGAGCCCAACCGAATGGCAGCGCTCGCAATATCCCAAACGCTACCGGGACCGCATCACGGTCGTGCATGAAGGGGTCGATACGAGCTTGGTGCGGCCCGACCCGACGGCGCGCCTGTGGCTGAGCAGCGGCCGCTCGCTGTCGCGGACGGACGAGATTGTCACCTATAGCGCGCGCGACCTCGAACCCTACCGCGGCTTTCATATGTTCATGCGAGCCCTGCCGAGGGTGCTCGAAACGCGGCCGGCGGCGCAGGTGCTGATCGTCGGCAATGACGGCGTCAGCTATGGACGCCAGCCTGAAGGGGCGGTCAGCTGGCGGGCGCAAATGCTCGATGAGCTGGATGGCAGGCTCGATCTGAGGCGCATCCACTTTCTCGGGCACCTGCCTTACCAGCAATATCTGACTGTGTTGCAGATCTCGACGGTTCACGTCTATCTCACCTACCCGTTCGTGCTGTCATGGTCGTTGCTCGAAGCGATGTCGGCCGGCTGCCTCGTCGTCGGCTCCCGCACGCCGCCGGTCGAGGAAGTGATGCGCGACGGAGAGAACGGCCGCCTGGTCGATTTCTTCGATGTGGAGGCGCTGGCCGACCGGATTGCGAGTGCGCTGGCGACCAATAACGACAGTGCCGGCAACACAATTCGCACAGCGGCGCGGCAGACTGCGATCGACCGTTACGACGTCCAAACGGTCACTCTGCCGGCCTATCTGGACCTGCTGCGCTCATTGCTGTGAATACGCGATCGTGACGAGTTGCTCGACAATTATCGGCACCATTGAGGGTCTCCGGTGGAGGGGCTCCGCGTAACTGAGAAGATCTTCACGATCGGGCGAGCGCCCAAGGATCTCGCAATAGAGAAACCCGACGGCCGTCTCGGCGCCAAACCGTGCTGCGAGCCGCGTCGCGATCCCGGTGATCCGTGCGATCTCGGCCTGCCGCTGCCGGCGCAATTCGGCGATCAGCTCGAACCGCCGTTCGGCGCTCGGCCGAGGAAAGCCGATGATCTCTCGATCACTCAAGATCGCTGTGACCCGGCGTTTTCGGCAACGGCGCCGGCTATCGCTTCGTCGATCCGGCGGGCAAAGCCGTGCCAGGTGAAACGCAAGGCCTGACGTCGGCTGGCCGCGCGAATGGCCGCGCGTTCGAACCGCAACCGCCGCAGCGCCGCCAACAGGGTCCGCTCGAAGCTCGCCAGTGAGGTCGGATCGAAATAGAACGCCGCGTCGCCGCCGGCTTCCGGTATCCCCGACGAATAGGAGCAGGCGACCGGGCAGCCGAAATACATGGCTTCGACGACCGGGATGCCGAACCCTTCGAAAAAAGAGGGATAGACCGCCATTTCTGCGTACCGATAGAGAAAGGCCTTCTGGTACTCGTCGACATAGCCGAGCCATTTGATCGCGCCGCGGCGATAAGGCTCATCGAGACCGTATTGTGAAATGCGCTCGTCGAATGCGATCAGCCATCCCGGGCTCCCGATGAAGACCCAGTCATAGTGCGCCAGCAGTTGCGGGATGCGCCGCAGGCCGAGCAGTACGATATCGATGTTCTTGCGCGGCTCGATCGTTCCCGGGACCACGACATAGGGACGCGAGGGTTCGCTGTCCGGCAGATTTTGCCAGTACCGGTCGATTTCCGGCGGCGGGTCGGCGCCAGGATGACAAACCGTAATCCGGTCCGCCGGCACTGCGAGATACGACGTGAGATCGTCTGCCGTCGCCTGCGACACGCAAAAGGTCCGCGCATTGGTGCCGAGGTCTCTGAGGATGGTCAGGCCGTGATAGGCCAAGGTCTCGGGCTGATGGAATTCCGGGCTCAGCAAGAAGGAGAGGTCATGCACGATCTGGAAAGACAGATCGAAGAGACCCTGGATGGATTTGACGTTCGGAAACAGTGCGGCGGGGCTGGGGCAGCGCCTGACCTCGTTGGCGACGAGACCGCGGATCGCCTGCTTGCGGACGAGCATCAGCTGAAACATCCCGCCGCTGCGCGCCTCCACGACAGCCTCGATCGCGCTGCGGTCTATCAGGTAGGGCCCGAGAAAAAAGCGGCTGGCGTCGCTCGGCTGCTGCAGCCAATAGCGGCACAGGTTCAACGTCACATTGGGGATGCCCGAGTAGCGGATCTCCTGCAATGGACCGACCTCGAGAAAGACCGTGTGCCTCATTGCTGCTGGAACAGCCGGCTGTGGATCAGCCGAGCAGCCGTAGCGACAGAAAAATCGCGCGCGATCGTGGCGCGCGCGCGTGCGCCCAGCTCCCGCCGAGCGGCCTCACCGAGCCCGGCAAACTGCCGCAAGGCGCACGCGACATCGACGCTCGTGCAGACATGCCAGCTCGCATCTGGATCGATGCCCATTGCGGTGTCCGGCCCGTCGATCGGCCGCTGCTGCGTGCGGATAATTACCGCATTGTCGTCGCAGATGTAATCGAGCATCGCCGTATGCCGGCTAGTGATCGGCACCACTCCCCAGGCCATCGCTTCCTGCAACGGCGTGTTTTGACCTTCGGCCAGTGAGCTGCACAGATAGGCGGAGGAAAAACGGTATAGATCCGTCAGTGCCGGTTCCGCGAGCTGGGCGGTTGCCAGCCAGACCGCATCGCTGTCGATCAGCTCGTAACCCGAGATATGCAATCGCAGAATGCCGGTCAGCACGTCGAGCAGAGGATCGCTCGTATTGTCGACGACCAGCTTGAGCAGCAGCAGCGATCCCGGATGCTGATTGTGAAATTCGAGAAACCCGCCGATCAGCGCAGTCAGGTTTTTCCCCGGCTCATAGGGGTTCAGTATGGAGACAAACACCACTGGCTGCTCGCCGCCATAAAAATCGAGGATGATTTCGCTGAGCCGGTGGGGACGGCTCGGAAAGGAACGGTTGATGTCGCCGTAGCGGCCAAAACCGACGCGCAGATTGATCCAGGCTATTTTGTCCAGATCCGGCGGGATGTCGGGAAACCGGAGCGGCAACGCCATGCGCGGGACGGCAATCGGCGCCGGAATGCAGTGGACGTTGGGGATGCCGCCGGCGCGAAACACCTGACGGGTGAACTCGCACGGCGTCCAAATCTCGTGCGGGATCCTCAGCATGCGCCGCATATCGGCGAACGGGTGTTGTGGGCCCGATGTTTCGCGCCCGGTCAGCTTGTCGAATTCCCAACTGACCCAGGCAATGTTCCTCACCCCTTTGAGCAGGCGGATCCATTCGGTGGGCTTGAAGATCAGGTGACACGAGGTCTCGTCGAGGAACGCGCGCGAAACCGGCGCGGCATAGATCTCGGGTCGCGGGACGTCGTGGAGTTCGACGTCGAGACAGCGCAGCGCCGTCTCGAATTTTCGCCGTGCGCTCCCGTAAGAATAATGCTGCCGGCCGGAGATGAACGAGGGCCCGCCCTGCTGCCAGATCGTCGAGCTGAGAAAGACTTTTATCGGCTGCGCCAAGCTTGAGGACCCCCGTCAGTATCGACGGCCCCCCTTAATGATGAATGAAGGAATGGGACGCAGACTGAGGTCGCGCCGGCGCTAACTGAACTAAGAGACCGACGATATTGGCCCGGAACCTGCCGCACCTCACCCTCCCGCTGCTTTCCGACGGGTCCCTCCCTCTCCCCCCTGACGGGCGGAGAGGGGCTCTTGACGAACCCGATCCGCGCCTCGCGATCTTTGGGCCGCCTGCCGTCACCCGGCTGATGGTCGAGTTGTGGCGGGCGGACCCTCGGGTGCGGTCGCGGTTCGATCTGGCGAACCCGCTGCATCGCCGCGATTTCGCGCTGTGGCTCGGCCGGGAAGGCCGGTCGCTCGGTTTGGACCAGCTCTCGATCGAGGCCGCCCTGGCTCTGCTGCAGCGCGGCACCTGTCTGCTTCGGCCGGCGCCACAATGGCCGCCGCAGTCCTCGCAGTCCCGATCGCCCCCTTACGGGGCGGTGGATGATTGGCTGACGCAGACGATCGCCGAGCCCGCGGGAATCCCGATGCCGCGGGCATTGGCATTGCTCTGGGAACTGAGACAGGATGTTCGCCTGCACTTCGCCAATCGGAACCGGGCGGAAATTCTCGACTATATCGGCTGGTGTCTGACGCAGGGTGTCCGGGACGGATGCGTCGCGGTCGAGCTGATCGAGCCCGCGCTGGCGCCGTTTCTCGATATGCCCGATCCGGAGTTGCCGGTAACCCGGCTGCTGCGGATCGTGGCGCCGCTCTATGATGGACCCTATCCCGATATCGCCCGGCAATTTCCGCATACTCGGCAAGCGCGGTTCTGCGTAGCGATGTGGGCATGCGGCATGATGCGCCGGCGCTATGGCTGGCCTCGCAGCTTTGTCCGCCGCCCGTTGGAATGGCTGTCGCGGATCGCGCCGGAGGCGGCGGACGCCTTTGTGCGGCTCGACAATCTCGCCGTCGGGCTGTGGGAGCTGCGGCCTGAATTGCAGGCGCGCTGCGATCTGCGCACGCATGAAGGCCGCTCGGCCCTGCTCGAGTGGCGGGTCGGCGAGGCGATCGAGGAATTCGCACTGGAAGATTGCGTCCCGGAGCGAATGCCAAAAGCGCCCGCAGAGCCGGCGATCACGCGCGATCTTTGCCTGGTCGGTTATGCCGGCCTCGTCTCCGGGCGCGCCGAAGATCTGCGCATGAGCGCGCTCGCGCTCAGCCGGCACTGCCGGCAATGGGCGGCGCTCGACCGCCTCTCCGGGGCGATCACGACGGAGGACAGCCGGCCGGCCGCCGCATTCGCCGAGCCGCCCGGCATCAACCTCGTGCACTTGAATGCCGACACGGCATTTTTCGATTACCTGTTTTTGCGGGAACGCGGCATCGAGCGGGGCTATACGATCGGCTATTGGGCCTGGGAACTGGCCAGATTCCCCGAGGAGTGGCGATCCTCCTTCGCCTTTGTTCAGGAGGTCTGGGCCGCCAGCCGGTTCGCCTATGAAGCGATCGCGCCGGCGACGACCAAGCCGGTTTTTCTGATGCCGCCGGCGGTGGCGATCCCGGCGCCCGAACCCGGCCTGAAGCGCGCCGATTTCGGCCTGCCCGACGACAAATTCATCTTCTACTTCAGCTTCGATTTCCGCTCCTACACCAGCCGCAAGAACCCGCTCGCCACCATCGCCGCGTTTCGCCGCGCCTTTCCGCGCAGCGAGGCTCCGGTTTGCCTGGTGCTCAAGACGATCGGCTCCGCCTGGAAGCCGGAGGAGCGCGATGCGCTGACCGAGACGGTTCGCGGCGACCGGCGGATCCAGGTCATCGATCAGGAGCTCGCCAGACCCCGCGCGATCGCGCTGGTGGCGCTGGCGGATTGTTTCGTCTCCCTGCACCGCTCCGAGGGCTTCGGCCGCGGCCCCGCCGAGGCGATGCTGCTCGGCAAACCGGTGATCACGACCGACTACTCCGGCACCCGCGACTTCGCCACCGCCGAGACCGCGCTCCTCGTCGGCGGTGAGCTGGTTCCCGTAGGCAAGGATGAATATCCCGGAGCGGACGGCCAGGTATGGGCCGAACCCGATATCGGCGAGGCCGCCGCCGCAATGCGCAGAATTGCCGGCGACCGCGCTCTCGCCGAGCGGCTCGGCCGTGCCGGACGAGCCCGCATCCGCCAACTCTACGATCCCAGTGTCGTCGGCGCGCGCTACCTCGACCGCTTCGCGGCGATCGCCAAGACAGCATGAAAGCCGGCTGCGCGCACAGTTTCTTTACCGGTTTGGTGCACTCTGAAATTCCCGCATTTGCGGCATTTGACGAGTTGCCCTTCGCCACTGCATCGATGAGCTTGCTGTACTTCCATTCCCCGCTGCCGCCGGCCGAAACCGGTATTGCCGATTACGCCTTCGAGATATTGGCGCAACTGAAGAATCAGTTCGACATCGTGATCGTCGACGACGGTGAATGCCGGGCCTCCGCCAATGCGCTGCTCCTGCCGACGATGCCGACAGCGGTGTGGCGCGATCTGCGCAAGCGATCATCGCGGGGGATTGATGTCTACCATCTCGGCAACAATCGGTTTCATACAGGCATCCTTGAACGAGCGCTCGGGCACCCCGGTCTCTGCGCCATTCACGACGCGTCATTGACCGGCCTGCTGTCGTCGACCCCCAAACTTTGGCCGGCGTTCAGGCGATTTGCCGAGTACGATCTGGGGGTTCATGCCGACCGGTTCATCGAAGCGCGCGAGCGCTTCGAGATCTTCGGCTGGCAGGATTTTCTGCTGCGCAATCTGGGTCTGGTTGCCGACAGCTCGCTCGGTGTCGTCGTTCACTCGAAATATGTCGAGTTGCTGATCAGGCGGCGGCACAGGCCGCGTCATCTGTTTCGCCTGCATCATCATCTCGCCGACGAATTTCGCACGCGCGAGGGTGCAGCGATCGCCAATCCGCTGATCGTCGATTTTCTGCGCGAAAATGCGAGCCGCGTAAAAGTCGCGACCTTCGGCTTTCTGACGCCGCCCAAACGTGTCGACTGGCTCGTCGAAGCGACCCGAAGCGCCCTCACCGCCGGCGTCGATATTGCACTGATCCTCGGCGGCAAACCGCATCCCGACACCAAAATTCCCGAAGTGATCCGCGATCTGCCGCCCGAGAGGGTGCTGGTGACCGGGTATTTGTCGGAACCCGATATGCGCGGTCTGATGTGCGCGAGCGATCTTCATGTCGCCTTGCGTTTTCCGTCGGTCGGCGAAAGTTCCGGCACATTGACGCGGGCGTTGGGCTTGGGTGTGCCCTCGGTGGTCCTCGATCACGAGGCATTTTCGGAGTTTCCCGCCGATCATGTCGTCAAGGTTCCGCTGACGGGTGACACAGCGCGCAGGCTCGGCGAGGTCTTCATCGATTTCTGCGCCAACCGGGCGAAATACGCAGAGCGCGCCGATGCCGCGCGAAATTGGGTGATCGAGAACGCGTGCCTCGACCGGTCGGTATCGCGTTTTGCCGAGGCGGTTCGCACCGTCAGCCGGGAAAAGCCTCGGGCGAGCAATCTGTTCAGGAATCTGGCGGGCGAGCTGCTGTCCTGCATTGCCGCGCAGTCAAAGAAGATTCGGTTGAAGCAGCCGATCGCGACGCCGGAGGACCTCGCCGAGCAGGTCGGCGACGCTCTGCTGGTCAACAAGGCAGCCGTCGCGATCGCCGAAGCGTGCCGGGCGGAATATTTCTCGCTCGTCGTCGACGCCCATCGCGACAAACCGTCCACGCGCCGAAAAGTGCCGCCAGAACAGGAGCTCGATCGGGGGCGGGTGCGCAAAGCCGTGTTGGTCGTCGGCTCTGCCGATCTGCAGGTTTGCAACATCGACTACGTCGTCGAAGAGATCGGGATCGAGCGGTTCGACGTGCTGCTGTTTGTGCTGCTTCCGGTGGCGTTGATGAGCCCGCCGGTTGTGCCCGGCGACCGGGCCTTCGAGGGCCGGGTGCCGGACTATTTGCGGGAGCGGGGCAACGCGTCGGCATGGGTTCGCGTTGCGCCGCGCTCGCTCGGCTACATCAAGATCCCGCCGGCTGAATTGCCGAGTGAGGAGATCGAGGTGCCGCTTCGGATCATCGCGTGCGAGGCCCTGATATGAAGGAGAACGGCGCGATGAAGGAGGACGGCGCGGCGAAGCTCTTGCTGCTCCAGGCATTGTCGGAGATGTGCGAGCGCTGCCCGCCGGGCGCTGCGATAATCCTCGTCTACAACATTCTGCTCGGGCGCGATCCGGACCCGGATGGAGAGGCGTTTTACGGGGCGCGGCTCGATGGTCCGCCGGAGCAGCGTCTCGGCGCGCTGCGCGAGCTGGCGACCAGCGAGGAGGCGCGGCGCTATGGTCTTTTCAGCCTCGGCGCCGACATCGCGGAGATCGACGTCAACGCCGTCCATCTTCCGGAAGAGCCGCTCGGCGCGCTGGCTGTGCTCGGCCTGATGCGACGCCGGATGATCGAGACGATGGAACGGCTCGACAATATCGAGAGCCTCGCCCGCCTCACCCTGCTGTCGGTCCCCGAGTGGTGCGGCAGCGCCTACACCGACCTCGAGCGCCGCATCACCGCGCTCGAAGAGCGCGATGATATCTGGTAAATCGGTAGATCACCCTCAGAGAGGCAATCTATGGTAGAGGTAGCGACCAATGACAAACATTCCCTTTGGTTGGTATCATAAAAAAAATATTGGCGATGATGCATTTAAAGAAGTATTTGAAGCGTCATAGCAAAGAAACACTCAACATCTACGATTACTTATTACACGGAACGGCAAATACCATCGAATGTGAGTGCAAATCATCTTGGGCGCTGGCGATGTAGTTCGACCATTTTACCTTGACCGAATTCCAAAAGGCACCGATATATACATCATTGGGGCAGGACTTGGCTATGAAAGTGAGATCGGACTTCTGGAAGGGCGGTCAGTACCATTTTCTCTGTTTCGGAACGAAGCGGATGCCGAATTGGCAAGATCCCATGGGATGAATTCCGAATATTGTCCTGATCTAACTTATTTTTTGGAAGATCCGGACCCCTTACCGATTGAGATGAAACAAGGCAAGACACTCGGCGTTTTATTGAGTGACGAGATCAGCCCTACATCGGAGCGCATTGAGTGCACCAGGGAGTATTTGTATTACGAATATTTTAAATGGGAACTAGCAGCTATTCTAGATTTTTTACAAGAGTATTATAACATTTGTTTCATTGCATTTTCGACCCTTGAGACGATCAACGATCACAAGATTAGCCTCGATATCTACCGACGAATGCACCATCGAGACCATGTTTCATTCGTCACTCAGCCGTTATCGATGGGACAGTCCTTGTGGTTAATGAAGCAATTCGAGCTCGTGATCTCGATGAAGTTCCACGGCATCATGTTCGCCGTGAATCAAGGTGTACCCTTCATCAATATTGCCGAGACGCGTAAAACCCAGCAATTTTGCCTCGAAAATCGATTAACTCATCTCTCTATTCCGCGTTATTCGCTCGAAAAAGAACGTTTCTTGGGAATAGTGAAGGTTGCCGAAGCTGCTGAAACGCGACTTGCGATCCAAGCGACTTCGGCCCACCTTAAAGAATTGACACGCCGCCAGCTTCCGAAAGCGATTGCGCATTTCATGGCGGCCAGCCGTGTCAGCGGAGCAACGCAAACTCATCTGTAGGTTCTCAAATAGTTTCGGACGGAAGATCGGACGCGGTATTGCGTGCGATGTAGGCTTGGCCAGACCAGCGGGTCCCGACGGGCGCCGCAGGTCCTTACGCAAACCGGATCTGCTGAAAAAAGAACCCGAGCTCACGCTCATCCCGCGTCCCGATTGTCTCCGAGGGACGCTCCGGATCTTCGCTTTCGAATATTAAATTGCAGTCCGAGTACGAAATCCCCGGCGGAAGCGGGATCTGGAGCCACTTTGGGGTTGTCCGATCAAACGTAAATTCGCCAAGTCGGCGATCGTTCAGTACGATGACAGGCTGCGCGATTCACGCTCTAGATGCAGAAACGGCTCGACATCGATGCAAAGTGCAGGCCGGGTCGAGTGATCGGTCCGACAATCGAAGCCTCAAATCCGAGCGAGGTCCTAAGTCCAAATGCCGTTGGACTGCAATTTGGCCCAGCCCAACCGCTGCCGAGTCGACCCAGGGTGGGATCATGCGGGGCCGCGGAGAGGAAAAACATTCGGGATCAGACGCAAATTCGAATCGAAAACCAACTCGGGGCCGGGCAGCGATATGTGGGTAACGGGATACCCTCCGATCTTCACCCGTTTATATGAAGGCGGAATGGACGCCAGTTCAGTTTCGACGAAACTTAAATATCTTGCATGGCTGTCGGTCTTGCAAACAAAAAGCTTATTGTTCCCGTACGCAAAGGGCGCCGCATATCGCAAGCGCGGCTCGTGAAAAAACGGTAGAATCCTTCTTGGACGCCCGGCCAGTCAGGATTGTAAAAGTCATCCAGGATTATCAACCCATCCTCGCTTATCAATTGAGCGGCCGATTGCCAAATCGGAGCGAGTATGCGCGGCTGTGTGCGAACCGTCGATGCTGAAAAACCGATACAGCCCTTTTTCGGCTGCCGTAAAAATCGGCGCGGGTTAGCCGGTCGCTATCTTTCTTGATGATCGTAACGCCGGCCTCGTCTGCTTACTGACGGACATTCTCAATAAATTTGCGAATAATCCCCACGCCCGGATTCGTCCGCGTTCAGGTGCTGATCCTCAAATACGTCGATTGCAAAAGCTCGCTCCCTTCCGCGCCGCAGGTCCGCCAAAAGAATAAAGAGCTTTCCGTGGTGGACGCCGATTTCGGCCACGTCACCAAGCACATTGTTTTCCTCTTGCCACTTGGCGAAAGCAATGACGCAGATATGGCGCCTTCATTGAGCCAGCCGGGTACGGCCCGATGCAGCTTGTCTTGAAGCACATAACCAGCGATGCGAGACGTGTCCATATTCTGCTCCGGGCCGCAGGATGATGGATCTTTGTACGACTGAAAGAGTTTACATTTCGTCTCGGCAAGAGTGCACGGAGCCACAAACGGGGCGCTGTCCGAGCCTTGTTTGGCGCGAGCCGCGATGTCTCATGCGATGACCTCGATCTTAAAATTGCCTTTTTGGCATTGCATAGTCGTGCGGAGGGCGCAGTTCCGGGGACGGATCGCGGCTGCCGAAGGAGGGGTCAAGGGTTGTCGGTTTTTCACCAAAACCGCCGGAGCGCGTGCGGTGGCCGTCTGGGCCGACGCTTACGCCGGCCCGTGCGCAGCCGAAGCTTTGGGGTTGCCTTTGGCTTTTACAATCCTAAGGAGAAATCTGGCTGTAGATTCGCTGCAGAAACAGCGAAGCGTCATTTTTTCCTCAATCGATAGTTGCAATCGGCAGAGAAGGGGCGGCGGTTCAGCCGCGGCCGATATAGGGCATTTTGGTCGCCATCACGGTCATGAACTGCACATTGGCTTGGAGGTTGCTCGATTGACAGGAACCCGAGCAAGGCGGGCGATCTTGCCGTGGCTCGGCGGAACCATTACATGTAGCGCTCCTCCGCCGTGAGGCGCTGATATGGCCCAAACCTCGTCATCGAATGCTCGGCGCGTCCAGCGGCGCCGCGACAAGTTGCGGTCGCAGGGGATGCGCCCCTTGCAGATCTGGGTGCCGGACACCCGCGCCCCCGGCTTTGCCAAGGAAGCCGCGCGCCAGGCGCGGTTGATTGCCGAGACGACTACAGAGGAAGAGCTCGATTTCCTCGACCGTCTCGCCGATGATGTCCTCAGAGAGGACTGAGGGGCCGCCGGCGGCGCTCTTTGCCCGCGGCGACATCGTGACCATCGCCGATCGCGATGTCGAATTCGCCGGTAAACCGCGACCCGCGTTAGTGCTGCAGAGCCCGCACTTTGTGACCATGACCCTGACGGTCTGCCCGATCACCAGCATTGCCGTTGATGCACCCTTGCTGCGCATTGCGTTGCCGGTCACTGAGGCGAGCGGGCTTGTGGCGCCGTCCTGGGCGCAAATCGACAAAATAATAACGATCAGCCGGCGCCGGATCGGCGGCCGCATCGGCCATCTCGACAATGTGAAACTGTTTGAAATCAGCCAAGCCCTGCTGGTCTTTCTCGGCATTGCCGACGCCGCCGGCCACTGAGATGCCGATGGCCGGCGCCGCCGCTCTAATTGCTGCGTCGGCTAAGTCAGCCGCGGCCGATATAGGGCATTTTGGTCGCCATTACGGTCATGAACTGCACGTTGGCTTCGAGCGGCAGGGTGGCCATGTAGACGACGCCGCGGGCGACGTGCTCGACATCCATGCGCGGCTCGGCCTCGACCCGGCCGGTCGGCTGCAAGCGGCCGCGCGCGGTGTCCTCGTTGCGGCTCGTCGCGGCGTTGCCGATGTCGATCTGGCCGCAGGCGATGTTGTAGTCGCGCCCGTCGAGCGACAACGACCGGGTGAGCCCGGTCAGCGCGTGCTTGGTCGCGACATAGGGGGTCGAATGACGCCGCGGCACATGCGCCGAGACCGAGCCGTTGTTGATGATGCGCCCGCCTTGCGGCTGCTGCTCCTTCATCATGCGAAAGGCGTGCTGCGCGCAGAGGAACGAGCCCGTCAGGTTGACCGCGACGACGTTCGACCATTGCTCGAAGGTCAATTCCTCGAACGGGATGCCGCGGGTGCTGGTCCCGGCGTTGTTGAACAACAGGTCGATGCGGCCGTAGGTCTGTTTGACCGCATCGAAGAGGGCGGCGATCGAGGCGGGATCGGAGACATCGGTCGGCACGACCAGGGTGCGCGGCGGCGGAGCCCCGCGCCGCGAGGCGCGGCGCCTGGGCAGGCCCCCAATGCGGCGGTTTCCTCGAGCATTGCGCGCCGCCGCCCCGCCAGCACGACCGCGAAGCCCGCCTCCAGCAAGGCGAGGGCCGAGGCGCGGCCAATGCCGCTGCCGGCGCCGGTGATGACGGCGATCTTGTCTGCTGATGCCATTTTTCGAGGCTCCTATAATTGCTGCAGCGAAACCGATTGCTTCGGCGAGACGAGGTCGTCCTGCGCCGCGACCAGCGCCAATTCGCCGCTCGCCGAGCGCATCGTCGCTTCGATTACGCCATAGATCGCGGCGATCGTGGTGGCGAGCGCCTCCGGGCAGCGGCTTGCCTCTAAGCAACCAGCCGAGGAATAGCGCGGCAACGGCATCGCCGCACCCGGTCGCCTCGATCGGCAGGCGCGGGGTGTCGACCGCCCAGATCCCGTCCGGGCCGGCTGCGACCACCGCGATGCGGTCATCGGCGAGATCGAGGCTGGTGACGAGGACGATGCCGGGGCCGCGCTCGCGCAGCCCGGCCGCCGCCGCACCCGCTTGCGCGAGTGTGGCGACCGGACGGCCGGTCAGCCATTCGAGCTCGAAGCGGTTCGGCGTCACGATGTCGGCAATTGCGATCGCATGGTCGCGGTAGAATTCCGGGACGCCGGCGCGGACATACCAGCCGGGTCCGACATCGCCCATGACCGGGTCGCAGGCGAACAATGCCCGCGGGTTCGCTTCCTTGACCCGGCCGACGATGTCGAGCAGCACCGGGCCGGCTTCGGCGTCTCCCAGATAGCCGGACAGCACGGCGTCGCAGCGCCCTAGGATCCCCAGTTCGGCAATGCCCTCGAACAAACTCGCGATCTCCTGCGCCGGGACGGCGGCGCCGCGCCATTTCCCGTAGCCGGTGTGGTTCGAGAACGCGACCGTGTTGAGCGACCAGGTCTCGCATCCCAGGCGCTGCAATGGAAAGAGGGCCGCGGTGTTGCCGACATTGCCGCAGGCCACCCAGGACTGGATCGACAGTATGGTCGGCATGTCAGTGCCCCGTTGGCATATCAGCCCTTTGGTGGTTCCATGCGGTCGAATACGTGCTTCATGTCGAGAAAGATGACCGCGCCGCTGACGATGAAAAGCGCGATCCCAGCCGAGTGCATCGCGCCCTCTGCCCAGGCATGGGCGATGAACAAGCCGGCGAGGCCGATCACCGTGAAGAGCGGGATCACGAGCGCCAGGTTCCACATGTCGTCGACGAGTATGAAGTCGCCCCAGCCAGACCCGTTGCCGTCGAGCCGCCGCTTCAGACGCATAAAGGCAAGCGCAATCGCCGCGCAGATCAGTACCATGCCACAAGTGTAGTCCCCGGGCCGATCCACACCGCTGGCGGCAAACGCGCCGATGATCGCGAGCACACCCAAAACGAGGATCTGGAGCCAGAAGCCGAGCCATGACCAGAAGGCGCGCCGGCAGTATCGGGCGCGGGGGGCGTTTCCATTGTCCCGCCCTCGACCTGAGTGTACCGGCGTTCGCGTTCAGTGACCTCCCCTTCGGTTGCCGAGATCATCGCATTTCTCAAACTCGCCCCATTCGGAAACGTCATCACCGGGCTCGACCCGGTGATCCACGCTTCTCAAGAGGTGCAGTGTCGGGCACGTGGATGGCCGGATCAAGTCCGGCCATGACGGCTTGGAGGGGTCTGGCTGCCGGTTCTGGGTTAGGGTCTCAGGTCTGCTTCTTCGCGCCCCTTCGGGTCTCGATCAGCGCCTTCGCCGTGCGCAGGTGACCGCCCGACCGATCCAACATCCTTGCGGCTTCGTCGAGGTCGCAACCTTCGAGCAGCAAGAGCGCGGTCTTGACGTTGCCTTGCGCGCGGTGGAGCGCATCGTGCACTTCCTCGCGGCTGCGGCCCGAGAGCTCCAGCAGGATCTTCTCGCTGCGCCGGATCAGCTTCTTGTTGACGGCTTTGAGGTCGACCATCAGCCCGCGATAGACCCGGCCGAGCCGGATCATCACCAGCGACGACAGCAAGTTCAGCGCGATCCGCTGGGCGGTGCCGGCCTTCATGCGGGTCGACCCGGCGATCGGCTCCGGGCCGGTATCGAGCCATATCGGATGGTCGGCCTCGGCGAGCAGCGGCGTGTCCCGGTTGTTGGCGATGGCGATGGTCAGGGCCCCGCGCTGTTTTGCCTCGCGCAGGCAAGCGAGGGTGAACGGCGTCGTCCCGCTCGCGGCGACGGCGATCAGCACATCGCGCGTCGCCATTTCATAATCCCGCACCAGCCGGATCGCCTCTTCGCTCTCGTCTTCGGCGCCCTCGACGGATTGCACCAGCGCCTCGCGGCCGCCCGCGATCAGCAGCAGCAATCGCTCCTGCGGCCAGCTGAAGGTCGGCATCAGCTCTGCGCCGTCCTGAACCGCGAGGCGTCCGGAGGTGCCGGCGCCGGCGTAAGCGAGACGGCCGCCGTCGCGCAGCCGCGGCTCGATCGCGAGCGCAGCCTCCGCGAGCGCCGGGCGGGCGGCCCGCACGGCGGCGACTGCAGTGAACTGGCCCTCGATCATCGCCTCCAAGATGTCGCCGGGACTCCAGGCCTCTATTGCGCTATAGCGGGGGCTGTGACGTTCGGTTTCCATCGGTTCGGCTCAGAGTCACGCTGCAGTTTAAAATAACTATTGAGTGTTAACTCGAAATGGAGTTCGCGATCACCGCCGACCACGTCTTTGACGGCACGAGGCTGCGCCATGATTGCGCGGTAGTGATCGAAACTTCCCGCATCCGCGCCGTCATGCGCCGGAACGAGCTGCCGGCGGCGATACCCTGCCGCCGTTTGCCGACCGGGCGCTTGGCTCGTTCCCGGGTTCATCGATACACAGGTGAACGGCGGCGGAGACGTGCTGTTCAACGACGACCCGAGCCCGCGCGGAATTGCCGCCATCGCGGCGGCGCATCGGCGGTTCGGCACGACCGCGATGCTGCCGACACTGCTCAGCGACACGCCCGAGAAGATGCGGGCGGCCCGCGACGCCATAGAGGCCGCGGCGGGCGTCGATCCGAGCGTAATCGGGCTTCATTACGAGGGACCGTTCCTGTGCCCGGACAAGGCCGGCGTGCATGATCGGGGCATGCTCCGCTGTCCGGAGCCGGGCGACGCCGATCTGCTGGCGCCGCTGCGCAACGGCGTGACCCTCGTCACCTTGGCGCCCGAGCAGGTGCCGGAGGGCTTCATCGCGCAGCTGGCGGGTGCGGGCGTTCGGGTGTCACTCGGCCATTCGATGGCGACCTATGCGCAAACCCGGGCCGCACTGTCCGAGGGGCTGACCGGCTTTACGCATCTCTTCAACGCGATGCGGCCATTGGCGAGCCGCGAACCGGGGCCGATCGCGGCCGCGCTCGAGGAGTCAGGCGCGTGGTTCGGCATCATTGTCGACGGCGAGCATGTTGCCCCCGCGATGCTCCGGCTGGCGCTGCGCGGCGCCGGCCAAGGCGATGCTGGTGACGGACGCGATGCCGCCGGTCGGCGGCAGCTCGACGAGCTTCCGGCTATACGGTCAGCGGATCACCGTGCGCGACGGGAGGTGCACAACAGCAGACGGCACGCTCGCCGGTTCCGTCCTCGATATGGCGAGCGCAGTGCGAAACTGCGTGCGGATGCTCGATCTGCCGCTCGCCGAGGCATTACCGCTCGCCACCACAGCGCCCGCGGCCTTCCTGGGCATCGACGGCTGGCTCGGGCGCCTCGCGCCCGGTTACCGCGCCGACCTGGTGGCGCTCGACCCCGACACGATCGACGTATTCGCCACCTGGGTCGCCGGGACGCCGTCCGTGACCGTATGACGGCGCCCGGATGCGGAGAGATGTTACTCGGCGAGGGCGGCCACCTCGCCGGGGACGACGTGGCGCGGTATATGGAGCCAGAACAACGAGATCATGGCCGATGCCACAGTGCATAGGGCGAGGGCGTAGAGCCCGCCGGCGAAGCTGCCGGTCAGGTTCTTGGCCCAGCCTACGAGCGTCGGGCCGAAGAAGCCGCCGAGGTTGCCGAGAGAGTTGATCCACGCGATTCCTGCGGCGGCCGCGCCGCCGGTGAGGAACATCGTCGGCATCGACCAGAACGGCCCCTTGGTGCCATAGAACCCGATCGAAGCGATCGTTACGCCGACCATCGCCCACCATGTCCCGATTGTCAGCCCGGCGATGACCAGCCCAATCGTCGAGATCACGCACGTCGTGAACAGGCTCCATCGCCGGTCGCCGATGCGGTCCGACAGCCACCCGCAGAACACCATGCTGATCGCGCCGGCGATGTAGGGGATCATCGTGATCCAGCCGACCTGCATGTTGCTGACCCCGAGCTCTTTGATGATCTGCGGCAGGAACAGCAGCATACCCAGACTGGCGGTGACGATGCCGATGTAGTTCAGCGACAGCATGATCACCTTGGGATCATAGAAGGCGCGCAACAGGCCAGCGTCGTGATGCGCCTCGATCTGTCGGCGCTCATGGATCATCCTGCCGGTCAGCCACTCTCTTTCCTCAGGATTGAGCCAGTGCGCCTCGCTCGGCCGGTCGGTCAGGTAGAAGAACACGGCAATCCCGATCAGCACGGTCGGAATGGCCTCCAGAATGTACATGACCTGCCATCCGTGAAGGCCCCACAGCCCATTCAAGCCCAGCAGCGCGGTCGAGACCGGTGCGCCGCTTGCCACAGCGATCGGCAGTGCCAGGGTAAAGCCGGAATTGATCCGGGCGCGGTGCTGGTCGGGGAACCAGTAAGTGAAATACAGCACAAAACCGGGGAACAGTCCTGCTTCGGCAAGACCCAGCAGGAAGCGTATCGCCATGAAGCTGTAGGGGCCGGTCGCGAATGCGGTACAGCCCGATACGATCCCCCAGGTGATCATGATGCGGGCGATCCAGATGCGCGCCCCGACTTTTTCGAGGATGATATTGCTAGGTACTTCGAACAGCACATAGCCCCAAAAGAACGCGCCGGCCGCCATGCCGTACCACGCGGCGTCGAGGCCGAGATCCTTGTTCATCGTCAGCGACGCGAAGCCGACATTGATGCGATCGAGATAGCAAAAGAAATAGGTCAGGACCGCAAAGGGCAGGATGCGCAAAAAGACCTTGCGCATTGTGGACTGTTCGACGGTTCGAAGCATATCCTCCACCAAACTATCTTAGTAGTTGCATGGCTCTAACAGGGCGTAACGCGAAGTAAGCCTAATTCGGCGGCAATCGCAACGGCCCGGTCTGCCAGGAGCCGCTATTCCGCCGCATGGCTGATCGGCGCGGGATCGACTTACCCGCTGGGCGTTAGCACGAAGACCCTTTCCTCGCAACAAGGAGCCCGCCAGATGGCAATCATTCCCGACAAGTACCTCGACTTGCTGCAGCACAAGAAAGCTTTTGCCAATTTGGCCACGATTATGGCGGACGGATCGCCTCAGGTGACCCCGGTATGGTTCGATTATACCGACGGCGTGATGCGCGTGAACACGGCCAAAGGACGGGTGAAGTCTCGCACCTTGCGGCCGGGGGCGCCGGTCGCGATGGCGATCATGGATCCCGACAACACCTACCGCTACATCCAGATACGCGGCCGGGTCAGACGGGCCGTGGAGCAAGGGGCGGACGCGCATATCGATTCACTGGCGAAGAAATATCTTGGTAAGGACACCTACCCCTTCCGCCAGCCCGGCGAGGTTCGGGTCATGTACGAAATCGAACCGGTCTCGGTATCCGGAATGGACTGAGCGCATAGCAGGCCGAGGCGACGGCCGCACGACTTGCCATTTTCAGCGATTGCGGCATCCTCTTCGCCGGCCTTTCCGCCCTGGCGAGGCTACCGACGAGGGAGGGAACGCGATGAACTGGACCGATCGGCGGCGGCGTTTCCGGGCCATAATCAAAGGCGATCGCTGCTACCATCCGGCCTCGGTATTCGACCCGTTATCGGCGCGGATCGCCCAGGATCTGGGTTTCGAGGTTGGCATGTTCGCGGGCTCCACCGCTTCGCTGACGGTGCTCGGCGCGCCCGACCTGATCCTCATTACCCTGAGCGAATTCGCCGGGCAGGCCTACCGCATCAACCGCGCCTTCGACCTGCCGCTGCTGGTCGACGCCGATCACGGCTACGGCAATGCGCTCAATGTCATGCGCACGGTGCAGGAGCTCGAAACCGCTGGAGTGTCGGCGCTGACCATTGAAGACACCGTGCTGCCGCGGCCCTACGGCCCGGCCGGCCATGGATTGACCTCGATCGAGGAAGGCGTCGGCAGAATGCGCGCGGCGCTCGCCGCACGGCAGGATCCGGATCTGGTCATTGTCGGGAGAACCATCGCGATGGGGTCGACCGGCACCGAAGACGCTCTCGCCCGTGCCAAGGCCTACGCCGCGGCCGGCGTCGACGCGTTCTTCTTTGTCGGCATCAAAGACCGTGCACAGCTCGATGCCGCCGCCGAGGCTATAGATATCCCGATCATCATTGGGGGCGGCGCGCCAGAGTTGTCCGATCTCGATTATCTGGCGAGCCGACGGGCGCGCGTTGC
Source organism: uncultured Alphaproteobacteria bacterium (assembly GCA_963736715.1). Lineage (GTDB taxonomy): Bacteria > Pseudomonadota > Alphaproteobacteria > ATCC43930 > CGMCC-115725 > AP-15. The sequence goes on along the minus strand of CAVTQA010000047.1, from coordinate 126,983 downwards.
ATTACAAGGCCATCAGCCGATCATGGCGGCGGCGCAGGCCGTCCACGATACCCTGAAGGCGCTGCGCGACGGCGTTAAGCCCCAGGATCTCAAGGGCCTGCCGTCTCCCGAGTTCATGGCGAAAGCGACCCGGGACGCCGACTACAAGGGATGGACCAAGAACTTTCTCGGCGGGTAGGCCTTCTCTTCGCCGGAAACTGTCGGGGCCCAACCGGGTGCTTCGGACATTCGCGTGACCAACAAATTGTTGAACGGTCACAAGCGAATGGTGGCGGACGCTGATCCTCCAAATTCGTCCTAATATTCATCCCCTCGGCGGCCCTTCAAAATGGCCGTCCGGGCAGCGTTGATGTTGGCCATCAGCTCGTGGGTTTGCTGATTCCCGCGGTCGGGGTGGTAACGCTTGGCCAGCGCAAAATAGGCGGCGGTGAACTCCTTGGCCGAGATCGACCGGACGTCGACTCCGAGCCGTTGGAACAGCGCCACAGCATCATCCGGAAGCAATTGTGACCGTGCCCGCAGTCCGAAGGTGCTTTCCACAGAAATTCTGGAGAAACGTTAAGATTAACCAAACTAACCGCGTCACATTACACGCGGCAACAGCCCACTTGGAACTATAAGAAAATAAAGATTTAGGCAAGTACCATTTTTCGATTTCGAAGCGATTATCATCCGGCCGATCGCGCCGGATCGCGTTCGCAAGGTGACCGCGGAACCGCGGGGACCGGGCGCAGTTGGTAAGGCGTTTCCTAACCTGATGGGCTTGCTGTGCCCAGGATCGAGCATGTTGTCGTTCTGCCCTCGAAAAATCGCTCCTTCGAATACCGAGGGCCGGCCGCATTTTCGCCTGCCGTGGAACCGTCTCCAGTGAAGTCGCGAAGCCGCTTTCGGGATGGCCCGGAGCGGCGGCGGCGTGAGCCGTGAAAATCGGATGAAACCGCGATATACTTGCGGTGTGCGACGTTCTCCGCCGGCAAAAAGAACCGCGGTTAAGACTGTATCTCTTCGGCAGAGCTGCCGCGACACACCGTTATAGCGTGGGGATAATCGTCGAAACCATGCACGTTTTCCGGTTTTTCGAAAGCCTTCTGGAGCCTACGGCCGTCCCGACCGGGACAACGCCGCCGAGCGGGCTCGGGGCGTTTTATTGGCATTACGCCCGGCAGGCGCGGCACCTCGTCGCCGCCCTCTTCGTCGCCGGCTTTATCGTGGCGATTCTCGACACGACGATCCCGGTCTTCATCGGCCGCGTGGTGACGTTGGTCTCGGCTCGCGCCCCAGGATCGCTGCTGCACGATAATTGGCCGCAGCTCGCCGGCATGGCGCTCGTCCTGCTGGTGGCGCGGCCGGCGGCGCTGCTGCTGCAGAATTTGATTACCAATCAGGGGATCATCCCCGGCTTCTCTAACCTCATTCGTTGGCAGAGCCATTGGCACGTCGTGCGGCAGAGCTGGGCATTCTTCCAGAACGACTTTGCTGGCCGCATCGCGCAGCGCGTCATGCAGACCGGCCCGTCCTTGCGCGAGAGCGTCGTCTCAGCCACTAACGCGGTCTGGTACATCTTGGTCTATGGCGGCGGCGCGATAGCGCTGATGGCGTCGAACGATGTCCGATTGACGATCCCGGTATTGCTCTGGTTCGGCGGCTACGCGGTGCTGCTGCGCTATTTCGTGCCGCGGCTGCGCACCCGCTCGCGGAGGATGTCCGAGACGCGTTCGGCGCTGACCGGCCGCGTCGTCGACAGCTACACGAACATCCAGACCGTCAAACTCTTCGCGCGGCCACGTGACGAGGACGAATTCGTGCGTGCGGCGATGGACGATCTGACCGATGCGTTCCGCGCCCAGCTGCGGTTGACGACTACACTCGGGCTGAGCCTCGCCACCTTGAACGCGATGCTTGTCGTCGGGACCGGGGTCATTGCGATATGGCTGTGGAACGACGGCCGCATCCCGGTTGGCACCGTCGCCATGGCCTTGCCGCTGACGTGGCACATCTCAGCGATGGCCGGCTGGGTAGCGCAGAACGTGACGACGATCTTCGAGAATATCGGCGTCGTGCAGGAAGGCATGCGCTCGATCGCGGTGCCGCGCCAATTGCCGGACCGACCCGACGCGGTCGCTCTGCGGGTCGAGCGCGGGGCGGTGCGGTTCGAGAGTGTGCGCTTCGGATACGGCACTGCTAGAGGCGTCCTACACGGCATCGACCTCTCGGTCACGCCGGGCGAACGCGTCGGCTTGGTCGGACCGTCGGGCGCCGGCAAATCGACCCTCGTCAACCTTTTGCTGCGCTTCTACGACCTCGAACGAGGACGCATCCTGATCGACGGGCAAGACATTGCGTCGGTGACACAGGAAAGCCTGCGCGCCCAGATCGCGATGGTGACGCAGGACACTTCACTTTTGCACCGTTCGATCCGCGACAATATCCGCTACGGCCGGCCGCAGGCGAGCGAGTGGGAGGTGCGGCGCGCCGCCGCCCAGGCCCACGCTCTCGATTTCGTGGAAGGTCTCGAAGACTGGTACGGGCGGCGCGGCTTCGACGCGCATGTCGGCGAGCGCGGCGTCAAGTTGTCGGGTGGTCAACGCCAGCGCGTCGCGCTCGCCCGCGTCATCCTCAAGGATGCACCAATCCTGGTGCTGGACGAAGCCACCTCGGCGCTCGATTCGGAGATCGAAGCGGCGATCCAGGAGCAACTCGATGGGCTGATGAAGGGCCGCACGGTCATCGCCATCGCGCACCGGCTGTCGACGATCGCGCGCCTCGACCGCCTCGTCGTGCTCGACGAAGGCAATATTGTCGAGGAGGGGACCCACACCGAATTGCTCGCCGCCGGGGGCACTTATGCGCGCCTGTGGCGGCGCCAGTCGGGCGGGTTCCTCGACCCGGTCAATACATCCGGTCTCGCCGCCGCCGAATAGCACTATATTTTACGCGCGGAGGTGAGAATGGCCGAGCCGGCGATCAGAAATATGACGCTCGAGGAGTTCCTGCGTTGGGACGACGGGACCGATACGCGCTACGAGCTGATCGATGGCTTTCCCGTCGCAATGGCGCCGCCGGCAGAGGCCCACCGCATTCTTGTCGTGCGGCTCGTTTCCCGCATCGATGCGATCCTCGCAGGCCGGCGGCCGTGCAATGCCCAGATCGAGCCCGGAGTGGTGCGTCCCGATCGTGCCGACTCGTATTATGTCCCCGACATTGCCGTCACTTGCGAGCCTAACGAGCCCGGCCGCCAGGCTATGGTGGTCCCGATCCTCATTGTCGAGATTTTATCCCCGAGCACCGAGCGAACCGATCGCCGCTTAAAGCTTCCTGCCTATCAAATGATGGAGAGCGTCCGGGAGATCATGCTTATCGACGCCGATAGCCATCATGCCGAGCTTTATAGACGGCAGAACGACCATTGGGGCATCCAGCTCGTCCGGGACGCCGAAGCGACCCTCTTCTTAGCCACGGTCGACCTTCGGATCTCGATGTCCGAGCTGTATGAGGGGATCGCCATCCCTGCGGCGACTGTCGGTTCTTGATACCGGCTGCCGGCTTTTAGAAAATGCTCGACCGTCTTTATTCCCGGGTGCTTGCCCTGGCCGTCAGCCGCCACGCGATTTGGGTCATGGCGGCCATCTCATTCGCCGAGAGCTCGTTCTTTCCGCTGCCGCCCGACATCCTGCTGATCCCGATGATCCTCGCGCGACCGCGTCGGGCCTGGTTGATCGCGGGGGTCTGTACGCTCGCCTCAGTGGTCGGCGGCTTTGTCGGCTATGCGATCGGCTATTTCCTGTTCGACGCGGTCGGACGGCCGGTGCTCGAATTCTACCATGCGATGGACAAGTACGAGGCGCTTAAGGCCGCGTTTGCGCATTGGGGCGCCTGGATCATCATATTGAAGGGGCTGACGCCGATCCCCTTCAAGCTCGTAACGATAGCGAGCGGCGTCGCGCAGTTCGATTTACTGGCTTTCGCTCTGGCCGCGCTCGTCTCGCGCAGCATCAGGTTTTTCCTGCTGGCGGGCCTTCTCTGGTGGTTTGGCGACCCGGTCCGCCAGTTCATCGAGCGCCGCCTGATGATGGTCACCAGCGCCTTCGCGCTGGCCCTCGTTGGCGGGTTCCTCATGCTGCGCTATCTATGAAGGTATGATCGAGCCCACCCGCGCGTTTACCGCGTTTGTCCTGGGGGCGAGCGCCGTTGTGCTCGGCGGAGCATTGGTGTCCCAGTATTGGGGCGGGCTTGCCCCTTGCGAGCTGTGCGTGTTGCAGCGCTGGCCGTGGGGGGTAGCGATCGTGATCTCGTTTGTCGCGACGATGGTCGGCAGCCGCCCAGCCTTGCCCTGGGTGGCGTTGCTCCTCGCCGCGGTCTTTGCCGTGAGCAGCGGGCTCGCCTTCTATCATGTCGGGGTTGAGCAGCATTGGTTCGCGGGCCCGACCGCTTGCAGCGGAGCCGCCACCGCAGCCGATACGCTGGAAGCTTTGAAAGCGCAAATCCTGCATCGGCAGCCGGTGCGCTGTGACGAGCCGGCCTGGTCGCTGGCGGGCATCTCGCTCGCTGGCTGGAACCTGCTTACGTCCCTGATCATGACGGGCTGCTGTCTCGCAGTGTTTCTGCAATCGCGCAGACCGCCGGAGCGCGCGGGGTTGCGTCGAGGAACGGCATGAGCGACGCCGCGCGTCATCGATTGCCGGGCGACCGTCCTTCCGAGGAGGAACTCGCGCGCATGCTGCGCGTCGACCACGCCGGCGAGTACGGGGCAACTCGGATCTATGAAGGGCAGCTGGATGTGCTCGGACGTGGCCGCGCCGCGGGGGTGATCCGGCAGATGGCCGAGGCCGAGAAGCGCCACCTCGCCCGGTTCGAGACATTGTTGCAAGAAAGGCGGGTCCGGCCGACACTGCTTCACCCACTGTGGAATGTCGCCGGATATGCGCTCGGCGCCGCGACCGCGCTGCTGGGCGAACATGCTGCAATGGCATGTACGGTCGCGGTCGAGGAAGTAATCGACGAGCATTACCAGGCTCAGGCCGCAACACTCGGTGAACAGGATCCGGCCCTTCGGGAGACGATCCTGTCGTTTCGCGACGACGAGATCGCACATCGTGACCTCGCGATCGCTCGAGGGGCAGAGGAGAGCCCGGCCTATGACTTGATCAGCGCAGTGGTCAAGACCGGCTCGCGCATCGCCATCTGGCTGTCCGCCCGCCTCTGAATGCCTCCGCCGTCACTGAGTAAGGGCCGCGACCGCGGCGATCGCGGCTCGTGCCAACGTCGGCGCCCGAGCGCCCAGAGATCCGCCGAGACGCCCGTAAATATGGAAGGTGGCGGACTGCAGAATGACACCCATGATCACGGCGGCGCCCAACGGCGGATCGATGGGCTTCAGTCGGTTTTTCGCAACGGCGTCGCCCACGAGATCGGCTACGGCATCGACAGGGGTGCGGGAGCCGCTGGGAATACGCGGCAGAAAGCCGTGCTGTGTGATCAGCATGAAGCGGAACAAGGCCGGATCTTCGTCATAAAGGGCGCAGAAATGGGCTATCATCGCAGTCACCGCGGCCTCGAACTCGGCTCCGCCGGTGCGGATCCGATCGAGCTCCTCGCCGGTGCGTAGATAGGCGGTCGAGAACAGCGCCCAGGCGAGTTCTTCTTTGCTCGGGTAGTGGCGGTAGAGGGCGCCCTGCGACACTCCGGCCGCGGCGGCGATGTCGGCGATCGACACACCGTCGAAGCCATTGGCGGCGAACAGATCCACCGCTGCACGCTCCACTTTTGTTTTCACCCCCGCCGATCGCGGCATCGCGTTTTGTTTGTAAGTGAATATTCATTTTCAATATGGTAATCCGGCAAACGCAGCATCTGCCGAACAGGCGGGAGCTTCGGGAGGGTTCGCATGGACTGGCTGCTCACCCTGTGCGTCATCGCTGCATCGGTTTTGGCGGCAAAGGCGTTTTTCCGTACTCGCGCGTTGACCGCGACTATCTTCGCCCTGAAGGCCAGCGTCGAGGTTCTCGATCATCGGCTGTCCCGGCTCGACGATCCGGCGATGAACGTGCCCGTAATGCCACCGGGCGAGGTGCCGCCGGCGGAGGCGGGATTGCCCGAAGAAACGTTCGGCGAAGCAATCCCCTTCCCCGCCCAAATCGCGGAGCCTCTGCCGCCGGCTCCTGCCGGAAAGGGCTGGGAGGAGATACTGGTCGAAAACTGGCTGGTGTGGCTGGGTGGCGTCGCGTTGGCGCTCGGCGGTGCCTTTCTCGTCAAATTGTCGATCGATTACGGCCTTCTCGCACCGGCGTGCGCGTCGTCCTCGGCGTGCTGCTCGGGCTCGCCCTGTGGTCCGGCGCGGAGTTGTAGATCACCGATAGAAACGTCACCGGCCTCACCGATAGAGATGTCACGCTCGTCGGTTCGCGTGAGGCTTGTCGGGGTGGCGTGGCATGACGGTGATCACGATGAGCCGCAACGAGCTGACGCGCCTGCGGGTGCTGATCGATGTTGCAGACGAACGGCTATCGGTCGCAGACGCCACGGGGCTGATTGGCGTCGGCCGAAGACAGATCTACCGACTGCTGCAAGCCTTCCGGGCTGGGGGTGCGGACGGTCTGATTTCCCGCAAGCGCGGCGGGCCGAGCAATCGGGCTCTGGGTTCGGTGTTGCGCGAGACCGTGCTGGCCATCGTGCGTGAGCGCTACACCGATTTTGGTCCGACCCTGGCGGCCGAGAAGCTGTCCGAGCTTCATGGCCTGGATCTCGGGGTCGAGACGCTGCGGCAGTGGATGATCGGCGCCGGCCTTTGGGTTCGGCGGAAGGACCGGCTGAAGCGTATCCACCAACCCCGCGCTCGGCGCGATTGCTTGGGTGAGCTGGTGCAGATCGACGGCTCCGAGCACTGGTGGTTTGAGGACCGCGGCCCGCAATCCACCCTGCTCGTCTATGTCGACGATGCCACCAGCCGCCTGATGCACCTGAAGTTTGTCGAGACGGAATCAACCTTCGACTACTTCCAGGCGACGCGCGAGTACCTCGAGGCGCATGGCAAGCCGGTAGCGTTCTACAGCGACAAGCACGGCGTCTTCCGGGTCAACAGCACCGGCGCGGTGGAGGGCGACGGCATGACCCAGTTCGGGCGCTCTTTGCACGCGCTCAACATTGACATTCTGTGCGCCAACACGCCGCAGGCGAAGAGCCTGCCCCTGGCTTGAACAGGGGGTCGTGTCGAGCGCGCCAACAAAACCTTGCAGGATCGCCTGGTCAAGGAATTGCGTCTTCAGGAGATCAGTACGATTACCGCCGGCAATCAACTGCTGCCGGGTTTTCTGGCCGATTACAACGCCCGCTTCGGCAAGGAACCGCACAACCCCAAGAACCTCCATCGGCCATTGTCGGCTGGCGATGACCTCACGGACGTCTTTGCCTGGCGCGAAGAGCGGACGGTTTCCAACAACTTGACCCTGCAATACGACAAGATCGTGTTCCTGCTCGAACCAAACGCAATCACCCGCGAGCTCCGCCGCAAGCGCGTCACGGTGGTCGATTATCCCGACGGCCGGCTGGCGATCCGCTACCGCGGGCTCGACCTGCCCTATACCACCTTTGACAAATTGCGGCAGGTTTCACAGGCCACCATCGTCGAGAACAAGCACCTCGGCGCCGTCCTCTCGCAGATCCGCGAGCGGCAGATCGAACGTGCAGAAGCTCGTAGCCAGTCCGCACCGCGCCGCCAGGGGCAGGTCGGCCACATGTTTAAAGTCGGCTGAACCGAATCCCCTCGCCAAAACCTTGGCCAGCCGACACCGCACCGGCTTGACGACATTGTCTGTCGGTTCCGATTATCTGTGGCGGGCGAGACGCCGTAAAGCCTGGCCCTGCGGGCCCCCGCCTCCGGCGGCTGCGGGCTTGACGGCGCCTCACCCGCCACAGCCCGTTCCACCATCAGATCAATGAATTGTTGTCGTCCAGCTCGACCCCCCGCAACGCTCTGTGACATTTCTATCGGTGAGAAATTGTGACTTTTCTATCCGTGAGAGACATCTTTGTAAGCGCAATATAGAGATGACACCCCTCTGCAAAGTAGAGGTGACACACCCCCGGGTTCTGGGGTCCCGGGAGGTACGCCGTGGCGATGGTGTCGATGAGCAAGCAGGAGTTCAGCCGTCTTGACGTGCTGTTGCGGGTTCAGTCGGGTCGCCTGCGTGTCAGTGACGCCTGTGTGCTGATCGGCCTACAGCGGCGTCAGGTGTTTCGTCTGCTGCGCGGCCTCAAGCAGGACGGCGCCGCGAGCCTGCTTTCCAAGCGCCGCGGCCAACCCAGCAACCACCGGCTACCCGCTGAGGTTCGCAGCCTGGCGCTATCGATTGTGCGCGAGCGGTATGGCGACTTTGGCCCGAGCTTGGCGGCGGAGAAGCTGGCCGAGCATCACGGCTGTTCGGTGTCGCGCGAGACCTTGCGCGGTTGGATGATCGCCGAAGGGCTATGGCAGGACCGTCGGCATCGTCTCCCCTCGCCGCATCAGCCGCGCCGGCGGCGCGATTGCTTGGGCGAACTGGTGCAAATCGACGGTTCGGAGCACGCCTGGTTTGAGGATCGCGGCCCGCCGTGCACGCTGCTGGCTTTTGTGGATGATGCGACGAGCCGGTTGATGCAGCTGCGGTTCGTCACCTCGGAATCGGCGTTTGATTACTTCCGGGCGACCCGCGCCTATCTGGAGGCGCATGGCAAACCGGTGGCGCTCTACAGTGACAAGCACGGCATCTTCCGGGTGAACCGCAAGGAGGCTGTCGGCGGCGACCGGGTGACCCAGTTCGGTCGCGCGCTGTTGGCGCTGAACATCGACATCATTTGTGCCAACAGCCCGCAGGCGAAGGGACGCATCGCCCTTCAACAAGCTCAGGAGCGCGTTTGGCACGTTGCAGGACCGAATGGTCAAGAGCCTGCCCCCGCGAAGGCGGGGGAGCTGCGGCTGGCGGGGGTATCCCCGGGTCAAGCCCGAGGACCGATTGCCGCGGCGAACGCATGGCTGCCCGGGTTCATTACACGCGCTTCGGCCGGGATCCAGCAAATGCCAAGGACCTGCATCGGCCACTGGCCCCAGCCGATGACCTGGACGAGATCCTGGCCTGGCGGGAGGAGCGCACGGTCACGCGCAACCTGACGCTGCACTACGACCGGATGATGCTGCTCCTCGACCCGACGCCGCTAGCCCGTGGCTTGGTGCGCAAGAAGGTGGAGGTGGTGAACTACCCGGACGGGCGGTTCGCGGTTCAGTTCAACGGAGCGACGCTCGGTTTCAAGGTGTTCGACAAAATCCAGACAGTGCAACCCGGGGCGATCGTCGACAAAAAGCGGCTGTCGGCCGTGTTGGAGCAGGTGAAGGCGCAGCAGGCCGCTTATCCGGCGTGGCAGCAGCGCGGGCACGTTGCGCGGCAGCGGCCGCCGAACAACCTCGAGGCGCCGGGTCTGCCGTCGAAGGGTCGGGCACCACGCCACAGTGCTGCCGCGGCTACGGCCTGAGGCAGCGATTCGGACGGTGCTGATCGCCACGGCGGCCTTCCGTGTATTCCGTTTAACGGTGATGCCACCCGCAAGCCAGCCGCCATCGCGCGGTGGCTGGGTGGGTTTTTCAGGTATCGGGAGATCTACTCCGGTGGCTTGCGAAGATGGCGGCTTGGCAACGCCGGGTGGCGGGAGCCGACCAGTTCCGATCGGCTCCCATCCATCGGAGTGAGTCTCCAACCGGCTATTCCTCGGCGGGTTGCTCCCCAGCAGAGCCCGCTTCCGCTTCACCAGTCGCCGACAATAATACTCAAATCCCGGTCCGGCGAGGCAACCAAATCGCGCGGCTCAACCTCACTGCAGGGATACAGTCCAGCTCACCCTCCGCGCGCCCGTCACCCACGGGGTGTCATCTCTACTTTGCGCGCAGGGTGACATTTCTATCTTGCACCGACACGCTTTACCATGCGCCTCAGGGCGCCATGAACTGCAGCTCAAATATCGTGCACGTCTATAATACCCGGCAAAGACTTGACCGCGGCGCGGGTTTGGGGGCCGACCTTGAAGCCGCCGGGGATCGCGATTTCGACTTCGCGGGCGGGGAGGTCGAGGACGACGGTGACGCGGCCGCGGCCGCCGGCCTCGCGGGCGATGACGCTTTTGAGGCTGGAAAGGGCGCGGGCCTCGCCGACAAACACCCGCAGACCGGCGGCGGCGAGGGCGACGACCGTGTCGAGCGGTTCGATCTTCTGCGCGGCCAGGCGCAGGTTTTCGTCTTCGCTGCGCACATCGACGGTGACGACCAATGGCTGACCGGAATCGAGCAGGGCGCGCGACTCCCGCAAAATTTCCGAGAACAGCGTCACCTCGAAGGTGCCGCTCGGGTCGGACATCTGGACAAACGCGAAGCGGTTGCCGCGCCCGGAGGTGCGCTCCTTGCGGCCGATCACGATGCCGGCCAGCCGGAAACGGTTGGTCGGGTTGGCTGCAAGGCCGGCAGGCAGATCGGCCCAGCGGATGATGCCGGTGCGTTCGAGGCTCTTACCGTAGGGGTCGAGCGGGTGGCTCGACAGGTAGAACCCGATCGCCGCGAATTCGTGCTGCAGCCGCTCGACCGGCGGCCAGTCGTCCACCAACGGCAATGACAGGCGCGGCGCAAAGCTCGGATCGATGCCGGCGAAGAGGCTTTCCTGGCGGCTCTCGCGCTCTTCGGCGGCGAGGCTCGCCTGGCGCAGCAATTGCTCCGCCGCGGCAAAGGTCTGCGCCCGGTTCGGGTTGAGGCTGTCGAAGGCGCCGGCCTTGGCGAGGCTCTCGAATTGGCGGCGGTTGAAGCTCTTGGCGTCGAGACGCCGCGAGAAGTCCGCGAGATCCTTGAACCGCCCCCGCGCGTTGCGTTCGGCGACAAGCTCGGCCATGGCCTGCGCACCCACCCCCTTTACCGCGGCGAGCGCATACCGGATCGCGGGCTTACCCCCACCCTTCCCTCCCCCGCTCGCGGGGGAGGGTGGGGAGGGGGCATCTTGCTCGACCGCGAACGTCACCTCGGAGCGGTTGATGTCGGGCGGCAACAGGCGGATGCCGAGCCGGTTCAGCTCTTGCCGGAAGACGTTGAGCTTATCGGTGTTGCCGAGGTCGAGCGTCATCGATGCAGCGAGAAACTCGACCGGGTAATTCGCCTTTAGATAAGCGGTTTGATAGGTGATCAGCGCATAGGCCGCGGCATGCGGTTTGTTGAAGCCGTAGCCGGCAAATTTTGCCATCTGATCGAAGATCAGCTCGGCCCGCTCCCTCTCGACGCCGCGCGCCACGGCCCCCTCGACGAATTGCTGGCGTTGCGCGTCCATTTCCGACTGGATTTTCTTTCCCATCGCGCGACGCAACAGGTCGGCGCTGCCAAGCGTATAGCCGGCCAAGACCTGGGCTATCTGCATGACCTGCTCTTGGTAGGTCATGACGCCATAGGTGGCGCTCAGGATCGGTTCGAGCGCCGGGTGCAGGTAATCGGGCGCTTCCTCGCCGTGCTTCACCGCGATGTAGCGCGGGATGTTCTCCATCGGGCCGGGTCGGTAGAGGGCATTGGCGGCGATGATGTCCTCGAACCGGTCCGGGCGCAGCCGTCGCAACATGTCCCGCACGCCCGCACCTTCGACCTGGAACACTCCGACCGTATCGCCGCCGCTCAAAAGCTCGAAAGTTGGGCGATCGTCGAGCGGCAGATTGGCGAGATCGAGCGCGATCCCGCGCGCTCTCAACAACTCGAGGCACCGCGCCAACACGGTCAGCGTCTTCAGTCCGAGAAAATCGAATTTGACGAGACCTGCGAGTTCGACCCACTTCATGTTGAACTGGGTTGCCGGTATGTCGGAGCGTGGGTCGCGATAAAGCGGCACCAATTCGACCAACGGACGATCGCCGATCACGACACCCGCGGCATGCGTCGAGGCGTGGCGGTAGAGGCCTTCGAGCTTCAATGCGATCGTGATCAGCCGGGCCACGCTCTCATCGGTGTCGCGCTGCTGCTGCAGAGCCGGCTCCGCGGCGAGCGCCTGTTCGAGGGTGACCGGGTGCGCCGGGTTGTTCGGAACGAGCTTGCACAGGCGGTCGACCTGGCCGTAGGGCATCGCGAGCACCCGGCCGACGTCGCGCAATACGGCGCGGGCCTGCAATTTGCCGAAGGTGATGATCTGCGCGACGCGGTCGCGGCCGTATTTCTGCTGGACATAGCGGATCACCTCGTCGCGCCGGTCCTGGCAGAAATCGATGTCGAAATCCGGCATCGACACGCGCTCGGGGTTTAGGAACCTCTCGAACAGCAGGCCAAAGCGGAGCGGGTCGAGGTCGGTGATCGTCAGAGCCCAGGCGACGACGGAGCCGGCTCCCGAGCCACGCCCGGGGCCGACCGGAATCCCCTCGCGCTTCGCCCATTGGATGAAGTCGGCGACGATCAGGAAATAGCCGGCAAAGCCCATCTCGATGATTGTGCCGAGCTCGAATTCGAGCCGGTCCCGGTAGGGTCTGATGGCCTCCTCCGGCTGCGGACCCGGCGCCGCGAGCCGGGCTTCGAGGCCGGCTTGAGCCGCACGGCGCAATGCCGTCTCCTCGTCGATACCCTCGTCGCTGGTGAAGGCCGGCAGGATCGGCTGGCGCGGCTGCGGAATGAAGGCGCACCGCCGCGCGATAACAAGCGTGTTGTCGCAGGCCTCGGGCAGGTCGGCAAACACCTCCCGCATCTCTGCCGCCGGACGGAAGTAATGAGAGCGCGTCAGCCGCTTGCGCTCCGCATCCGCCACGACCGTACCCTGCGCGATACAGAGCAACGCGTCATGCGCCTCGTAAAAGTCGCGGTCGGGGAAGTGGACGTCGTTCGTTGCGACCAAGGGCAACCCGTGACGATACGCCAGCTCGATAAGGCCCGGCTCTGAGCGGGCCTCATCGGCTGTTCCGTGACGCATCAATTCGATGTAGAGGCGGTTCGGAAACGCCGCCGCGAGCTCGGTCAGCATCGCCTCGGCGGCTTCGGCCTGGCCCTCCGCCAGAAAGCGCCCGACCGGGCCCTTGACGCCGCCCGCCAGGCAGAGCAGCCCCTCGCTCGCGCCGGCCAGATCGCCGAGGCTGATCGACGGCTCGCTCGGCACCTCGCCGGCGAGATAGGAGTGGCTCACCAGCTGCAGGAGGTTTCGATAGCCCGCCTCGTTCTGCACCAGCAGCACGATCCGGTCCGGCTCGGATGGCGCGCGGCCGAGCCGGCTGCCTGCCTCGGTATTGCTGCGCTCGACGGCGATATCGCAGCCGATTATCGGTTGCACCCCCGCCGCGCTGCAGGTCGTGGCGAATTCGAGCGCGCCGAATAAATTGCCGGTGTCGGTGATTGCAACGGCCGGCATCCGCTCAGCCTTGCACAAGCCGACCAGCTCCTTCATCCTGACCGCACCGGCGGAGAGCGAGTACGCGGTGTGAACGCGAAGGTGTACAAAATCGGCGAGCGGCATGCGGCCAGCATCGCATAAGCGGGTCGAAGATTCAGCTGGTGTCCCGAAATCCCATATAACATGCGGGGCCAAATCGTATCGAGCGTAACCTCCGCCCACCTTACTGAGTTCGTAGATTCGTTCGACGGTCCGGTCGACACGCAACCACGGGCCGGTGAACCAAAATTGCTGCTGGTCGACAGAGCTCAGAACTGAGCGGCAGCTGATGCGCTGAAATCCACTGCAGTTAGGTTAATCGCGTATCACTACGGCTCGTCTATTTGGCGCCAGGGCTACTTCGCCGCCACCAACGGTAGCCGGCCTCGCTTCTCCACGACTAACGCTGCGAATTCTCGGGCCTGCGACTCCGCGCTCCTTGAGCGCATTGCGGACTTGATTGGCGCGGAGTTGCGCTAGTACCGAGGGACCCTCGCGTGATCCTTCGTCCTCAGAACAGTATCCTTCGACTGTAACCGTTATTGTAGGATGATCTCTCAGAAACTCAGCTTGTCTCTCGATGATGGCATTTGCCGATCTCGATAGGACAACGGCATCCTTGTCGAAGAAAACAGGATCACCGAGCATTGTCGACTGAGCCCCGGGAACCCTCGCAGTAGACTGAATTGCGGGACCATCGGGCAAAGTTGTCGTGCCGGGCGCTCCCGATTGGATGCTGTCGTGACTACCGCTCGGTTGTGAAGCTGCGTTCCAGTAATTCTTTTTCCCAAATCCGAACTGTAAGCCGATGGATAAGGAAAGCACGCTCGCGAACACTACTACAAAAATAACCGCAGACAAAAAGCGAAAACCCAGTATTGCGCCGGGATAGAAACGAAGGCGAGGACGTTCAAACGTCGATTTATTGCTGATCTGAACTGGCAGCTCTGCGGACGCGGGTATATCCGGCGGTTTTGTCGGCGTGTTCTCGGAGAGCCGGACGCGGAAGACGCGGATAGGCCGCGCGATGTTTTTGACCTGCCTGTCCCCCTGGTCGACGAAAGTCACGTCGAGCTTTCCGTGCACCTGATCCCGCACGACCTGGCTGATGCAGATCCCGCCAGGTTCGGCGAGGCCCTCGAGCCGCGCCGCGACATTGACGCCGTCTCCGAAGATATCTTGCTCGTCGATGATGATGTCGCCAAGGTTGATCCCGATACGGAACACGATGCGGCGGTCGGCTGCGACCGCTTGGTTGCGCACTGCCATTTCGCGCTGGATTTCAACCGCGCACAGCACCGCGTCGACGACGCTGGCGAATTCGACCAGAAGGCCGTCGCCCATCGTCTTCACGATGCGCCCGCGGTGCTCTTGGATCGACGGATCAATGACGCCCTGCCTGACAGCCTTCAACGCTGTGAGGGTGCCTTCCTCATCCTCGCCCATCAGGCGCGAATAGCCGACGACGTCGGCGGCTAGGATCGCCGCCAGTCTGCGCTCGACGCGCTCTCGTCCCGTCAAACTCATCGACGCAGCCTGTCTCCGGCAGCAACGTGGCGCTCAGTCGATCTGCGAGGGCTCACTTCTTGTGCGGCGGCGCCGTGCCCCCGCCCGTGGGATGCGGCGCCGCCGGTCGAGCCGCTACCTGTGGAATTCCGCGGCCCATCATCGCTGGGGACATGCCGCGGCCCATCATCGCCGGCGACATGCCACGGCCCATCATCTGGGCGGGATTGGCGACCTGGGGCCGGCCGAATTGCTGCATCCCTGGCCGGTAGGCCGGCGCCGGCGTCTGAAAGGCCTCCGGCCGCCCGTATCCTCCGCGCCACGCCTGCGCCATGGGCGCACCCGGCCCGGCATAGCTTCTGGCGGCGCCTGGCATCATTTCACGCGGTGCCACCGGGGCGTAGCCGTGCGGCTCACCGCGCAGCCCACCCGGTCCCGCCATCGCCGGAGCGACGGCGTGCGGCTCACCGCGCAGCCCATGTGGCCCCGCCATCGTCGGGGCGATCCCATGAGGCTCGCCGCGTAGCCCACCTGGCGCCGCCATCGCCGGAGCGATCCCGTGGGGCTCGCCGCGCAACCCACCCGGCCCCGCCATTGCCGGGACAATCCCGTGGGGCTCGCCGCGCAGCCCGCCCGGCCCCGCCACTGTCCGCATCACAGCCGGCATGATCCGTGGCGCACCTCGCATCACCGTCGCCCGCTCCAAGCGATCCGCCGGCATCCGCATCATTTCACGGCCGACCGGACGACCCTGCGCGAACGCATCTCGGTGCACAAAAGTAGCGAAACGACGGTAGGCAAATTCTCCGCGCCAGACCTCGCGGCCGCGCTCGCCGCGCCAGTGCAAAGGATCTTCGTGGAAGCGCCGCGGATAGACTATATCGACTCCCGCGACATAAGCCGGGCCCGCCGCAAACCAGGGGGTATAGGCGTCACCCGGGGCGAGGGGGAACCAGCCTACGGGCGGTCCGGGCCCTTCGGCGGGCCCGGCGTCCTCGGTTGTCTCCAGAAAGGCGACCAGCGCGGGCGCGTAGACCGGATGATCGACCGGCTCGCCGGGCGCCCATCCCCAGCGGTCGTCGACATAGACCCAGCGGCCGAAATGAAACGGCGCGAAGCCCCAGGGCTGGTCGTCGATCCAGGTCCAGCCCCATGGCGCGATCGAGGCCCAATGGCCGTAGCGATAGGGCGCCCATTCAGGCGGCACCGAGGTCGGAAACCAAACCGCACCATAGTCGTCGAGAGTTTTCCACTGGCCGTAAGGTTGAAGCTCCTCGTACCCGGTCATCTCGACGAACGAATGCTGGGATGATGGCGGTGCCGGCGAGTCGGCTTCGGACGTCGCGACCCAACTCTGAAAATCGTCGGATGGCGGGGGCTGGGTGTTGTTGGCTGTGGCTTCGGGCTTGGGTTGCACTGCTTCAGGCCCAGTGTCAGCCCCGGAGCGGTCCGACCCCGATGCAGCACGCTGCAAGTCCGCTGTGACGGGAGCCGCCCCCGGTATCGCAGGTGCGGCGTTTGTGGGCGTCGGACTCGGCCCGGTTGCGACGCTTCGGGTAGTCACGACGGCCGGGTACGTCCCGGCCACTCGAAGCTCCTCGCCCGCCTCTATCGGCACATCGGCAGCTCCGCCGACAAAGCGCGCCTTGCCCTCGAAAACGGTGATCCGTGCCGGCTGATCCGTAGTCGGCGGGGTCTCGATGTCATAGGCGCCGGACTGCAGCAACCAGAGCGAGCCGCGGGGAATTTCGATCTCGACGCTCTCTCCATCTCCGAGATCGCGAAGCTGCAGATGGATGCGACCTTGTGAAAGGTTCGCCTCGATCAACCCGTCGTTGAGGTTAAGCATGTCGAGTAAGGTGTCACTCGACATCTGGATGGCATTTGGGCCGATCCGAATGCGGGCGCGAGCGAGCGGACCGGTCTGCAACGACATGTCCTGGCAGACCGGCTGATTGAAATCGGCTGTCGACCAGCTCAGCACACCGGGATCGCCCGCTTCAGGGCGGAGCGCGTAGTTAACTTCGCCCGAGACGTAATTCAGGCTCCCGACCCGGTGAGGGGGGTCTTCCGCGAACGCGGGGAAGGCGATTGCAACAGCGAGGCTAAACCAGCCGGCGAGGAGCCGGCGGGAATAAGGTGGTGCCGTTGGACATGCTGCTCGGGGCAAGAGCAAGGCTCGTCTCAGCGATTGCGGCGACCAGTCGGCGGACATCGCCAATTTTACAGATTTTACGTCGAATTGGCCGGTGAGATCAACTGCTCCGCGAGGCACCCGCAAGTTTGCGGCCTGCCCGCAACCGACGGTTCCGTGGAACCGATTCGCACAAGATTGTCAAGCGTCCAACTTCATGTTGAAATAGGGTCTCCGACGCAAATCCGATGGGTTGGCGGGCTCAAGCAATGGATCCCGATACCTGTAGCGGAACACCGGTGCACGGATACGGATGCCGGGCGCGATTATCGATTTGCTTCCGGATGGGGAGGCCGAATGGAACATCGCTCGTCAAGAGCTCTCCCCGATCCAGGTTTCGCCCGTTGTTGATAATGACCGCTTTGGCTGCGATGGGCGCAGCTTCAGGGGTGAGCGCGCAGAACAGCACCGCTCCTACAGCTCCCACATCGCAGTCGGAGCGCGGTGCCGCCGCTTCGCCGCAGCCGGCGGCCGGAAACCCGGCGACCATTGTGGAGTGGCTGAACCAAACCGTGCATCTGCGGGATACCGTCCAGGCTCTCGATCGTCCGTCATCCGATGGCAAGGCCGCGGGCCGCATCCGCGGCGGCGCCGAAGTCAAGGCGATCGGTATCGTCGCCGGCAGAGAATGGGTGCAGGTCGAGCTGCCTGATCAGGTGCTCGCCTACATCCCGAGTGGGGCGGTCGATCTCAACGAAAATACTGCCGCAAGCTCGCCGGGAGAGAAAGCGGAACCGGCTGCGGCACCGATGCCAGGGGCGACATCGCCGCAGCTGGCATCGACGGCGGCAATCGTCCAAGGGCCGGTCACGAGGGTCCCCAATGCCGCGACATTGGTCGTGGGTGATCAACGCATCCGGCTGTCGGGCATTGACCCGGGTCCTCCAACTGTGCTGCCGCCTTTCGAGACTTGGGTGCGCGCCCAGGGAGCTCTGCAGTGCGAACCGGAGGCGCAGACCGGCCGCTACCGCTGCTTTACCAGCAACGGGGTCGATGTCGCCGAGGCGGCGATTTTGAATGGTGCGGGGCGCGTCGGCGACGGTGCGACTCCCGGCTATCGCGAGCGGGAAACGGATGCGCGGCTGGCGCATCGCGGTCTGTGGCAAGGACTTTGACGGAGGAGAACATGCGTAATTGGTTTTTTCTGGCGGCTCTTGGCGCGACAACGGTTTCGCTTGTAGCCCTGACCGGGTGTGTTCCGGCGGTGATGGGACCAACCGTGACTGCGACACCCGGGCCGGGTAAGGCGCCTACCGACTTCGCCGCGGATCAGTCCGCCTGCGGCGCCTTAACCAATCAGCAAATGGCCCCGGCGGTACAGGCAGCCAACAACCAGGTTGCTGGAACCGCATTGCAGAATGTATTGACCGGAACCGGCGACAACGCAGTGGCCGTCAACACCCAGGCAACGGCCACGCTGCAGCAGCAATACGATGCGGCCTATTCGGCATGCATGTACGCTAAGGGCGATAACGTGCCGCCCTATTACATGCAGCCGACCTACTACGCCGAACCGACCGAAACGACCCCCACCCATCACGTCAAGAGACGAGTGGCGCAGAAGCCGTCATCGCCAACGCCGTCGGCGACGGCATCCTCCGGCTCAACTTCCGGTTCGGGCTTTGTCGTTCCGGCGCCAACTACAACGCCCGCCTCCGGCTCGGGTTTCGTCCAACCCACACCAGTGCAACCAGCGAGTGCGAACAGCGGCTTCGCGGTGCCACCGCCGGCATCGCATTGAAGGATTGAGGCTCTGTCTGCCCGGCTCATCCGGCGCTCGCAACATAAACGGCGCCGAGCGAGTGGGTGCTGGCGCCCTGCCGGGATATCGCGATACCGTTAACCCAGAGGCAGAAAGGTGCATCGGGGCCTCTGCCACGGATTCTGACGGAGGAGAACATGCGCAACTGGTTTCGACTGTTCGTCGTCGGCGCGGCAACACCGGTTTTACTCAAAACTCGTCGGAACGAACGGCTCCCGATGGCTATAGCCAACGGTAAATCGACAATACGGTCATTCCTTGTCGCCACTCCGCTGCTTGCCGTCAGCTGTACCTCAGTCATGGTTCAAACGCCGCAACAGATGTCTGATTATGCAATAAATATTGCGAAAGTTGACCCAAAGACCGCCCCCAAGCCGCAAACACTTGCCTCGGACCAGTTGGCGTGCGCGAACGAGGCACGCCTCCAATACCCGATCGGTGTTGATGAAGCAGCAATAATGACCGGCGACGTTTTAGGGGGTGCGTCGGTGGTGCGGCTTCTGGCGCTGCCGGCTCTGCCGGGACCGGCCACGCGGGCCAAACTGCTGCAGCAGGCGCCGTAGGAGGGGTAGGCCAAGGCGGGCTGAGTGGTATGGATAAGATAAAACGAATCTACGTAATGCAGATGCATCAACAAGCGATTCATAATGCCCTGTGCCTAGTAGACCAAGGTCACGTCGTACTTAATTTCAGCGAGCAGGATATGACATGCGCCAGAGTGCAGTTAGGATGCCCAAAGTATTGACAATCAAGTTCCCATTTCGACGACAAATTCGCAGTCTTGGTGCTCGGATACTGAAATCGATATTGGATGCATGAACAAAGCTGACCCTCGCTAAGCGCGCCCAAATCCTGATTCCTCGTTGCGGAGGCATTTCGACTTAGAGACCGACCTTGCAGATCGCCGACACGCCCAAATCGTATCTCGTGGTGCTGCACTCGCATTTCTTGCTTTCGCTTTTTGCAGAAAACAGCGGAGAAAAGCGAAAGAACAGCGGGATCTTTTGCTGTTTCTTTTGCTCGCCGAACCCTTCGCGACCCGGGATTTCTGCGGACGACGAGATGTCGCTGCTGAGACGCTGCCCTTTTCGGTCGCATTGCCAGCGAGCCGGCTACCACCCTCTGGAGCCGAGTTGAGATCGGGCCCAGCGCCGAGGATGAAACCCTGCCATCGACGCACCTTTGCGCGGAATCAACTCACCTGCTTCAACCTTCCGTCTTCGAGCGCGACGATGCGGTCGAGGCGGCGGGCGAGTTCGAGGTTGTGGGTGGCGATCAATGCCGCGAGGCCGGTGTGGCGCACGAGGTCCAGCAGTGTCCTCAGCACATCATCGCCGGTCGCGTGGTCGAGGTTGCCGGTCGGCTCATCGGCGAGCAGGATTTTGGGGTCGTTGGCGAGAGCTCGGACGATTGCAACGCGCTGCTGCTCACCACCCGACAGCCGCGCCGGGCGGTGCCGGATGCGGGGCGCGAGGCCGACGCGGTCGAGCAGTTCCGCGGCTTTGCCTCGGGCCCGGCGGCGCGCGACGCCGGCGATCATCTGTGGCAGCATGACGTTTTCGAGGGCCGAGAATTCCGGCAGCAAGTGATGGAATTGGTAGACGAAACCGATCTCCGAGCGCCGCAGCAAGGTGCGCCGCTCGTCCGACAGGCTGCCGCAATCTTCGCCGCCGATCAGCACGGCGCCGCCATCGGGACGCTCGAGCAGTCCTGCGACATGCAATAATGTCGATTTGCCGGCGCCGGACGGACCGACCAGCGCGACGATCTCGCCCGACCGCAAGGCGAGATCGACGCCGTTCAGCACCTTGAGCTTGGTCCCGGCCAGCCGGAAGACGCGGCGCACATCCCGCAATTCGAGCGCCGCGCCGGCAGGCATCCCGGGATCACTCGTAGCGCAGAGCTTCGACCGGGTCGAGCCGGGCGGCGCGCCAGGAAGGGTAGAGGGTGGCGAGGAAGGAGAGGGCGAGCGCCATGATCACGATGGCGGCGACCTCGCCGGTGTCGATGCGCGCCGGAATGCGGGTGAAGAAATAAATCTCGGCGGCGAACAGGTCGGTGCCGATGATTCGTTGAAGTGCTTGCCGGATCGCTTCGATGTTGTCGGTGAAGACAAGGCCGAGGACAAACCCGGCGACGGTGCCGATGACCCCGATGCTGGCGCCGCTCAGCACGAAGATGCGCAGGATCATCGCACGCGAGGCCCCCATCGTGCGCAGGATCGCGATGTCGCGCCCTTTGTCCTTCACCATCATGATCATGCTCGAGATGATGTTGAACGCGGCGACGACGATGATCAATGTCAGGATCAGGAACATCACGTTGCGCTCGATCTCGACCGCGTTGAAGAGGCTCGAATTGGCCTGCTGCCAGTCGACAATACGCACCCGGCCGGCGAGCGCGGCGCCGATCAGCCGGCGCTGCTCGCGCACGCGGTCTGGGTCGGCGGTGAAGACTTCGAGGCTGGAGACCGCCTCGGGCAAGCGGAAGAACAGCTGCGCCGCGTCGAGCGGCACGTAGATGAAGCTGTTGTCGTATTCGTACATGCCGACGTTGAACAGCGCAGCCACATGGTAGGTCTTGATGCGCGGCATCGTGCCGAAGGCCGTGGCGGTCCCTTCCGGCGAAAGCAGAGTGATCGGGCTGCCGACGGCGAGCCCGAGCCGGCGCGCCAGCCGATTGCCGACCACGACCCCATCGTCGCTGAAATCGGCCGAGCGAGCCCTGGATGATGTGGTTCGCGAGCAATGGCAACGAGCGCAAATCGTTGGGCCGGATGCCGCGCACCAGCGCGCCCGCCGCACCGGCCTCCGAGGTCGCCATGACCTGGCCTTCGACCGACGGGATGACTCGCACAACCCCTGGAATGTCGCGGATCTTTTCTGCAGCGGCATCGAAATCGCTGAGGCCGCCGCTCAACGCGTAGACCCCGAGGTCGCCGTTGAGGCCGAGGATGCGGGCGAGGAGATCGGCGCGAAAGCCGTTCATCACCGACATGACGATGATCAAAGTGGCGACGCCGAGCGCGATCCCGAGCAGCGAAAAGATCGCGATGACCGAAACGAACCCTTCCTGCCGCCGCGCCCGCAAATAGCGGAACGCCACCATCCGCTCGAACGCGCCGAAGATCAAGAAGGCGCCCCTCACCCTCCCGCTACGCGGGCCCCTCCCTCTCCCCGCTGAAGCGGGGAGAGGGGCTATGGTTCCCCCTCGCCCCGCCTGCCCCCACCCTTCCCTCCCCCGCGGGCGGGGGAGGGTTAGGGAGGGGGGAAGCGTCGGGGTGAGGGGCAGTCAGCCGATTGAGGGCCGCTTCGACCGAGATGTCCCGCCGTTCGCCCGAGCGGCGGTCTTTGACCTCGACCGTGCCGGCGGCGATGCCGCGCGGGCCGATGACGAGCTGCTCCGGCAGGCCGATCAGATCCATTGTCGCGAATTTGGCGCCCGGGGATTCGTCGCGATCGTCGTAGAGCACCTCGACCCGGGCGGCGAGCAATTTGCCGTAAAGGTCGTCGGCGGCCTCGCGGCAGCGCTTGTCGGCCGGGCGCAGATTTATCAGGCCGACGCCGAACGGCGCGACGTTCTCCGGCCAGATGATCCCTGCATCGTCGTGGTTGGCTTCGATCAGTGCACCGGGCAGGCGGGACACTCCGATGCCGTAGGAACCCATCTGTAGCGGAACCGCCGTGCCGTCGGGACGGGTGACGAGGGCCTGCATCGGTCGCGAATACTTATCGCCAAAGTAAAAGATGTGGCCGACCTCTTGGCCACGCGCAGATACGAGTTCCGCCTCCGGGATCGGACAGCTAGCTGGATCATGCTTTTCGTCGGTCGCAGCATAGGAGGCGGTCCAGCGCTGAAAAATCGGTTCGAGGTCGCCCCGGTAATCAACCTCAACGACGGGAATATCAGTCTCAAGCCAGCGGCGATCGAAAAACACGTCGCTCTCACCGGCATCAGCGAGGATGATGAATTCGTGCGAGAGGTCGCCGCCGATCGGTCCGGGATCAGCCCGCATTGGGATCGCCTTCAGCCCCATGCGGGCAAAGGTCCGCAGATAGGCGACGAACATCTTGTTGTAGGACTGCTTGGCCCCCACCATGTCGAGATCGAAGCTGTAGGCGTCCTTCATCAGGAACTCACGGCCTCGTATGACACCAAAGCGCGGGCGCACCTCGTCGCGGAACTTCCACTGGATGTGGTAGAGCATCTTTGGCAGGTCGCGATAGCTCTTGATCGAGGCGCGGACGACCTCAGTCACCTGCTCCTCGTTGGTCGGGCCGTACAGCATTTCGCGCTCGTGACGATCGCGGATGCGCAACATCTCCTTGCCGTAATCGTCGTAGCGCCCGCTCTCCCGCCACAGCTCGGCCGGCTGGATCGTCGGCATCAGGATTTCCTGCGCGCCGGCGCGGTCCTGCTCCTCGCGCACGATCCGCTCGACCTTTTTGAGGACGCGCAGCCCGAGCGGCAGCCACGAATAGATGCCGGCGCTCGATTGGCGGATCATCCCGGCGCGCAGCATCAACCGGTGCGAGACGATCTGCGCCTCGCTCGGGTTCTCGCGCAGCAGCGGCAGAAAATATTCGGAAAGACGCATCAAACCTCACCCTGGCGATCGGGCGGCGCACTCTAGGGAAGAGAGCGGGGCGTGTCCATCGACCCGCCGTTCAGTTCGCGCAGGCGGCATCCAACGACAAATTTCGTTAAAATTCACGTGACGGCGGCCTGCCGGCGTGGGTAGTATCCCTTTCCGTGCAGGCAGAGATGCCGGCCCGAGTTTAGGGAGGAACCGACTATCGAGAAGAGGCAGGCGTTACGCCTGCCTCTTTGGCTTTTGTAACATCCATCGCTAACTAAGCAGGACGCGGGGCGGACGCGCCCGCCGTATACAGGCGCCGCACGGAAAGGAACTGGAGATTGAAGATGGCGGTCAGTCGTGGGTACCATTTCTATCAGAATCCCGGGCCGACCAATATCCCGGACCGCGTCTTGCGGGCGATGGACCGCGGGGCGATCGACTTCACCGCCGCGCAGTTCAAGGCGATTGCCGAGGAATGCTTTCTCGGATTGAAGCGGGTGTTCAAGACCGACCAGACTGTTCTCGCCTACACCGCCTCCGGGCACGGAGCCTGGGAGGCGGCGCTGGTTAATCTATTCTCGCCGGGCGACAAGGTGCTGGTCGTCGAAAGCGGCTATTTCTCGCTGAACTGGGGCATGCGGGCCGAAGCGTTCGGGCTCGAAGTCGAGACATTGCCGAACGACTGGCGCAGCGCCGTCAGCCCCGCCAAACTCGAGAGCCGGCTGCGCGAGGATCGCGAGCATGCGCTGAAGGCGGTGCTGGTCGTGCACAACGAAACCTCGACCGGGGTGCTCAACGACATAGCCGGCTTGCGGCACGCGATCGACGCCGCCAAGCATCCGGCGCTGTTTCTCGTCGACGTGATCTCGTCCCTGGCGTCGATGGATTTCCGCATGGACGAATGGGGCGTCGACGTCGTGGTGGCCGGCTCACAGAAGGGGCTGATGCTGCCGACCGGCATGGCCTTTACCGGGGTCAGCACCCGCGCCGTCGCCGCCAGCGCCGAAGCAAAGCTGCCGCGGGTTTATTGGGATTGGCGGCGGCTGCTCGGCGAAGCCTCTCAGGCCTATTGGAACGGCACCGCGCCGGTCCACCTTTTCTACGGACTGCAAGAAGCGCTGCGCATGATCGAGGAAGAGGGTCTCGACAACATCTTTGCGCGCCATCATCGCCTCGCCGAGGCGACGCGGCGCGCGGTGCGCGTCTGGCGGCAGAACGACGGACCCGAGATCTTCGCGATCGACCCGCGGGCCCAATCCGATTCGATCACCGCCGTGCAGGTTCCCGAGGGCTACGATGCCGACAAAGTCCGCCAGCTCTGCCTCGACAAGTTCAACGTGTCGCTCGGCGGCGGGCTCGACCGGCTGCGCGGCCATGTCTTTCGCATCGGCCATCTCGGCGACCTGAACGAGCCGATGATCCTCGGTTCCCTCGCCGCGGTTGAAATGGCGCTCGAACTATGCGGTGTTCCGCACGGCAAGGGTGGCGTCGCCGCGGCTATGGATTACTTGGTCACGGCCGATTAACGCAGGGCGGAAGAGTAAGCCGCGGTCGCCCCGAATGACGGTCTAGTTGAATTTGGCCTCCTGCAGACTTGCAGGGGGCACGGTTTCGCCCGGACCTCTAATCCGACGGCCCGCTACCTTTTGTACAAGGAAATATATCACAAAATTGGCGCCGATTATCGCTATCCCGATACAGACCAAAAACAGAGACAATGCAAGTTTGGGATCTTCGATAAATCTCGGCCGAAACATCTGTTCGGGTGTGTAACCGAGGAGATGCAGCGCACCCGCTACTGCACGGGTAGCCATGTTCTTGTCCCAATTCATGGCCACCGCATAGTCAAACGTGGCTTCGGTAGCAGGCATGTCCGCAATCTTATCGGAAGCTCCGCGCTCGCGTTGCAGCTCCGCGACGCGTTCTCGGCCACGGCTCGTCCCAGCAAGATCACGGACCCCAAAAAATCTGCCGTCCGCCGTCGGATAATCGACATGCCAAATTGGGTCGACCACCATCCGGCCGCGTTCGTATTGCGCCTCCACTACAGTGTGAATAAACCCACAATTTGGACAAGGCGAAAGCATGACTAATCCAGCGCCGACATTCAGTTCCTTCAGCATTGCTGCCACAAGCCTGGATTTGTCGGAGCAATCCCCACCGAACTCGAGGACTTGAACGGGGGTCGGTCCGAGAGCGGGCACTATAAAATAGTGATTATTCTTGGCAAAGCCTTTGTTCTGATAGACCCAATCGTTTATTGCCCTTATACGGCCCGAGTCGGTATTCAAGTTAGTTGTAATCTTGACAGCTTGCTGGCGCAATAAGGCATTGTCGTGCTGCCAATCGGCAAAGATGCCGAGCGCAGACGCGAAGGGCAATGCGATCAATACTGTTCTGAGATATCGGCCAATTGGCATGGCCGCGCCTCCGGATTTCTCAAAAAATGCCGCGCGCCCAGCCGTACCGGCCGGGCGCAGGCGACGACCTCGTCTGCTTCAGCTTGCGCGGAAATGTATATCGCTTTCGCATGCAAGAGGCCAGCAACTTGCCCCGCGAGGGGGGCGTGTCACAATCCACCGACTTCGACGACTGCTCGGATCGATTTGCATCGGCATTTTCTGGCGAAAGTGAATGGACCTCGGGGCCAGCTCCCGCCACAATCGCCTCCGTGCGGCCTGTGCCACAGAGCTGTCGCCGCACAATTCCGACGGGGAGGTGACAGATGAAGACACGACATCTCAGATGGCTGAGGCTCGACGCGCTCGTCCTCCTTGCGCTCGCCGGCTGCGCACCGCAGGAGAAAGTGGCGACCTCGCAGGCGCAGCTTCCGCCGGTCGAACCCGGGATGGCGAGGGTGTGGTTCTTCAGGCAGCAGGATCCGCCGGGGGGGAATGTCTATGCGGCGGACCCGATGGTTTACGCGAATGGCGCACCCGTTGGTCAGATCGCGCAGGGGACCGCGTTTTTTCACAATTTCCCGCCCGGAAAGTACAGATTTACGGTGCAGCCCTTTGGGACGCCCACCCGCGAGCACGACACCGTCCAGCTCGCGTCGGGGATGCAGGCTTACATACAAGTCCAATGGGAACCCAACTGGGAAGCGAACCACACCGGAGGCGGCAGTAGCTTTACCGTCCTGACTTCGCCGCCAGAGGTGGCGCAGCAGTATCTTCCGACGCTGACCAATCTCGGCCAGCGCTGATCCCCCGACATACATGAGTCTACCCCCGCCTTCACGGCGAGAGTTCTTCCGGCGCTTCACTTTTACGAGGTCGATCCCGGGTTGGGCTGCAATGGCTGCAGCCGCCGATAGGCGCAGCCGATGCCGACCAGAACTGCGCCGAGACCGATGAAGGAAAGCGCCCGCAGCGCCCCGCTGAGATCGGCCATGTCGGACAGAAACACTTTGCCGACGACCAGACCGAGGCCGAGCAGCGAGGCTCGGCGCAGCCATGGGCTGCGCCATTTGAGCGCCGCGCCGAGCCCGGCCGCGGCGAAAGGCCTGCCAGGCGGCCGAGTAGACGTACCATTCCGCTTCGCCGGTCAGGCCTTGGTTCAAGTGATCTCGTTGGAAGAAATGGCGGACTTCGAGCGTCACCCAGAGAAAGGCAAAGCCGGCGGCGAGAACCAGCGCCGCCTGCCAGAGAACGCGCGGTCCCAGTCGATAAAAGCCGATCAGAGCGTAGAGCGCCGCCGGTACTGCATAGGCGAGCAGCAGAAAGTCGAGGAGAAACCAGCCCTCGACCGGCGCACCAAAAAAGGGCGTCGCCGGATTGAGGAAGATCGCCTGCCAACCGACCGCAAACACGGTCGCGGTCGCGAACAGGATGATGCCGCTCCAGCGCAAGACGGCGCGGTCGCGCCGCTCGCCGAGGTGGAGCAGCCGGCCGGTCATCACAAGCCAGGCTATCGTCTCGACTGCGTTGAGATCGAAATCGTCGAGTGCGAAACGCAGCTGGCGATCACTCAGCGCATGCCACAGCTCGAGGGTCACCAGCAGCACCGAAAAGAGTACGCTGCCGGCCTCGAGCACCTTTACCACCAGGTCGTCGGCGCGGCTGCCGAACTGCCGGGTGGCGAGGATGAACGCCGCCGCCGGTACGCCGTAGCCGTAAAGCAGCCAGTTGAAGATCAACGCATCCGACAGCGCATAGCGCAGGACTTCCGGATTGAGGATCAGCCGGACCAGCACAGCGGCGGCGACGCCGAGCGCAACGTGACGCAGCACGGGCAGCCGAAGGCGGCCTTCCACCCAGGCGAGCGCCGGCAAGTGCAGCGCGAGAGCCACCGTCAACCAGGCGTTTTCGAGGGAAAACACGGCGGCCAAGATCGTGCAGCCGAGCACGCCGACGGCATAGGCGGCCAGCACGAGCTCGTTTTCGGCTTCTCCGTCGCGGCGCTGCGCCGCCCAGCAGGCTGCCGCCAGTTCCAGCGCAGCGAGAGCGAGCGCCACGACCGTCCAATCGAGATCGAGACCGAATGCGGCAATTCGCCAATACGAGACAGCAAGAAGGATCGGCGGCGCCGCCGCCAACAGGGCGGCCCACCGGTTCGGTGGCGGCACTCGCGTCTGGACCGCGAAACCACGGGCGCCCAGCAGCGCGCCGAACGCGATCGCAACGGTCAGGAAACGGCCAACCTGCTCGGGCAGGAGGTTGTGCAACAGGCCAACTCGCTGTTGCACGGGCAAGGGCAGGCTCCAGAGGGCGAGCAGCGCGGCCGCCAGGGCGCCGGCTGCGGCGACAACATCATCGAGACGGCTGTCGCAGTAGGCAAGGGCGAGCAGCGCGAGCACGGTCAGGAACGCCCAGTCGAGCGACGGCGTGCCATAGGAATCGGCCTGCACCAGAACGAGGACGGCGAGCGCTGTCGTCCAGAAGGCGGTTCTGACTACGGCGCGCACGGTCGGCTCGTCGATCACGCCTTCCAGAAATCTCACACCCGGGACGCCGCGGCGCAACGCGGCGAAGAGCCCGACGATGTCGGCAAAGGATTCGTCGCCACTGTCGCGGCGCTTGATCGCTTCGCGCCGCTGATGCGGCGTTAATTTGGGTGGTCGGCCCATCTTCTGCCCGCGCGCCCTGGTCCGCGCTCTACCTTCGCCAGCAAATGTAGGGCGGAAAGCGCTGCTAGCGCTTTCCGCCCTACGCTTGCTGCCTGTTCAGATTGCATTCCATTGCCGACCTACCCCGTCCCGCTCGAAAGCGCGGCGGCCCTAGTGATGCTCTCCAAAAAATCGCGTCAGCCGCCGGTCGAGCTGGCGTGCGGCGCGAGCAGCGCATCGCCAAGGGCGACATCGCCGCCTGTCATCACCTCGGCGTAGACGCCCATATTGATGTGGCCGAAGGCGCGCCCGAGGGCGGCGACGATGTCGAGGTCGCGTTCCGCCGTGGCGGGATTGACCTGGGTTGCCGCACATCTGGTGATCGGCGAGATGACCCGCAGCCGTGCGGCTCCGAGGGTGATTTGCGAGTCGATCCAGTCGTGCTCGCTCCACGCCGATGCCCCGTCGAAATAGACGTTGGCGCGAAATCGGATCGGATCGACCGGCACGCCCATCGCCGCTTCGAGCGCCGCGATGCTCGCGCGGTTTATCAGAGAGACGTATTTATCGCTCGTCGCATTCGGTTTTCGGCGCGCATCGGCAAAGGCATGCCCCGGCGCCTCGACGACGCGCAGCGGCCCATTTACGGCGCCGCCGAGGAAATCGGTGAAAAACTCTGCGACCAGGCTGCATCCCTCGGTCTCGGTCATCCGCTCGCGCAACAATAGCCGGCCGTCTTCAGTAATCGTCAATTCGCCGCTTTCCGCGTCGAAACGGGTCTGCAACTGCGCGAGCTTTTCGTCGCGCATCAGCATGATGAAATGGATCTTCGAGAGCCATTCCGGGCGCTGCGGATCGAAGAGTGTCGAGCCGAGCGCAATCGCAAAGCGCCGATCGTGCGGCAGGCATTCGCCGGGGATGAACGCCACGCGATCCATTCTTTCGGCGCTCAGGCCCTTTACTGGGTAGCGGTAAATCGCGGTAACGATGGCGGCCATGCCGGCAACCTACCTCTCGATCGTCCCATGGACAACAGCAGCGGGTAGTGGGTCTGTTTGAATTGTAACCGTTAGGAAAATGGCAGGATCGCACGGTGAAGAAAGGTATGGCCACCGATCCGACGATTTCAGCACCGAAATACAAGTGCTATAGTGCCCAAAACCGCAGAGTGGGAGAAAGGCATGGCAGGGGTGCGCGGGAGCTGCCTGTGCGGCGGCGTCAAATTCGAGATCACCGGGCCGCTTACTAAGCCCCTGAACTGTCATTGCATGCAGTGCCGGAAGCAACACGGTGCCGTGTTCCGCAGCCGCGTGCGGGTCCGAGTTGACGACTTCAAGTGGCTCCAGGGAGAAGAGCTCGTGAAGTACTACGAATCCTCACCGGGATTCCGCCGCGGCTTTTGTGGAAATTGCGGCTCCCCGATCGTGAACCGCCCCGGCCCAAACTACCGGTTTCTCGCCAACAACCCAGCCGCAATAGCTGAATTTGGCGTGCCCCTTAGTATCCTCGACGATGATCCGGGCATCCGTCCGACGGAGCACGTTTTCGTAAGCGAAAAGCTCCCCTGGTTCGAGATCACGGACGACCTACCGCAACACGAGAAGCTGCCGACGAGCATCTGACCGGTGAGACCCGATGCCCTCTCGGGCGAGGCATCGCGGGACGTACACAATGCGGCCGAAGCGCCCGTGTTACAATCAATCAAACTGACCCACGCCTTCCTATACTTTGGCCAGCGGCATCCAGCGCAACCCGATGCCGGACCCGAAAATTGCCGCAATGGCATGGTACGAACAACTTCGCGGTTTTGTGGAGAAATTTCTTCTCGTGCCGGGCGAAGCGACGTGGGGCGAATTTCGGCGGTGCCCTTCGCTGTTATTTAAGGCGAAGAACAGCCAGGATCAGCGGCGGGTTTTGCTGTTATCTCGCGGTTGGGTGGGCAGAAAGTGATGATTTCCGTGCGGTTGGCGGGGTTGCTGGCTGTTCTTTGGCTGCATTAACAGCGGTATCAGCGACGGCAGTTCGATTCTGTACACCGGCGGAAAAGGTGCGCCTCACGCTTGCGGGTTTGCGAAAGGCGGGCAGCGCGCCGTCACGTTCGAGTGATCGGCCCGGCGGAACTTCGACAGCGGCTCGTTTGCTGATACGCTGGGCGTTCTGCGCAAGACCCTTTTGGAGAGGGAGATGGCAATGAAATCCCGCATCTCATTGATTGCGCTGGCGGCAAGCGCCGCCGCCGTGCTGGCGCTGTCGTCGGCCGCTGCACAGCAACCGGCGGCGCCGGGACAAGGCTCTGCTACGAAAGAAGAGCTGGCGCAGAATTTTCAGGCCGAGCACGAGATCGGTCGGCGCTACCATTTCGATCCCAATGACCTGCCGCCGCCGAAGACGGGGCCGATCGTCGCCGACCGGTCGATGATCGTGCCCTTCAACGGGCAGAAATTGGAGGTGCCGCCGGGCTTCACCGCGGCGCCGTTCGTGACGGGTCTCGTCAATCCGCGGCGGCTGCTCGTATTGCCCAACGGCGACGTGTTGGTCGCCGAGCAGAGCGCCGGCTACGTGACCCTGCTGCGCGACGACGGCGAGGGGCACGCCAAGTGGATCGACCGCCATGTCGAGGACCTCAACCGGCCTTATGGCCTCGCGCTGCGCGGCGATGAGATCCTCGTCGCCGACCAGGACGCGATCTGGCGCGTGCCGCACATCGTCGGCAATTTGCGGGCCGGCCGCCCGGTGCCGCCGGAAAAGGCCGAGGAGGTGCCGCCCGACCAGCGCAAGCCGGTGCCGGGCGCCTACGGCGCGGAATTGCTGACCAAGAAGGGCGTCTTCGGCATCCCGGTCGGCCACCAGAACCGGCATCTGGCGATAGACCCGAAGACCGGCGGCCTCTATGTCGGCGTCGGCTCGTCCGGCAATATCGGCGTCGAACCCGAGCCCAAGGCGACGATCCAGCGCTTCGATCCCGACGGCTCCAATCAGACGACCGTCGCCTCGGGCACGCGCAACCCGACGGCACTCGCTTTCCAGCCTGAGACGGGTGATTTGTGGGCAGTGGTGCAGGAGCGCGACGGGCTCGGCGACAATCTGCCGTCCGATTACCTGATCCGCGTCCAGCAGGGCGGGTTCTACGGCTGGCCTTACGCCTATATCGGCAAGCACCCGCAGCCGGGATTTTCGCAGCTCGCGCCCGACAAGGTCGAAGCGACGATCACGCCCGATCTCTTGTTCCAGGCCCACTCTTCGCTGCTCGACCTCGTGTTCTACGAGGCCGACCAGTTCCCGGCCGAATACAAGGGGAGCCTGTTCGTCGCGCTGAAGGGGTCATGGAACCGCTCGATCCCGACTGGCTACAAGGTAGTCCGGGTGCCGTTCAAGGACGGCCGTCCGGAAGGCTATTATGAGAATTTCGCGACCGGCTTCTGGGCATCGGGCGAACAGCGGGCCGAGGTCTGGGGCCGCCCCGCCGCGCTCGCGATCGCCAAGGACGGCTCCTTGCTCGTCGCCGACGATACGGGGGGCACGATCTGGCGGATTTCCTACAAGGGCCCGCCTGCCGAGCATGCCGGCGGACCTGCCGAGAGCACCGGATCCGAGGCGAAGAAGCAGTGATCGATCTCGACACCTTGGAGGCCGCGGCGACGCTCGTTCATCGGATGGTGCCGCCAACCCCGCAATATTGCTGGCCGTTGCTGTCCGGACGGCTCGGCGCCGAGCTGTGGATCAAGCACGAGAACCATACGCCGATCGGCTCCTTCAAGATCCGCGGCGGCCTGGTTTACCTCGACGCGGTCAGGCGGTCAGAGCCTCATATCCGGGGTGTCGTGACCGCAACGACGGGCAATCACGGGCAGAGCATTGCGCTCGCCGCCGCGCGGCTGGGGCTTGATGCGACGATCGTCGTGCCGCACGGCAACAGCATCGAGAAGAACCGGGCGATGGCGGGGTTCGGCGCACGGCTCGTCGAGGCCGGGCACGACTTCCAGGCCGCGTTCGAGCACGCGACCGAGCTGGCCGAGTGCGAAAAGCGGCATTTCGTCCATTCCTACGATCCGCTGCTGGTCCGGGGTGTCGCCAGCTACGGGCTGGAACTGCTCCGCGCGGTGCCCGATCTCGATGTGGTCTACGTCCCGATCGGGCTCGGCAGCGGCATCTCGGGGGTGATCGCGGCGCGCGACGCGCTGCGGCTTCGCACCGAGATCGTCGGGGTCGTCGCCGCCAACGCCCCGACCTACGCGCTGTCCTTCGCCGCCGGCAGGCCAGTCAGCACCAACTCAGCCGACACGATGGCCGGCGGGCTCGCCGTGCGGGTGCCCGATCCGGAGGCGCTCGACATCATCCGCCGCGGCGCCGCTTGCATCATAACCGTTTCGGAAGCGGAGATGCGCCGGGCGATGCGCATCCTGTTCAGCGACACGCACAACGTCGCCGAGGGCGCCGGCGCCGCAGCCCTCGCAGCGGCCTTGCAGGAGCGCGGCCGGCTCGCCGGCAAGCGGGTCGCCGTCATCCAATCCGGCGGCAATATCGACCGCGCCCTCTTCGCCCAAATATTAGCGGAGGAAGACGGCGAATGAGGGTAGCGCTCAGTCCTTGGCGATTTCGCGGGCGATGACCAGGCGTTGGATGTCGCTGGTGCCCTCGTAGATCTGGCAGACGCGGACGTCGCGGTAAATGCGCTCGACCGGGAAATCGGTGACGTAGCCGTAGCCGCCATGGATCTGGATCGCGTCGGAGGCGACCCGCTCGGCCATTTCGGAGGCGAAGAGCTTGGCCATCGACGCCTCTTTGATGCAGGGCTCGCCGGCGTCGCGCCGCGCCGCGGCGTCAAATACCAGACCGCGCGCCGCGGCGATCTGGGTCGCCATGTCGGCGAGGCGGAAGGCCACCGCCTGCTGCTCGATGATAGGCTTGCCGAAGGCCTCGCGCTCCCGGGCATAGGCAAGCGCGGCCTCATAGGCGGCGCGCGCCATGCCCAGCGATTGGGCGCCGACGCCGATCCGGCCGCCTTCGAGGTTGGAGAGCGCGATCTTGTAGCCTTCGCCTTCCGCGCCGAGCATCAGATCGGGGGTCAGCTCGACCTCCTCGAAGACGAGCTGTGCGGTGTCGGAGGCGCGTTGGCCGAGCTTGTGTTCGACCCGCGCAACACGAAAACCGGGGCTGTCGGTCGGCACGAGAAAAGCGCTGATGCCCCTCTTGCCTTGTTCGGGGTCGGTCACGGCGAAGACGATCGCGATTTGGGCATTCTTGCCGGAGGAGATGAACTGCTTGGTGCCGCTCAGCACCCAACGGTTACCGTGGCGCCGCGCACGCGTCTTGAGCGCCGCGGCGTCGGAGCCCGCCTGCGGTTCGGTCAGGCAGAAGCAGGCGAGCATTTCTCCCTTGGCCATGGGATCGAGAAACCGCCGCTTCTGTTCGTTCGACCCGTATTGCAGGACCGGCATGCAGCCGACCGAGTTCTGCACGCTGAGTATCGTCGCGACCGCCCCCTCACCGGCGGCGACCTCCTCCATCACCAGCGCATAGCCGACATGGTCGGCGCCGGCCCCGCCATATTCCTCGGGCACCAGCATGCCCATGAAGCCGAGCTTGCCGAGCTCGGCCACCGCCTCGGCCGGAAACTTCGCGTCGCGGTCACGCTCGGCGGCATGCGGCGCGAGCCGGGTCCGCGCGAAATCGCGCGCGACGTCGCGCAGCATGCGCTGCTCTTCCGTCAGCCTCATAGGGTGAGCCTCACTCGATCACCTCGCCGGCGCGCCGGCGCTGCCGCGCTTGGCGGTCACCTCGATCTCGATTTTCATGCGCGGATCAACGAGCCCGCAGAAGAGCGCCGTTGCGGCCGGGCGGATCGCGCCGAAGACTTCGCCGAGCACTGGCACGATCGCCGGCCAATCCGCGGGATTGGGAACGTAATAGCGCACCCGCACGACGTCGGCGAGGGTCGCGCCCGCTTCGCCCAGCGTCTTCTCGATGTTGCGAAAGGCCCGGCGCGTCTGCTCCGCCGGGTCCTCGGCGATGGTCATTTGCGCATAGTCGAACCCGGTCGTGCCGGCCACAAACATCCACTCGCCGTCGACCACGGCGCGGCTGTAACCGGTCTCCCTTTCGAAAGCCGATCCGGAGGAGATTAGTCGCCGCATCGCACTGGCGGGATCGGGATTGCTTCGCTGCGCCCGCAATGACGCACCTGTCTGTTATGTATGGGCGGCCTCCGTTGGGCAAGGATTTTGTGGCGGCGGTTTTACGCTGATCCTCGCGCCGAACAATCCGACTAACGCGCTGACCGCCAACCCGATGACGGGGGCACAGCTCCATGTCCCTGCAACGAACGCCGCATCGACCCCGGTCACCGTTGGGAGCGTCAGCCCCGAGACTCTGTTCACCCACGGCGATGTCTCCAGCCCCCGTTTGAGTTCCGCTGCTCTGTCTGCAATGGGCGGCCGATATTTGCAGCGTGGGCGCCAACTTCGGGCCTGTTCTCTTGCCGTTCTTGCCGGTGCCGTGTTAAGGGGGTTGACAGCACTCAATCGGAGAGGTGCCGGAGCGGTCGAACGGGGCGGTCTCGAAAACCGTTGTCCCTCTTGCGGGGGACCGAGGGTTCGAATCCCTCCCTCTCCGCCACATAGTCATTTGCTACTGCCCTTTTCCCGGCATAGCTGCGCCTGCACCGCGTCGTGCGCCCTTGCCTGCGCCGCAGCGAGCAACAGATCATGACCAAGCCAGATGACGGCGGTGCCATAGGAGGACCTTGTGCAACTTCCGCGGATATCTCCCGTTCTCAATTGGCTGGTCTGCCCTTATTTTAGTTCTCCTGAACACCGGGCAACGGGCGTGCCCCTGGCTGCACGCGCAAGGAGTAACGATGGCAGAAAAGGATCCGGCGGAAAGCGGTCGACGCCTGCATGTCACGACGCTCCTCGTCGCCTCGCGCCGGTCGCTCGACAACGCGTTGTCGGAACTGGGCTTTCCCGAGGATGACGACCGGGTGGTTGAGCACGACGGCCGCCTTGCTTTTCTGACTTGCTCGCATGAAGAGGATTGCGACGACATGTTCGCGCTGATCAGCGAATTGTCGTCGCGCGGCGAAAGCTGGGAGTTGCAGTCGCGCATCGACGCCGAGCCCGGACGCGCCATCTACCAATCCTTTGCACGATATCGCCCTGTCGAGGCGGTGGACGCGGCCGTCGAGGACGAACCGGAGCCGGACACCCCCGACACGCCGCTGCACGACGTCGAGACGGCGGAAGGCCTGTCGGCGCTGAAGCGCATCCTGAAGCGGATCGAGCCGGCCGACGCGTTTGCGACGATTCGGGCCGGCCGCGACGGCCGCGCCACCGCCCGCGTCCTGCGCCGCGGTTCGCGGCGGTTGCTGGCGGCGGCGACTGCGGCCGACGAGTCGACACTGCGCAGCGTCATCCGAGAGATCCTGCCCAATGTCATGCTCGACGTCGCGATGAAGCCGCCCGGCTGAGCGAGGCTGAGAAAACCGGAGGGCGACACTCTCATTCACCCAACCCCGAGTGCAGCAAGGGGTGCGGATGATCAGCCGGGACAGGCGCCCGCTCGATAAGCTGCCGAGCCTGACGGCGCTGGTCCGTAACAGCACGCTGCGTCTTGCCGTTACCGGGCTCAGCCGGTCCGGCAAGACCGCATTTATTACCAGCCTGGTTCACAATCTCTTGAGTGCCGTCAGCAGGCCGGGGCGTATGCCGTTCCTACGGGCTGCAGCGGAGCGGCGGATTATTGGCGCGCGGCTGCTCGCGCCCGAAGCCGACGATGTGCCTCCGTTCCCGCTCGAGGAAACGGTCGCAGCGCTCGCCGCCGACCCGCCGCACTGGCCCGCGAGCACGACCGATTTGCGACGGGTGCGGCTTTTGCTCCGGTTCTCCTCGGCGGGTCTGCTTCGGCGGGCCAAGCTGCTCGGCGGCGCCGCCGAGCTGTCCGTCGAAATTCTCGATTATCCCGGCGAATGGCTGCTCGACCTGCCGTTGCTGCAGCAGAGCTATGGCGATTGGTCGCGCGCAACCCTCGCCTTGGCGCGCCGCGGGGTGCGCGCCACGCTCGCCCGCGATTGGCTCGATTTTGTGGTCCGCCATCCGGCAGATCGCGCCGGCGATCCGCAGACGGTGTTGCAGGCATATGAACTCTACCGTGGCTATCTCGACGCCTGTCGCGAACGCGAGCAGTTGAGCCTGCTGCAGCCGGGACGGCTTCTGAACCCCGGGCAGATCGCCGATCGTTCTGTGCTGCAGCTTTGCCCGATGCCGCTGGCGATCGGAGCGCGGGCGCCGCCCGGCAGCCTCGCCGCGACGATGGAGGCGCGTTTCGAGGCCTATAAGCGCACGATCGTGCAGCCCTTCTTCGCACAGCTCGCCAGAAACGTGGACCGGCAAATCGTACTCGTCGACGTGCTGCGTGCGCTGAACGCTGGCGAAGAGGCCTTTGGCGATCACCGTCTGGCGCTCGACACGATCCTCGCCGCGTTCCGCTTCGGCAGGCGAGGCCTGCTGCGCCGGCTGTTCGGCGCCCGCATCGACCGGGTCCTGTTTGCCGCGACGAAGGCGGACCATGTCCCGGCGTTGCAGCGCGACCATCTCGAAGCGCTGATGGCAAATCTGGTGGAAGCCCCGAGCTTGCGCGCCAAGGCCGCCCGTGCCCGCGTCGCGGCAACCGCGCTCGCCTCGATCCGCTGCACCGAGGATGGCACCGATCTGATCGACGGGCGCAAGATCGACATCGTCGTCGGATTGCCCGAAGGCGGCGAGCGGCGCATTCGCTTTTTCCCCGGAATCGTGCCGGTGACGCCGCCGCCCAGCGGCTTTTGGGGCGAGCGGTTCACCGAATTTCCGATCTTCCAGCCGCCGCGGATCACGAGCGCAGCAAGCGACGGCATTCCCCATATAAATCTCGACAAGGCGCTCGATTTTCTGCTGGAGGACGCCCTCGCATGACGCTCCCGTTCGCATCATACCGCCGTTTTTTCCCTCTCCCTCCGCCGGCCGGGGGGAGAGGGCAGGGTGAGGGGGGCCGACGGACAATCTCCGCCGCTGCCCACCTCACCCTCCCACGCCTTCGGCGCGGGCCCCTCCCTCTCCCCCCAAGGAGCGGAGAGGGGACATGACGGTCGAGACCGAGCTGTCGCGGGAGCGTTTGCGGCCGCGCGTTGTCGGAAACCGAGGAAACCGGGCGGCTCGAGCTGAGCCTCCCACCGGCTCCCGCGACGGACCTGCCCGCTCCACGAACTCAGCGGTCCCGGTCGCCAATTCGCGTCGCGGCGACCGGCCTCGGCATTCTCGTCCTCGGCGTCATTGGCATCGATCTCGTCCAATTCATCGATGGCGCGTTTGCGCATGGGGCCGGGCTCGGCATAGCCGCGACAGCCGCGGTGGCGGCGGGCTGCGGCGGCGTCGCCTACTGGCTTGTGGCCGAGCTGCGCGGGCTGTGGCGGCTGCGCTCCGCCGAGCGCCTCAGAACCCTGATCCCGTCCGCGCTGGCGGGTGAGTTGAAGGCGGAGATCGATGCCGCCGCGGCAATCATGGCGGCCGACCGGCTGTTGAGCGAGGCAGTCGCCCGCTATCGTGCCGTTCGCGAACCGCATCACAGCGGGCGTGACGCGCTCGAACTGTTTTCCCGCTTTGTCCTGGCTCCGGCCGACCGCCTAGCCGAGGCCGCGATCCGCCGCGCCGCGACGCAAGCCTTTGCGATAAATGCGGTCAGCCCGACCGCGCTGCTCGATACGCTGTTGTTCGCCGCCCGCGCGCTGCGCCTCATTCGCGAAATCGCCGAGATCTACGGCCAGCGCCCAGGGCTGGCCGGCACCGTACACCTGCTGCGCCGGCTCGTGAGCGGCGCTGGCATGGTCGGAGCCGTCGATCTGGTCGGCGGCATTCTGGTGCAGCAGATCGGCGGCGCAGTCATGGAGCGGCTCAGCGCCAGCGCCGCCGAAAGCGCCTACGCCGCGCAAAAGATGGCCCGCCTGGGCATCATCGCGATGGCGCTGTGCCGCCCCGTCGACTTCCACCCCGGCGAAGTCCCCTCACTGCGCACCCTCGTCTCGGCTCTCCTCAAGCTCCGCTGCAGGCAAGCCCGGCTGATCCCTGAACTCAGATCCGATCGCCATCGGTCAACGACTACGCACGCCTCGAAAATTTGCCAAAATGGCATGCTATAAGGTGATGGAGTTACGCGGGCTACTGCGCAGTCTCGTTCGGATAAGGACTTTCTGCACGTCTTCCCTTCACAGCGCAATACAGCGAAAGCTGGCTGTTATTGCTGGCTGTTTTTCGCTGTTCTTTGGTCACTGCC
The DNA here is from genome assembly GCA_963736715.1 of uncultured Alphaproteobacteria bacterium. Taxonomy (GTDB): domain Bacteria; phylum Pseudomonadota; class Alphaproteobacteria; order ATCC43930; family CGMCC-115725; genus AP-15. Next base: position 88,208 of record CAVTQA010000047.1, on the reverse strand, counting down.
ATTTTCAATACGTCAAGGATTGCGCGGATTACACTTACCCTTGTCTGTCTTTTTACCGCACTTGCGCGAGCCGCGGAAACCGAGTTGCTGCCGAGCGGGGCTTTGCGGTTATTGTCAACCAGCCATTGGAGCGAGGCGATCTGTTCCTCCGCATTCGCCGGCATGCATTGCCCGACTGGGCGCGCGAACCCGATTTTGCAAACTGGGCGAAGTTGTTCCTCAAATATATTCTCGCCGAGCCTGCCGTAACCTGTGTGATCCCGGCGACCGGCAATCCCGATCATATGAAGGACAATCTCGGCGCCGGGTTTGGCAGTCTCCCCGATGTGCGGCAGCGCCGACAACTCCGCGAGCTATGGGACACGCTGTAGATCTAACCTCGCATTGTCATCACGAGCGGAGCGAAGCGATCTCGGGCCGCTGAGCGCCCGTTAGGTCGAGATTTGCTTCGTTGCGCACGGCGCTCCTCGCAATAACGCCTAGCTCGCTGCGGCATTCCTCAGTACCCGCTGGGCGATGCTCCAGCGGTGTACCTCGGAGGGGCCGTCGTAGATCCGGAACGGGCGGACTTCGCGGAACAGGCGCGCGACGATTGTGTCGTCGGTGATGCCGAGACCGCCGAGGATCTGCATGCTGCGGTCGACGACCCGCCAGATCGCCTCGGAGCAGATGACCTTCGCCATGCTGGACTCGTGGCGGCCGCGCTCGCCGCGATCGAGGACCCAGGCGGTATGCCAGATCACGAGGCGGCATTGGTGGATCTCCATCTCGTTGTCGGCGAGCATGAAACCGACCCCCTCGTGCTCGCCGATCGGCTTGCCGAAGGCAGTGCGCCGCCGCGCGTAATCGGTCGCGATGTCGTGCGCGCGGCGCGCCGCGCCGAGCCAGCGCATGCAATGCGTCAGGCGCGCCGGTGCGAGCCGCACCTGCGCATAACGAAAGCCTTCGCCAACCCGCCCTAGAACTTGGCTTTCGTGTACCCGCAATCCATCGAGCCGGACGACTGCATGACCCCCGGTCATGTATTGGTCGAGCGTGTCCAGCACCCGTTCGATATGAATCCCCGGCGCGCTCATCGGCGTCAGGAACATCGTCGCGCCGGCAGGTCCACCCAAATCGCTCTTGTTGCGCGCCATAACGATGCCGAGCTCCGCGCCGACCGCTCCGGTGATCAGCCATTTGCGCCCGTCGATGACAAACTGGTCGCCGTCGCGGCGCGCTGTTGTCAGCAGCATCGAGGGGTCTGCCCCGGCACCGGGAGCCGGTTCGGTCATCATGAAACACGAGCGGATCTGCCCCGCCGCCATCGGCCGCAGCCACTCTTCCTTCTGGCGCTGCCCGGCGACTTCTTCGAGGAGGTGCATATTGCCTTCGTCGGGCGCGAAACAGTTGAGCGCCACCGGCCCGAGCGGCGAGTAGCCGGCGGCCTCGAATATAACCGCCTTGCCGCGATGATCGAGCCCGAGGCCACCCCAAGCGCGGCCGACATGCGGGCTGAGCAGACCTGCGTCCCGCCCGAGCGCGACCAGTTCGCGCCGCAAATCCTCGCTCGGCCCATGCGCGGTCTGCCGCGGGTCGGTCTCGAACCGAAGGACCCTGTCTCGCACAAACCGTTCGGTACGCTCCTTCAGTTCGATAAGATCGTCAGAGAGCGAGAAGTCCATCAGTATCTCCGGTTCATGAGAAGCGGCGTTGACTGACGATATCGTCCAGCTTTCCGGCATAAAACGTCAAGGCGGCGTCATTCGTTGTGATTAACATGTCTTAACTTGACATTTATTATCATTTATGTAATTGTAAAGATCACATTCATTTTCTTAACAAGGCCGTCAAGTTGCGATATCGATCCAAAGCCGCGCGCCTTGGCGCCGCGATGGGAACCAGATTCTTCAGCGCGAGATCGGAGGAGAAGGCGATGCGAGGACCCGACGATTCCCAAGCCTGCATCCGCTCCGCTCTGCGGCGGCGCCGGCGTATATTGGGTCTGACCCAGAACGACGCGGCCAATCTCCTCGGGATGTCGCGGGTGAGCTATCACCGGATCGAGACCGGGGCTCGCCGCATTCGCTTTGTCGAGATCGCGGCGATTTGCGAGGCCTTCAACTGCCACGTTGGTGAACTTGTTCAGGACGGCCAGCTCGCCAGTGCCTACGTCCATGCTGCCAAAGCAATTCTCGGCGATGCATCGCCATGAGCCAGACCGGCATCATCGGGGACCCGCGCGCTTCGGATCCGGCGCACCACGCTGTTGCCGTCGTTCCAAGCAACACGGTGGATCTTCCGGCAGCCTCAACCTTCATCTATGTGGGCGGAAGCGGCAGTTTGAAGGTTACGATGTTGGGCGGTGAGATTCTTACGTTTAGCAATGTTCCAGTCGGATGGCACCCGATCCGGGTGACCGGCGTGTGGACCAGCACCACCGCAACCCCGATCGTCGCCGTCTGGCGCTGGTAGCCCTTGTCTGTCAGGGCGGACCGCCGCCCCTTATGCCATTACAGCAGCGAGGGATCCGCCCGCTCTTTATCGAAAGTCAGGAAGAAGGGCATCGTCAACCGCTGAGCCTTTTCGACACGCAAAACCGCATGCTCATGATAAAAGCCGGCGGTAAAGGCGACGAGCATGCCCTTCTTCGGCTTGACCACTGTGTCGAGAGCAGTGAAATAGAACTCGCCTCCCTGGTAATCGTCATTGAGGTAGACAATTGCGGAGAAATCGCGGTGCGCCATGGCATGCGGCGAGCCATCGGGATTGGCATTGTCGGCGTGGGGCGGCATGTGAATACCGACTGGCCAGCTCATGATTTGCAGCAGGTCGGGATAGATCGGTTGCATCAGCCGATAGAAGTCCGTGATGAGGGACGCTGCGCGGCGCTGCGCATTTAGCATATGGTCGGCTGATTTCGCCGTAGGCCCTCGACACATCTGAATGCCAGATGAAACGGCCATCCCAAAAGCCGGGAACGCGATTGACGATCCTCGTCGACAGGTCTTGGAATGCCTCGCACAGGCCGTCGCAGATCGTGCCGTCGAGAAAATCTTCGACAATCAAGCAATGCCGGTCATCTTGGAATGCCGGGCGCCGCACTTGATCGCAGTCGCGCAGCTTTCCTTCGCCGGTGATGCGGGCCCTGCCCAGTTCATTGAGCCGGCTTTGCCGCCGGGTAATTTTGTTGAGCGGGCTGTCGCTTGCCCATCGGGCGGCGGGCGGCTGCGCCGCTGCACCGTCCATCGCCGCGCTCATTGGGGCAGGGTTGCGCGACGTTTGTCGACCGGCGCCGCTACGCGCAGCTTGCTGATGTGATTGTCGACGACAACACCATCAGGGTGACACCCTTTGAAATAGTATTTCAGCCAAGGGTTTCTCAGTGCCTCCGGGTCATTGGCGTAGAAGCGCCTCATGAAGTCGTTGCGGGAGGTTGCGAATGCCTCGTGCTGCCGCCCCAACTCCGGGTCTTCCGCAATGTTGTGAATTTCGGGCACACAATCGAGCACCGCCTGCTTCCTGATCGGGAAAATGAAGCAGAAGGGTTCTTCTTTTTCGAACACGATCGTGCCGGGCCTTGTGACCTGCCAGTTCATCGTGAACGGATAGGGCAGCCAATTGCTTTCGATGATCCCGGTCAGCGGATAAATACCTTCTTTGGGCGAATTGAAGGGACCGGTGGCCAAGAGGTCCCACTCATCGTCGGTGCGAAAGATGTAGTCGGTATGAAAGGTCACAATGCCGCCCGAGAAATGGGACCGGCAAAAAGCCGAAACCGGTCTTTCGTCAGGCATGGTTTGTAGCGGACGAACGGTCAAATCTTGCGTCCGCGGGCCGCCGTTCCAGTCGATTGCGAGAGCGACGGGGCAGAGAATGTCCCAACCATGCCCGTTGGCAATCGATAGTGGCAGACAGCGGTAGGCGTGGCGATCCGGAAAATTATCCATCCACTGGCGGGAAGCACGAGCCGGTACAATCTTTGGTGGATGACTATTGAGTGCAAAGCAATGTAATTTCATCAGATCAGCGCTTTGACCGGCAGTATGTTACCGGCTCGTTAGACTATCAACGCTTCCGGAATATTGGAGTATCATAGAACAAATCGTGAATTTTGTCAAGCAAGAACCGCACCACCGCAGCCGGGCGATCGCGCTCAGCGGCAATCGCGCAGCAGCTTTGCCCGCTCGGTCGCGGCGGAGGTCATAAAACCGAGATCGCCGCCCCCGAGCACCAGCCGGACGCCCATCCCGATATAGCGCCGCATCAGGCTCTCTTCGTAGACGCCGCCTATCCCCGCGAACTTTCTATGGGCGTTGCACGCCTCGACGACGGTGCGGTAGGCATCGACGATGCGCTCGTCGCCGAATTGACCAGGGATGCTGAGTTCCATCGACAGATCGCTCGTGCCGATCAGCAGCGAGTCGATGCCCGGCACCGCGGCGATCGCCGGCGCGTTCGCTATCCCCTGCGGGGTTTCAAGCATCACAACAACGAGGGTTGCGGCGTTTATCGCCGCGCAGGCAGTGCCAGCGGCAATCGGAACATAGCCGAAATGCGGCAACCCTCCAGCTATCGAGCGATGGCCTTCCGGCGGATAGCGTAACCTGTCGGCAATCTCACGCGCTTCCTCGGGAGTGTCGACATGCGGCATGACGATCCCGAGCGCGCCGCCGTCGAGAACCCGAGTAGCGAGCCAGAATTGCCCGGCCGGAACCCGCACGATCGGCGCGATCCCGGAGCCGAGCGCGGCAACCGAGATCTGCACCGCCGTGTCGAGGTCCATCGAATTGTGCTCGAGATCGAGAAACAGCCAGTCATAGCCGCAGGCCTTCATGATCGAGGCAATATCGACGGTGCGGCTCTGGCGGATGCCGACGCCGAGTGCCAATTCGCCGGCCTTGAGACGCTCGCGGGCGGGGTTGCGAAGAGTGGGTTCCATGAAGTGCCTCCTTTCGGTCGTATCGTGCAATGGCGCTTCGAATGGGCGAGGCGATCGGTTAATTCTAGACCGCCTCGCAGGAAGGAAAACAGGGCATGGAAAACCGCAACCGACAAGTGCTGCTGAAACGGCGCCCGACCGGCGCGCCGACAACCGCTGATTTCGATATTGCCGACGGGCCGATCCCCGACCCGGGCGATGGCGAGGCGCTGGTGCGCGGCATCTATCTCTCGCTCGACCCCTATATGCGCGGCCGCATCAGCGGAGCGCGCTCCTATGCAAAGCCGGTCGAGATCGGAGCCGTGATAGAGGGTCGGGTCGTCGGACAGGTCGTGCGCTCGCGCTATCCCGGCTTTCTCGAGGGCGATTATGTTTACGGCGGCTACGGCTGGCAGCTCTACAGCGCGGTCCCTGCAAAGGACCTCATCAAGCTTGATCCCAACGAGGCGCCGCTGTCAACGGCGCTCGGCGTACTGGGCATGCCGGGGCTTACCGCCTATGTCGGGCTCAGCGAAATCGGCCGGCCGCAGCGCGGCGAGACTGTTGTCGTCTCGGCCGCTTCGGGAGCGGTTGGCGCAGTGGTTGGGCAGCTCGTCAGGCGTCACGGCGCACGGGCCGTCGGTATTGCCGGAGGCGCCGACAAATGCCGTTATGTCGAAGGTGAGCTCGGCTTCGACGCCTGCATCGACCATCGCTCGGCGCATCTGGCGGCCGCGCTCGACCGCGCCTCTCCGAAAGGCATCGACGTTTATTGGGAGAATGTCGGCGGCGCGGTCCAGCAAGCGGTGTTCCCGCGGCTCAACGATTTCGGCCGCATGGTGATGTGCGGCATGGTCTCGGAATACAACGACGTCGAGCCTCGCCCCGGTCCCAATCTGATGGCAGCAGTTCGCAAGCGGCTCAAGATCCAGGGATTTATCGTCAGTGACCAGTGGCAGCGTTTCGGCGAGTATCGCGCGATGGCGGCCCCGCTGGTGCGCAGCGGCGAGCTGAAATACCGCGAAGACATCGTGGAAGGTCTCGACCGGGCACCCGAAGCCTTCATCGGCCTGCTGAACGGCCGCAATTTCGGCAAGCTCTTGATCAAGCTCGGCGATTATCCGATGGCCGGGAATTGAAAGTATCCTGCTTTGCCCTTCACTTCTCCCTCTCCCAGCGAGCCGGGCTCTGTGTGGAAAGTGCCGTCATTCCGGGGCCGACCGAAGGCCGCGAGCCCGGAATTTATGAACACCAGCCTGTGGAATATGGATTCCGGGCTCGCCGTTCTCGGCGCCCCGGAATGACGATTTGCGGGCGGTGAGAGGCGGAGCTGTGCCAATGAAACGCATCATCTCGATCCTGGCCGCAACGTTGGCTTGCGCGGCTTGTCAGCCTCAACCCGAAGGTACCCAGGTTGCGGTCGTGCCACCAGCAGAGCCCGTATGCCACGACTTCGCCACGCCGATAACGGCGGGCGGGAGACCGGAGCAGGCCAGGGGCCAAGCATGTGAGCAGCCGGACGGCAACTGGCAAGTGGTGCAGAACACACCCGGACTGCCGGCCCAAACCTATGTCTTGGAGCCGCCGGGCCAGGCGGCCGCCGCGGCCACCCCACCAGCACAGCCACTACCGAGCCGGTTCCCACCCAATCAGTCGCCCTGCAGCAGCTATACGGCTCCGCTCACGGTAGGCGGGCAGCCGCGGCAGGCCTTCATCGAGGCCTGCCCGCAACCCGACGGGAGCTGGAAGATCACACAGAATACGCCCGGGCTGCCGACGCAGGTCTACCAAGTGCCGCCGCCCGCGTCCTCGCCCTACCCCTACGACTACCCGTACCCGGTCGACTACGCCTATCCCGAGTTCTTTCCGTATTGGCTCGGCGCGCCTTGGTACTTTGGCCTCGCGCCGTCTATCGTCGTCGTGCAGAGGTTCCACCACTTCCATTATGGCTTTCCGCGCGGCTTCGGGCACGGTTTCGCCGGCGGTTTTGGTCCGAGCTTCGGCATTGCCCGCGGCGGCGGGGGTGGTGGGCGGCGTTAGCAGAGACGGGGCGAGATTATGAGCGTGCAAGCGATCGGGCTGCCGGTGCGCAGGGAAGAGGATCTGCGCCTGCTCAGGGGCAGAGGCCGGTATGTCGACGATGTCAGGGAGCCGAACGAAGCGCGCGGCTATGTGCTGCGCTCGCCGCATGCCCATGCCCGCATTTCCGCGCTCGATGCCAGGCGTGCACTGGCCGCGCCCGGTGTGCTTGCGGTATTAACTGGCGAGGATCTGCGCCGCCGCGGTCTCGGCACTCTGATGCCGCAAGTCCGCCGCAGGCGGCGCAATGGCGCCCCGGCTTTTGTCTGCCCGCAGCCGCTATTGGCGCGTGATCGCGTCCGCTATGTCGGAGACCCGGTTGCGTTTATCGTCGCCGAGACGCTGAACCAGGCAAAGGACGCGGCCGAACTGATCGAGGTCAGCTATGAGCCGTTGCCCGCGGCAATCAGCGCCGGAGCTGCGCTTGCTGGCGATGCGCCGGCGGTTTGGGACGAGAACTCGGGGAACGAGGCGTTCTTTCACGAGGTTGGCGACAAAGCCGCCGTCGATGCCGCATTCGCCAAGGCCGACCACATCGTCCGCCAAACGATCCCGATCAACCGGGTTACGGCAAACAGCATGGAGCCGCGCGGATGCCTAGCGCATTACGACCCGGATCAAGACTGCTATACGATCCGCTGCACCATTCAGTCAGTGCATGCCACTCGGGCGGCGTTGGCTGATTGCATATTCAAGCTGCCGCAGCACCAGTTCCGGGTAGTCTGCGACAATATGGGCGGCGGTTTCGGCATGAAGGGCGGCTGCTACCCGGAATATGGGCTCTCGCTCTGGGCGTCCGAGCTAACCGGAGGTCCGGTCCGCTGGATTGCCGAACGCAGTGAAGGATTGTTGAGCGACGAGCAGGGGCGGGGCAGCGTCGTCGAGACCGCGCTGGCGCTCGACCGGGAAGGGCGGTTTCTGGCGCTGCAGGCGGAATGGAAGGCGGCGATCGGCGCTTATTTTTCGACCGATCGCCCGACCATACCGCTGACCATCGGGCTCGGCTGTCTGGTCAATACTTACGGCATCCCGGCGGTTCACGCGCAAGTGATCGCGGTGCTGACCAACACGATGAGCATCGCCCCCTACCGCGGCGGCAGCCGGCCCGAGCCGATCTATGTGATCGAGACGATCATCGACAAAGCCGCGCAGGAGCTCGCCATCGAGCCTGCCGAGCTGCGCCGCCGCAATACGATCCCCGCTGAGGCGATGCCGTTCACGACGGTATTGCAGCAGACTTACGACAGCGGCGACTTCGTCAAGAACCTGGATGATTGCCTGGCGCTGGTCGATTACCGCCGTGTCGCCGAACGCCGCGAAGCTGCGAAGATGCGCGGCAAGCTGTTGGGTGTAGGCGTAGCGACGGCGGTCGCCGCTTCCGGCGGCCGCGACTACGAGCACGCCGAGATCCGCTTCGACCCGTCGGGCGGCGTGGTGCTGATGACCGGCAGCATGGATCACGGCCAGGGTCATGGCACGACCTTCAAGCAGGTGCTTTCGGAAAAGCTGGGCATCGATTCCGATCTGATCCGTTACCGCTACGGCGACAGCGACCTCGTCACGATGGGTATCGGCACCTTCGGGTCGCGCTCGGCGCAGCTCGCCGGCTCGGCAATCGTCGTCGCCGCCGACCGGCTGATCGACAAGGGCCGCAAGATCGCCGCCCATATGATGGAAGCCGGGACGCACGACGTCGAATTCACCGACGGCAAATTCACGATTGCCGGCACCGACCGGTCAGTCGGCATTATCGACGTCGCCAAGCAGTCGTTCGAGGCTGCGCATTTGCCGAACGACATCGAGACCGGCTTCTCGGAACGGGCCAATTTTGGCCCGCCCGGCTGTGCGACATTCCCCAGCGGCGCGCATTGCTGCGAGGTCGAGATCGACGAGGAAACCGGCGAAGTCGCGTTGACCCGCTATGCCGCGGTCGACGATGTCGGACGCGTCCTCAATCCGCTGCTCTGCGAGGGACAGATCCACGGCGGGATCGTCCAAGGCGCCGGCCAAGCTTTGATGGAAAATTTGGTCTACGACCAGTCGAGCGGGCAGCTGCTGACCGGCTCGTTCCAGGATTACGCAATGCCGCGCGCCGGCGATTTCTGCCGCTTCGAGCTCGCCAACAACCCGAGCTTCACCGACCGCAACCCGCTCGGCGTCAAAGGCGTCGGCGAAGCCGGTACCCTCTGCGCGATCCCGGCGGTGATGAACGCCGTCAACGACGCATTGGCCAGGATCGGCGCGCCCCCGGTGGAAGGCCCGGCGACCTCGGAAAAAGTATGGCGGGCGCTACGCGCCGCCCGCTAAGCTGAGTGGCTGGAGCGCACCACGCAAGGAAGGGAGGTCACATGTCATCCGACAGACTGAATGATCGAGGGTCTCATCTGTATCTCGGTTTGGCGGGCGAAACCGCGCCGGGAAGGCCGGTCCACAGCGGTCTGTGCCGGCTGGCCGACGGCAGCGACGAGTGGGAAGCTCTGCAGCGCGGCTTGCCCGAGGCTCCGGCGGTGCGCGCGTTGGCAGTGCACCCACTGAGACCCGAAATCGTCTATGCCGGGACCCAATCCGGCCCCTACCGCAGCGCCGATCGCGGCGACCACTGGGAGAAGGTCGACCTGCCCGATCACGGGCTCCCGGTCTGGTCGGTGCTGTTTCACCCGCACGACCCCGATGTGATGTTCATCGGCTATGAAAATTGCGAGATCTACCGCAGCGACGATGCCGGTGAGCATTGGGCGAGACTGCCGGTCAGTGTGCGGTTTCCGGAGATCACCACCGCTCCGGGCGCAAACCCGGCAAAGCGGGTGCTGAAGATGGATGCGAGCGCTGCCGAGCCCGAACTGGTCTATGCGGCGATCGAGGTCGGCGGCACGTTGCGCTCGACCGACGGCGGCGAGCATTGGGAAAATCTGAGCCATGGCCAATACGTCAACGACGACACCGTCGATATGCACGGGGTGCTGGCCAGCCGCTGGCGGCCGAACTCGGTATACGCGATCGGCCGGGCCGGCATGTTCCACAGCGCCGACGGCGGCGACCACTGGCGGACCGTGCCGCTCGAGCCGCTCAACGCCAAGGGCCAGATCTATTGCCGCGACATCCGCGAGGTCCCCGGCAACCCGCGCAAGCTCTGGGTGGCGGCGGGTGGCGGCTTCCTAAGCGATGTCGGCGTGCTGCTGAAGAGCTCCGACGGCGGGGATAGCTGGACCCGCGTCGACATGGGGCTACAGCCGCCGCACACGATGTTCGCCCTGGCCTTCGACGAGCGCCGGCCGACCCATATGTCCTGCGCCACCAATGGCGGTGAGGTCTACAGCAGCCGCGACGGCGGCGAGACTTGGACCACTCATCCGCGGCCGCCCGGCGGCACACAGGTTTACGCCCTGGCCCGCGGCTGAGCGGCGCAAAACCCGCCGCTCAAAGGCTCGTTAATTATCTTCGCCCCGAGGTGCGCTCTCCAAACAGTCTCCGAAAACAAATTGCCGCCGAAATCTGTCGCCAGTGACGCTTCCTTTACGCGCTCCTGCCGCGGGCGGTCGACTGGGGGGAACCCTCGCCTGTCGCCGTCGTGTTCTCTTGAACACGGGAAAACAATCGGGAAGCAGCATTGGCCGAGCGAGCCGCAAGATCGAGAACGGGGCCGACCACGCCTTCGCCGAAGTCGCCGGGGTTGGCATCGGTTCTCGCGCGCAATATTCGAATGCTCCAGGAGCGCCGCGAGCGCGAGGAGGCGACGGCGACAGCGGAAGAGCGCATCGCCGGCGCGATCACCCGCTTCAGCGGGACCATGAAGTTCGTCTACGTGCACGTCGCCGTGTACGGCTTCTGGATCCTCGCCAATCTCGGGGTTGCCCCGGGGATCCCCAAATTCGACCCGTCCTTTGTGATCTTGGCGATGGTGGCGTCGGTCGAGGCCATTTTTCTTTCCACCTTCATATTGATCACGCAGAACCGGATGAGCGCTGCCGCCGAAAAGCGCGCCGAGCTCGATCTGCAGATCAGTCTGCTGGCGGAGCACGAGGTCACCAAGCTCGCCGCACTGCTGTCCGCGATTGCCGGCCGGCTGGGTATCCAAACCGAGGTCGACTCCGAGGTCGATGAGCTCAAGCAGGATGTCGCCCCGGAGGCGGTCCTGGACGAAATCGAGGAGCGCCGGCAATGAGTGACGACAACGCGCCTAGGTTCGACATCGTCGAGGAGCACGGCTCCTTTCTCTTGATCCGAGCCGGATCGCGTTTTGCCGTCGCCGAAAGGCGGGCCGGACGGATTTACCCGATGATGCCCGGCGGACGGGATGGCGAACCGATCACCTCCGAAGGGATGGAGAACGTCATGGACAAAGAGGGTTGGTTCCCCGAACCCGAAGCGCGGCGGCTCTTCGAAGAACTCAGCGGACGGGGCGATCGTCTCGCCCGCGTCCTTCGGTAAATCAGCCGGCGGCGAGGACTTCGATCGCCGAGGCCCACGCTTCGCAGGTGTGCCGGATATCGTCGGGCGTATGGGCGAGCGATACGTAGTATTTCTGCTCGCCCTTCAAGACGCCGCGGTCGCGCAGCAGTGCATTCAACCGGCGCAGCCTCTCGGCGTCCCCACGTAAAGTGCCGCGATAGTCGCGCACCGGTTCTCCACTGAATACGGCGTCGAATAGCGGCGGCTCGCCGGTAACCTGCGCGGTCACTCCGTTCGCCTTCAGCAGCTCGGCGAGGGCACCCATCAATTCGCGGCCCGTGGAGAAAATTCGATCGTAAGCTCCCGGCCGCCTGAGAATTTCCAGGGTTGCGAGACCGGCCGCCGCCGCGACCGGATTGCCGGACAACGTACCGACCTGCATCAGAAACCCGTCGTCGCCGACGACGCTGCGGTCGAAATGCGCCATGATATCGGCGCGCCCGGCGATCGCGGCAAGCGGAAAGCCGCCACCGATTACTTTGCCGAGCGTGCAGAGGTCGGGAACCACGCCGTAATATTCCTGGGCGCCGCCATAAGCGAGCCGGAACCCGGTCACGACCTCGTCGAAGATCAAGAGAACGCCGTTTTCGGCGGTGATCTTGCGCAGTCCTTCGAGAAAGCCGGGCATCGGCGGGATGATGCGCTGCAGCGGCTCGACGATCACCCCGGCCAGCTCGTCCTTGTGCTCGCGCATCAGGCCGGCGACGACGTCGAGGTCGTTGAACGGCGCGACCAGGATCTCGTCGCGCAGGCTGCGCGGGATGCCGGCCGAATCCGGGATCGGCTGCGGGAAATTGCCGGGCCGCTTCGGAGCGAGGCTCATCAGCGAATAGTCGCTCATGCCGTGGTAGCCGCCCTCGAATTTGAGGATCTTGTCGCGCTTGCGGAAAGCGCGAGCGGCCCGCATCGCATAGAGATCCGCCTCGGACCCGGTGCTGACGAAGCGGACCTGCTCGGCGCAGGGCACGGCGTCGACAATCGCTTCGGCGAGCTCGATCCCGTACCGGTTATTGGCAAAAAAGGTCGTACCCTGCGCAACCCTTGCCTGGGCGGCGGCGGTCACCTCGGGGTGAGAATGACCGACCAGCATCGGACCGGAACCAAGCAGGAAATCGACGTATTCCTTGCCGCTCTCGTCCCACACCCGCCCGCGGCGGCCCTCACGGATAACGACGTCGCCGGGGAAATTGCCGAAGCTGCCGCCGGGGAGAACGCGTTTGGCCTTCTGAATCAGCCCCAGCTCGGTATCCCGCTCCTCGACCCCGCTCACACCATTGCCCCTTCGGTTGCGAGACAACCGTCTGGGACGATGTGGCGCTCGCGCGAAAGAAAAATCGTTGTCCGCTTCATCAGGCGGCGCGCCACGGGATCAAACGGCTCCCGGCGATGCATCGTCAGGCCGTTGTCCCACATCACCACATCGCCGACTTGCCAGTCGTGGCGATAAACGAATTCTGGCCGCGTCGCGAAACTGTACACCTCGTCGAGGAGAGCCGAGCCCGAGGCAGCCTCCATTCCCTCGATCCCGACTGTCGTCGTGGAATCGAGATAGAGCGCCTTTCGGCCCGTCACCGGGTGGGTGTGAACCAGCGAGTGCAGAACGGGCGGCGTTTTGCGCTTCGCTTCCGCCGAGATCACCCGGTCGACCCCTTGATAGCCGGCCAGCCGTTTGACATAGCTGAAGACTGCGTGCTTGCCCTCGACCAGCCGCTTGAGGCGGTCGGGCAATGCCGCGTAGGCGGCCGACAGATCAACCCATGAGGTCGTGCCGCCCTCCGGCGGCAGCTCGATCGCATAGAGCGCGGCCCCAATCGCCGGGTTTGTCATGTAGGATTGGTCGGAATGCCATAGCAGCTCACCGTCGCCAAGCCCGCCGATCGGCTTTGCCTGCCCATCCTTGAGGTTAGAAATAAGGCCGACCTCCGGGACGACTGGGGAGGCCCACTCGGTGCGCACAACGCGTTCGAGCGGTCCGAAGAGCGCGCTGAACTCAGCGAGCTCGCGCTCGGAAAGGGACTGTCGGCGGAATACCAATACCGGGTTGTGTGGCCACAAATCGCGTAGCTGACCGACGATCCTACCGTCGAGCGGCTCCCACAAGCGCAAGCCCAGCACTTCGCGAGCAAAGCTATCGTGCAGTGACCGGCTCTCCAATGACATCGGTTCTTCTCCACTGGTCATTCCGGGAGGGCCTGCAGGGCCGGGCCCGGAATCCATGGACACAAGTCTATCGTAGCTTATTTAGGGCTGGTGTTCATTGGTTCCGGGCTCGCGGGCGATGCCCGCGCCCCGGAATGACTATCACTGCGCCGCGTGGCGGGGGGTTTCGAGGTCTTCGTCGTGCCGGACCGGCTGCAGGAGCAAGCCGAGCGGGCTCGCCGTGACCCGCACGGTGTCGCCATCGTGGATCTCGCCGGCGAGGATTTTCTCGGCGAGCGGGTTCTGCAATTCGCGCTGGATCACCCGTTTCAATGGGCGTGCGCCGTAGACCGGGTCGTAGCCGGCATTGGCGAGCCACTTCTTGGCCTCGGGGTCGATGTCGAGGGAGACCTTGCGGTCCTCCAGCAGCTTTTCGAGCTGCGCCAACTGGATGTCGACGATGCCGACCATGTCGTCGCGCGACAGACGGCGGAACAGCAGGATCTCGTCGAGCCGGTTGAGGAACTCCGGCCGGAAGGCGGCGCGCACCGCCTCCATGACCTGGCCGCGCACCGCGTCGACCGCCTGGCCCTCGGGCAGGCTCGCCAGGTACTCGCTGCCGAGGTTCGAGGTCAACACGATCAAGGTGTTGCGGAAGTCGACGGTGCGGCCCTGCCCGTCGGTCAGCCGCCCATCGTCGAGCACCTGCAGCAAGACATTGAACACGTCGGGGTGCGCCTTCTCGACCTCGTCAAAGAGGATCACCTGGTAGGGCCGGCGGCGCACCGCCTCGGTGAGGCTGCCGCCTTCCTCGTAGCCGACATAGCCGGGCGGGGCGCCGATGAGGCGCGCGACCGAATGCTTTTCCATGTATTCCGACATGTCGATGCGCACCATCGCGCGCTCGTCATCGAACAGGAACGCGGCGAGCGCCTTGGTCAATTCGGTCTTGCCGACCCCGGTCGGCCCCAAAAACAGGAACGAGCCGATCGGCCGGTTCGGGTCCTGCAATCCGGCGCGCGCCCGGCGCACCGCCTGCGACACCGCGGCGATCGCCTCGTCCTGGCCGACGACGCGGCCCTTCAGCGCGTCTTCCATGTGCAGCAGCTTGCTGCGCTCGCCTTCGAGCATCTTTTCGACCGGCACCCCGGTCCAGCGCGAGACGACCGCCGCGATCTGCTCGGGGGTGACCGCCTCCTCGCCCATCATCCCGCGCCCTTCCTTGGCCTCGGCTTCGGCGAGCCGCTTTTCGAGGTCGGGGATGATGCCGTAGGCGAGCTCGCCGGCACGGGTCCAGTCGCCGCGGCGCTGCACCTGCTCCAATTCGAGGCGCGCCTGCTCCAATTGCTCCTTTAATTTCTGGGCGCTGGCCAGCTTCTGCTTCTCGGCTTGCCATTGCGCGGTCAATTCGGCCGATTGCTGCTCGAGCTGGGCCAATTCCTGTTCGAGCCGCTGCAATCGCTCGCGCGAGGCCGGGTCGGTCTCCTTCTTCAATGCCTCGCGCTCGATCTTCAATTGCACGATGCGGCGGTCGAGCTCGTCCAATTCCTCCGGTTTCGAGTCGATCGTCATGCGCAATCGCGCCGCGGCCTCGTCCATCAGATCGATTGCCTTATCCGGCAGAAAGCGGTCGGTGATGTAACGGTTGGCCAACGTTGCAGCGGCAACGATCGCGCCGTCGGTGATACGCACGCCGTGGTGCAATTCGTATTTTTCCTTGATGCCCCTGAGGATCGAGATCGTGTCCTCGACCGACGGCTCGCCGACATAGATCGGCTGGAAGCGGCGTTCGAGCGCAGCGTCCTTCTCGATATTCTTGCGGTACTCGTCGAGCGTCGTCGCGCCGACGCAATGCAGTTCGCCGCGCGCGAGAGCCGGCTTCAGCATGTTGGAGGCGTCCATCGCGCCTTCCGCCTTGCCGGCGCCGACCAAGGTGTGCAACTCGTCGATAAACAGGATGATGCCCTCGGCGCCCGAGGTGACTTCCTGGAGCACCGCCTTCAGCCGCTCCTCGAACTCGCCGCGGTATTTGGACCCGGCGAGCAATGAGCCGAGGTCGAGCGCCAGCAATTTCTTGTTTTTGAGGCTCTCCGGCACGTCGCCGTTGACGATGCGCTGCGCCAGCCCCTCGACGATCGCCGTCTTGCCGACCCCGGGCTCGCCAATCAGCACGGGATTGTTCTTAGTGCGGCGGGAGAGCACCTGGATCGTCCGGCGGATCTCCTCGTCGCGGCCGATGACCGGGTCGAGCTTGCCCTCTCGCGCCGCCTCGGTCAGGTCGCGGGTGTATTTTTTGAGGGCGTCGTAGCCCTCTTCGGCCGAGGCGCTGTCGGCCTTGCGGCCCTTGCGCACTTCCTCAATCGCTCGGTTGAGGCTCTGCGCGTCGACCCGGGCGGC
Source organism: uncultured Alphaproteobacteria bacterium (assembly GCA_963736715.1). GTDB lineage: Bacteria > Pseudomonadota > Alphaproteobacteria > ATCC43930 > CGMCC-115725 > AP-15. The sequence continues at coordinate 72,244 of CAVTQA010000047.1, read as the reverse complement.
GGCAAGGGCCTTCGCCGCTCCAGTCCCGGCAGCCGCTGCCAGCGCCAGCAAAAGCCGCTCGACCGTCACAAAGCTGTCGCCGGCGCGCTGCGCCAATTGCTCGGCCTGCTCGAACACGCGCGCCAATTCGGGCGACATATAGACCTGTCCCGCGCCCGACCCCTCGACCTTCGGGAGTCGGTCGAGCTCCGCGTCGACCGCCTGCAGCGCCGCCTTCGGATCGCCCCCGGCGGCGCGAATGAGATTGGCGCACAGCCCTTCTGTGTCCTCCAGAAGGACTTTGAGCAAATGCTCCGACGTCAGCCGCTGGTGACCGCGCCGCAGCGCCATAGTCTGCGCCGATTGGAGGAAACCCTTCGCCCGATCGGTGTATTTCTCGAATTCCATAACCCAAACCTCGTGTCCGCTGAGTGGCCCACCGTGCCGCCGTCCATCAGACCGGCAGCTGAGTTATCCATGATAATCAATAAATGGGCTGGCCGACTGATCGGAGCAACCAGCATCGCTGCATCGCTCCGAATCCCGCAAGCGATCCATAAAATTGCCAAACTAACATAATAACATGCAGTCCAGAGGCGGTGCTGGAGCTGGGTGTGTTCGCGCGGGAAAGGGGACGCTATTCTACTTAAAGGCTGAATCTCGCTGCTGACTCGCTGCAGATGCAGCGACGAGGTTTCATCATCAAACCGGCCAGTTGAGATACGGTCAGGCCGGGCGGCCGAGAAAATCGAGACAGCCTTGCAGGATGTAGGCGGCGGCGACGCGGTCGACGATTTCCGCGCGGCGCTTGCGGGTCAGATCGGCAGCGATCATCTCTCGGGTAACCGCGGCGGTCGAGAGGCGCTCGTCCCATAGCACGACAGGTAAATCGAGGCTGGCGAGCAGGTTTCTTGCGAACTGGCGTATCGACTGGGTTCGCGGGCCATCGGCGCCGGCGAGGGTCAGAGGCAAGCCGATGACGAGCCCGCCGACACCGTGGGCGTCGATCAGTGCAGAGAGGCGAGCCATATCCTCACGAAAGCGGCGCCGCCGGATCGTCTCGAGCGGAGTGGCGATGACCCGGCGAGTGTCCGACAAGGCGAGGCCGATCGTCTTGGTTCCGACGTCGAGCCCCATCAGTCGCGCCCCGGCCGGCGCCGCGTCTCGCAGTTCCAAGGGATTGCTTAAAATCACAACCGATGATAGCTCGTTTTGACCGCCCGCTGCGGAGATCGTGAAAGCATGGCATTGGACAAAGCCACGGTCGCGCATATCGCCGCCCTGGCGCGAATCAGGCTTTCCGAAGCCGAGCTCGACCCGTTGGCGGATGAGCTTTCTCACATTCTGACCTGGATGGAGCAGCTGAACGAGGTCGACACATCAGGGGTGGCTCCGATGGCGAGCGTCGCGGCGAGCGGACTGCCGATGCGGGAGGATAAGGTGACTGACGGCGGTCGCCGCGACGAAATTCTCGCCAACGCCCCGCGCACGGCTCGCGGGTTTTTTGTGGTCCCGAAGGTGATCGAGTGAGCGACCCTTCGCTGCTGGCCTTGACCCTGGCAGAAGCGCGAGACGGGCTCGCCCGCAGATCATTCTCCGCCCGCGAGCTCACATCCGCCTACAACGACGCGGTCAGCGAGATCGAGCCGCTCAACGCCTACATAACGCCAACTCCCGACCGGGCGCTGGCGATGGCCGATGCCGCCGATCTTCGACTTGCCAGGGGCGAGACATTGCCGCTCGACGGCGTCCCGATCGCGGTCAAGGACCTCTATTGCACAAAGGGCGTGCTGACCACCGCGGCTTCTCACATCCTAGACGGGTTTCAACCGACTTATGAATCGACAGTCACAGACAAGCTGTGGCTGTCGGGTGCGGTGATGCTAGGCAAGGCCAATCTCGACGAGTTTGCGATGGGCTCGTCGAACACGACGAGCTGGTACGGGCCGGTCGAAAACCCGTGGCGTCGTCCCGAGCGCCAATTGGGGGATAATCGGCCACTAGTTCCGGGCGGATCGTCGGGAGGCTCGGCGGCCGCGGTGGCGGCCCGCGCGGCGCTTGCCGCAACCGGCACGGATACCGGCGGCTCGATCCGCCAGCCGGCGAGCTTTTGCGGGATCGTCGGGCTCAAGCCGACCTATGGCCGCTGCTCGCGCTGGGGGGTGGTTGCGTACGCCTCCTCGCTCGATCATCCCGGGCCGCTGACCCGCACGGTGCGCGACGCGGCGATCATGCTGCGCGCGATGTCCGGGCACGATCCGAAAGATTCGACCTCTGCGCCGGTGCCGGTGCCCGATTTCGAAGCCGCGCTGACCGGAGACATTCGCGGCCTGCGCATCGGCATCCCCAGGGAATACCGGGTCGACGGCATGCCGGCCGAGATCGAAGAATTATGGCAACAAGGGGTCGAATGGCTGCGCGCGGCTGGAGCGGAGCCGATCGAGATCAGTCTGCCGATGACTAAATATGCACTGCCGGCCTACTACATCATCGCGCCTGCCGAGGCCTCCGCGAACCTCGCGCGCTATGATGGCGTCCGTTTCGGCCTGCGGGTCGAAGGCGATACCCTCGACGATTTGTACGAGTTGACGCGCGCGGCCGGGTTGGGCGCCGAAGTTCGCCGCCGCGTGCTGATCGGCACTTACGTCCTGTCGGCGGGCTATTACGATGCCTACTACCTGAAGGCGCAACGGGTGCGCACCCTGATCGCGCGCGACTTCGTGACGGCTTTCGAAAAGGTCGACTGTATCCTCACTCCGACGGCGCCGTCGGCCGCGTTCGCGATCGGTGAGAAAACCGAAGATCCGATTGCAATGTATCTGAACGACGTCTTCACCGTGCCTGCCAATCTGGCCGGTGTGCCGGCGATCTCGGTCCCGGCCGGGCTTTCGGGCGGTGGGCTGCCGCTAGGCTTGCAGATCACCAGCCGGGCGTTTGACGAGGAAACGGTGTTGCGGGTCGGCGAGGTGCTGGAGAGCGCGGCGCAATTTCGGTGCTTGCCGAGCTTTGTCGCGGGAGGCCGGCGATGACCGCCAAAGGCATTATGTTTTGCGGTAGCGCTCCGTTATTCGCTCTCTCCGTCCCTGGGGGCGGAGAGGGTCAGGGTGAGGTGGGGGAAACGTCGGCTCCGCCCCACCTCACCCTCTCCATCCCCACGGATCAAGTCCGTGGGCTGAAGGCCCATGACGCGACGGGTCCCCTCCCTCTCCCCCCAGCGGGCGGAGAGGGCAAAAGCGGTGCCGGAGACGGCGCATGATCGAGGGCCGCACGGGACAGTGGGAGACCGTGATCGGGCTCGAGGTCCACGCCCAGGTGGTCTCGAAAGCCAAGCTGTTTTCGGGGGCCTCAACCGAATTCGGCGCCGAGCCGAACACCCAAGTCTCGCCGGTCGATGCCGCTTTCCCTGGCATGCTGCCGGTTGTCAACCGGTTCTGCGTCGAGCAGGCGGTCAAGAGCGGGCTCGGTCTAGACGCCGAGATCAGGCTCGAAAGCGTCTTCGACCGCAAGAACTACTTCTACCCCGACCTGCCGCCCGGCTATCAGATCTCGCAATACCAGCAACCGGTCGTCGGCCGCGGCAAGGTTTTGCTCGACATGCCGGACGGCTCGACGCGCGAGATCGGCATCACCCGACTGCATCTCGAACAGGACGCCGGCAAGAGCCTGCACGACCAGCACCCGAGCCTCTCCTATGTCGACCTCAACCGCGCCGGCATCGCGCTGATGGAGATCGTCTCGGAGCCCGATCTGCGCAGCGCCGAGGAAGCAGGCGTATATCTGCGCAAATTGCGCTCGATCCTGCGCTATCTCGGCACCTGCGACGGCAATATGGAGGAGGGCTCGCTGCGCTGCGATTGCAACGTGTCGGTGCGCCGGCCGGGCGAACCCTATGGCACCCGGTGCGAGATCAAGAACCTCAACTCGATCCGTTATGTGATGCAGGCCATTGAGTACGAGGCGCACCGTCAAATCGAGATTATCGAGGAGGGCGGCACGATCGCTCAGCAGACGCGGCTTTTCGACTCAGGGCGTGGGGTCACGCGGCCGATGCGCTCGAAGGAGGAGGCGCACGACTACCGGTATTTTCCCGATCCCGATCTGCTGCCATTGGTGCTCGATCCCGAATGGGTCGCGCGTCTGCGGGCAGAGCTTCCGGAGCTGCCCGATGCCAAGAAGGCGCGCTTCGTGTCGGCTTATGGTTTGTCGCCTGAGGACGCGGGCGTGCTGGTGGGCGATAAGGAGACCGCCCAATTCTTCGAGCGGGTTGCGGCCGCGCGGGACCCCAAAACAGCCGCGAACTGGGTCATGGGGGATCTGTTCGGCGCGTTGCACCGGCTCGGGGTCGGTATCGAGCAATCGCCGGTATCTGCCGAACAGCTGGGGGCGTTGATCGACCTCATCGCCGACGGCACGATCTCCGGCCGGCTCGCCAAGGACGTCTTTGCCGAAATGGTCGCATCCGGCGCCGACCCTGCGATGATTATCGAGGCAAAAGGTCTGCGCCAGGTGACCGATTCGGGCGCTATCGAGGCGGCAATCGACGCGGTGCTGGCAGCCCAGGCCGACAAGGTCGCCGAATACCGCGCCGGCCGCGACAAGCTCTACGGCTTCTTTGTCGGCCAGGTCATGCGCGCCACCCAAGGCAAGGCCAACCCTGCGCTGGTCAATGAGCTACTCGGAAAGAAGCTGGCGGCAGAGAGCGGAGGCGCAGGTTGAGCTGGACCCTTGACGAGATACCTTGGGATCGATTTGACCGCAGCAGGCTCGATCCCGAGATCGTAAAGCTCGTCAAAGCAGCAAGCCTCGTCGAATATAATGGCGCCGCATATGCCCGCCATTTGTGCCGGATTTTTGACGACGACTGCGATTTCCAGGAAGGCGCGCGCCGCTGGGGCGCGGAGGAAATCCAGCACGGCAACGCCTTAGCGCGCTGGGCCAAACTCGCCGATCCCGAGTTCAATTTCGCGGCGGCCTTTGAGCGCTTTCAGGCCGGCTACCGGGTCGATTTTGACTGCGCCGCCTCGCGCCGCGGATCTCGCTCAGGAGAGATGATCGCCCGCTGCATCGTCGAAGTCGGTACCAGTTCTTATTACACCGCGCTGCGTGACGCGGTACGGGAGCCGGTGCTCAAGGAGATCTGCCGCCATATCGCGGCTGACGAGATTCGCCATTACAAGCTATTCTACAAGAACTTGGCACGCTGCCTCGAGCGCGAGCGCATCGGGTTCTGGAGGCGTCTGCGGGTGGCGGCCGGGCGGATCGCCGAATCCGAGGATGACGAACTCGCTTACGCCTATTACGCCGCGAACGAGACCGCCCGATCTTACGATCGAGATCGCTGCCGGCGCGCTTACGCGCGGCGTGCTTATGCGCTCTGCCGCAAGCACCACGTCGCACACGGTGTTCGGCTCATATTCAAGGCCGTAGGACTAAGTCCCCATGGTTGCCTCGCGCGCATTGCGAGCCGGCTCATCTGGCCGGTGATGCGCCATCGCGCGATCCGGCTGGCAAAGGCAGCTGCTTAGCCTACCCGAGCAGCTTGCGCGCTTCGGCGAGCTGGGCCTGCAACGAGTGAAGCAGGCGGGCTTCCGGGGTCGGCGCGCAGTTGGTGTAGCCGGCCCCGAGTTCCTTGAGCTGTGCCGCATTGCGCGGAAAGGCGGCGTGATTGAGCGGCAAGGCGAGCCGCGCGCCGGCGCCTTTCTTCACCGCTTCGCGCACGCGATCGATCGCGGCAACCAGTCGCGGATGATCGGGCTGGCCGCTGACGCCGAGAGAGCGCGACAGGTCCGACGGGCCGACCGCCAGCAGGTCGACCCCCTCCACCGCCGCGATCTCGTCGATCACCTCGTCGGCCGCCATATCCTCGATCATGCAGGCGAGGAGGATTTCGCGGTTGGACTGCGCCATGTGCTCGACGAGCGGGATGCGGCCATATTCGGCGGCGCGGCTGCCGGCCGCCATGCCGCGTTCGCCGAGCGGCGGATACCGAACCGCGTTTACCGCGTCGCGAGCAGTCTCGGCACTGCTGACATGCGGCACCTGGATGCCCTGCACGCCCATGTCCAACAGCCGCAAGATGAAGACCGGGTCGAAGCCGGGGGTGCGTACGATCGGGGTGATCCGGACGCGCTCGGCCGCCATAACCGCGAGCTGTACATCGTGCAGATCGTAGCTGGTATGCTCCATGTCGATAAAGGCGGCGTCGAAGCCCGCCAGCCCGATGATCTCGACGATCTGCGGGTCGGCGATCCCGCCGACATGGGTGCCCAGCGCGAGCCCGCCTAGGCGTTCGGTGCGATTCCGGTTTAGCCTGTGGCGAGAATTGACGAGGGGCGAATGTCAAATTTGGTCAGCGAAGAGACCGCGGCGTTTGTGAAAGGTGTCGCGGCCGAGGCGCGACGGGTCGAGACGCCTTGCGGTGATGGTCACATGATCTGGCGTGTGTGGGGAGACGGGCCGCCGCTCGCATTGCTTCACGGCGGGTACGGGTCTTGGACGCACTGGATACGCAACGTGATTCCGCTGTCGCGGGCATTCACCGTTGCGGCACCGGACCTGCCGGGTCTCGGCGAGTCGGCCACACCCCATGAGCCGCATACTGCGGAGGGGTTGGCCCGCATTATCGTCGAGGGGCTCGACATCGTGTTTGGAGGTCAGGCCGGTCTGCATATAGCCGGGTTTTCTTTCGGGGGCGTTCTCGGCGGGCACGTCGCGGCGCAGCTAGGCGATCGCGTGCGCACCTTTACTATTGTCGGGTCGAACGGTTTGGGGCTGGTTCGTCAGCCGACGGCGCTTCGGCGTCTGACGGAAGGTGCTTCCGAGGCCGAAGCCCTCGCCGTCGCCCGTCATAATCTCGCCGCGCTGATGATCGCCGACCGAGGCAAAATCGACGAGCTTGCGGTTTACGTTCAGGCGCAGAACGCACCGCGGGGCCGCGTGAAGAGCCGCAGGTTCTCACGCGCCGATACGCTCTCCCGGGCGCTACCGCTCATCAAGGCGCGGATTGACGGGATTTGGGGCGAGCGCGACGCTACCGCCTACCCCCATCTCGATGATCGCGCCCGCGCATTGCGCGATATTCAACCAGATGCCCGGTTCGAGGTTATTCCGGGAGCGGGGCATTGGGTCCAATACGAAGCAGCCGATAAGTTCAACCCGCTTCTCGCAGATATTGCCGGTCAGGGTAGCTAGCCCCGACGAGAGTAAAATGACGGCAAGGTTAAAGTGTGAGGCCGATGAAGTGGCCCTCGCGGTAATGGCTTGCATTACCCATCTCAAGCACACGACCGGCTCGATCGTCACCGTGATGCCGGCCGACGCCTTTACACCGGAGAGAGTTCCGGACGAAAGGGAAGCGGCATGGGCGCCATCACCCGGCAGCGCGAGATCATCGATCGCAGAGCATTGACCGAGCGACTGTCCCTTGTCGCTGGCTCCGTCCAGGCTCCTGCGCTCGATCGCAGTCCATTTCTCGTGCCGCTGAAGGCGGCTCTGGCGACGGGCCGCGCGGAGATCGGCCGCCGTTTCGAGGCGGCTGGCGACGGTGCCGCTGCCGTCCGCGAGCAGTCATTCTTGATGGACCAGCTGATACGCGGGTTGTTCGATCTCGTCACGCAGGTCATCTACCCTCTCCCCAATCCGACTTCGGGCGAGCGGCTGGCGGTCATTGCAGTGGGTGGCTATGGACGCGGCGAACTCGCGCCCTATTCCGACATCGACCTCTTATTCCTATTGCCGTACAAGCGGACCCCGCACACCGAGCAGGTCGTCGAGTATCTCCTCTATCTTCTGTGGGACCTTGGGCTCAAGATCGGGCAGTCGACCCGGTCCGTCGAGGAATGCCTCCGTCAGGCCAAATCCGATCTGACGATCCGCACGGGACTGCTGGAGGCGCGTTACCTGTGGGGCGAACAGGCGCTCTTCCACGAGCTCAAGCGACGCTTCGATTTGGACATCGTAAAGGGCAGTGCGGCCCAGTTCGTGGCAGGTAAGCTCGCCGAACGGGATGCGCGACACAAACGGGTCGGGGACAGCCGGTACCAGCTCGAGCCCAACGTCAAAGAGGGCAAGGGCGGGCTGAGAGACCTGCACACCTTGTTCTGGATAGCCAAATACATCTACCGCATCGACGACGTCTCCAAGCTCGTCGAGTTGGGCGTGTTGTCGGCGGAAGAATCGCAACGCTTCGATCGTGCTCAGAGATTTCTGTGGACGGTTCGTTGCCACCTTCACTACCTCGCCGATCGTGCCGAGGAGCGGCTGACCTTCGACATGCAGACCGAGATAGGCCGTCGGATGAACTACACAGACCACGCCGGCAGCCGCGGGGTCGAGCGCTTTATGAAGCACTATTTTTTGGTGGCCAAGGATGTCGGTGATCTGACTCGGATTTTCTGCGCCATTCTCGAAGCCGACCAAAAGCACAAACGCCGGCTGTCATGGGTTCGCTGGGGGAGCGCGCGTCGGGCCCTCGGGGGTTTTGTTGTCGACGGTGAGCGACTGACCATTCCTTCGGAGGATTTTTTCAAAAAGGATCCATTGGCGTTGCTCCGGCTATTTCATGTGGCGCAACAGCAAGAGTTGGACATCCACCCGCGGGCCTTGCGGGCGGCCAGTCAGTCGCTCAGGTTGATCAACCAAAAACTGCGCGAGGATCCGGAGGCTAACCGCCTTTTCCTTGAAATCCTCACCTCGCGCAAGGATCCGGAAACGGCATTGCGGCGAATGAACGAAGCCGGGATCTTTGGCCGTTTTATTCCCGATTTTGGTCGTGTCGTCGCCCAGATGCAGTATGACATGTACCATGTCTACACGGTCGACGAGCACACGCTCTTCGCAATTGGCATCCTGCACAAGATAGAGAGCGGCCTCCTCGAAGAGGAGCTTCCGTTGGCCACCCAGCTGATGCCGACGATTGTGTCCCGCCGTGCTCTTTACCTTGCGGTGCTGCTGCATGACATCGCCAAGGGCCGAGGCGGGGATCACTCGGAGATCGGCGAGCAGATCGCGCTGAAGCTCGGGCCCCGGCTCGGCCTCTCGGCGGAGGAGACCGAGACCGTCGCCTGGCTGGTGCGATGTCACTTGCTGATGAGCAGCACTGCCTTCAAGCTCGATATTGGCGATCCGCAGACCATCGCCAAGTTTGTCGAGCGCGTGCAGTCTCCGGAACGACTGAAGCTGCTATTGGTGTTGACCGTGGCCGACATCCGCGCTGTCGGTCCGAAAGTCTGGAACGGCTGGAAGGCGGCGCTGCTGCGCGAGCTTTATCATCGGGCGATCGAAGTGATCTCCGGTGGGCTCAGCGACGACGGGCAAGATTCTCGTGCGGCATCTGCTCAGGCCGCGGCCCGCCGGTTGCTGCCCGATTTCAGCGAAGCTGAATTCGCGACGTTCGTTGGTCGCGGGTATCCATTTTATTGGCTGTCTTTCGATCCTGACACGCACGCACGACATGCGCGCCTGATGCGCGAGGCAGAGGCGAGCGGCGCGCCTCTGACTGTCGAGAAACGCGTCGATAGCCATCGATCGGTGACCGAAATTACCCTCTATACAGCGGATCATCCCGGCCTATTTTCGCGCATTGCCGGGGCGCTGGCGGTCAGCGGTGCCAATATCGTCGACGCCAAGATCATGACGATGTCAAACGGCATGGCGCTCGATACGTTCTGGGTGCAGGATTCGGCTGGCGGCGCGTTCGACCGACCGGACAAGCTCGCCAAGCTGGCGGTGGTTTTCGAGAACGTACTGACCGGTGACTTAAAACCGCACCGCGAACTTGCCCGCCCACCTGCCTTTTCGAGCCGAACTCGGGTCTTCACAGTGACGCCTCGCGTTCTTCTCGACAACAGGGTGAGCGGCTCGTACACCGTCATCGAGGTCAATGGCCGGGATAGACCTGGGCTCTTATTTGAGCTGACCCGCGCGCTGACCCGTCTCAACCTGCAGGTCTCGAGCGCCAAAATCTCGACTTACGGTGAAAAGGTGGTTGACGTCTTCTATGTGAAGAATTTATTCGGCCATAAAGTCGAACATCCGGCAAAACTTGCCGAAATCCAAAGGACGCTCGAAGCGGTTCTCGCCCAGGCTGGAGCGCCTGCCCCGTCGATAGCCAGCCGTGAACCGGCTGCGGCCGAATAGCTACTCGCGCAGGTCCTCGAAGAACTCCTTTACCCTGGCGAAAAAACCTTCGCTTTCAGGGTGAGTCCCGGCCTGGTCGCCGGCCTTTTCGAATTCGCGCAGCAGCTCCTGCTGGCGCTTGGTCAGATTGACTGGTGTTTCGACGATCGCCTCGATGAACATGTCGCCTCGCGCGGGTGAGCGCAAAACGCTCATGCCCTTTCCTCTGAGCCGGAACTGGTGACCCGATTGGGTACCGGGGGGCACGGTGACGCGTGCTCGGCTGCCGTCGACGCTCGGGACCTCGATCGAGCCGCCGAGAGCTGCTGTCGCGATCGAGATCGGAACGCGACAATAAATGTTGGCGCCGTCGCGCTGGAAGATCCGATGCGGCGTTATCGTAATGAAGATGTAGAGGTCGCCCGTCGGGGCGCCGCGCACCCCCGCCTCGCCTTCGCCGGCGAGCCGGATGCGGGTGCCATCCTCGATGCCGGGTGGAATGTTTACAGATAACGTCTTTTCGCGGCGCGTCCGGCCCTGGCCCGCACAGGCCTTGCACGGATTGTCGATGACCCGCCCCGCTCCCTGGCACGTAGCGCAAGTTCGCTCAATCGTGAAGAAGTTCTGTTGCGCGCGCACCCGCCCTCGGCCATGACACGTTGGGCAGGTGATCGGCCTTAATCCCGGTTCGGCCCCGCTACCTTTACATTGGTCACACGCGACCAAAGTTTGCACCCGAACCGTCGTTTGCTTACCGCGGAAGCTTTCCTCGAGTGAAATTTCGAGGTTGTAGCGGAGATCGCTGCCGCGGCTCGGGCCGCCTTGGCCGCGGCGTCCGCCGCCCATGAACTCGCCGAACATCTCGTCGAAGATATCGGCAAATCCTCCGGAAAAGCCGAAATCGCCCGGGCCGCGCCCGCCCCCCTGTTCAAAGGCGGCATGACCAAAGCGGTCATAGGCGGCGCGCTTTTGATCATCCTTGAGGATGTCGTAGGCCTCGTTGATCTCCTTGAATTTCTGTTCGGCGGTCTTGTCACCCGGGTTGCGGTCCGGGTGATGCTTCATCGCGAGCTTGCGATAGGCCCTTTTTAGCTCGTCCCCGTTCGCCGATTTGGAGACGCCGAGGACCTCGTAAAAATCCTGCTTAGCCATGGTCGACGGGTATTCGAGAGAGAGTTTCCCCACCACGGGTCATCCCGGCGGATATTCCGCCGGGATGTTTGCAACTTTCCGGCACCTCCATCGCGCCGATTACGCCGAGCCGCGCTTCTTCTGATCGTCGACCTCCTCAAAATCAGCGTCGACGACCTTGTCATTGCCGCCACCAGTCCCAGCCCCATGGGACGGCCCGCCCTGTGGCGCGCCACCGTCACCGTCACCGGCCTGTTCAGTCTGCTGGGCCCGGTAAAGCGCCTCCCCGAGCTTCATCGAGACCTGGGCCAGCGCCTCGGTCTTGGCCTTGATTTGCCCGGCGTCCTCACTGCCGAGGGTATCCTTCAGGGCTTGCATCGCCTGCCGCACCGCGTCGCGATCGGCCTGCGGAACCTTGTCGCCACTCTCGTTCAACGTCCGCTCGGTCGTATGGATCAGCGCGTCGGCGTTGTTTTTTGCTTCGACCAGCTCGCGACGGCGCTTGTCTTCATCGGCATGCGCCTCTGCGTCCTTGACCATGCGGTCGATGTCGGCCTCGGAGAGGCCGCCCGAGGCTTGAATGCGGATCTGCTGTTCCTTGCCGGTGGCCTTGTCCTTCGCCGAGACCTGCACGATGCCGTTGGCATCGATGTCGAAGGTCACTTCGATCTGCGGCATACCCCGCGGTGCCGAAGGGATTCCAACCAAGTCGAACTGGCCGAGCAGCTTGTTGTCTGCCGCCATCTCACGCTCGCCCTGAAACACGCGGATCGTGACTGCCGTCTGGTTGTCCTCGGCGGTGGAGAAGGTCTGGCTCTTCTTGGTCGGTATTGTCGTGTTGCGGTCTATCAGCCGAGTAAAGACGCCGCCCAATGTCTCGATGCCGAGCGACAGCGGGGTAACGTCTAGGAGAAGGACATCCTTGACCTCGCCCTTCAGAACACCCGCTTGTATCGCCGCGCCGACCGCCACGACCTCGTCCGGGTTTACGCTACGGTTCGGCTCCTTGCCAAAGAATTGCTTGACCGTCTCGATGACCTTGGGCATCCGGGTCATGCCGCCGACGAGGATGACCTCGTTGATCTCCGATGCCCTGAGCCCCGCATCCTTTAGGGCGTTGCGGCAAGGGCCAATTGTCCGCTGGATCAGATCATCGACCAACGCCTCCAGCTTCGCCCGGGTCAGCTTGATATTAAGATGCTTCGGCCCGTGCTGATCGGCGGTAATGAAGGGTAGATTGACGTCCGTCTGCATCGACGATGACAATTCAATCTTAGCCTTCTCCGCCGCCTCCTTTAGTCGCTGAAGGGCGAGCCGATCATTGCGGAGATCGATTCCCTGCTCCTTACGGAATTCATCGGCGAGATAATCGATGATGTTCTTGTCGAAGTCTTCACCGCCCAGAAAGGTATCGCCATTCGTCGACTTCACCTCGAACACGCCGTCACCGATCTCAAGCACCGAGATATCAAAGGTGCCGCCGCCGAGATCATAGACCGCAATCGTACCAGTGCCTTTTTTATCCATGCCGTAGGCGAGTGCCGCCGCGGTTGGCTCATTAATGATTCGCAGCACCTCAAGCCCGGCAATTCGACCGGCGTCTTTAGTCGCCTGGCGCTGGCTATCGTTGAAATAGGCCGGAACGGTAATGACCGCTTCTGAGACCGTCTCGCCGAGGTAGGCCTCGGCCGTTTCCTTCATCTTCTGCAGAATGAACGCGCTGATCTGCGATGGCGCGTACTTCTTGCCGCGGCTCTCCACCCAAGCGTCGCCATTGTCGCCGGGAATGATCTTGTATGGGACGAGATCCATGTCTTTCTTCACCATCGGATCGGTGAAGCGGCGGCCGATCAGGCGTTTGATCGCAAAGAACGTATTCTCGGGATTGGTCACCGCCTGGCGCTTCGCCGACTGGCCGACGAGGCGCTCGCCTGATTCGGTGAATGCAACCATCGAGGGCGTTGTGCGCATGCCCTCGCTATTCTCGATCACCTTTGCACTCTTGCCTTCCATCACGGCGACGCAGGAGTTCGTCGTGCCGAGATCGATACCGATGACCTTACTCATGGACACCTCATTCTAAAGCCGGACCGGGCGGCCCGGGGAAGCACCGTCCCGATCCCCCGGGAAGTAATTGCAGCCATCCCCTACTGTGGCCGGGGTTTATATATGTGTCGGGTCGTGCCGCTACAACCACGCTGGCTGCGGCTTCCGAGGCCAAAACCCACCGGGCTCAAGCGGATTCCGGCGGCTTCGGGCCCCCCTTGGCGACGCCAACCATCGCCGGCCGCAACAGGCGGTCATGAAGCACATAGCCGGGCTGCAATACCTCGACAACCGAGCCGCTCGGCTGGTCCGGCCGCTCGGCCTCAAAGATCGCCTGGTGGAAATTGTGGTCGAAATCTTCGCCCTTCGGATCGATGCGCTTGATCCCGTGGCGCTCGAAGACGCCCAACAACTCGCGCTCGGTCGCCGCGACCCCGGCGAGGAGACTGCGCGTACGTTCGTCCTTCGCTTCTGATGCTGGCAGGCTCTCCAGCGCCCTGCGCAGGTTGTCCGCCGCCGAGAGCAAGTCCTTGGCAAAACTGGAGATCGCATATTTCGATGCATCCTCGCGCTCGCGCTGCGCGCGGCGACGGACATTCTCGGTCTCGGCGAGCGCGCGCAGCAACCGGTCCTTATACTCTGCCAGTTCAGCCTCGAGCTCAGGGGCCCGAACTCTCTGGCGACAATTCCTCGGCTTCCGACTCGACTGGCGCCCCGGCGAGGCCATCGATGTTGTTATTGGCGGCCTCGTCCGCAGCGGGAAACTTCTCCTGTTCCTTGGTCGTCGTATCGTCCATGGTCTGTCCTATCCGATGAGTCGCCCGATCATTTTGGCGGTGTAGTCCACCATCGGGATGATGCGGGCATAGTTGATCCGAGTCGGGCCGATGACGCCGATCGCTCCGACGATCTGCTCGCGGCTGTTCTGGTAGGGAGCGATCACCATCGAGCAGCCGGCCACCCCGAAAAGGCGGTTTTCAGCGCCGATGAATATTTGTACGCCTTCGCCCTGTTTGCTGGCGTCGAGCAGACGCAGCATGGTCTCTCTGGTTTCGAGCATCTCGAAAAGAGTGCGCAACCTTTCGAGATCGGCGAGCGCAGTGACGTCCTCGAGCAGATTGGCCTGACCGCGCACGATCAGCGCGCTGCCTTCATCGCCGCCGGCCCAATTGGCAAGGCCTGCGGCGACGAGCTTCGATGTCAACTCGTCGAGCTGGATCTTATTGGACGCGATTTCCTGCTCGATCTCAGCCTTTGCCTCTTCGACCGTTCGGCCGATCAGCCTGGCGTTGAGATAGTTGCCGGCCGAAATTAGTGCGGCCGGAGGCAGGCCGGCCGGAACCTCGATAACCCGGTTCTCGACCAGCCCGTCCTCGGTTACCAGCACGACGAGGGCGCGCCCAGGACCGAGGTTGACGAACTCGATGTGCTTTAAGGGACGGTCCTGGTTGGGCACCACGACGATGCCCGCGCAATGGGACAGGCCGGAGAGCGCGCTCGTTGCTTCCTCGAGCGCTTGCGGCAGGCTCTTGCCGCGGGCAACGCACAGGCTCTCGATGCTGCGGCGTTCATCTTCGGCCAGCCCCCCGATCTCGAGCAGACCGTGCACAAAGAGACGCAGCCCAAGCTCGGTCGGCAGCCGCCCGGCCGAAGTGTGTGGTGCGTAGAGCAGCCCCGCTTCCTCCAGATCCGCCATGACGTTGCGGATCGTCGCTGGCGACAAGTTCTGTCCCAGGCGCCGTGACAGGGTCCGCGAGCCGATCGGCTCGCCAGTTGCGACATAGCTGTCGACAATCAAGCGGAAGATCTCGCGGCTGCGTTCGTTGAGCTCGTTTATCGGGGAAGCTACGAGAGGTCGGGGCATGCGCAACCACATGTGATGATCCGTCTCACGGGCGGTCTCGCCCGTAGCTGCGGTCGATCCACGATTGTTAGTCTGTGGATGTGGTCACCCGGTGTTCGTCAGCCAATCGGGGCCGACCGGAGTACCGGCAAATCAACCAGGCGGCGGTCGAACCCAGCGAGCGCGAATTTAGGAATGCCTTTTGCGGGCGTCAACTCGTCAGGGAGCTGACGAGCGTTAAATACCGAATAGGGTAGGGGTTCACAACGCCTTCTTGAATGCAGCCTCGTATGATTGGCCACTCGGGGTCGTCATCCTCCCGATCAGATCGGCGATTCCTGGGCGGAAGGTGAACTGCGTTCCGTCGGAGTTCTGAAATCTGAGCCCGCCGTCGCGGATGATTCCGGTTCCGTGCAGTGTTCCGCCGGTGACCCGTGCACTCGATCCGAGCGGCCCGTAGGCGTAGATGATCGAAGCGGTGCCCCCCGGATCGATATTCTCGACGATCAGCGCCGCACAGGTATTGGCGTCCCAGGCCGCATCGGTCCAGGCCCCGAGAAAGCGCCGGTACGGCTCCGGGACTGTCGCGGGTTCAGCAATCCGGTAGGTGACGCTCTGGTCACAAAAAACCCGGCCTGGTGGCGGCTCGCCGGTGATCGGTGGCGCTTGAGCCCAAGAGGAGGCGGCCGAGAGGGTGAGGCACGCGAGCGCGAGAACAGGACGCATCATAGGGGGCTCGGAGTGGGTATGGTGCGCCTTCAGCCTCTACCACAAGACGTGCTCCGCCGTCCTGTTACTGCAGAAAAAGAACAGGGCGCTCCGGGCCTCCGCCGGTAAATCGCTCCTCTAATCCCTGAGCTGCTCATGGTTACATAAAGAACACCGCATTATGGCTATTTTCCGGTGCAAATGGGGGCAATTAGACACCCTATTTCTTCCGCAAGCGCCTCGCATTAGCGGTCGCGCGAGTGCGCCAAGGGACCAGAAGCGAAGTCATCGTTGCTCTGCCACCGCCGGAGACGAACCGCACCGCGGATCTCGCGGCCGCCTCGGCTTTCTCGTTGACCATTCGCCGGTATTCCGCCGGCGAACATTTATTTTGCACGATCAATAAGGAGCGGCGCGTAATAGTCTCCCACGATGCCAGCATCAGATCGCTCATCATCACGGCGAGCGACAATTGTTGGCGGCGCTTGCGAGCCTTCATGACCGAAGCCTTTCGATAATCACCGGGGGTTTAACGCCTTGCTAATCGCGCCAGTTTCATTTTTTGCGCCGGAATTGTTCCTGCGAGAGAGGGGCGGCGATCGGCCGTCGGAACCCAAGTCTTACCGGCCAACCCGGGGGCACCACGAGCCGATGGCTGGTCATCCCTATGAGTTATGGGTTTGATTTGGCATAGCCCAACGCAGTATTCGCTTTCGCGAGCGCGGCCGGGGTGACGGCCTGCCGAGGGACAGCCAGACGCCTCGGTCCGGCACCCGAGAAGGCGCCGGCCGGGGCGATTTCTTTGGCAAGCAGTCGCCGCGCAGCCTCGAAAATAAAGATGATGCACCAAAACTCATCCAAATAGGTCTGAGACGCAAAGGCGCCTGCAGTGGCATAGCCCACGAGCGCCGCTTGCCCCATCCTCCCCAACAGATTTGCCCAGGCAAGATCAGGTCTGTTGCGCGAACGACGGATCAACCACCCGCAGTTCATCCAGGAATAGCCAAGGATCATCAAGAACAGGAAGAGACCGACCCAGCCATGTTCGGATAGCGGTTCGAAGTAGATACTGTGCGCCGCGCGAGGTTTTGTCAGCCTATCCAGATCGGTGCCGCGCAACATGTTGTTTGTCACGTTGGGCCAATATGTCACCCTGAAGCCACCCCCGGTGACGGGATGAAGCTCGGCAATTCGTAGCGAAATCTTCCAGAGCCAGAGCCGGCTCATTGCCGACCCATCGTTCTGATAGGTTTCTATCGTCCCCATTCGCTTGAACCACTGTTCAGGTGCGAAGCTGTAGATGGACACTGCGAGCGCAGCAATGAGCAGCGCCGTCGTGAACTTTGCGCGCGATCTAAGCCAGAAGACCGCTCCCATCGCGCATACCCCGACCAATGCGCCCCGGGAATAGGTAAAGAACACCGCCAGAGTGACGAGAAATCCCATCAACATCAGCCCGTGGCGAATATGCCGATTAGTGGCAAGATGCCATTGATAAAAAAGCAACGGCAAGATCAATGTGAGCCCGAGGCCGAAGTCGTTGTTGTCGGCGAGCATGCCGCCGTCAGGCCCGTGAATTTCACTGCCGCCATGCACCAGGCTCGCGAGCGCGCCCTTTACTCCCCAAAGCCCGATCGTCATTACGACTGCCCAGATCAGCTGATTGAGCCGTTCGCGCGTCGTCGTAAGGGCGTAGCCGACGAGGCACATAAACAGAATCTTCTGGACCGTCATCCATTTGGCCCAGACGTCCTCACCCGGTGCCAATGCGAACCAGGAGGTGAAGGTGACCCATACCGAAAACAGCAACGTCAATATAACAAGCGAGGTCATGGGAAGCTGTTTCGGGTCCGTCCGAGAAAAGACCCATGAAAGGCAGGTAAGGATGGCGATGACATAGGCATAATTGAGACCGGCAAACGGTCCGCCCCAAATCAGAGTGTGGAAATTCCCGAGGGAAAAAACGTACCAGGCCAGCACGCCGTTGAACGGTGACACAAAAATGAACGGCAGGCCTGCAACGAAAACCAAAAAAAACGCGAGGCCGCGCATCTAAGCCCGACCTTCGTTGCGTGGTGAGGCGGGGTGGCCCTCCTCGTTTCGGCAAACCCGTTTTCGAGCTTTCATGCCCCGCCCCGCGCGCAAACCGCGCCGCAATAAACGCACAATTTCCATAAAGCCGGTCATCTCGGCGTCGAATTCGATGTCGGAAACAGGTCCGCCATCCACCAGTCGTCGCAGTGCGAAACGCGGGGTGTCGTGGTAATTCAATCCGGGCTCTATCGTCGTGGCGCTCTTTACCCCCAATTTCGCCAGCCATTCTGCCTGGTGCAGCCCGTATACGCCACTCGGGTAGCAAAAGTGCTCCAGCGGAGACGAGACGACACGCTGGAGAAATCGGCGATTTTCCTCGATTTCGGATTCCACCTCTTCCCTGTCGTAGAGCGGCCATTGATGCCGGTGTGAATGGAGCTGGATGTCGACGCCGGCAGCGGCGAGGCCGCGCAGCTGCTGTTCATCCATGACCTCGAAAAGGCGCTGGGTTTCGATTTCATGAAAAGAGACGTCGAGGACCGCCGCTAATTCCTTCAAGAACTCGAGCCGTTCGCCCGCCGGCAACGCGGCGCCGAAATTCTGCGCCGCTTCCTCGGCCTTTGCCGCCCCGCACTCCAGGTCGAAAGTTCCGATCCCGCGCGGCAAATTGACCAGCCGAGGGGTGGCTCGCCAGAACAAGTAAGACACCGTTACGGTATAGACCGGCATCCGGTTCTCGACGTAATAAGTCGCGACGTAAACCGTAACTGGTATTTCCATTTCCTGAATGATCGGCAATCCAACCGTAAAAACTCCGCGCCAGCCATCGTCCATGGTTATGACCGTGGCGCAGGCCGGAAGCCGGCCCGCAGCCAGAGCGTCCAGTGCATCCCGCAACAGCAAAATCGGATAGCCTTCGCGCCTCAAATATTCCACGCGCCTGCGAAAAAAATCGTCCCTGATGAAAAGCGTACTTCTGTACTTGTACTCCTCGCCAACGGCAAAGCCGTGGTAGCATATGATGCGCAACCCATCACGCGTAACGCGGCGCGCAAGCCGGAAGAGCCCTAAAAACTTCATCAAATAGAGAGCGAACCTGATCAGCGAGCGCGGAACTGGAGCCGCGGTTGCGAAAAGTCCAATGCAAATTGCGAGCGGCAGCCCGGCTTGCGCGGCGTCTTGCTTCATGCGCCTCTCGGCTATCGCCTCACGATGCCATGTCCGCCTTGTCGAGATAATCCGCCGCGCGCCACTCGTACGTCCGAGGGGCAGGGGTGGATACACCATTCTGGTCCGGTATCCAAGATGATCCGAAGCGAGTTAAGCATTAGTGTAATCTAATTGAGAGCCCTGGCCTCGCTGA
Organism: uncultured Alphaproteobacteria bacterium; assembly: GCA_963736715.1. GTDB lineage: Bacteria > Pseudomonadota > Alphaproteobacteria > ATCC43930 > CGMCC-115725 > AP-15. The sequence goes on along the minus strand of CAVTQA010000047.1, from coordinate 53,024 downwards.
GCGGCAGCCGATGACCTGTGCCCACCCGACTTTCGAGAACTTCCTGAAAAAGGCGTTCGAGCTTATCATATTGATCGTCACGGCTAAGACCAAGGCTGACCGACGAGCTCCGTCTCTCGAGGCGGCCAACGCGTTTGTCCTCCAGCCATCTCTGTAATTGATCGCAAATTTTGACTGGGCTGTTGGAAACCAACCCGGCGTTCCGCTCTGTGACAAGCCGCGCGGCGATACCGCGCTCGTAGCCGATGAACAGGATCGGCCGACGGGCGTACAGGTACTCGAACAGCTTGGCAGGGAGATTGCCCTCGTCCCGCTGATCGCTCGATTGCAGTAACAACAGTACGTCGGACTCCATTTGTAATTCGAGAGCTTGCCGATAAGGAATGCGCGGCTTGATAGCTACTGCGCTCTCAACCCGATGCGCTGCTACCGCGTCGAGGATCGCGTCGCCTTCATCGCTGAAGAACTCGACCTTTATGCGAGCTCGTAGCTGATCAGGCAGCAATGCGATGGCAGAGAAAAGGGCAGAGGGGTCGCGAAAACCTCGATAGATCGAACCCAAATATCGGATGGTGAGAATCTCCCCTGTGTCGGCTCGTGGCGCACGCTGCGGGAAATCCTCCTCCGCATACCCATTGTACACCACCGCAACAGGTTTCCCGTGGCGTCGACGCAGCTGTTCCGCCCAAATCGGCGATACTGTAACCAATGTCGCGGCGCGCCTCAAAATTTGCCTTTCCAACATCGCATCGATCGGCTTGCGCCAGCCAGGCTCGCTGTAATAGGGATTATCGACCCAAAGGTCCCGGAAATCGGCGACCCACGGGATGTCAAAAGCCCGCGCGAGACGACTGGCAACGATCAGCCCCGTATAGGGGGGTGCGCTCGCGAAAATGATCTCGGGTTTCCATTTTTTGATCAATTGACGGCCGGCGGGAACGGCCGTCCTGACCCAATCGGCCCGCATGTCGGGGATGTGGATCAGCCCAAAATAGTGGCGGCGAAGCCTCTGTCGAAGCGATTTCGCCGCTGCGCCGCCTTGCGGTTGCGGTGCGTGCCGGCGACCTCCGGTCGAGACGGTTGTGCGGCCGCGCAGCCGCCGCGCCAGCCGATCGATCAAATGCTGGCCCTCGCGATACTCCGTATAGAATACCCGTTCTCGCGAGATCTCGAGTGGCAAGCTCCGATCTTCGGCCACGTCGGCAGCCAGCACACGCACGTCATGGCCTCGATGATCGAGATAGCGCGCAAGCTTACCTACGCGGACCGCTCCGATCACATTGGAAGGCGGGAACGCAAAGCTGACGATCAGGACCTTCATTTGGGGCGGCGATCCGGCCCGGATCTCGATCTCAAGCTACCGAACGCGCCTGAACCCAAGCTGATGGCTGCCGGATGAACTGTTCTCGCTGATTGACCGGTTCGGTCGCGCCGGTAAAACTCGATGATATCCCCACGGACGCGCATTCTCGACGGCGGCATGCGGACAACTCATCCCGCGCGGCCGTTGCGGGCGCTGGTTAGGTCTCGCATGCTGTGCAGCAATGTTATCGAATGCCGACATGCCGGTCCACCCGCTCCTGCTGTAATAGTTCTGTTGGTGGCTATCTTCACCTCTCTATCTTTACCCCTCTATCTTCATTTTCGATTAAGGAGCTCCTACATCGGCCCGTTGTAAACGCCACGCAGATTTACCTTGCGCCTCGCGCGCGCATTCGCGGGTAACCGCAAAAACCTGCGCTGGCGCAACCTGCCAGACGGAATTTGTGGCTCTCAGTGCCGCAGCCCCATAGGGTGCCGGCAAGACGGAAAGAATGTCTCGTAGGGCGGTAACCACCGACCGACCGAGGCCAAGGTCGCCTTGCTCGAGCGTGCCCAACGGAACCAGGCATCGGCGCAATGTTTCCGAAAGAGGCGCTTCCTTTGCAGCATCCGGCCAAATCCGCATTTGCGGATCGTCAATAAGGTAAGCAACCACATCGCCGGCCGAGCCTTCTTCCAGAGACAAGCCGCTCAAATCCGCCCACGGCCGGATGTCGCCGCTGGTATCGAGCGATCCGTGCAACAGGCGCTCTACCATGCTCTGCCTCTGAGCAGTAAGGGGGCCAAATACCGGCGTACCAGCGTGGGCCTCCGCGAACTCCGCCGCCGCCCGGCCGTTCACCGTAACGACACGCACCACCTGCTGCTCCATGGCCGAGAGCAAGATGCCACACGCCACCATCGCCCCGCCGAGCACGAGAGCAATACCGCGCCGCTGCTGCGCCAGGAACCAGCCAGTGAGCAGGGCCAGCGGCATCATGAAAATATCGAGATAGTTGGATTGCTTGGCGATGAATTTTGGAGGCCAGAGGGAAATCGGGAAAGCGGAAAAAATGAATATCAGTCCCAAGCACCAGATCAGAACGAACTGCAGTCCGGATTGCTCGATCCGCCGAAACGCGAGCATGCACGCAGCCAGGGCCAGCCACCCGAGAACTCCGGTGTGATATATGTCAACAAACAAGAGCATTAAATAGCGCCATAGGGAAGTGTCGCTGTTGCTTCCATATATATGCGTCTCTAAGATAAACCTGTAGTTTGCCTTGAAGAAGTAAAACGTGTCGCCATATACGAACCTGAACAAAATGAGCTGTGCGATCAAAAGAAGGGCGGCCCCAAACATAAACCAGAGCCAGCCTTTTCGCCATCGTCGGTTCGCCAGAACAAAAAAAACGAAGACAAAACTGTAGAGCACCACCACTTGCTTAATCCAATACACCCAGCCGGCGAGCAGCCCGGCGACTAAGTGGAGGACTGGTCTGTTATCGCGTTCTGCAAAGTAAAATGTTATTATGGACGAGGCAATAACCAACCCCAGATAAGGGTCAGGATTGAGGTTGCCGGCCTGGGTGACCTCGATTGGAAGCGCCGCCATTGCCAGGCCTGCCCAGAGCGCGGCTTGAGGCCCCCAAAGATGATGGGCGAAGCAATAGGCGAGGATCACTTGCCCCAACGAACAGGCGAAGAACAACCCGCCGGCGCCCGCGATTCCCTTCCCGAACAGCCACAGCGATGCCGCAAGGAAGGCGTTGATCGCGTCTCGCATGCCGCCGATGTAGCTGGTGTGCAGGTAATCTCCCTGGAGGAGGTGGTAGGCGTGTGTCAAGTAGACGATTTCGTCAGACCCCAGACCACCGGGGAAAAACAAGAGCCGGATCAAGGAGGCAAAGACTGAGATTGCGAGCAGCTGCCCCCAATACAGGTTCACGATTGAAGGCCATCGTGAGCCGCTGCTCGAAACGAGGTCCCGCGAGCGTCCATTTGAGCCGACCGCATGGTCCGAGCGCGAAATGCTCGACCCCTGCGTCCTCACTGGGGCGGTCCGGAGCGCGGCAGGAATAATTTTGCTCAACTGATTCTCGAAAGCAGATACATCGTCGCCACCGGCAAGGCTGGCTCAATAGAGCAAGGGATTTCACTAGGACCGATCCTGACGTCGGCTTATTAGCCGGCACCCTTAGCAGGATGCTTTAAGAAGCCGGAACTAAAATTGTGGCGCGCATCAATTCAATCCCCACTGGCACATTGTGGACGCTTATACCACCGACGTGTCACTGGAAGTCAAGATCCAGCAACTTTCATGTTTATAAAACCGGCAGCGGGTACATATTTGCCGCTCGGAGCCAATTGATAACCTTGCTCGAAAGCGCAACTGGACAGAAAGAGATAAATCAACGACGATGAATGCTATGGCGGACAGAGCGACGCTGCTCTGCACGGAAGCAATTCGGTGATTTCCGGCGTCGCGGGGAACGTGGAATGAATGACGTCGATATCGTCGGGGCGCCACTGGGACAGCCGAGATTGGGATTGATCGCCGAGAGGGGTGATAAGGCAGCACTTGCTCTTTCGATAGTGGCTCCTTGCTATAATGAGGCGCCCGGCCTTCGTGAGTTTCACGATCGGGTCAGCGCTGCCTGTCGCGACGTGGTGGGTGAGGAGTATGAGATCGTCTTGGTGAACGATGGCTCGCGGGACGACACCTGGTGTGTTATGGGCGAACTTGCGGCTTCCGATTCCCACGTCGTTGCGATCAATCTGTCGCGGAATTACGGGCATCAGCTAGCCTTGACCGCCGGCCTACAATTTGCCCGGGGTAACCGCATCCTGATCATTGATGCGGATTTGCAGGACCCCCCTGAGCTGCTCCGTCAGATGATGTGCCGGATGGACGAGGGCGCCGACATAGTCTATGGCCAACGCGAGATCCGACAGGGCGAAACCTGGTTCAAGCGAGCGACCGCGAGCTTTTTCTATTTGCTCCTTCAACGATTGGTTGAAATCGATATCCCGCGCGATACGGGAGATTTTCGGCTGATCTCACGAAGGGCGCTCAGCGTCCTGAACACGATGCCGGAGCGGGATCGCTTTGTTCGCGGGATGGTGAGTTGGATCGGCCTGCGACAGGTGCCGGTCCGCTACGTTCGCGCCCCGCGGTTTGCCGGCGCCGGAAACTACCCGTTCAAAAAAATGCTTAGGTTTGGCCTCGACGCCGTAACCGGCTTTTCCACGCGCCCGCTGCGAATAGCGTCTTACCTGGGCGCGATTTCGGCAGCATTTGGGCTCGTGCTGATCGGCTATGTTACTTATGCTATTCTAACAGAGCGGGCGGTAACGGGGTGGGCAAGCGTCATGACTACCATCGTTCTTCTCGGAAGTTCTCAGCTCTTAATACTCGGAATCATTGGGGAATATTTGGGCCGATTGTATCTCGAGGCAAAGGGCCGTCCGCTGTTTGTCGTCTCTGAGATACTCACCGCAACCGAAGTGGAGTCGCGAAAACAATGTTCTCAGCACACCGGTAGCAGTCCCACGAAAATTACTCTTTAGAATGCCATGAACCGCGCCAGAATGCCATGAACCGCGCCGACTTTGATAGGTTTGCAGACGAATATCACGCCCTTCACGCCCAGAATATTGGCGTTACCGGCGAAACGCCCGATTATTTTGCCGAGTATAAAATTAAAGACGTATTTAATCAAGCGCGCACCACGCTTGGCACAAATCAAAACCTTAAGATTCTTGACTTCGGGTGTGGAGTCGGCAGTTCGATCCCGTTTTGGCGTCGCTACTTCCCGGTATGTGATCTTGTCTGTGTCGACGTGTCCCCACGAAGCCTCGACATAGCGAAAGACCGTTTCAGAAATTCGGCCAATTATGTGCTTTTCGAAGGTGAAAACCTGCCTCTTAAGTCTGGGATTTTTGACATTGCTTTCTCCGCGTGCGTTTTTCATCATATCCCGGGCGCGGAACACGTCCCTTTGCTGCGAGAAATTCGCAGGGTACTTTCTAAAAATTCCGGCTCACTGTATCTCTACGAGCATAATCCCTTAAACCCCTTGACACTTCGGGCGGTCAACAGCTGCCCTTTTGACGAAGACGCGGTTCTTATTCCGCCACGGAGGATGCGCAGACAGTTTGAAAATGCCGGGTTCTCCGGTATTGATCTTGGTTATCGCGTTTTCTTCCCGCGCGCCCTCAAGCATCTCCGATTTATGGAGCCTCGCTTGGGGTTCTTGCCGCTGGGGGCCCAGTATTGCATTACAGGAAGGACATCAAACATCAGTCGAGATGCCTAATCGGGGTTGTTCGGGAGGTTCTCGCTGCCGCAATCCTGTCATACGGGCCGCCTCAAGCCAGTACGCGCTCGATGACAGCCGCCGTGCCGTAGGCGACGATTTCGCTCATCGTCTGGCCGATTTCGGCGGAATCGAACCGCATCATCAGCACCGCGTTGGCGCCCATCGCAGTGGCGTTCCGTACCAGCCGGTCGACCGCATGACGCCGCGCCTCTTCGAGCAGCTGGGTATATTCGTCGATTTCGCCGCCGACGATCGAACGCAGCCCGGCCATGATGTTGCCGCCGAGCCCGCGGCTGCGCACCACGACCCCAAAGCATTGACCCTTAACCTCGGCCACCCGGTGACCGGCGACATTTTCCGTCGTAACGACGAGCATCGAGCTCTCCAACTCCGTCAACCGCTTCGGAGCTTAAGTCGAAATTTGGAGCCAGTCATCCGGATGCTGCCGCAATGCAACTGATAAGGATTGCTGATCATCCTAGTTGCTTACTAAATTGCAACCCTGCAATGAGCAAACGGTTGGTTGCGGCGGCCGGTAACGTGGCGCTAGGCTAGAGTTCGGCGAAAAGCGAGAGGGGTGGCCATGGCGGCGGGTAAGGGCTGGAGCGAGTTGGTCGTCGAGGTAGCCGGGACGAAGCTGCATCTGGCGCGCGCCGGCAGCGGACGCCCGGTCCTCGTGCTGCACCATGATATCGGCAGTCCCGACCGGCTCCCTTTCTATGACGAGCTGGCCAGCAATTTCGATGTGCTGGTCCCGCATCATCCGGGCTACGGCAAGTCGGAGCGGCCGCAATGGCTTCGCAATGTGCGCGATGTCGCGGTGATCCATCAGTGGCTGCTTTCCGATCTCGGGGTCGAGCGGGCGTCGTTGATCGGGCTAGGCTTTGGCGGGTGGATCGCCGCCGAGATGGCGACGATGGCGCCGCGCGACTTCCACCGATTGGTCCTGGTCGGGGCGATGGGACTGAAGCCGCCCGACGGCGACATTTTCGACCAGGCGATCGTTAGCTATCTCGACTACGCCCGCGCCGGCTTCCACGACCAGCAGGCCTTCACGCGCGTCTACGGTGACGTGTCCACCGACCAGCTCGTCGAATGGGATCTGTGCCGTGAAATGAGCTTCCGGATCGCCTGGAAGCCGTACATGTACAATCAGAGCCTGCCGCACTTGTTGGGTGGGGTGCGGGCGCCGGCGCTCGTGGTCTGGGGTGACGACGACAAGATCGTGCCACGCAGCGCGGGTGAGCGATATGCCGCTTTGCTGCCGCACGCGCGGCTGGAGGTCGTGCGCTCGTCCGGGCACTGCGTCGAGATGGAGCAGCCGGACCAGCTCGCGCGCCTGGTCCGGACCTTCGTCGAGGAAAACTAACGAAGCCGCCGGGGCGATCTCGGCCAAGGAGGAAGCCATGTTTGTCATGTACTTCACCGAGCAGCCGATGTCGACCTACCCGGCCGATATCGGGCTTGAAGTCGGCCATACCGCGCTGATGTTCTCGAACAAGCATTTCGATCCGGTCGCCGGCAGCCGGCTCTATAACGAATATCTTGAGCATTACATCTACGCCGAGGAGCAGGGCGTCGAAGGCTTCATGCTGAACGAGCACCACAATGCGCCGTTCTGCATGCAGGCCAAGTGCAACATCTTTGCCTCGATCCTCGCAGCGGTGACCAAAAAGGCGAAGATCGTCTTGCTCGGCAATCCGCTGCCCTTGGCCGAGAACCCGGTCAGGCTCGCCGAGGAATTGGCGATGATCGACATGATCTCGAAGGGCCGCCTGGTCCCCGGCATCGTGCGCGGCGGTGGCCAGGAGTTGCTCGCCGCCGGCGTCAACCCTGCCTACAACCGCGAACGCTTCCAGGAGGCGCATGATCTGATCGTCGCCGCCTGGACGCGCCAGGGGCCGTTCCGCTGGGAGGGCACGCATTACCAGCACCGCGTCGTCAACCCGTGGGCGGTGCCGTTGCAGAAGCCATATCCGCGCATTTGGGTCCCCGGCGTCCTGAGCCAGGAGACGATCATCTGGGCGGCGCAGCAGCGCTATCCCTACATCGCGCTCAACACCTCGATCGAGGCGACCAAGAAGATCTGGGAGCTGTACGACAAGGTCGCGCTCGAGACCGGCTACGAGGCGGGCCCCGAGAACCGCGGCTACCTGCAGCAAGTGCATGTCTCCGACAGCGAGGAAAAGGCCGAGAAGAACGCGCGCCAGTTCCTGTGGATGCAGGGCGAGTTCACTGGCCTAGCGCACCCGGTGTGGTCGAACCCGTCCGGCTATTTCTCGCCGGCGCTGCGCCGCAACTTCGTCGAGTTCGCGGTCGGGCGCGCCGAGAACCCGCGCGGGCGCCCGACTTTTGACCAACAGGTTGCCGACGGGCGCGTCTTCTTCGGCACGCCAAAGACGGTCATCCCCAAATTGCGCCGCGTGCTCGAAGAAACCCGGCCGAGCATTTACGGCATCTGGGGCAATGACGGCTCGGTCAGCAACGAGGATGCCCGGACCTGCATCCGCCTGCTGGGCCAGGAAGTGATGCCGGCGATGCGCGAGATCGGCAAGGAACTCGGTTTGACCGACCCATTTGAGGCGAACGCTCCGGTGCATCTGCGCTACTCGACCGACTTGAAGCAAATGCCGCAAGCCGCGGAGTAGGGCAGGGGCCGGGGGTTCCGCATTGGCTGAACCCCCGCTGTCAGGGGAGGACGCATTGACGATGAGGACGGCGCTCAGGCCCGCGAGCGGACCAATTCCCTGGTGGAAGGAGCCGACGAAAGACCAGTGGTACGCGTGGGTGGCATCGTGGCTCGGCTGGACCTTGGATGCGTTCGACTTCACGATGTTCCTGCTGATCATGGTGCCGATCTCGCAGGAATTCGGCGTGCCGCTCACCGAGGTCGCGTTCCTGCTCAGCGTGACCTTGTGGCTGCGGCTCGTCGGGGCGGTCGGCTCGGGATGGCTCGCCGACCGGATCGGCCGCAAGACGCCGCTGATGATTTCGATCCTGTGGTATTCGATCTGCAACTTCATCGCCGGCTTTTCGCCGACGTTTGGGTTTCTCTTTCTATTCCGCGCGCTGCTGGGCATCGGTATGGGCGCCGAATGGCCAGCCGGCGCCGCCCTCGCGATGGAATCCTGGCCGGCGCGGTCGCGGGGGTTCATGAGCGGGATGCTGCAGGGCTCGTGGAGCCTCGGGTTCCTCCTGGCCAGCCTGATCTATGGGCTGGCGTTCAACGCAATCGGCTGGCGGGGATTGCTGATGATCGGCGTCCTTCCGGCCCTTTCGGTCGTCTATGTGCGCTTTTTCGTCAAGGAGCCGCCGGTCTGGCAGGAGAACCGCCGCCGCCAGCGCGCCGAAAAGCGCGAGGTGCACGCTCCCCTGCTCAACATCTTCAAGCCCGGCCTGCTCGGCAATACTTTGACCGCCTGCTGGTGGATGGCGAGCAGCTTTCTCGTCTACTATTCGATCAACGCGTTGTTCGCGACTTACCTGCAGAAGGATCTGAACCTGAGCCCGGCGCTGGTCGCGACGCCGGTCGCATTGGCGAACCTCGCGGCGTTTCTCGCGCAAGGCTTCTGGGGCTGGTTTGCCGACCGCTTCGGCCGTCGCTGGTCGATGATTATTCCGGCAGCCATCGCGATTTTTGTCGCCCCGCTCTATCTGCTGACCACAGATTTTACCTGGATCGCCGCCGGCTTTGTCCTGCAAGGCTTCTTCGGCCAGGCGATCTATGGCCAGAACCCCGCCTATCTTTCCGAGCGCTTTCCGACCGAGGTGCGTGCGACGGCGAGCGCCTTCTGCTATCACCAGGGCGCGATATTCGGCGGCTTTGTCCCGCTGGTGCTGACTTGGTTTGCCAGCCATTACGGTCTCGGCTTCGCGATCCCGATGCTGATCGGCACCTGTGTCGGCGCGGCGAGCTTTGTGATTGCGCTGCTGCTCGGACCGGAAACCAAGGGAAAGATCCTCGTCCCGGATCTTGTCGTGGCCTGAGACGATGAACATGCGCCGCGCGGGCAGTCTGCTGTGCGCCCTCCTGTCACTCGCGGCGGGGATGCCGGCCGATGCGCAGTCGCCCGCGCCGTCGGCGAACCCGATCAGCGCCTTCGACGGGACATACGTTGGTGTTTCCTCAGAGAACAACAGTAGCGGCAACACCCTCGCCGGTGGACGCGCCCGCACTCAGGGTTATGCCGGAGCAAGAGCATGCACAACCTTTCGCGCTCCGGCGAGGTTGACGATTACCAACGGCCGCGCACGGGTCAGTTGGGGGGATCGCACGCTCGAGGGATATGCGGCTCCCGACGGATCTCTGACGATGTCGACCGGATACGGTCAGCGGTTCGACGGGCGCATTGACGACCAGCATGTGGTCAAGGGCCAAGTCGTTGGATACTGCGCCTATACTTTGACATGGCGAAAGCAGGAGTGACCGCCGCCCACTCATAAGGGCGGGAGTGAGCCGTTTCCTCCTCGGATTGCCCACCACAGGCGTTCCGGAGTGGCGGGCATTTCGATGTGGCGGATGCCGAGCGGGGAAAGGGCGTCGACGAGGGCGTTGGCGACAGCGGGGAGGGCGCCGACATTGCCGGCTTCGCCCGCGCCCTTGACGCCGAGCGGGTTGGTCTTGGTCGGCACCGGGTTGCTGTCGCAATGAATCGCCGAGAGGTCGCTTGCCCGCGGCATCGCGTAATCCATGAACGACCCGGTCAACAGCTGGCCCGAGGCGGGATCGAACCGGATGTCCTCCATCAGCACCTGACCCACGCCTTGCGCGATGCCGCCGCAGATCTGGCCCTCGAGCAATAGAGGGTTCATGACCGTGCCGACATCGTCGACGACGCTGTAGCGCAGAACCTCGACCTCGCCGGTCTCCTCGTCGATCTCCAGTTCGCAAATATGGCAGCCGTTCGGGAAATTCTGCTCCTTGCAGCTGAACGTGGCGCCGGCGATCAGGCCGAGGTCGATCCCGTCGGGCACGTTCTGAGGGTTCAGCGACTCGCCGGCGATCTCGCCGATCGTCAATCTACGATTCGAGTGCGGCGTTGAAAAAAAACCGTCGTCAAAACGGATCTCATCGGTATTGGAACCAAGGATCGAGGCGGCGATCGTGGTCGCCTTGGTGACGATCCTCTCGGTCGCGAGATGGACCGCCGACCCGCCGAGCGCTGCCGATCGCGAGCCGCCGGTGCCTTCGCCGATCGCCACCTTGTCGGTGTCGCCCTGCACGTAATGGACCTGGGACGGATCGATGCCGAGCCGGTCGCAAAGCAATTGCTTGTAAACTGTTTCGTGCCCCTGACCCTGCGTGATCGAGCCTGACAGCAGGGTCACGGTCCCGGTGCGGTCGAAGCGGATCTCCGCGGCTTCGAACCCGCCCGCGGCGGCGCGCTCGATCGTGTTGGATATGCCGAAACCGCGCAATTTCCCACGCCTGCGCGCCTCGGCACGGCGCTCCTCGAACCCGGCGAAATCGGCGAGGTCGAGCGCCATGTCGAGGCCCTTCTCGAATTCGCCGCAATCGTAAGTAAAGGTAAGCCCCGATTTGAACGGCATCGCCTCGGGCGGGATCATGTTGCGCCGGCGCAACTCGATCGGGTCGATGCCGAGCTCGCCTGCGGCGAGGTCCACCATCCGCTCTATGACGTAGGCCGCCTCGGGGCGGCCGTTGCCGCGATAGGCCCGCATCGGGTTGGTGTTCGTGTAGACGGCGGTCACATCGGCGAAGACCGCGGGCGTGCGGTAGACCCCGGCCAAGGTTCCGAGATTGGCGACAAACGCGTTGGACCCCGCCTGCGGATAGGCGCCGACCGCGGCGATCGTCTTGACCCTGAGTGCGAGGAAATGGCCGTCGCGGTCGAGTGCCAGCTCGGCCTCGGTGATGTTGTCGCGGGCCTGCGCGTCGCCGAGGAATGATTCCGCGCGCGTGCTCGTCCATTTGACCGGACGCCCGGTCAGCTTGGAGGCGAGCAGCACCAGCGCGACCTCGTTGTAGATCGCCGATTTCATGCCAAAGCTGCCGCCTATGTCGCCGGCGACGACGCGTACTTTGCTTTCCGGCACTTTGAGGATCTGGCGCGCCAACTCAGAACGATACGCGTGCGTGCGCTGCAGGGTCGTGTAGATCGTGTAATGGTCGGCGGCGGTGCTGTAATCGCCGATGCAGCCGCGCGGCTCCATCGTCGCCGCGGTCACGCGGTTGATGACGAATTTGTGCCGGACGACATGCGTAGCCGCGGCGAAGGCGGCATCGGCCGCCGCCTTGTCGCCTTCGAGATAGACAAAGGAGATATTGTCGGGGCTGTCGTCCCAGACACGCGGCGCGCCCGGTTCAAGCGCCTCGGCGGTCGAGACGACCGCCGGCTGCGGCTCGTATTCGACTTGGATCAATTCGGCCGCGTCCGCCGCCTGATGCGCGCTCTCGGCAACGACAAAAGCGACATAATCCCCGACCCAGCGCACCCGATCCTTGACCAGGGCAGGGTAGCGCGGCCGATAGGCGGGCGAGCCGTCGCGCCTTTTGTTTCCCCCGGCCGTCGGCAGGTCGCCCCAGCCCGACACCTCCCAATCCCCGCCGGTCAGCACGGCGAGCACTCCCGGCGCGGCCTTCGCGGCAGCTGTATCGATGGCGCGGATCCGGGCGTGCGCATGCGGCGAGCGCAGCACGTGGCCGAACGCCATGTGCGGCAATACCATGTCGTCGACATAGCGGCCGCCGCCGCGCAACAGCCGCGGGTCCTCAAACCGAGGCACCGCCTGCCCCAACGCAAATTCACCCATGCCGAATCCTCCCGATGCCAGTCGTCATCGAAACGGGTTCACGATCATAACCCCCTCGACCTCCTGGCCGTGGCACATGTCTTCTGAATAGAGCTCGCGGCATCCAAGGGCGCGAGCCGCCGCGATGATGGCGCTGTCCCAGTAGGAAAATCCGTACGCCGCCTTGATTTCCAGTGCGCTAGTGAGCATCGAGAGAGTGATCTCCTGGACCTTGAACCGGGTCCATGCGGTAAGAAGGCCTACGGCGGTCTCGTGCGGCAACGGGCGGCGCCGCGTCGCCCACGTCGCCTGGACATAGAATTCCTGGAGCACTTGTACCGATAACGCGCCATCGTCTCGACCCAACAGAGCGATGGCTCGCTCCCGCTTGAGAGCGTCAGCCGGGTTCCGGCTGATCGAGTAGAGCAGGATGTTCGTGTCGAGAAAATGCGGCATTACTCAGGCGCCGCGGCGGTGAACATCGTCGCGGGAGAGCCGGTCGGACGCGTCGAAGTCGGTGATGCGCTCGCGCAATTCTCGCTCCTGGCGCTTTAGTCGCTCGGTCTCACTCTCGCCTGAGGCAAGATCGAGAAGGAAGCGCTTCACCAGCGCCGAGACGGACGTGTCCCGTTGGGCTGCTATCATGCGAGCACGCCGATAGGTCTCATCATCGAGTGATACTGTGATATTCCTCATGGTTTCACAGTAGTGATCCTGATAGGCCGCGTCAAGGGATGTTTCCTTGAGGGAGCCCGTGTCGGCGCACGGCATACCAACTCAGCTCCACGGGAACTGCTGTTTTCGCTGTTATCTGCAGCCAATTATCAGCCAGGTATCGCCTCTCGGCCGCAGAAATCCCGGGAGCCGGGTAACGTCGAGTGTACAAGAACAGCGGAGAACCTGGCTGTTACTGGCTGTTGTCTTCGCAGTTTTCTACCGGCTAGCGCTGAGGCCGGGCCGACGTTTTCTCCATCCCGAAGGCGGCAGATTATCATATAAAAGAGAAAATTGCAAAGGTAAAGGCAAACCGACGAGCGGATGCCTCACCGTCGAGAGCTAATAACATTAGTTTCGGTCTTAACCGGTGCATGGGATCAAATTGATAGGCTAGAAGACCCAAAGATCACGAGGGAGCAGAAATATCTCACTGGCATCTTTCTGCGAAACGATCTTATCTGGCGTGCTCCCAACTGCCGTATTCGTGTTGGCACGCCGTTACGGGGTGATCGAAATCGCGTCTCCGCTCGCCGATTATATAATGGGGGGATTGCTCTTTTAATGGGGCGTTCTCGATTGTCATGGCTATTGATGGTCGACGTCCCTGTGCGTGACGCCGGTAAATTCATTGTCCACGAAGCGCGCGACCTTGCCCGATGAGCGCAAAACAGCTAGAAGGGCGCGGGTCTTCTTGGCGGGGCGTGGCTCAGCCTGGTAGAGCGCCTGCTTTGGGAGCAGGATGTCGGAGGTTCGAATCCTCTCGCCCCGACCACTTCGGGGAAGCCCGTCAGCAAAGGTTTGAACGGATCGGGAAGCACGTCAATGGCGCGGGCGCGAATTTCCAAGCCGGCGAAAACAGCAATGCAATCCGGAGCGCGGGCCCGAAAATGGGTGCTCGCCTACGAACCGGCCACTCGCCGCGAACCCGAGGCGCTGATGGGATGGATTAGCGCGGAAGACACGTTGAACGAGGTGCGGTTGCATTTCGATACTATGGAGGAGGCGGTCGCCTTCGCGACCAAAAACGGTCTCGACTATACGGTCATCTGGCCGCATGAGAGCACCGAAAAGCCGAAGAGCTATGCGGACAATTTCCGCTACGATCGCATTCGCAGCTGACCCGTTGTAGCGCGCATTGGCGCACTGCGATGACCCCGTAGCTCAGCTGGATAGAGCACTCGCCTTCTAAGCGAGTGGTCGCAGGTTCGAATCCTGCCGGGGTCGCCATTATCGCGGAATTGAGGAGCAGATTTACCTTTAAATCGTTCTGAAATCTCCGCCATCGGTGCGTTCAAAAGTTCCGCAGCGCGCGAGCCCTATCTGCTCCACCGTTGCCGCGCTTCCTGAACGAGCGGAGTACAACTGTATATACTTGTTCGCGGATAGAGGGCGTGGAGTGCGGTTGGGAAGCTGGCGATGAAAACCACCCGGTTGCTTACATCCCTAGTGCTGATGAGCGCGGCTTTTATGTCGCGAGCTTTGGCTCAGGATTTGGGTGGTGCACAGGAGGTTGGTCCGCTGAATGCGATCAGCTCCGGTTCCTATGGTCCAGGTTTCTACAGTTCAGGTGTGACCGGTCCAGGCTCTTACGGTCCTGGTTCCTACGGTTCCGGTTCTTACGGTCCAGGGGCTGGAGCCACCACTGGTCCGCCGACCCCTTTTAGCTACTTTAACTCAGGGGAAGCTGCCGCTGGCACTAGCGTGACGCCGAGCGCCCCTCTCCGATAATGGCTAGGTGTAACCGCTACATAATCCGCACGATCGCCCATGCTCTCGCGAAAGTCCGCGGGGGTCGAGCACCGCGGAACGGCCGGTTCAGGCGACGATCCGTGCCTTCAGTTCGACGCGAGCGCGCGGCAAGTCGAGGGTGATTGCCAGACCATCTACGAGCGTCGTCTCGGCCCTGAAGCCGAGCTGTTCGGCAGCGCGGCGCGGATCTCCGATCGATATTCGGACCTCAGCAGATCGTGCCGGGCTGTAGTAGGCGGCGATATCGGTTTGGTACAAATCAGCCATGGTTTCGGCGAGGACCCGCACGCTCGTGCCCTTGCCCGTACAGACATTGAAGACCGGGGCGTTGGTGCTCACTACGGTCAGGGCCCGGTCGAGCGCGCCAATGGCATCTCCGACATAGGTGAAGTCCCGAATCTGCTCTCCGTCGCCAAAGATTTCGACTGGTCCGCCGAGCCTGAGCCGATCGGCAAAAAGTGCGATAACGCCGGAATATGGGGACTGAGCGCCTTGCCGGGGGCCATAGAGGTTGAAGAAACGCAATCCGACTGTTGGAATTTGGTGCACCGCGCCGGCGACGCGCGCATGAAGCTCACAGGCGCTCTTGTCTGCGCCGTAGGCACTCAGCGGCGCAACCGGAGTATCTTCTCCGATCGGAACGGTACGGCTGTCGCCATAGACCGCCGCCGACGAGGCGTAAACGATGGGGATTTCTCGACGGTGCCGCAAACGCCGCGCTTGATTGAATATGTTGAGCGTGCCGGTGAGGTTGACTTCGTGAGTGCGCACCCACTCGCTGTTAGAACGCACCACGGACGCAATTGCGGCCAAATGAAAGCAGGCATCGATGCCCTCGAAGGCCTCCTCGACAGCCGTGGAATTGGTGATATCCCCGCGCAAAAATTCGATCTGCCGCGGCAGGTTCTGTCGGTGTCCAGTCGACAGATCATCGAGAACGCGCACCAAGTGTCCCTGCCTCAACAACGCGTCAACGAGGTGCGAGCCAATGAAGCCGGCACCCCCGGTCACGAGAAAGCAGGCCATCCGAGATCCTTAAGCTGTTGCAAAAGCAGTAGCGTCGACGAGAATTGGAGGTTCACTCTGGAGCGTCAGACGGGAACACCGATCGGCCCTCGGGCTTCCCATTGGCGAGCCACCCAGTGCGAATATTGGCCAGTTGATAGCGACCGGTTCAGTCCTGCTTGCTAAGGTCGACCGACACGCATACCGCTGTTTTAGCCGGTTGAAAAGCGGAATCAGAGTTAAACCGGACCAAAACTATGACTTTCAAAAGCGTTAAGAAACTGTAAACATCGGCACTGACAGGAGGACGCACGGGCTTCCACTTCAAACGGCTCGGTTAACGCAACGGAAGCCTTTTCTGCGGACCGTGGAGTTGCAGAGCCGAGGTTCCAGGAATTTCGACGTCAAGGCGCGGCAATACGACATAAGATGATGCGCAGCAGAAGACTTCATACCGCGCTGGTCGTCCTACTCATCTGCTGCGTTCAGCCGTGGGGCACTTCAAGTGCTGTCGCAGGACAGAAATTCCGAGCCGATGAGTGGGTCACCGAATGTGATTCCGGTCCTGGAACTGGTGCTCCGGACTGCTCGATCACGGTGCCGTTTTGGCAAACCCGAGGCACCCCGAGGGGCTCGTTCGCTCTCGTCGTCATGCTTCAGACCGGGAATATGGGGATTGTCGGTGAGCCCTTTCCGACCAGGGCCGTAGTTCGAATTGACAAGAACCCGCCGGTCGAGTGCAGGGAAGCGCGCTACTGCGTTTTCCCGAGCATCCAGGCGCTGGCTGCATTAAAGCAACTCAAAATCGGATCGCTTATTTTGATCGACGTCTACACGGAAAAGGGGCAGTTCAGCTTTAGTCTCACTCCGAAAGGATTTCAGGCGGGAATGGCACAGATCCGCGCCTGGGGTTATCGAACGGAATAGGTGAAAGATCATCACGCCCAGCATTCTCGCAGGCGCGAAACCGAGTGACGGGTTTTATGCCGGTCAGCTGATTAGTGGTGCAAGATTGCGACAAGCGGGGCCAGTACGGCAGCCCATCCGAGCAATGACAGCCCAAAGACAGCAAACAGAGCAGGGCCCACCGGCAGCCGATCTTTGCCGAATTGCGCTTCCTCAGCTACCCCATCATCGCGGTAAGAAGAATTGCTGTAGATCATTTTTTCCGGACGAAAGGTGTTGGCGGCGTGCTGGACTGTAAGAAAAATCATCAGAAAGGCAAGAAACATCGTTAGGGATTTTCCCCAACTTTGTCAAAAATTTGCCCTATACGATGAGGCAACTCGGTAGACTTAAAGATTCTTTAAGAGATATTGATTTTTTATTGCGAGCGATAACCACCCAACACCAAGACCCGCCCGTTCCTATGGATCTCGCCCAAAGCGCAATATTTCCGCAGGACAAAATCTTGACGCTGCCTCGGACAGGCGCTTGACGCGGAACGGGCAAGATGACCGGCGGCGCGACGAGAGTCGGGGCGGCTGGGCCAAGCTGAGCCAATCACCAGTAGGGAAATCCGATGGACGCGGACATTGCCTCTAGATCTATCTCGTCATCCGGAAGATCGACCGATCTTGAAGTTTTGCGTCTCAGCGGGCGAGCCTCGCTGCTGCTGATCTTGGCGTTGTCGCTGGGATTGTGGGCGGCGATATGGGTAGCGGTTGCCTCCCTGGCTTCAGTGGTGGTTGGCTAACGAAGCCCGCTCCACGCTCGGCATGCCGGCTTCGCCCATCAGCTGCTGTGCGATCCGACAGCTCGCCTGGCCGTCGCCATAGGGGTTCGCCACTCGGCTCATCCGCGAATAGGCGTCGGGATCGTCGAGCAACGCGGTCATCTCGGAGAAGAGCAGCTCTTCGTCGGTGCCCACCAGGCTGGCAAGCCCCAGTTCCATAGCCTCCGGGCGCTCGGTTGTTTCTCGAGTAACCAGCACCGGCTTCCCAAATGATGGCGCCTCCTCCTGAATCCCGCCCGAATCGGTGACCACAAAATGGCAGCGCTTCAGCAGAAACACCAACTCGGGATAATCGACCGGCTCGGTGAGGAGCACGCTCGGGTGCCGGCGAAGCGGCTCGATCGCCTGGCGGACACTGGGATTTCGATGTACCGGAAAGACAACTGCGGTATCGCCTCTGTCGGCGATCCGCGCCATCGCGCGGCAAACCCGGGCGATCCCACCGTCGAAGCTTTCGCGACGGTGGCCCGTCATCAGAATCATTCGCCTGCCCGCGAACTGCGCGGGCAGAACGGCGGCGCACCGGGAACGCAGGTCTGGCCGGTTATCCAGTAGAGCGGCAGTCCGCAGCAGAGCATCAATTCCGGTATTGCCGGTGATGAAGATCCGGTCGCAGCCGACCCCTTCCCGCCGCAAGTTCTCTCGTGCCCGTGCCGTCGGGGCAAAGTGCAAATCGGCGATATGGGTCACGAGCCTCCGGTTCACTTCTTCGGGCCATGGCGAATAGATGTTGTCGGTGCGCAGGCCGGCTTCGACGTGAGCCACCGGGATGCGGTGGTAGAAGGCCGCAAGCGCCGCGGCAAAGGTCGTGGTCGTGTCGCCCTGCACGATCACCCGATCGGGCCGAAAGGCGTCGAGAACCCCAGCAACTCCGGATAATACGGCACCGGTCAAATAGGCGAGATCCTGATTGGGCCGCATCAAATCGAGATTCCAGTCCGGCTGCAGCTCGAACAATTCGAGGACCTGGGCCAACATTTCGCGGTGCTGCCCAGTTACGCAAATCTTGCAGTCGAAACTCGGCCGACCCGACAATTCCAAGAAAACCGGCGCCAGCTTGATGGCCTCGGGCCGCGTCCCGAACACAAATAACAGCTTCATGCTGCGCGAGCCGTCGTGGAGGGGCGCAGTTAACGCGGCCACGCGAGGCTAGGCATATTGATAGGTCAGCCCGGTCGCGTCGATGACGACGCGGCGCATCAACTCCTCGCGCGGGATCTTCCGAAAGGGCGAATGGGCCACCAGAACGGCGACGATGTCGGCCTGGCGTACGGCCTCGAGCGTCTCGCAGAACGACACGTTGGGAAGCAGGGCGAGTTCCTCGGGGAGCCCAGTCAGGTTCGGATCGGCGACGAGGATTCGCTCTTGCCCGGCGCGCGCCAGTTGCGCGGCGATCGCGATCGCCGGGCTCTCCCGCGTGTCGTCGACATCAGGCTTGTAGGTCAGCCCCAAACAGGCGACGACGGGTCGCTTGAACCGCTCGGCTCGCTCCCGGATCTGCGAGACGACAAACTTCGGCTTGGCGTCGTTGACCTCGCGGGCCGTGCGGATCAGCCGTGTTCGCTCCGGCGCCGACGAGATGATGAACCACGGATCGACGGCGATGCAGTGTCCGCCGACCCCTGGCCCCGGCTGCAGGATCGAGACGCGCGGATGGCGATTGGCGAGCTCGATGACGTGCCACACATTGAGGCCGAGCTGGTCGCAGATCAGCGACAGCTCGTTGGCGAAAGCAATGTTGACGTCGCGCGAAGCATTCTCGACGAGCTTGACCAGTTCGGCCGTTGCCGCATCGGTGCGGAACACCTTCGCCTGCAGAAAAACGCGGTAGACCGCTTCGGCATGCTCGGCGCAGGCTTCGGTCATCCCGCCGATGATGCGATCGTTCTCGATCAGCTCGCGGACCATCCGCCCGGGAAGCACGCGCTCCGGGCAATGCGCCACATGCACATCGAGCGGCTCCGAGTGCCGCGTCGGTGGAAAGCGCAAATCCGGGCGCAGCCGCGCCAGCCGGCAGGCCAACCGCTCGGTGGTGCCGACCGGAGAAGTCAACTCGAGGATCACGACATTGCCGGAGACGAGAACCGGCGCGATCGCGTCTGCCGCCAGGTCGATATAATCGAGATTGGGTGAGCGATCCTCGCGGAACGGCGTCGGGACGGCGATCACGAAGGCATCAGCCGGCTCGGGCTGCGCGGTGGCGCGCAATTTCCGCAATGTCGTCGCGGCACGCAGCAGCATGTCGAGATCGGGCTCGGAGAAGTAGGTCTGCCCGGCATTGACCGCTTCGACCACTCGCGGGTTTATATCGACGCCGATCACATCGATGCCGCGGCTCGCCAAAGTCGCGGCGGTCGGCAAGCCGATATAACCGAGACCGACGACGCACACCGTCTTGATCGGGTAGTCCATCACTCGGCGCCTGAAAATAAAAGAGAATTCTCGCTTGGGCAGTGCCGCGGAGCCCAATATGCGACGATGCCTTTGATACGGGAGTAAGATCAACTTGGCAAGCAGTTCCAGATGTTATCGTAGTTAACAACTCGGCAGCCCCGTTCGGGAAGCGCTGATCAGCACTCCCGCCGGGGCCGACGCAAAGGAATACCGGAAACCCTGACTAGCGTGGCTTGATTAACTGTCGTTGTCTTGATTAAAGGGGTAATCCTATATAACACGCTGCGGATGATCCTGTGGAAGGGCACTCCATGCTGAACCCCCCGGACGCCCTGACGATCGAGGAGCACTTTTTTGCCGATGACGAGCGCGTACCCAACAACCCGTCTCTGCCGCTGATCGTCTACCGTGGGGCACTGGAGACCGGTCCCCGGTGCGCCGCCGATTGCGAGGCATTGTTTGCCCACAACGGTTGGGGCGGCGCTTGGCGCAACGGTATCTACGCACACCACCATTACCATAGTACCGCGCACGAGGTGCTCGGCATAGCGGCCGGGTCGGTCCGGGTGCGGCTCGGCGGCGAGGACGGCACAACCGTAGAGCTGCACGCCGGCGACGTCGTCGTGATCCCGGCCGGCGTCGCCCACAAGAACGAGGGCGCCAGTTCCGATCTCGTAGTGGTCGGCGCCTATCCCGGTGGTAAGAGCCCCGACATGTGCAGCCCCGCTGCACAGCAACGCGAGCGCGCGCTCCAAAACGTCCGAGAGGTGCCGTTGCCGGCCTCCGATCCGGTCTACGGCAAGCCGGGGCCGTTGACCGAACGGTGGAGCGCCGTCAACCGCGGCTGACGGCGGGGGCGTCTCGTCGAATTAGAGACAGCGCCCGGAATAGACGACGTCGTGCGCATTGCTGGACGGCGCGTCCGGCGGCTCGACGAGCCGGCGGATTTCGACAAAGTATCCAGCACTGCACATTCCACGGGCGTTGAGCTCATCGGCGAGCCAGTCGCGCCGAATCTTCTCGGCCTCTCCGTCATCATTCGGTGTCATTACCGTGTTGGTCTGCGCGGTAAAGACAAAGGTGCCGGCCGGATCCGCAGTGAAACTGACAACTCGCAGCTGGTCGTTGCACCCGCCGAGCGAGATGAGCAAGGCCAGACCGGCGAAAGCGAGCATACGCACCGTGTCGATCCTCCTGACCAACTGCAAGCCTCTATTCCCTCATTGACCGGCCCGAGGCAAGCCGGACTTTCGCCGCGTCGGCTCCGGCGCGCTCGCGACCGTTCCAAGGCGTTCGCCATGATATCGGCGCGCCCAGATTCCCTCCCACCACCAGCGGTTCTCGAGGTACCACGCGACGGTCTTGCGCAGGCCGCTGTCGAAGCTTTCGCGCGGTGCCCAGCGCAACTCACGCCCGATCTTCGAAGTGTCCATCGCGTAGCGCCGGTCGTGCCCCGGGCGGTCTGCGACAAGAGTGATCAGCTGCTCATGCGGCCGGTGCACCGAACCCGGCAGCATTTCGTCGAGCAATCGGCAGATCGACGTGACGACGTCTAGATTGGTCCGCTCGGCATCACCGCCGACGTTATAGCATTCGCCCATCTTGCCCTCGCTCAGGATCGTGAACAGGGCGCGGGCGTGATCCTCGACATAAAGCCAGTCGCGAATATTGTCGCCATCCCCGTAGACCGGGATCGCCTCGCCGTGCAGCGCCTTCAGAATGGCGAGCGGGATCAGCTTTTCCGGGAAATGGTAGGGACCGTAATTATTAGAGCAGTTGCTGACCGCGGTCGGTAACCCGAAGGTCTTGCGCCAGGCACCCACCAGGTGGTCGGAAGCCGCTTTTGATGCCGAATAAGGTGAGTTCGGCCGGTAGGCCGTCGTTTCGGTAAATTTTCCGACCGGTCCCAGCGACCCGAAGACTTCGTCGGTCGAGACGTGGTGAAAGCGGAACCGTTTGGCTCGTTTTGCCGGAAGCCGTTGCCAGTAGGCGAGCGCGATTTCCAGCAGAACATAGGTCCCCTCGATATTGGTCCTGATGAACGCCGCGGGACCGTCGATCGAGCGGTCGACGTGAGATTCTGCGGCGAGGTGGAGCACCGCATCGGGATCGAATTCTCGGAAAATGTCGGAAATCGCCTTGCGGTCGCAGATGTCCGCCCGGCGAAAGGCATAACGCGGATTGCCCTCGATCAGGTGCAAAGACGTCAGATTCGCCGCGTATGTCAGCTTGTCGACATTGAGAACGGTGGCGTCGAGCTCGCCGACCAGCAACCGGCAAACCGCAGAGCCGATAAACCCGGCGCCGCCGGTGACCAAAACTCTCATTGCCGACTCCGACTCCCCCCAATCCATCCCGTTGCGGCGCCAGCCGCCTTACCCCAGGGTTGAGCCCCCTGCATCGGAGACCTGCGCAGATCGGTCTAGGATGCCGTTGCGGCGCTCCGATAGATTGTCATGGCGAAGGTATAGTCGATCGACCCCGCCCGGGTCCAATCTCACTGGAGGGTGCGTTATGCAGTACCGGCGAATATCGGCCGATTGTCATCTCGATATGATCTGGCTGCCGCCGGATCTGTTTACGTCGGAGGCTGCCCGGGCGTTGAAGGACGAGATGCCCTACGTCAAGGAGCAGCCGGACGGCGCCAAGCGCTGGATCGACAACAACGGCGCCGATTACGGCAAGGCAGGCGGGGTCGGCGCGGTCGGCTCGGAATACGTTCCCGGCAAGCAATTGCGCGTCGACAAAATGCACGAAGCCGGCCTCTACGACGACTTCACGAAAAGGGGCCAGCGCCGGCCCGGCGATCCGCATCTGCGGGTCAAGGAACTCGATCGCGACGGCGTTGATGCCGAGGTCATCTACGGCATTCTCGCGGCGTGCGCGAAGATGAAGAACCCGGCGGCGGCGAACGAGATGCTGCGCGTCTACAACGACTTCATGCACAATTTCTGCAGCTATTATCCCGATCGCGAGATCGGCCTCGCCTGCCTGCCGTACAGCGATATCGAGGCGGCGGCAGCCGAGGTGCGCCGGGTCGCCAAACTCGGCATGAAGGGCGTCGAGCTCAGCTGCTCCTGGCACATGACCCCGATGTGGCACCCAATGTGGGACCCGCTGTGGGAGGCAGTCAACGAGGTGCAATTGCCGCTGCACTTCCATACCTTCCCGGCGACCGACCCCGAGTTGCGCAAATCTCTGGAGCCGACGATTGCGCGGCGGATGACCTATAGCGGCCTGTGCCGTTTCCAGATGACCCTGGCGACGATCCTGACCGACCTTATGGGGGCGGCGGTGTTCGAGCGATTCCCGAACATCCGGGTCGTATTCGGCGAGAGCGGCATCGGCTGGATCCCCTATGTCATCGACCGCATGGATTTCGAATACGAGGACCAGTATCAGGACCTGAAGCTCAAGATGATGCCGAGCGAGTATTGGCGCCGCCAATGCAGGGCGACATTCCAATTCGACCGCGTCGGCACCAAGCTGATCGACGAGATGGGCGTCGAGACCCTGATGTGGGGCTCCGACTACCCGCACCCCGACGGCGTCTGGCCGGAATTGAAGAAGTACATCGAAGAGCAGTTCAGCCATCTACCGGCCGATGTCACCTACAAGATGACCTGCGAGAACGCCGGCAAATTCTACGGCCTGATCAACTAGCCGCTACGCGGGGTGCGGCTTGATCCACCGCACCCCGCCATCGGGCCGGGTGCTTTTCGCGTACCCGGCTCTCTGCCCCGCTGCTGCGCCGCCTGTTTTTGCAGAAGAAGAACAGGACGCGTAGTTTCTGCGGCCGCCGTCAGGGTGTTCCCGGGATCTTGTCCAACAGATGCAGGAACAGTCCGGCGGCGAGCGGCGCGCACGGGCCATCCTCGATGACGATCTGCCCCGCGCGAGCGACCTCGAACTTGCTGAGAAGACCAGCCGGCGCCGTCCCCACCACCGGCTCCAGAGCCTTGAAGCAGGCGGCGCCGGCAGTGTCGCCGGAATTGGCGGCGATCGTCGCCGCCGTCGAAGCATCCATCTCGACCTTCTGCTGAATGACCGAGCACCCGGCCAGGGCGCTGAGGACGGCGAAAATCCTGATTACATTTAAAATCATTTGATTCCTCTAAAGGCGTGGCTCGTTTGGCTTAATAATAGCGCAACCGTTGGACATTGATTGCGAATTACGATAACGAGGAATAGCCGTTTGTTGCGCTCAAGGCCCCTTACAGCATTGGCGCGCGATCTTCCCATGGGGTCTGTTTAGCACAGATGTAGCATTTTGTCAATATCTTAAACGCAATTATAAACTACGCATCGTAGCCCCTCTCCTGCATTGCGGGAGAGGGTGCCGAGCGCAGCGAGGCGGGTGAGGGTCTTTGCCGCGGCCCAAATCTTTTCCCGCGTGGCGGCAGCACCGCCGGGCCAGGGGGACGATGGATTTTCCGATTCTGCATAGTCCGAGCAAAATTTCGGGCGTATTTTCGCGAGCTTGGAAAGCGTCACGTAGCGGACGCAACAAAAACGGAGACGGAGCCATGAAGTTAAACCTGCCGACCGCGGCGCGGGCTGCCCCGCTCATTGCGTTGCTGTCGGCGTGCCTGCGTATCGCAGAGCGCATACGAACAACAGGGGCAGCAGCTCGAGGAAGCTCGCGCCCAGGCGGCGGCGCAGCAGGCGCAGATCGCCAAGATGCAGCAGGAGCAAAAATGGGTCGTCGCCGGCGACTTGCTGTTCCCTGAAGGCGGCTACCAGCTTGGCCCCAACGCGCAGGCGGCCCTCGGCCAATACGTCCCGCGGCTGCAGAATGTGCGGGACGCCAAAGTCGTCGTATACGGGTACACCGACAACCAGCCGGTCGGGCCGGCGCTGCAGCGGGCAGGCATCGCCAACAACATCGACCTGTCCTCTCGTCGGGCCGCCAATGTCCTAGCGTATTTCCGGTCGCAGGGTGTCAACCCCAACATCCTGTCGGCCAAGGGGTTCGGCGACACGCATCCGGTCGCCCCCAATGACACGCCGCAGGGGAGGGCGCAGAACCGCCGCATCGAGATCGTGCTGGAGGGCCCGGGCGCCTGACTGCCGGAGTCGTCTACAGGCTGTCCCGCGGCGAGCTGGCCAAGAATACGAGTGAATTTTTTTCGCAAGGAGGACTGAAGCGATGAGCGATCTAGTAGAAATTGCCTTCCCGACGGAAGCGGCGGCGGAAGAGGTCCGCAAAAAGCTGCTCGACATGCAGCACGAATACCTGATCGAGCTGGGCGACGCCGTCATTGCGGTGAAACAACCGAATGGCGGGGTCAAGCTCAACCAGCTGTTCCATCCGACGGCAGCCGGAGCCGTAACCGGCGCATTCTGGGGCACATTGATCGGCATGATCTTCCTGATGCCGCTGGTCGGCACTGCGCTCGGCGCCGCCGGCGGGGCGCTCGGCGGCGCCCTCACGGATGTCGGGATCGACGACAATTTCATGAAAGAGGCGGCGCAGACCCTGCAGTCGGGCAACGCCGCATTGTTCCTGCTGATCCGCAAGATGACGACCGACAAAGTGCTGGCGGCGTTGCAGGGCGTCGGCGGCACGGTAATGCGCACCTCGTTCGACCATACGAAGGAGGAAGCGCTGCGCGAGGCGTTGGCAGCTCACGTCGCGGCCAATCCCGCCGCCTAGATGTAGCGGCGCGCAATGATGAACGGCCCGACGCGCAATAAAGGCCAGCTTCCGACGCACATTACCTGAGACGGAAACCGGCATCGGACGCACAATCGTTGAGACATAGCGCACGCTCGGTGACACGGACGCGCAATAGATGGTCTGCGACGCATGACAGCTGGTGTCGACCTGAGCAGACTCTGCTTTATGGGCTGACCCGAGACAGAGAGGCGCGCATGGCCCAGCTTTACCCTCCAATTGAGCCGTACGAGCATGGCCTGATGGACGTGGGGCACGGTCACCAAGTCTATTGGGAGGAGTGCGGCAATCCAGAAGGGAAACCAGCACTCGTGATTCACGGCGGCCCTGGCTCGGGCGCAACTCCCGCCTGGCGACGCTACTTCGATCCCGACCGTTACCGTCTCATCCTCTTCGATCAACGTGGCTGCGGGCGCAGCACGCCGCACGCCGCGGACACCCACCTAGCTCTTGAGGCCAACACGACGTCGGATTTGCTGGCTGACATCGAACAGCTCAGAGAGTTGAGGCGAACTGAACGATGGTTGCTGTTCGGGGGCTCCTGGGGCGTGACGTTGGGCTTGGCGTACACTGAGATGCATTCAAATCGGGTCAGCGAAGCGATCTTCTTCAGTATCACCGCCGGCACCCGTAAAGAACTCGACTGGATCACGCGCCAAGCGGGTCGGTTCTTTCCAGAGGCCTGGGCGAACTTTCAGGACGGAGTCCCAGTGACAGATCGCGATGGCGATCTTGCTGACGCTTACGCTCGCCTACTCGCCAGTCCCGATCCTGGGGTACGAGAGAAGGCCGCCCGCGACTGGTGCGCATGGGAGGCGGCGCACGTGGCTATCCGCCCCGGCCAGAGACCGTCGGCTCGCTACGAGGACCCCCGGTTCAGGCTGGCGTTCGCGCGCATCGTCACCCACTACTGGCGTCATAACTGCTGGATGGACGGCGTCGATCTCATAGGCGGGGCGTCGAAGCTCACGGACATCCCGGCGATACTCGTCCATGGACGCCTTGATATCTCCGGGCCACCGGATGTCGCTTGGCGGCTGAGTCAGATGTGGCGCGGTTCCAAACTCACGCTCCTTGACGATGCAGGCCACGGCGCGGGAGAGCCGGGCATGACCGAAATCCTTGTTCGGGCGACCGACGCGTTTGCAGCAAGGTCCTGACTGGGGGGACCGCTTACCTGTAGCGGCGGGATCTGGCCGACGGTTTCGAAATGGACGGGGCGGCCTTGGCCTTGCTGGGTCCCGGCGCTGTAGACCCTCTCAGGTTGAGACCGCGTCGTCGGCCAGCTGTACGTGCGGCGTCTCGTTGTAGCCTTCTTGCCCGTAGAGTGCCCCAGAAATAAAAGTCCGGCCCTTCCAGATCAGAACCTGAGGAGTTGCCGGGAAATCCAACTCGAGGATCGTCGTGCCGATCTGCATTGAACCGTCATTAGTATTCAGCGACACTTTTCTGCTCACTTCACGCCTTCCGTTGTCACCATGATCGCCAAATCCTTTCAGTCTTAAGAAGAGATCCCGAAGTTCTCTATCCCATATTTCGCTCGTAGAATAGCCAACAGCTCATCATTCGCCGGGTACACGCCCTCGATGCTCACCACCCGCGCGTACTGCGCCCGGTAACCGGTCGCATGCTCCATTACCTCACCCCAAATCCGGACGGAGCCGTAGGTAGCATGAGGCGACTGCAAACGACGCCTCCAGTTGTTCCACCGCCAAAGCCCATCTGAGCTAAACCACAAACTCGCGTCGGCCTGGGATGCGGCAAGCTCTCGATCTTTCATGACGTAGACACCAAAGCCAGCGGTAACGTCGCCCTCCATCGGCTCGTCCGGAAACCACGTGCAATCCATGAAAGGACTTTTCAATAGCCCGTCGATATACCACCACCGCCAGCCGAGGATCTCGCCAACTCTTATGCCGGTTCCTTGACACGCTGCGGTTCGCTTGGCTGGGTACTCGGCCGCCTTTCGGGCGACCTCTCCGGGATCGAGCGCGCGGGCGGCTCGTCGGACGGTGCTACCGGCTCGATCAAGGGCACGACGATATGCCTGCGAATTGGAATTCCTATCTCCAAGTTCTCCTCCTGTCATTACTCACCATTAACATAACGGGTGCCAAATGCACCATATACACGCAATAAGAGTATTATATAAACTTATAAAAATCTAGCGGAATAGATTTTTCGCCTGGCCACACACCCGATGCTGGCTCTAGCTGCTCGGGTGGAGCCGTCTCTTCCCGAGGGAACACGCTTCGTTTTAGATCCTTAAACGGCAATGTTGCTTGTGTTAATCGTAATGAAAGCTGCGTTGTAAACTTCAGGCTTTTCGCTAGTGTGTACCTGTACGAGGGCCGAGCGTTGGGTAAAGCGGCTCGTGGGATCACCGCCCCCTGCGCCGCATCGTCTGCAATTATGATATTCGTATATATACTTATTTAGCACGCATGTCAATTTAATCTTTCCCCGCACGAGATTGGACGGGTCAATGACGCCCAAGGAAGTAGGAAAGCCGGTCCGCCCAAGCGCACCGGCTTCTTTCTTTTATTGCGGACCCCAGCGATCATCCCTTGCAGGCTAGGCTTGGCTTGGCTTTCTTTCACAACGGTGCTGACGTTGCGCAGCCCTCGTTCGCGCCGCCGGTCCAACAACAGCGCCTCGCTCAACCAAAGTCCTTCCTCAACGTCGCCACTGTGATGTGCGGCCAACCCAAGTTCACATAGGCAGCGGGGAGAAGGTGCCTGATAGGGAAGTCCAGTACTACCATTTGCGCGTATTGAAGCTGCATGAACGTGTGGCCGGTGTTCGAGTTTGTGACCGTTTCAATCCAGAAAGTCGCATAAACGAGTGATGTCTGGGCGTTCGGCTCTGGTTCCGGTTTCGGAGGGGTTCCGGCATTTACGGTCTGACCCAAGAGAAACGGAATGTTTTCGATGCCGCCGCCGAACTCCGGCACTGCGACAGATGATGTCGCGCCCCCGGCACCGCTATTGGCAACCGTTAGGAACTTGATCGGTGTTTGGGTTGCAATGTTGAGAACCGCCCCTTCAAACGTATAGCCCTGGTTCACGAGTTTCTGGACATCGTTTTGGAGAAACACGATCGGGTCGTTAACCAGATCCTGATTTTGCGGCGTGTTTGGGATTGGCGGGTCTAACGGGACAGTCTCAAAGGGCGTTCTGGTATTGAGGGTGAAGGGCGGGTTGAGTGGGCCGGGTGGAATTGCGCCAATCGGGATGCTGAGGTCGTATTGTGGGAACGGCGTAGCGGGTACTGTCGGCGCGGTGAGCTTTTCCGACGATCCGGCTGCATTGATGAGGATCTCTGGTGCGGTTGGCGGCACGCCAAAAGGAGTGCTGTTGAATGACGGAAATTTCGAGAAGCTATACTGAGCCCCCGGGATCGTCAGCACCGGAGGGCCGTTGAACGGCTCGGCAATCCCTTCCGCCAACACCGAGTTGCCGTGAGGGATCGTCGCCATTCTCGCAACCAGTTGCTGTGGATTGGGCACACTCTCCGGGGGGAAAGTGGTATTGGGCTGCCTGACCCAGATACCCGGTTCAATATGGAGGGCTCCGTCCAGGTCGGCATCGCTGATCTGCTGCAGGTACGTCAGCCCGAATAATTCGATGTCGTCTTGGCCGAACCCACGATTGGGAACCGGTCCGCCAATCGGGGTAAACGTCAAGGTCTCTCGGGTGTGATTGAGCTGCAGGTAAAGATCAGTGTTGTCGTGAAAGTCTGGCCGGGCGATCAAGTTGAAGCCGTGGCCCTTCCACGTACCTGCAAGTGCTCCAAGAAGGCCTAGCGGTTCCAAGGCATTCCTGGGCGTGAAGCGTGCTGACGGCACTCTTCGCGCAGACCTTGCACCAGGCTGTTGCACTGCTGTAGCCATCATATCCTCCTGTAAACGAGACGGTTGTCCATCCGCTGGCGGCGATTTCCGTTTTTTCCATCGGAAGGTCGCTAGCGAGCAGGGCTCGGCGCAGGCAATCAATCGATTGTGTGCATCACAAATTTCTCAGTTGGGGATAAGCGAGGTGATTGCTCCCAATGCGCTCAATCTGCATCACTTTCAGATGGCGGAGGTGTGAGGCGCCTCACACTTGGTTTTTTTTAATGATAGCGGTCAAGAGCAGCCGCGCAACAGACCTGCATCAGCTCGGTCGCGTGAGCCGGGTCAGCTGCCGGGGCTGAGCACGCATTTTTCTGCTGCAAACTCGCGCAGAAGCAAGCTATCGCCCATGCGATTCAATTACTGTGATCTGCGTCCGATAGGGGGCCTCTCTGCCGTTATCGGAACATTCTTCCTTCCGGCGGCAGGCCCAGGAGGATCTGGCCGACGGTTTCGAAATGGACGGGGCGGCCTTGGCCTTGTTGGGTGCCGGCATGGATGTCGCGCAGACGGCGCTCGAATGGGTTCTCGTTGAAGACCGCGTTTGAGCCGGCGACGTTGTAGACCGCGGCAACGACGTCGCGGGCCTGCTGGATCGCCCAGGTCGCGGCGAGGCGCAATTGCCAGTGCCGTTCGGGCGCGAACTCGCCGGTGCGTTCGGCGTCCTCCCACATGTCCTCGAGGGTCGCGTGGATCGAGGCGCGCGACGAGCGCAATTTCGCCTCGCACTGCGCGACCTCGGACTGGATCACGTTGTTCTCGCGCAACGTCTTGCGGGCGCCGCGCGGGATCTTGTCGCGCGCCAATTCGATGAACGCTTCGAGCGCGCCGCGGGCGATGCCGAGCGATACGTTCGAAAACCCCATTGCGTAGATCATGCCGCTGGTGAACCGGTAGAGGAGGCCGGGCTCGCGCCGCTCGGCCGGGTTGTCGCGCCAGAAGGTGTATTTCTGCGGCACGAACAGATCCTCGACCCGATAGCTGTCGCTGCCGGTGCCGCGCAATCCGATGACCTGCCAGTTGTCGATGATCTCGGCCTTTGATTTCGGGAAGAGGACGGTGCGGACATGCTGCCGCCCGTTCGGGTTCATGCGCGGCGTGCCGTCCGGCTCGAAGACCGGGACATGCGCGCCGAGCCAGGTGGCGTGCCGGCTGCCGGTTGCGAACCCCCAGCGGCCGGTGACCCGAATGCCGCCCTCCACCGCGACACTGCGGCCGGCGCCCGGCAGTTCCGGCCCCCAGGCGAGGATGCCGCGCGGCGGCCCGAAGACCTCGCGCGCCACCGCCGGGTCGAGATAGGGCGCCGACATCGAGCAGCCGGAATTCTGCCCGAGCGACCAGGCGGTCGAGGGCTCGGCCTTGCCGATCTCCTCCAGCACCTGCACATAGGTCAGCGGGTGGAGCTCGGCGCCGCCCAGCGAGCGCGGGATCAGTAATTTGAAGAAGCCGCCGTCGATCAGCGCCTCGACAACCCGCTCCGGCAACTCGCGCCGCTCCTCGATTTCGTCTGCGGCCTCTTTCAGCAGCGGCGCGAGGCAGCGCGCACGTTCCACGTAGTCGACGTCGCGTGTCTCGACGCGAGGCAGGTCCAGCAAGGTCGACGACATTTTCTTCTCCAAAAATTCGCCGTCAAAATACATCGGGCGCGGTGGGTTAAGCGACGATTTCCGTGCAACCCACCTTCGCTTACGCGGCGATGGCGCGCCACCAGCGCCGGGTCAGGAGCATCGCCGCAATGCCCTCGACGCCGATCATCGCCGTGGCCCAAGAAGCGCCGACGAGGCCGGCCAGCAGCCCGAGATGAATAAAGCCGATCATCCCGACCCCGATGCAGACCGAAAGCACACCGAAGATGCGGCTGCGCATCTCGGGCGGCGCCGCGAGGTAGACGAGCGTCGCCTGCATGATGCTGAAACCGGCATTGGCGACGACCCGTCATCAGAAGCACCGTGCCGGCGAGCAGCGGATCGGGCGCCAATGCGAAAACCGGCAGCATCAGAAGGTAAGCGAAGACGCCCCCGACATAGAGGCGGGCGAATATCGCCGGCTTGGCGAAGAGGGCGATCGCGACGGCGCCGCAGAACGCGCCGACCCCGTCCATGCTGGCGAGAAGACCGATGCCCGCCGCGCCGAGACCCAGATTGTCCTGGCCGATCACCGGGATCATGCTGGTGAATGGCCAGCCGAAGGTGTTGTAGATGACGGTGACGACCAGGGTTCCGATCAGGCGCCGGTCGCGCCGGACGAGCATGAACCCTTCGAGCATGCGTTCGAGGACGCTCGCGACACCGGCGGGCCGCACGCTGTTGCGATGATGGATCCGCATCGCAGCGGCGACCGCGACGAGGTAGCACACGACGCTGACCGCAAAGGCGCCGCCGATCCCGAATGTCGCGAGCAACACGCCGCCGAGGGTCGGGCCGAGCATGCGGCTCGCATTGTTGGCGCCGACATCGAGCGACATCGCCGCGCTCATCCGGTCCGGTCCGACGACCTCGCCGATCATCGTGCGGCGGACCGGGTTGTCGGTCGTCCAGGCAATGCCGTTGACAAAGCTGGCGAGCGCGACATGCCAGACTTCGAGCGCGTCGCTCCACGCGAGGAGCGCCAGGACCAGTGAGGTCAGCAGCATCGAAATGACGACGACGATCAGCGCGGTGCGCCGCTCGAGCCGCTCCGCCATGGCGCCGACGACTGCGCCAAACAGCGCCATCGGCAGCATGCGCAACATCGTCAGCAGCGCGACGATCAGCGGCGAGCCGGTACGCTGATAGGCGAACACGGCGACCGCCAGCATCTCCAGCCAGCGTACCGCAAAGACGACGACGCCGACGAGCCACAGCCGGCGAAAATCGGCTTCCCCGAAAAGCCACGCTCGGGGCGCTGCGCGGACCGCCGTATCCGTCACGACATGCCTCCAAAGCGTGCACGGCGGAGGCACCGCCGTGCTGGCGGTCGCCGCTTCCTCCCCACTTTCCCTCCGATCGATATTTTCGAGATTTCAAAGCATGGCTGAAAATGAAGTCGACCTTCACAACGGTTATCGTCGCCCCCGCGAAAGCGGGGGTCCAGGGGGCAACCGCCGGGCCTCGCAGTCCTGGATTCCCGCTTTCGCGGGAAAGACGAGTAGCAGCGGTAGCTCGTTGAGAATTATCGCTTCATTTTGCTCAGCCTCTTTGCCTTAAGCACGGAGAGAGTAGCTCAGCTCATGCCGAAATTATCTCTGCCAGCTGCTGCGTCGCGGGCGGGGCGTCGGGGAGGACCGCTTCGAGCTGGCGGTCGGCGAGACGCATGTGGCGTTCCAGGATAACCGCCAGCACGGTGCGAAAATCGGTGGTGACCGCGAGATCGCGCCGCTGGTAGAGCTGCGCCGGGGCGAGACCGGGCCAATCGCCGTAAACCCGGCCGCCATTGACGTTGCCGCCCAATACCCAGATGACGTTGCCGTGGCCGTGATCGGTGCCCCGGTTGCCATTCTCCCGAAAGGTGCGGCCGAATTCCGACAGAACGACGACGACGGTGTCCTGCCAAGCCTCGCCCGACCCGCGGGCAAGGGCGGCGAGACCCTCGCCCAGCGGCCGCAGATGATCGGCCAATTGCCCGTTGTGGTTGCCCTGGTTGATGTGGGTGTCCCAACCGCCGAGCCCGATTGCCGCAACGCGGACGCCGGGATGACGGCGGATCAGCTGCGCCAGCCGGGCCGCCTGCCCGGGGAAGCCGGTCGGCGGCGGCGCGCCGTTGTCGGCAATCTGCCGCTCCTGGCTCAAGGCGCCGATCAATTCCGCGCGCGCCGCCCGGCCTTCGCGATACGATTTGGCGAGGTCGTCGTTGCCGGAATAGAGCCGATCGAAGGCTTTGGCGATTTCCGGCTGGTCGATCGGCAGCGGCCGGGCGCCGTTCGGGCCGAGCGGCAGCGTGGCAACGGGCGCCTTGCCCGCCAGAATGCGCGGCACGGTCGGGCCGATGCTGATCGCGTCGGTCGCACCGCGCGGACCGGGCAGCGCCAGCAGCAGGCGGTTCATCCAGCCGTCGCGGGTGGTGTCCTGCCCCGGAGTGCCGTTTTCAATATAGAGCTGTGCGTCGAAATGCGATCGCGTCGGGTCGGGCGAACCCGCGGCGTGGACAAAGGCGAGCCTGCGTTCGTTCCATAGCGGCATCAGGCTTGCGAGGGCCGGGTGCAAGCCGAAATGCCCGTCGAGCGCCAATGCTCCGTCGGGCTTGCCCGGCGGTGCGATCGCGATCGATTGGCGCTCTTGGTAATAGGCCGCGTCGGCGTAGGGGATCACGACATTGAGGCCGTCGACCGCGCCGCGCAGCAAAATGACGATCAGGCGCCTCGGGCCCTCATCGGACACTGCCGCCCAGGCATCGGGGCCGAAGCAGAAGGGGGCCGCAGCCACTCCCTTGATGAAATCACGCCGGTGCACCCGGTCCGCCTATCGACGCATAAAGTCGGGACTGCCGAGGATCAGCGCGGCGCGCAGCCCTTTGGGCGATTCATTGATCACTGCGCGGGTGCCCTCGCTCAATGTCGAGCCGAAGATCGCTTCGAGATGCGCATCATCGACCGCGCCTGGGGTGCGTCGGACCAACGCGGTCGCAAAGCTGATGCGGCGGGTCGTTGCGTCGGGGCTGAGCCAGGCATCTTCGGTATTTTTGTACCCGTCCGGCGTCAGGCAGCCGAAGAGGGGCATCCCGAGCTGGTCCATGGCGCCGAGCAGCGGCCGGACATTTGCGGGTGATACTCCCGCGGCGCGCACTGCCGAGATCACGAATTGGTAAGGCGTCTTGTATTTCGCGCCCCTGCTGTCCCAGAATTCGTTGCTGGCGAAAAGCGTCCGCAGCACCTCCCGTATATTGCCGTCCGTCTCGAGGAAGCGTGCCGCGAGCCGTTCGACCAACCCCAGAGGCGGCTCGTCGGCGACAAAGTATTGCGCCAGCTCGAACGCGATGTGGTGGGCTGTTGCTGGGCTGTGCGCCAGGATGTCGAGCGCCTCCTCACCCTCTGCCTTGCCGCGCGACTTCAACGGATGGCCGAGGAAAACCTTTGGGCTGTAATCGTGGCGCGCGCCTTCGAAGACCGCGGCGTATTCTGGAAACACGCGGGCATCCGGCGAATTGACGCCCCACCCGGTCAAGACCCGGGCCAAGGTTACGACATCCTCCTGCGTGTACCCGCCATTGGCGCCGAGCGTGTGCAGTTCCATGACTTCCCGCGCGAAATTCTCGTTCAGTCCCTTCTGTCTGCCGCGCGCGCCGGGGCTTCCCGGGGCGGTGCTGAGCGCGTTGTCGAGATAGACCAGCATCGCCGGGTGTTTTGTCGTGGCAAACAGCAAATCCCGGAAGCGGCCGAGCACAAAGGGGCGGATCGCCTGCTCCTCGTAATTGCCGATCCACACATCATCCAGTCCCTTGCCGGAGAACACATTAAAATGGTTGAACCAGAAATCGACCATGACTTCGTGCAGCTGCCGCGGGCTCAGCAGGGCTCTGAGAATGCGCGCCTCGCTGGCGTCCCGCAGGATGATTTGCACCCGTTCGCGCTGAGCTTTCTCCAGCTCCGGGTTGGGCTTGAAGCCGCGCAGGCTGCGCGACGGTCCGTAAAGCTGGCGCAGCTGCACAGGGTTGAGCTTCAACGTGTCGAGCTGGGCGAGCCGCCATCGCAGCTCGATCGGCTCGGGGATCGCCCCGGGGATCGAGTCGGGATCGAGCTGCTCGGCAATATAGCGTTCCACCCCAATCGTCTTGACGTGCCGAACCTCTTCGAGCGTGGGGCCGAAGGCGAGCCGGTTCAGGAGATGGACGACCGTCAGGTCCGAGACCGGCTCGGCGCCGAGCGCGAGTAAAGACGGCAGAGCAATCAGCAGCCCCGCCGCAGGGAAGAACCGGTAAAAGCGCGAACGCCGACGCGCCCCTTTACTCATCGGGTCCCGCCCCATCCCCCCGATTGCAGGCGGCTGCAGGATAGTCAAACTCGGCCCTGGCGCAAGCCGACGAGCGGCTCCGTCGCCGAGGGCCGGTTCGATTTACGGCGGCGCGCGCAGCGGGACTTGATCGCGGTTTGGTTTCGGCATGCCGGAATCACGGACGGATGCGCGTCGTGGTCCGCGCACAAAATTGAGCAGTCGGGAGAGGCTGACGAGCGCGGCAAGCGGCGGAAAAGCTGGCGGCGATCAGGATCGCCGTTGTCGGGCTGGTGCCGCCGCCGGGTCCGGCGTAGCCAAAGACCAGTGCGACCAGAGCGGCGCCGATCGTCTGGCCGAGCAGTCTGGCGGTCGCTTGAATGGCGCCGGCGCCGCCGCTGCGTTCGCGCGGCGCGCTGCTGACAATGGCGCGGTTGTTCGGCGATTGGAAAAACCCGAACCCGAATCCGCAGACAACGATTCGCCAGATGATGCTCGCATCGCCTGGTTGAGCCGGGAGCAACGCCAGCAGGATAAAGCCGAGGCTCAGCACGCCGAGCCCGATGCCGCCGAGAATTCCGGCAGGATAGCGGTCGGCCAGCCGGCCGGCGATCGGCGCGATGATAGCGACCGTCACCGGCCACGGCGTGATCAAGAGCCCGGTTTCGACCTGCGAGCGCCCGATCACGTCCTGGAAGAAAAAAGGCAGCGCGACAAACACGATTCCTTGCGCGACAAACGCGCAAACCGAGGTCGTGACCGAGAGAGCGAACACCGGCCGCCTGAAGAGATCGACGGGCAGCAGCGGCATGGCCAAGGAGTTTTGCCGGCGCACCAGGACATAGCCGACGAGGAGGGCGCCGGCCAATTCGCTGATCACCAGGAGAGCGGGGTGGTGGTGGCCGATGCCGTTGATCCCGCTGATCAGGAACGCAAAGGCGAATGCGCTCAAAGCCGCGCTCGCCAAGTCGAAGCGATGGTCGGTGGGCGGCGTCGTGGGCAGCAGGCGCCACGACATCGCGAGCGCAACGAGGCCGATCGGGACATTTATCGCGAACAGCCAGGGCCACGACGCGACCGCGAGGATCGCCGCGGCGACGCTCGGGCCCGCGGCCGACGATATCGAGACGACGACCGAAACCATTGCGATGCCGCGGCCCAGCTGCCGCCGCGGATAGGTGAAGCGCACGAGAGCCGTATTGACGCTCATCATGCCGGCGGCGCCCAGCCCTTGCAGTGCGCGGCCCAGGGTCAGCATCGGCAACGAGTGCGACAAAGCACTGACGAGCGCGGCGCCGGTGAACACTACGAGGCCGATGATGTAGATGCGGCGATAGCCGAAGATGTCGCCAAGTGACGCGAACGGCAGCACCGAGATGACGACCGCCAGCTGGTAGGCATTGATGACCCAGATCGAATTGGCGGCGCTGGCGTGGATCTCCTTGGCAATCGCCGGCAATGCGATATTCGCGATCGCGCTGTCGAGCACCGAGAGCGCCATCCCGACCGCGAGGTTCAGGATCGCCCAGTATCTCAGTGGGAGCGGGAGTCCGTCTTCCGCCGTCGTCATTATGTCGCGGGTCTCGCCAGGCCTCAGTCGTCGAGGTACCGCTGACTTATGCCGCCGCACCCGGCCGCGCCAGACCCGACAATCCAGCCACCGCGAGAGCGCATGGTCAGACCGGTGGCGAAGGAGGCGGACGAGCGCACCGAAGTCGTGCGCGACACGGTGCGAGAGACGAAGCTCGATGTCGACAAGGAAGGAGCGGCGCCTCGCTGCGCTCGGCACCCCCTCCCGCAAGGGCTGGAGAGGGGCTACAACGCGGTCAGCTCAAAGCTCCTCTCCCGCACGGCGGGATACGGCGGAGAGGGGGACCAGCTCCCACCCACGCCCACCGCCGCTTGCGCGGGAGCGTTAGGGGGTTGGTGCATTTGGGCGTCGGGAACTCGACGATGGGAGGCCAGGTTCATGCGGACGCATATCGGATTAGTTTGGATCGTCGCATTTGTCACCACGCTGGCGGCCGCGAATGCGCAAACTCCACCGCCTTCGACCGCCGGAGCGGCATTTGACGGGACCTACCGGTTGGTCTCTTCGGCGAGAGTCAATCAAACCTTCATGACGAGGAAAGCGCAGGTGGGCCAATGTCCGGACCGCAGACCGGGGCCGCTCACCATCATGCAGGGTCGGGCGCGGTATAAAAGCGCCACCGGCTACCGGCTCCGAGGAACGGTCGGGCCGCAGGGCGAGCTGACGATGCGAGCAGCTGGGCCCGGCCAATCCCAGCCAATCGAGATAAGTGTCAGCGGCCAGATAGACGGCACCGGCACGGTACGCGCACGCCAAACCAGTAATTCCTGCAATTATGATTTCGT
Source organism: uncultured Alphaproteobacteria bacterium (assembly GCA_963736715.1). Classification (GTDB taxonomy): domain Bacteria; phylum Pseudomonadota; class Alphaproteobacteria; order ATCC43930; family CGMCC-115725; genus AP-15. Next base: position 15,199 of record CAVTQA010000047.1, on the reverse strand, counting down.
TTGGCAAAAATAATCGAGGTATCTCACTTACTGCTATGGGCCTCGTTCCTTGTTGTAACGTTCGAACATGGCCGCACTGATTTCGGGACTGCCCGGCCATTGGCCCCGCCGCTGTCCAGCGTGGGTTTGATAGTCGTTCAAGCGGTCGGGGTCGGGCTGCACGACTCGACCTGCTTGCAAAAACAGCAGGCCCATTTTGTCCGTGGGCATCCGCGCGATAAAGGCCTCGGCTTCGGCGAGGGTCGCGCGTAGCCGCTCCGTGATCACTTTCGGGTCGAGCGGCTCGCTGCTTTGTAAGGCGCGCCACTCGGCGGCGGGATAGTTGGCGTTGCGCCGGATTTCGGCAACCAGTCCTTCCGGCGTGAAGCCGGGTGATTTTTCAACCGCCGCCCAAACGACGGCGCCGAGCGGCAGGATGGTTTGGTGGACGGTTACGAGGTCGACAATGTCGCGCAGTTCGCGCCGTCCGGCGGCGGCCATGACCTTGTTCATCGCTAGGTCGACCGGATGCAGCACATAGCCGAACGTCTCATCCGGCAGAGTCGGGAAAAACCGGTAATCGCTGTCAGCCACCCATTCGAGCCGGGTGCTGGCATCGTCTCGCGTCACCTCGGCGGTGTACATCAGCGGCAATTGCCGAAGCCACGCGACGCCGTAGCCCGCCGCCGCGAGCGTTTGCGTGTCGTCTAATGCCGCCGCCGCAACCCGCTCCTCGCGGTCGTGAAATACGTCGATGTCGGCGGAGATGCGCGGCGCGTCACGGTTCAGGGGCGTGGCCCCGGCGACATAGCTTTCCGGGTCGCGGTGGGCCGCAAGCAGGCGGAGAATGTCGGTTTGAATCCTAGAGAGCGGCACGGCAGGCCCGCTCGATCTGTTCCGCCAGCCGCCGGGCTTCGCGGTTGCCCTCCATGCGCAAGGCGCGCGCGACGACCAGAGCATCCGCCGGGGTCGGCCTCTCGAGTTCGCGCTTGTTCCACAGCGCCCGCGCGCCATACTCGGCAAAGGCGCGGCGGTAGAGGCTCGCGAGGTCTTCCGGTTGTTGTGTCTCAGTTTTCATGTGCGTTGGAATAGCGCAGCAGGGCAATCTACATCTCGTAGGCGGCCGCTCGATTACAATTTCGGTTTTTGTCGCATAGCCGGCTTTATGGAAAATCACTGCACCGCATGCTTTTCCCTGCACAATCGGCGCGCTGCCGTCAGGGTGGCCAAAAGCGTGTCTCGTCGAAAAATGACCGTCGTATCCGGCGATATTCTTCTGTTTCGTTTTGGCTCGGGGAACTAGGTGGAAAGACTTCAATCATGCGCTGGGTTTCTGTGCTCAAAAGACCGTTCCAGATGGTCGAGCCGTGTGCGGCCGCCAAAACCCGCTCCTTTAAACTAGGCCCGGCATCCCAGATGAACACCTTGAGACCGTGCTTTTCTATCGCTTCGGCGATTACCGCGTTCACGTGCTCGTCCCCAAACCCGTAGCCAATGATCATTAAACGTTCTGCTTCATAGAGAACCATTTTGAATATATCAAAATACCATGCGAGCAATGGCAGGTCGGCGATTTGTCTGCTCTTTTCGGTTCCAACAACCAACACGTTCCCCGCATTCGGCATTCTCCAGTTAAACGAGCCATGTAATTTAATGACGTTCATTTGTCCGCGCAGCCGCCCTTGCCCTGCCGGGTCTGCGAACGGGTGCATCACAAATTGGGGAGAGTAGGCTTCGACGTTTGTGGTGAAATAGCGCTGACCCGGACTCGGTTGCACTGCCGGCAAAACTGGCGGCGGCGCACCGTAGACGTGATTGTTGTAGAGGTATCGCTCAAAAAATAAATCTTGGTTGAGTGTAAACAAGTAGCCCGTATCAACCCCGTGATTACGTTGTCCCCAGAAACGAAACAACAGGTCTTGCACTTGGTAGATATTGATCTTTGGATTAGGAGGCGACGCAATCGCGCGATCCATAGAAATGAACGCCTCTAGTAACGCACGTTGAAAACTCCGGTGGTCAGCTTCGACAAATGGCGGCGACCTCGTTCGCGCCAGTGCGAATTCGAACGATTGCTCGTCACGAAGAAGGGCGCTAAGTCGATCATTATTGCGTACGTCGGGGAAATCCAAAATGAGTTGCCAAACTCCGGCAGCTAGTCTGGCACCCCAGTTATGTGACCATCCGGCACCGGTCAGGAGTACCCGTTTGCTGAATTTCCCGATATCCATTGTTATCGAGTTCCTTGACAACGCACCCAAATTGCACCGGAGAGCGCTTCTCGGATTTTTTCCGCTGCCGCGTCGGCCTCTGCGCCAGTGGCATATACCACAGACATGCACGTTCTCCCCGGCCCCTCTCCGATTGTAAATCCGGGGCCGGCGCGAGGATTTAAGGGATCACCTGTCTGTATGTCCATGCGCTGAACTTGCCCGGCCATTTCTTCCCTCTTCGGTTGGTTTATAAATCAAAATCGGTACGCCTCTGAGCCAGTTCGGCATCCCGGATTCCGCGCTTAGACCCTCATGCTGTCAGCCGTGAAATCGTGCTGTTGTGGACGTTGTAGCTGCGCGCGATCTCGCGGAGCGTTTCGTTGCCGGCGGCGACGCGCTGCCGGGCCTCGTTCTGCTGGTGCGGGGTGAGCTTGGGCTTGCGGCCGAGCTTGACGCCGTTGGCGACGGCGCGGGCGCGTCCTTCGCCGGTGCGTGCGCGGATTAGATCGCGCTCGAACTCGGCTAGGCCGCCGAGTACGGCCAGCATCAGGCGGCCGTGTGGGGTCGTGGTATCGGCCCATGTGTCGCCGAGCGAGCGGAAACCGGCTTTCTTGTCCGTGATCGCCGCGAGGGTGTTCAAAAGATCGCGGGTCGAGCGGGCGAGCCGGTCGAGCCGCGTCACCGTCACCATGTCGCCGGCGTCGATGACCGCGAGCAAGCGGCGAAGCTGCGCGCGTTCGGTCTTGGCACCGCTCGCCACTTCGCGGAACACCTTTTTGCATCCGGCCTTGGCGAGTTGGCGCACTTGCGCCTCGATGCTCTGGCCGTCGGTCGAGACGCGGGCATAGCCGTATTTCATGCCGCCATTATGCAGCAGATTTACGCAGCAAAAAAGCGCAATCGTTTCAATGAGCTAATTTTGCTGCGTTTTCCTTGATTTCTGCGAACCGACAAACCTCACTCATGCCGTTCGTCCCGAACGATTGACATGGCTCCGCTTACTGTCAGACAAAGCCCCAAAGGGGAGGTACGCGAGATGCCATATGCAGACAATGCCGGAACCCGAATCCGTTATGAGGTCGAGGGTGCCGGACCACCCTTGGTGCTTCAGCATGGCTTCACGCAGTGTCTAGAGGATTGGTCCGAGTGCGGCTATGTCGCGGTACTCCGGACGAGATACCGGCTGATCCTGATCGATGCTCGAGGGCATGGCGGCAGTGACAAACCGCACGACAAAGCGTCGTACATGCTGGACCGCCGAGCAGCCGACGTGACAGCCGTGCTCGACGCCGCGGGTGTCGAAAAGGCACACTTCTGGGGTTATTCGATGGGGGGTTGGATCGGCTTCGGTATGGCGCGGCATGCGCCTCATCGGGTCGATGCGTTGGTGATCGGTGGCCAGCATCCCTTTGCGCGCGACCAGGCGGGGTTTCGGCAATTGCTCCGTGACGGGATCGCTGAAGGTGGTGACGTTCTCGTGGCTGGCTTCGAAAAAATGGCCGGGCCAATACCGGACCGCTACGCGGCGCGCCTGCGCGCGGCCGATCTCGAAGCTTGGTTAGCGTTGGCGCAGGATCGGGTCAATATGGAGGACGTGTTGGGGACCATGGCGATGCCGTGCTGCCTTTATGCCGGGGAGGGCGATCCAATGTTCGTACAGACGAAGGCGGCGAGCGAACGAATTCCGAATGCGAGGTTTCTCTCCCTGCCGGGGCTCTCGCACTTACAGGCTTTTTCTGAAAGCAGCCTTGTGCTGCCATCAGTTATGGAGTTCCTTGCCACACACTGAAGTCGCATAATCGCCCATTATGTAAAATCCGTCGCAATCAAATTTAAGTTCTCCCGTTAACCTTAAATGCCCTGGAACCACAGGCGGCGGTCATTGCGTGGTTTGGCGACCGCCTTCTCCGCCACGAAAACTTTGCTGCCGCGTTTCTATTTGGCCGCCCCCGACACAAGATGTAGGTCGAGGCGATCACGTTTGCTTGCCATATCAGCAACGCTAAAATTGCCATAATGTTGTCGTTTGATGTCGCTACGGAAGCGCCGATGGCCGGCGCCGGGTGAGCGAACGAGATCGAGCGATGACTGATATTCCGCTGCAAAAAACAGCAAAAACAGCAAAGCGAGCCCGCGGGCGGCCGTTTCCAAAGGGCCAGTCCGGCAATCCTGCCGGGCCGGCCGCGCGGCTCCTCGAATCGGGCCACTCGGGCGGCCGAGATGTTGCTCGATGGCGAAGCCGCGGCGCTGACCCGCAAGGCAGTCGAGCTGGCCCTTGCCGGCGATCCAGCGGCGTTGCGGCTCTGTCTCGACCGCACCGTGGCGCCGCGCCGCGAACGGGCGGTCGAGCTCGCTCTGCCGCCGATCCACGGCGCAGACGACATCTTGGCGGCGATAAAGGTGGTCAGCGGCGCGGTCGGGCGTGGCGCCATTACCCCCGGCGAGGGGTTCACGCTCTCCCAGATGATCGAAACCTTTCTGCGGGCGATCGACGCGAGCGATTTCGAAAGCCGATTGCGGGAATTGGAGGAAGACCAGGCGGCGCGCCGCGAAGATAAGGAGGCGCGCCGCTACAATTGGGCTGGGCGGTTTGACTCGTCCTCCCGCCGAGACTAGTTCTTCCCTTCCGAAGAGTTGGAGGGAGCTGCGAGCAATGATCGTCGAACAGATCTGGACCGCGAATTCCGGCCGCAATTTCAATTACCTGATCGCCTGCGCCGAGACCGGTGAGGCGTTGGCGGTCGATCCGCTGGACCACGAGAAATGCCTCGCCGCCGCCAAGGCGAAGGGCTGGAACATCACCCAGATCCTCAACACGCACGAGCACCGCGACCATACCGGCGGCAACCAGCAGATGATCGCGGCCACCAAGGCGCCGGTATTGGCGCACGTCAACGCGAAGGACAAGATCCCGGAGATGAGCCGCGGATTGCGCGCCGGCGACGTGATCAAAGTCGGCAAGACCGTCGAGCTCGAATGCCTTGACACGCCGGGACACACGATGAGCCATATTTGTGTGAGGTCGCATACCGACACGCCTGCGCTGTTTTGCGGCGACACGTTGTTCAATGCCGGCGCCGGCAATTGCCACAATGGCGGTCACCCGAACGAGCTCTACAACAGCTTTGTCGGTCAGCTCGCCAAACTTCCGGAAGACACTCTGATCTACCCGGGGCACGATTATATCGCGCGCAATCTCGCCTTCACACTGGACCGCGAGCCGGACAATGCCAAGGCCAAGTCGATGCTGCCGGCAACGGAAAAACAGGATCCGGCGAAGGCGCTGGTCACCACTCTGGCATTGGAGCGGGAGATCAACACGTTCTTCCGGCTGACCAGCCCCACGGTGATCAAGCGGCTGCGCGAAGCCTTTCCGGATCTGCCCGACAATCCGGACCCGAAGACGGTGTTCCTCAGGCTGCGCGAGCTCAGGAACAAGTGGTGAGGGTCAGTTGAGGCGGTAGAACCCCATCGCGCCCCCGGCCAGCACTTGGTGCTGGACCTCGGGCGAAGCGCCGGCGAGGCGATCCTTAATCATTTGCGGGGCGCCGGGGAAAAAAGCCGTCTCGGTGCGGATAGCAAATCGAAGTACTTTTCCTGTTGTATCTCTTGGCGATTTAGCGGCGTCGCGGCTCTTCCTCGGATTGCGGCCGGTGACGACCCCGACCGATTGAGGGTACCGCCCGCCGCTTCGCTCGTACGTAAAGGAGCCCTGGGACAGAGCGGCTATGAGGCACGCGCAGCCTTTTCCCGTCCTCACAACCGAACGGCTCGAACTTCGCGCCGTGCAATCCCGCGACGGCAGCTTTTACCATCAGCTGCTGTCGGTCGCGGAAGTCACCCGGTTTTCCGACCTTCCCGACAGGGCCACCAGGGCGCAGGCAGATCACTTCGTAGACTGGATGTCAAAGTTGTTCAGCAGCGGTAGGGGCTGCGCCTGGATGATCCAGGAGCGGAGCACCGGCACGCCCCTTGGAGCGATTCGTATCAATCGGATCCATAAACAATGGCGATGGGGTGAGATCGGTTACGAGTCGCACCCGGAATTTTGGGGCCGCGGTCTCATGACCGAGGCGGTCCGCGCGGTTGTCGCTTGTGGACACGGTCATTTCAAATTGAACCGCATGGAAGCTTGGACCTTGCCGGGCAACGATGCCTCCGACCGGGTCCTCGTCAAGGTGGGTTTCAATTACGAGGGGACGCTGAAACAAAAGGCCTGGTTCAAGGAGGCCTTTCACGACTTTCGCATGTTTGGGCGTGTAGCAGCTGACCCGATCGACTGAGCCGGGCCCTTATACGGCCTTTAGGCTCGCTTGCAGTGCGATGTGAAAATCGGGTTCCAGGGTGAAGAGTTCCTGCGGCTGCGCGACGCCGCGCAGCGCGTAGCGGCCGACCGAAACGAGACGGCGGCGCATTTCCGGGCCAGCCGCATCGGCGAAGCTCGCCGACAGCAGTAGATCCTGCTCGACCGACCGGCTCATCGCCAAGATCCGGCTGACCTCGTTGACGGCCGGGCCGATGACCGTGAAATCGAGACGATCCTTGCTGCCGACATTGCCGTAGAAGACATCACCGACATGCAGTGCGAGATAGACGGCGGTGGTCGGCAGGCCGGCTTGGCTTCGGTTTTTATTGAGCTTGGCGGCTCCGTTGCGCACCTGCGCCGCCGCCGCGAGCGCCGCGAGGCACGCTTCCCGGCGGTTCTCAGTGGTGAAGATCGCGAGTATGCCGTCGCCGACCAGCTTCAACACATCGCCGCCATGCCCGTGCACGGCCGAGATCACGACATCGGCATAGTCATTGAGCAGTGGGATGATCTGCTCCGGCGGGACATTGTCGGAGATATGCGTGTATCCGTGCAGATCGCTCTCCCACAGGACGGCACCAATCTTCTCGGCAACGCCCCGCACGATGCGGCCGCTCATGACCCGCCGGCCCGCGTCGCGGCCGAGATAGGTTTCGGCAAGCGTTCCGGCCATGCGCGCGAGCGCCGCCGATTTGACCGCCAACTTCAGAAACGGGGCAAGCCGTTTCAGCGAGACGACCGCGTCCTCGCCGAAGCCGTCGGCCGCATCGCTGGACCAGGTCGAATAGACGCAATCCATCTCGCCGATGACGCCCTCGGCGGCAAAGCGATGGATGAGCACCAAAAGGTCCGTTGCGCCCTCGTCGCGTGCCTGCGCGACGGCCGGGAAATCCGCCGGATCACCGGCAGCCAGACAGCGCCGCATCGCCGTTTCGCCCGATTGCAGCAGATGAAAAAAGGGGCTGTTGCGCCAATTCTCCGCGGCCTCGCCTTCATTGGTTCGGCCATAGTCCACCGCTTCGGCCGCCTCGGGCATATCCGAGCGCCAGCGGAAAGCGCGGCCCTCATAGATCGGGTGAAGGGTGTCCAGGATAACAAGGGCGCGCGCCAGCGGTACCCCGGCTTGGGCGACACGCCGGCAGAACCCCGCCATCAGCTCGGTTTCGCTGCGGCCGACAAGCCCGGCCTCGGTCACCCAGCCGGCGAGCTCGCTGAAGGCGGCCTCGTTCATATCGAATCCCTCCACGGGGCGCGGCTGCGCCGTAGCAGATGATGGTGGTTGGGGGCGTAAAGCCGGCTTTCGGGAGCGTCTCCGTCGCCAAGGGTCTGGCCGACCAGCACCAAGGCTGTACGGGTGATGCGGGCCTGTTTCACCTTGTCACGGATGTCGGCGAGAGTGCCGCGGATCAAGCGCTCGTCCGGCCAGCTGACCCGGTAGGCGACGACCACGGGACAATCCGGCCCGTAATGCCGCGTCAGCGCGCGCACGACCCGCGCGAGATTGTTGATCGACAAATGAATTGCCAGGGTCGCACCGATCCCCCCGAGCCGTTCGAGGGCTTCGCGCTCGGGCATTGGCGAGGAGCGGGTCGCGGTGCGCGTCAGGATCACGGTCTGGGCGATTTCCGGCAGGGTCAGCTCGCGGCCGAGCGCGGCCGCAGCTGCCGCAAAGGACGGCACCCCCGGGGTGACATCGAACGGGATGCCGAGCCCCTCGAGCCGCCGCATCTGCTCGGCGATCGCGCCATAGAGCGACGGATCGCCGGAATGCAGCCGGGCGACGTCGACGCCGCGACGATCCGCGTCGGCGAGATGGCCGACAATCTCGTCGAGGGTCAACGGCGCGGTGTCGATGACCAGCGCCCCCGGCGGAACCGAAGCCAGGATCTCGACTGGCACCAGCGAACCCGCATAGAGGCAAACCGGGCAGCGCTCGATCAGCCGCAGCCCGCGCACCGTAATCAGGTCGGGCGCGCCGGGACCGGCGCCGATGAAATGCACTGTCACGGGAAGCTGCGGTCGAAATAGCCGCGGGGCGTGTAGAGGCGCGCGGGATCGCTGTCGATCCGGCGGGTCTGGCTACTGCCGACCAGGACGATCGTAAGCATGTCGATAGCGGCGCCGGCCAGTTCCGACAAACAGATGATGCGCCGCTCTTCCCCGTCACGCCCGAGATTGCGGCCGACGAAGACCGGTGTCTCGGGCGAGCGATGCCTCAGCAGAACATCCACCGCCTCGGCAAAGTGCACCTGCCGCCGCGCTGAGCGCGGGTTGTAGAGCGCGACGACAAAATCGCCCGCTGCCGCCGCCTCTAGGCGAGCCCGGATCGTCTCCCACGGCGTCATCAGATCCGACAGCGAGATCACGCAGAAATCATGGCCGAGGGGTGCGCCGGCCCGTGAGGCGGCCGCCTGAAATGCAGAGATGCCAGGAATGACCCTGAGATCGATCGTGCGCCATTCCGGCTTCGCCTCGGTATCGAGGAGCTCGAAGACGAGCGGTGCCAGGCCGTAGATGCCGGCGTCGCCGGAGGAGACGAGCGCCACCGACCCTCCCGCCGCGGCGAGATCGAGCGCCAGGCGGACCCGCGCCTCCTCATCGCCGATCGCGCTCGGATGGCAGCTCTTGCCTTCGATCGCTCGGCCGAGCAGGTCGAGATATAAACTGTAACCGACCACATCGCTTGCTTTCGCCAGCGCGGTGGTCGCCTCCGGAGTGCGCCAGCACGCATCGCCGGGGCCGATCCCGATGACGGCGAGCCTGCCGCGTGGGCGGCCAATTGTCTCGGCAATGATCGGCTGCGACGCGCGCGCGATCGCGCAAGTCGCGCGTCGCGATTTGCGCTTCGGCACTACCAGAACCCCATCCGGTCCGGCGGCGGCGAGCGCCGCACCTTCGGCGACGCCCCAGCAGCCCGTCGCACGAAACACAGCCGGCGAGCGCTCCGACAGACGCGGCGTTTCGACGAGGAGACGTGAAGCGGGAAAATACCGCACCAGCACCCCGAGTTCCGCCGCGAGCGCGTGGATTGCCGGTTCGGCGAGCTTCAGTTCGACCGACACGACCGCCGCGACCGCACCCGCCGCGAGCGCCGCCTCGGCGAGCGCCGAGCGCGCGAGATCCGCAATTTCTTCGGCGGAACAGCCGCGCTCGCATCCGATCCCGAGCGCCAGGACCGGCGGATGGAGCACCAAGGCGTCGGTTTCCGATTTCCCCAACCGGTCCGTCACCACGACCCGTCGGTTGCCCTGCTCCGCCCAGCGGATTGCCCCAGCACGTAACCATCCGCCGCAGCCCGTCTCGTCGGTCAAGGAAACAGGGTCACCCCTAAGAAGCGCCGACACGATCGGCTTCACCTTGTCCGGATTGGCGATATGCCAGCCGGGCGGCGGCTCATCGAGCGCGACACCCAGGCGCACATCCCCGGCGGTGGTTACCGCCGCGATGCCGCCGGTAAGCTCGGCAATCGCGCGGGCCAATGCATTGGCGCCGCGATGTCCGCCGATCAACGGCACCGCGACCGAGCCGTCCTCGGCGACCGCGACCACCGCCGGCTCCTCCTGCTTGGCGGCGAGGAAGGGGGCGACGGAGCGGATCAAGATGCCGCTGGCGCAGATACCGACGATCGGCCGCCCTGCTTCGAACAGCCGGCCGACATGGGTCGACACTCGATCGTAGCTCTCGTCCCAGTCGCCGGGATGTGCGCGCGGGCCGTGCATCCGAGCGCCGGCCAGCGCCGTACGCAATTGCCGGCCGAGCGCGGCGCCCCCCGGGCCGAGCACGACGACGGCAATGTCCTCGGGTAGTAACCCGACCATTATCCGAAATCTTCCGGTAAGCCGAATGTATCCATCGGGCGTCGCGAGTTAACCGCGATTGCTGCAATTTGTCGATTGTCTGAGAAAATTATCTGCTAAAGTTTCGGCAGGGGACGCTTGGGGGGTTAGACCCATGCGATTGTTTGTCTGCATCTATTGCATCGCGATGGTTGCTGGGCTCGTCCCGGTGATCGCGCAAGAGATGACCCAGACCGAGGCTGTGCCGGCTGTCGAGGCGAGCGTTCCTTTGCCGCCCGACTGGTCGCCGCCCGGCCGTGTCGGACAGGTCAGCCTTGTCTCGGGAAATGTCGACCTTCGAGTTTCCGGCGGGAGCACCGGGGCCGACGCCGAGTTGAACCAACCGATCTTCACCGGCGAGGCTGCTGCGCACCGACCCAAGAGCACGCGCCGAGATTCGCATCGGTGCGAATACAATCGACCTGTCCAATGCCAGCGAGATCGAAATCGCGAGTTTGCGCGACGGGGTCACTCAAATCCTCCTTTCGCGCGGGCGAATCGGCCTTCATTTGCGCCAGGCCGGCGAAAACGAAACCGTCGAGATCGATGTTCCGCAGGGCGACGTCTGGCTGTCGACTCCCGGCACGTATGACATCGAGGCCGGAGAGCGTGACCGGCCGCTGCGCGTCGCGGTTTTCGACGGAACCGCGCATTTCGCCGGGGCGGGCGGTGACAGACGTATCGAGGGAGGTCAAACCGCGGTCCTGACGGGGTCGGAGGCGGTTGATGCCGCCTCGATCGAACCGGCTACCGCGGACGACTTTGTCGCCTGGTGCCGCGACCGCGACTACGACGAGACCCGCCTCGCCGCGCCCTATTACGTTTCGCGATACATGACCGGCTATGACGAGCTCGATTCCGCCGGCATGTGGAAAATTACCGCGCAATACGGGCCGGTGTGGTTCCCGACCCAATCGGACGACTGGGCGCCTTATCGCTTCGGACGTTGGAGCTGGATCGCGCCGTGGGGTTGGACTTGGCTGGACGATCAGCCCTGGGGTTTCGCCCCGTCCCATTATGGCCGGTGGGCGCTGATTGACGACCACTGGGCTTGGGTCCCCGGAAACTACATTGTGCGCCCGCTTTATGCGCCAGCGGTCGTGGCGTTCCTCGGCACACCAGGTGTCGGGCTGAGCTCGGAAGAAGGAGCTACGGTCGCGTGGTTTCCGCTCGCCCCGGGTGAAGCTTATTGGCCGAGCTACACGCGAGACCTAGACTACGTTCGCAACCTGAATTTCGGGAGTGTTCAAGATGTCGCGGCGATCGGGGTGCGAGCGGACGGAGAGCCGCCTCTGGAGGCGTTCGACGAGGATTTCGCGAACCGACTTTTCGCCACCGTGGTGCCGCGCTTGGCCTTTACCAATGGACGCCCGATCGCGTCCGCACGCGTTTCTCTGCCTGAGAAGCGGTTGCAGAACGCACCGGTGCTGATGGCTTCACCGCAGATCGCTCCGGCAGCGGCCCAGCGGGTCGCCCGTGCACCGGCGGAGAATCCTCCCGTCACCCATGCAGCTGTGCAGCCATCTCGCAGAGACGGTGCCAAGCCCATTCATTCCGCCACGATACAGTTGCGCGCCCGGACGCAGCCGGTGGTTCTGCGCGGCGCGCACCTGCGCGCCCCCTCTTATGCCGGTCAGCCGCGCGGTCGCCAGACGGTCGTGCTCCGTTTGACTCACTCCCATGGCGTCCCCGGCAAAAAAGGGTAGGGTTGCGCGCGCGACCACGGAAGCGACCGCCATGATCGATTATCGCAGCGACAACACAGGCCGAGCTGCACCGCAGATCCTAGAGGCGCTGGTTCGGGCCAATCACGACACCGCATTGGGGTACGGCGCCGACGAGTGGACGGCGGAGCTGCAACAGCGCTTCTGCGACCTGTTCGAGACCTCAGTGCGGGTTTTTCCGGTCGCCACCGGGACTGCCGCCAATGCCTTGGCTCTGGCCGCGCTCGGCCCGTCTTGGGGCATCGTCTATTGCAGCGAAGTTGCGCACATCAACACCTCCGAGGCGAACGCGGCAGGGTTCTTCGGCGGCGGCGTCAAGCTGGCCGCGATCGGCGGGCAACACGGCAAAATCGACGCCGGCTTGCTGGCCGAGACGCTGGCCGGGATCTCGCCCGCGCAGCTGCACAGAGGTCAGCCGAGCGCGGTCAGCCTGACCCAGGCGACCGATCTCGGAGCTGTCTATACCCTCGACGAGATCCGGGCGGTCGCCGAGGTCGCCAAACGGCGCGGTCTCAGACTCCACATGGACGGGGCGCGTTTCGCCGAATGCCGTGGCGCGGCTCGGCTGCAGCCCGGCCGATGCGACCTGGCGCTCCGGTATCGACATCATGTCGTTCGGGGCCACCAAGAATGGCGGGGCGTTGTGCGACGCGATCGTCGTCTTTTCGCCCGACCTCGCGGACGGCCTTGCGGTGCAGCTGCGCCGCGCCGGCCAGGTCTGGTCCAAAATGCGCTTCGCGTCGGCGCAACTGATCGCCTATGTCGAGAACGGGCTCTGGCTCGAGATGGCCCACGCCTCGAACCGGATTGCCGCGCGCATCGCCGCCCCGCTGCGCGACATACCCGCCGCCCGGCTGTTGGCCCCGGTTGAGGCGAACGAGATCTTTCTCGAATTGCCGGACGGCACTATGGACTTGTTGGAGCAGGACGGCTTCCGATTCTATCGCAGAAGCCGGACCCTCGCCCGTTTCGTCTGTCGTTTCGACACGACCGAACCCGAGGCGGACGCGCTCATCGCGGCGCTGCGACGACACCTCGGCACGGCAGCCGCCGCCCAGGCCGCCCAATAGCCCCGGAGTTGCAGGATACCCGCAGCGATGCGCTATGTGAAACGGGTACTGCAACCGGGAGAAACAATCGTGTATGCAACGCGGCTGCATTGGATCGTCTATCTGCGTGCGATTCTACTGCTGATCATTTGCATCGGCCTGGCAGCGGCGGCGTGGTACGCGGCCGATAATCGGAATTTCAGCCTCGCGCTGTGGATCGCAGCAACCATATTTGCGTTACTGGCGCTATCTTCGGGATTTTCTGCGTTCGTCCGTCGGATAACAACCGAACTGGCGGTCACCGACCGGCGTGTCATCTATAAGACCGGCCTGATCGCCCGACATACGATCGAAATGAATCGCAGACAGGTCGAGAGCGTCGATGTCGATCAAAGGATACTCGGCCGAATTATCGGCTATGGAACGATCATCGTGCGAGGCACGGGCGGCAACCTAGAGCCGATGCAAAACATCGATAATCCGCTGACTTTCCGCACCCACATTACAGCGGGCTGAGGAATTTCCTCAGCGAGGCCGCTCAGGCGCGGACGGGGACGCCCTTCTGCTCGAAAAGCTGCTGCAATTCGCCGGTTTCGAACATTTCGCGGATGATGTCGCAGCCGCCGACGAACTCGCCCTTGACGTAGAGCTGCGGGATCGTCGGCCAGTTCGAGAATTCCTTGATCCCCTGGCGGATCCCCGGGTCGGACAACACATCGACGCCTTTGAACTTGACCCCGATATGGCTGAGGATCTGCACCACCGCAGCCGAAAACCCGCATTGCGGGAAGACCGGCGATCCCTTCATGAACAGCACGACGGGGGTCTCGGAGATGTTCTGTCGGATGCGCTGTTGAACCGTCTCGTCCATTTTTTCTCGTCCTCGGGTTTTTCGGAATGGAGTTCCCGTCATTCCCGCGCAAGCGGGAATCCAGGGGACCGGGTTCTAAACGGTTGCCCTGGACCCCCGCTTTCGCGGGGGTGACGAACTTCAGTTAGGAAGGCCCAAAACATTCGGCTGCCTCAGTCTTCGGGAGCGCCGGTCTGCAAGGCGAGCGCATGCAGCTCGTTGCCCATCCGGCCGTGCAACGCCTGATACACCATCTGGTGCTGCTGAACCCGTGTCTTGCCGCGAAACGCGCCGGAGACGACATGCGCCGCGTAATGATCGCCGTCGCCGCGCAGGTCTTCGATCGAGACCTGGGCGTCGGGCAGGCTCTCCTTGATCAGCCGCTCGATCATTGCCGCGTCCATTGCCATCCCGCGACTCCTCCGCTCAAGCCCGCGCCATATAGCCCGGCAGCCAAGCCTCGTTGCTGGCTTTCAGTGTGGCAACCGATATGGCACCGCCGCCGTGGAGTGTCAACGAAGCCCCGTCGACCACACCAATGACGCGGGTCGGAACCCCCGCCGCCCGGGCCGCATCCAACACCGGTTGGGGATCCGGCGTCTCGACAAGGTAGCGCGCCTGATCCTCGCCGAAGAGATACGCGTGCTTCGGCAATTCGATCGGGATGGGATCGAGCGTGATGCCGCGCAGACCCGCCATCGCCATCTCGGCGAGCCCGACGAGGAGACCGCCATCCGACAGATCGTGGCAAGCTGCAACATATTTGCTGCGGATCATGGCGCGGACAAAATCGCCGTTGCGTCGTTCGGCGGCGAGATCGACAGGCGGCGGCGGGCCCGCCTCGCGGCCCTCGATCTCTCGCAGGTAAAGCGATGCGCCGAGATGACCGCTCGTGTCCCCGATCAGGATCACTGTGTCCCCGGCGCGCTTTAGTGCCAGATCGACCGCGCTGCCCGCATCGGCGAGCAGTCCGACGCCGCCGATCACCGGTGTCGGCAGGATCGCCCGGCCGCTCGTCTCGTTGTAGAGCGAGACATTGCCCGAGACGACCGGGTAATCGAGGACGAGACAGGCCTCTCGGATGCCCTCGATCGCGCCGACGAACTGGCCCATGATCTCGGGCCGCTCCGGATTGCCGAAATTCATGTTGTCGGTGATCGCCAGCGGCTCTGCGCCGACCGCAGTCAGGTTGCGCCAGCTCTCGGCGACGGCTTGCGCGCCGCCGCGCACCGGATCCGCGCG